>JBFWPK010000003.1:0-271725 GCA_050250045.1 Pyrinomonadaceae bacterium | reverse complement strand
GAAACAAATCGTTTGCGCAGCAATGAGAAAACTGCTGCACATAGCTTTTGGCGTCTTAAAACAAAACCGTCCATTTGACCCAGATCTGGCTTTTCACGTTTGATTTTCAAGACATTATCTACGGAGCATTAATCCCAAAATTGCCGATCAGCTCCGTAGGAGCGGCCCGTCTGTAGCATCAATCCAAAAGAATTCCCGACCAGCTCCGTAGGAGCAGCCTGTCTGTAGCTGCCACCGGCCGAACGGTGGTGACATATTGTTGCACAGATGAGACCTCAATGCAAGTGTAAACCAGGTTGTCAAAAGTGCTTCCTGAGTTCAATCAGCGTCGATCGCACCCGGAGCGCCGATTAAAAAAAGGCAGGACGCGAACAACGCTCGCATCCTGCCTTAAGACTGCCTGTATCAAGCTTACTGAACTTCAACCCAATCGCCGGTGTGGATCTCCTGCACAGTACGTGTGATCACCGCGGTTGCGGTCTTTTCTTTCACGTTTAGCACAACCATCTCGCCGACGATCTTTCTGATCGACGGACGGCCTTCTTTCGCGACTTTGGTGGTGACGATGCGGCCGCCGGCACGATCACCTGATTTCCTCGGTGCCTGATTCGAGAATTTGCCCCCGCGGAAGGTGTCGCTTTGATAGCCCTCATCCCGGGCGCTCAGGGTCTCGGTTTTCGGGCCGAATTCGATCTTGCGTTCGCCGAGCGGGCGAAAAACTGTCAAGCGATCGCCGACCTGGAGATTGTCCTCGGCCCCGAGATCGATGTATACGATCTGATCGCTGCTTACCGTTTCCTGCCCGTCGCGGGCCATGAACAACCGGCCGGTCGCCTTGCCCGACGGGGCCGCGAATAGTTCCAAAGGGCCTCTGGCCTGATGCACGGGGCTCGTCCGCTGGGACGCGGGCACGACGAGATCGCCGAGAAGAAAATTGTCGCACGACGTCTTGATCCGCGCGGCCGAGACACCGCTATTGACGTTTACTATTTCAAGTGTACCGACTTCCTGAACCAGAAACCCAAGGTCATCCTTTCTGGTCCATCGCGATTCTACCTGGCCCTTTGGCCTGACAACCGCAAATACATCGCCCGCCTTGACGCCATTACTCGCGCCCATGTTGACATAGACAACATCGTCCTGCGCATAAATGAACTGGTCCTGTTCCTCGAGGCCCCCGACGATCTGGTTTGAAGTGTCGATAGGCGACGATTGAACGTAGCCGGCGCAATATAGATTGTTTCCAGACGCCACGGGTATCGGCTTCGCCGGGTTTACGATCACCTTCACCGGTGTCGGATCTGGCCGCTGCGCTCCGGCGAATGACACCAAGAATGTGGCGCTGACAAACATTACCGCTAAAGATCGAGTAAATGAAAGGTTAAGGTTCACAGTATTCTCCTTCTGAAACATTGCTGCGGGAATCGAGGATCTGCAGATGATAAGGGCGGACGGTTGAGAGTCTCGACACGGCTTGGCGAGACGGAACAGTCTAATTGTATACTTGCCGACAATCTGTGGTCAACAAGTTTTTTCATTGTTGGCCGCCGCCGATCCTTTACCGCACTGAACACAACGCCTCGGCACGCAACCCTTGAACCACTTGTTACCGGCGGCCCCACTACACCACACCGCCAGCGCGATCGAGAGTGGGTCAGTTTGAAAATTCATTACCTGGGCTTGCCCAGCTAGAGCAAAGCTGGTCATAAAGAATAATTTCAAACTGGCCCGACCGCTGCACAATAAATCAACTTGCACCAAATTCCGCCTCTCTGCTAGTATCGTCGATTGCGGCCCCACACCCGCACCACCTTAGCCGGTGTAGCTCAGCTGGTAGAGCAGTTGATTTGTAATCATCAGGTCGGGGGTTCAAGTCCCTTCACCGGCTCCAATGTTTTCAATAACTTACAGAATTTGGCTTCTCAGCCGATCAGCCACTGTAGTGAAAAATGTAGGGACCCCCTGCACCCTAACGCAGAACTCGGCAACAGTATCACCCCAAAGTGACCTCATTTTACTTTCCCGAAACTGACTATTTTCTTATGTAAGAAAATATGATATTCTCGGAAAGTCATGAAGCGCCTGAGTGAGAATGAGATTATTCGTGAGCTGAAGAAGTTGGATATCTCCCCACTCGAGATCAACATTGAAAAATTTGATAAGAAAGGGCGGTCTGGATACAGTCCTAACTTGCTTGTCGAGGTTGTCTGGGAGAATGAGTCATGGCGCTTCTTATCAGAAATCATGACTGTTGCAACACCGAAACTAGTAGTGGAAGCAGTTTCGAAGCTGAAGATGTTTCGGGAGACTTCAGGAAAAGAATCGTATCCGATGATCGTGGCTCCCTATCTAAGCAGGCCGCAATTCAAGGAATTGGCCACACGAGAAATTAGCGGGATAGACCTGTCCGGAAATGTAATGCTTATTGTTCCTGGTGGGTTATTCGTAGAAAGAGTCGGAAATCCAAACCGATTTCCTTCGAGTTCGCCGATCAAGAATGTCTATCGCGGGACAAGTTCAATAGTTGGACGCGTGCTGCTTTCACGCGCGGAGTATTCAAGTGTTGGAGAGGTCTTCGACGAAGCCAAGAGACGTGGTGCTGGTATAACGCTTGCAACCGTTTCCAAGGTCCTCAAAGAACTTGATAACGACTTCGTCATCTCTCGACGTGAAGGGATCAAACTGGTCGACTCCGAAACGCTCCTTAGCAAGCTTAGGACGAACTACCGAGGTACGAATGTCACGGATAAACTCGTCGGAAAAGCGGCAAGCCTCGAAAAAGCACTGAGAAAGATCGCTAACAACTGCGAAAGAAATGAACAACGGTATGCAATACACGACCCGCAGCGATATGTGGTTTCTCCAACGGTTGGTGAACCGCTCCAGATATACGTCGAGAGTATGGTTGTCGCTTTGAATGGAATCGATTTCGAGGAGACTGATAGATTTCCAAATGTTGCGTTGATCGAGACAAATGACGAACCCGTTTATTTTGATCGATCGTGGGATTCCAAAAGTAAGCAATATTTTACCTCTCCCTTGCAGGTTTATCTTGAACTATCACACAGAGGAAAACGCGAACAAGATGCTGCGGCTCAACTTGTAAAGGGCTTTTTGCGGGTGGAGGCCGATCGACGCCCCTCTGAGTCATGATTTGATCGTCTGCTGGGTGTTGGGCCGCACGAAATCCCAAATAGTCTGGTCGACATATGAATCGATACCTCGTTGCTTTCGAGTTGCGCCCTAACCCGCTTGTTCATTTACGAACGAAACCTCTTTCTATCGGAAATTATACCGGCAAAGATACCGGCAGCGTTTTCATCTTTACACAACGCCCGAATCGGTATACACTTATTGTATTGCTAGTATTTACAGGAATATCATACTGGCAATGTTACCGGCAACGAATGAGGAAGAATGCCTGAATTCTATACGGAGATAAGTCAGTTTGAGCCATTGATGCCCGCCGATACTGGCGAGCTCGAGAATGCTGCTTTTGAATTGGCCCAGGTATCTGCCGGCCTCGCCACCAAATTGCACGCGGTCACGTTAGATGGGGTCCGCGACTTGCTCCGGATCATTAACAGCTATTACAGCAATTTGATCGAAGGCAACAATACGCATCCCCTTGATGTTGAAAGGGCGATGCACCAAGACTATTCAAACGACCCGGCAAAGCGAGACCGACAGATAGAAAGTTTGATCCACATTGATGTCCAGAAAAGGATCGATCTTAGGCTAGGGAAGGAACCCGACGCCGACATCTCAGGAACCGATTTTCTACTTTGGATCCATCGGGAGTTTTACACTCAAATGCCAGAGAGCCTTCGCTGGGTCGAAGGTGAAGGCGGAAAGAAGGAGTGGGTTGAGGCTGGCGAGTTTCGTCGGCGACCGGTCGCGGTCGGCAAACATTTGCCGCCTGCTCACGAGGCCATTGATGCATTCCTACAGCGATTCGACGAGTTCTACAACCCTGCTCGGCTTCACGGGACACGAAAGATAGTTGCGATCGCAGCAGCCCATCATCGTTTGATGTGGATTCATCCTTTCCTCGATGGAAATGGACGCGTGGCTCGTCTTTTTACAGACGCATTCTTTCGACGCATTTGTTTGGAGGGATACGGACTTTGGAATGTTAGCCGCGGGTTAGCCCGGAGAAACCGCGAATACAAGCAGTACCTGGACGCGGCTGACTTCCCACGAGAAGACGATCTCGATGGACGAGGAAATCTATCGAATCGAACGTTGACGGCGTTCTGTGAATTCTTTCTAGATGTTTGTCTCGATCAAACCAAATATATGTCTTCGGTCCTCGCCCTCGGCGACCTTTTGCCACGTATAGACAGCTATGCAGCGAAGAGATCGGAAGGCTCGATAATTAACGAGAAAGGAGCGAAGGCCTCACCGATGCACCCGCGAGCATCGGCGATCTTGCGCGAGGCGGCCATCATCGGCGAACTCCCGCGTAGTACGATTGTCGAGATCGTTGGAATGAGTGAACGGAGTGCACGGACGGTTGCAAAGTCACTGATCGATGAGGGTCTGCTGATACCGACCTCCGACTGGCATCGAAGTCCTCTGCGCCTCGGCTTTCCGCCGCACGCGGCCGGCCACTGGTTTCCCAATCTCTTTCCCGAGAAGACCTAGAAGGTGGCTCGTTTATTCGCCTTCGTCTGTCCCAGGCTCATGCTCCTCAGATAATTTCGTACGAGCATTTAACGATGTTGCTTCCATTCTTCGTATAGCGTCGAACTTGTGCACATCGGTCGGATGGGCGTAGCGAGTGACCATGTGGATCGACGAATGGCCAAGTAAGGCCTGGAGCGTGACGAGATCACCACCGGATTCGAGGAACCGAGTCGCAAACGTGTGCCGTAGATCGTAGAGGCGAAAGTGAGCTACGCCACTGCGTCGAATCGTTGCTCCGTGTCCAGTCTTTAGCGTCGTGATAGGAGCGTTCGTTTCTTCGGTCGCAAAGAGATATCCATTCTTCGAAGCCTGCGCTCTTCGGTTGAGAATTTCTGTCGCGCGGGCTGTTAGTGGAATTCGTCGTTTTGCCGCCTTCGTTTTTCCATCAGGAACATAGAGATAACCTTGATCGAAAAACAGATCTTTCCTTTGGATCGCCGCTACTTCGGCCGGACGCATACCCGTATCGATCATCACCGACGCAAAGTCGATCAAAGGTTGCGAAGCCTCGGCAAGATACTGTCTCTCTTCCTCGTACGAAACAACACGAAGATGCCCGCCGTCCTCCTTCAGCAACTTCACACGGCTCACCGGATTCGCCCACAACATGTCTTTGCGGATGAAGTAGTTGAAGAATACTTTGAGCAACGCGAGCTCGCGGTTGATGGTTGCCGGAGCCAAAGGTTTAGCCTTCCATTTTCGGGTTGCTTTCTTTTTCTTTGGCTCCGACCGTGGCTTGGTCTTTTGAGAACCTCGCCATTGCTTGAACTTCTCTACCGCGGCTGCATCGATCTTGTCGAGGCGAGTGCGCTTGAAGAAACTAATCAGCGCTCGGCTCGTCCCATTGTAAGAACGCACAGTATTCGATTTGCTTCGGTGCTCCACTTCTGCAAACGCGAGGAACTCCGCCATAGCAATATCGAACCCGGGAAGTTCGGGCTTCTTCTCTAGTCCGACCTCGCCTTTTGCGAGCTGTGTTCTATAGGCTCGCTCGAATGCTTCAGCCTCCCTTTTATTTTTTAGCTTGGTGGACTTTTGGACGTGCTTGCCTTCGAACCGAAAGTCCATCCACCAAACGTCACCGCGTTTATAAATTGCCATGGCTCGAAGACCTATCTATCTCCCCTTATCTACCTGCCTTCCGCTTGTTTTTCTTCTGGCTCGTCGGAATCGTCCTCGTTGATGTAGCGGATCGCTTCGTCTTTGAGAATGAGACGTCGCGACCCTTTTTTCAGGCTCTTGAGCCGGCCTTCGCGGATGTCCTTGCGGATCTTCGGTGCGGATAGTGCGGTAAGCATCGCGAGCTCCTCGATCGAGAAAGCAAATCTGTCGATTACATGTTCGCTCATTGTAAAACCTCCATTGATTTTGTACGGCAAAGAATATGCCGTAGTGGTATTTGTTGATTGCGGGTATGCAGGTGAATGAAAACGCACAGGCCGTGGTGCATTTTTGTTCCAGTGTGGTGCTTTTTTGTACCAAGTGGAGCATTTTTGTTCCACGAAACCTGCCTATCTGATATGGATCGACTCGTGGATGTGTTGTTTCGGATTCCGGGCTTCTTGCGCGATCGGCTGATGAGCCGGTGTCATCTCGGGCACTTTCTCCGCAGCCCGTTCGTGTTCAGATCTCACCAGTTCCCTCGTCGGATTCCGAGCAATAATCTCGTCCATTTTCTTCGCTGCTGTTTCCATCAAAACACCCGGGACGAAGACCTTTTTCTGGTCTACTAATTCGTAATGAGGCAAGGCCGAAGTCGGTATGCGTTTGAGCATTTCGTGCTTGCCCTTTTCGAGCAAGAGGAAGTGCTTACTGATCGCGATATGCACGTGCGGATTGTCGGTGTTTCGGTGGATCGCTGCCGCCCAGTCGAGCGATTCCGCACCGACAGTTTTCTCAAGATTTCGCATCGACGTACGAGTAATCTCACGAAGTGATTTTCGTCGCTCTTTTTCATCAGCACCGAGTCTCTTATAATCCGCCGGCCGGAATGAAACTACGAGATGCATCAGATCTTCGTTCCTCGGCCGGTTTGTCGAAACTCCCGGCTTCAGCGAGAAGTTCGCTTGCTCGACATTGATGAGATCTGATCGGTCATCGAACAAGTTTCTGCTTCCCAAGGATTCGCGTGTCGGATCGATCTTCGAATGCGCGATATAGTGAACCAAACCGCGAGTACTTTTGCTTTGAGATTGAACGCTTACAATTACTCTCATTTCTTCGCCTCAACTCTCCTCTTTCTTTGATCGGCAACAACGTTGTGAATGGCTTCGACCTTGGTACCGTTATAAATTTCGTCCCCGAAAGCTGGGCCGATCTTGAGGCTGTGGAATCGGGCGAGATTATCCAGATCTTTTACTGAACAGGAAAGCAAACTCGCCATATCCATAGACGCTTTATCGTCGGGGTGCTGGAGCTCGTCGAACGAAGATGCTCCGAGTTTGATCAGCTTCGACAGCGATTGTCGTTCCGCCCAGAAAACAGCAAGCAAGACGCTGTAGATTTCGAGCAATAACTTTCGAAATATTTTTGTAATTTCCAGCTCCGAACTTTCGATCCAATCAATCCGTTCACGAATCGCGTTGATCGACGCCTTCAGATCATCATCATCTTTCCGTCTGCGTTTGCTTTCTCGAACCAGCCAATCGAGCTTCACCGTGTGACTTTCTTTCGCGATCTCGATGTCGTTGCCGGTGAGCCCGCGGGTCACGAGTTTGCGAGCGACCTCGGACTTGTTCACACCGCTGATCGCCGCCAATTCCGTTATCGCCTTGTGCGCAGTTTTGCCTACGCGAATGTACATCGATCGCGTCGCCTCGACATCCTCTGTTTTCTCGATTTCCTTTAGGAGTTTTTCTCTCTCGTCAGCTCTCATCGTTCGCTCCTTCCACGGCGTCAGCCGATCCCCCACGTCAGAAGGACTTCTCACCGCAACTAAAGCAAACAACGTGCCGTTAGAGAAATTACAAAGTTTACAAACCGCCCGTCAGACTCTGACACGCGGGAGCCACCGCAAACACGCCTCGTCAGCTCTGACCGCCGACGAAAACCCGCCTATCCCGTCATACACCCAAGCCAGCAACTGGTTCATTTCCGATCCAGATGACAAACCACCCGAATCTCACACCTTGCCCGCCGCTTTTTTTCTTTTTGAAACGCGATATTAATGCCATTCAGTATGCCCTCAGCATCCGCTCACTTCTTTGCGGTCCGGAATATTCTTATCCCAATAATGAACAATCCGTTTTCTCGATCCGGCATAGGTATGAAGCGGCAATGTCCGTTGAAGAGGAGATGAAATGAAACCAAGTTTTTCGGATGTTTTGGAGAACACCGCACGGAAGAATCGCAATGCGCTGATGCATAAGGCATTTGTGGCAAATCGAATGGCAAAGATAGCTAGGGGCGCTTCTCGAACGGGCAGTTACACGGTCAAAACAAAGGCACTTAATGCTATAATCGACAAGTTCCCGAACGAAGTTGAGATTGGATACGACCCGACGTTCCCAGAGATGGTCGTGGTTAGCGTTGTCCATACCAAGTTCGGGCTGCACGCACCCAGGATCGCCCTCAAAGCGTCCGAATCGTAGACATTGTATGTCCCTTTGGCTAGAAGCTCTTAAGGCAGCAGCGCAAGGCCATTCAGACCAGGCTCGGAATCTGCTTGACGAGATAATTATTGCTCTTCGCTACCCGAGACTTGGGCGGTCAGATGATGACTGTGCCTATGATGGGCCGGTGGCAAAGGCGGTGCTCAACGCGGTAAACGGATTTGTCGACCAAGAAGATCGGCATCTTGCGAAGAATAACTCAGAAGAATTGATCGACTATATCGTCGATCTTATGGGACGGAAGGTAGAGCGCACGATCGGTTTGGTTGAGTTCTGTTTAGCGTTCCCGGAAAGGGGGTTGCAACAAGTAGCCACCGACTTTGACGGATTGCGGCCTTTGAAAAGAACGCCCGAGCAAACCAAGGATTTCGTTGCTTTGAGACTTCGGTCGATGGTTTCGGCCGGAGTCGAATTTGAAGTGGAAGGTCGCGCTCTACGAGAGGCGAGAGATTGCGAAATTGAGGATGGAGAGTTGCTTGGATTTGACGAGCAAGCCCTTCTGAAAAGCCTGAGAATCAACGAGAAATGGATCGACTTCCGGCAACGAGAAAGATTGACGTTCAACCACGAAAGCTTTGACTTGGAACATCATGATATCGCTGCAGAAACATCTGACTTTGGCGGGATTACTAGTAGGTTCGCTGGATACGAACCTGAGCGTGGTTTGGAATTCGTGGCCTTAACCGAAGATCTTGCCAAGAGCCTAAACGAGACACTTGCCGGGCTTCACGATAAGAGAATTGAACTAGGATACAAACCGATTGCTATGCATCGGGTTTGGTGGAAGTACGATCGTGATCAATATCTTGGGCTTGAAGTCACAAACCCTGAATGCGGTACTGACGAAAAGCTGGCGGAATACATCCCCGGTACTTATCCCGAGGTGCGAAATATTAACCGACAAAGTGCACGTCGAAGGCGTGAAAAACTTGAAGGGTTGTGCAGAGAAGCCTGTGTCAAAGTCTATCAGCTGCATGGACAACAAACGTAATATCGAAAATGAGTACGAATATTCAACTTAAAATCACCCGAGAAGTATTGGAACAGGCCGCCGCGGTCGCACGTTCGGCATCAACCAAGAAGGCCAAACAAAGACTCCTCGTTTCTCAGGCAGTAACCCTTACCCTTCGCGATTATCTCGAAAGGGAGCATGGCATCGACTGTTCCGACGGCCGGGCTGAGAAGACAGATTATTCCGACTTGCTCGATGTAAATGACTTTTCAGTGAACGGTTGGACCGTCGAGATCAGGACCGCCACGGAATCCGACGAACGGGCTATCCATGTTCCCACCATACCGATGATCGTCGGATATCTTTCAGACTTGTATCTCGCAGCTGTCGTCGATCGGCACTTAACCAAGATCGAGATTCTGGGGTTCGCCGATAGAAAACTGATTGCAGATGCCGACCTTTCGCCTAACGGATTGATGGCAATACTGCCCGATGATGAGTTGTTATCGATCCAAGAGTTTATTGAGGCGATTAGCTCTCAGCGCGAATCGGATCCAAAAGATATTCGCTTATTCGATGAATGGGCAGATCGGGCAGGTCGCCTGTCGCGTAAACTTGAGCAAATACTGCTCAGCGAGGGCGATCTAACTCTCGAAGATCGCGACCGGCTCGCAGCCTCGCTCAGCGACGAGGTCCTTCGCCTTTATGGCGAGAAGGCTCCGCCTCTGGGGATCGAACAGTTAATGGCCAAGCTCAAGGATCGCTTCAATCTTGACGAAGTGATCCGGAAGCATCCGCAGAGCCCGATCGCCTACTCAAATTCCAGCCGTGAGGAACTGCGGTCCTCTGACCCCGCGACGGAGCGAAAGCTTCTAACTGACGAGCTTCCGGTAGCAGGTCGAGTTGGCCTCTATCGCCATCTGCTCGATTCTCCCGAGGAACACGCGGCACACAAAAACACTATTTCCTTGATCGACAAAACAACTGAAGGTGGCTATCAGGCACCTGCGAAGAGGCGTGAAGAGTCTAGAAGAATTCGCGAGCTTGATGCAGAAGCCTCCGAGGCAATGGAGATTCCTGCGGTACCGAATCCGACGGAACAGAAAGAGATCGACGAGTGGTTTGCTGAGTTTGAGACTCCTGAGGCCAAACCCGAAGCCATTGCAGTCGAGGCGCTAACTTTCGAGCAAATTATGGATCTAATCAAACCCAACGTCATACTTGTCGGTTCACTCTTCAATGAACCGGTTCGCGTGATCACGGCGTACCCAGTCGCCGAGAAGTTGAAGATCATTGGAAAGGGCCTCAATAGCGGCCAAGTCCACGAACCGGTCTTAAGTGCCGAGCAGATAGCTACGCTCGAAATCACGAGCGACACTCCGACATTTGATGGGAATCCACTACGGTTCAAGTTGGGAGTTGAGTCACTCAGACTGAAACTAGCTTACGAGTATGATCCGTTCTTCGCTCTATCCGTGGCCAGGGTCGATCCGCTGCCGCACCAACTTGAGGCCGTTTACGATTACTTTCTTAAACTTCCACGCATCCGGTTCTTGCTCGCCGATGACCCGGGAGCCGGAAAGACGATCATGGCCGGACTGCTCATCAAGGAACTGAAGCTTCGGGGCTTGATCAAACGCGTTCTAATAATCACGCCGGCAGCGCTTTCATTTCAGTGGCAGCGTGAGATGAAGGATAAGTTTCGGGAGGACTTTCGAGTCATCCGCGGCGCGGATCTACGAGCTAATTATGGGTTAAACCCTTTCCAGGACCTCGATCAGGTTGTCACTTCTGTAAGTTGGGTCTCGACGCAGGAATACGCAAGAGAAAGCCTTCTACGTAGCGAGGGCTGGGATCTGATCATCGTTGACGAGGCCCACAAGCTGAGCGCATACGGTAACGACAAGACAACACTCGCATACAGGCTTGGCGAAGAGTTGTTTCCTAAGTCCGATCACTTGTTGTTGATGACAGCAACTCCGCACAAGGGTGACGCGGCAAATTTCCGTAAGTTCTTGGAACTTCTCGACAAAGATGTATATGGCGACATTGAAAGCCTCAAGCAGGCGATGGAGCGAAAAGAAGCACCGTTTTACCTTCGCCGAACTAAAGAGGCGCTTGTTACTTTTCCGGAGGCGGAAACTGGAAAGCCTAAGAAGCTGTTCACAAAACGCAACGTGAATACCATCGCTTTTCAGATTGATCGCGATGAGGCTGACCTTTACAACGCACTCACATCGTATGTCGAAGATCAGTCGATCAAAGCCGCTCAGGACGAGGACAAGCGACGCGGACGGATCATGGGATTCACGATGGCTATGCTTCAACGTCGTTTCGCGTCCAGCATCTATGCGCTTCGGCGTTCGCTGCAGAGGATGAAGGACAAACGCCAAGCTATTCTTGATGATCCTCAGAAATACATCGACGAACAAAAACGGAAGCAGCTTCCAGAAAACTATGAAGACCTCCCCGACGACGAACAGCAGCGGATCATGGCCGACCTTGAGGACTTTGTAGCGTTCTTTGACCCGGACGACCTACGCGAAGAAATTCAAGATCTCGGTGAACTGATCAACCTGGCTGAAGCATTAGAAGCCCGTGAGATCGAAACTAAACTCGCGCGCCTTAAGGATGAGATCACCAAGGAAGGGGTTTTCAACGATCCCAAGAATAAACTGCTCATCTTTACCGAACATGCCGACACGCTGAATTACCTCGTCGCGAAGATTCGCGAATGGGGGCTCTCGGTAACGCAGATCTCGGGTTCGATGAAAGTTGGTGATGCGGAAGAGCGCGGCACAAGGATTTTCGCTGAGCGCGAGTTCAAGGAATCCGCGCAGATCATGGTGGCTACCGAAGCAGCGGGCGAAGGTATCAACCTGCAATTCTGTTCCTTCATGATCAACTACGATATGCCGTGGAATCCGATGCGGCTTGAGCAACGGATGGGACGTATCCACCGTTACGGACAGACCAAAGACTGCCTGATTCTGAACTTTGTCGCGGAGAACACGCGTGAAGGTCGGGTAATGGAAAAGCTGCTCACAAAACTTGAAGAGATCAGCTCCGAGCTGGGACGCGATCATGTATTTGACGTTGTGGGCGAACTGCTGCAGCCGAACGAGATCGAAAGATTGTTCCGCGATATGTATGCTCGCAATCAATCGGAAGCGGTGATTACTGACCGCATCGTGGAACAGGTTGACGCGGACAAGATCAAAGCGATCTCGGAGTCAACGCTTGAAGGCCTTGCCAAGCGAGAGCTAAATATCGCGGCACTGACGCAAGATCGTGAAAAGGCCAAAGAACGCCGCCTGGTTCCTGAGGTGATCGAGGATTTCTTCCTGGGTGCTTCACCCGTCTCGAATGTCCAACCGAAAGAACTTCCAGGAAAGGCGAAAACGTTCCGTGTCGGACGCCTTCCCCGCCCGCTGCAAGTGATCGGTGAACGACTCGAGCCGAAGTTTGGCAGGCTCACCCGCGAGTATAAACAGATCGTATTCTCGAGAGAACAAGCGGAGAAAGACTCCTCATCGGAGTGGGTAACTCCCGGTCATCCCCTATTCGAAGCCGTTCGCGAGGATGTCGAAGAAAAAGTAAAGAAGGACCTCCAACTCGGCAGTGTCCTATACGACCTGAACAGTGGCGAGCCCTACCGCCTCGACGTATTTACGGCGCTGATCAAAGACGGACTTGGCGATGTTGTTCACAAAAGACTATTCGTTGTGAAAACTGACATGGCCGGTTCTCAGGAGCTTCGTGAGCCAACGCTGTTTCTCGATCTTGCGGTGAGTGAGAAAGGCGCAGTCGTTCCCGACGAGGTAGAAAATGCTTCTCTTCCCGGCAAGGATGACAGCGAGGCGTTCCTGCTCGGTGAAGCGATGGACGACCTTCTCGCCGAGGTGCAGAAGGAACGTGAGCGGCAGTCCGGAATGGTGCTCGAACATATCCGGACGAGCCTCAATGAACTGATCGGCCGCCAGCAGGTTCGTCACATGGAACTTCTCGACAAGCAGTTGCGAGGTGATTCGTCGGAACCATTGGAAGCGAATTTGAAGACTGTCGAAGACCGGTTGGACGACCTCAATAAACGCCTCGAACAACGAACGACCGAGATCGAGCAGGAGCGAAATTGTTCGATCGGCGATGTTACGTTTGTCGGCAGCTGTTGGGTGTTGCCGCATCCCGAACGGCAGACGCCTGCCATCGCGGCGATGGTTAGCGATGCAGAGATCGAGCGTCGTGCCGTAGACTTTGTAATTGCCCACGAACAGGCTCAAGGGCGGGTCGTAGAATCAGTTGAAACGCAGAACCGCGGATTCGATCTTGTATCACGACTTCCGCATCCCGAAGATCCGCAGACTGCAATGGACGTTCGATTCATCGAGGTGAAGGGCCGCTCGACTATTGGCGAGATCGCTCTTACGACGAACGAGTACAAGACTGCGGTTCGTCTAAAACACGATTACTGGCTGTATGTGGTCTTCGACGCCGGCAGCGACAGTCCTGATCTTCAAATTGTACGCGATCCGTCTCGGCTTGCGTGGGAGCCCCTAACGATAGTCGAACGCTATCACGTTGATGCGAAGGCGATCGAGGAAGCCAGTTCGTAACTAGAGAAATGAAGGTAGAGAATTCATCAGGGCGGGAGTACTACATACAGCGGGCCAAGGATGACCGCATGGCAAACTGGTGTTCGCGGGTCACGCCAGTCATCCTTGAGTTTGATGGTGAGCGAGCCGAGGCATACGCAGATCCCGAGCGGTCGGACTGGATCTATATCCGATTCAACGGGACAACTTACTGCAACTGGGCAAAGCAAGCCGGCGGCTTCGATCTCTTGAACGAGTCGTCCTTAAAGATCACCGATCAAGGCAGAACCTACAAGAAGCGAGTGCAAGTCGAGAGCGATGATCATGATGACGACGATCGAACAGAAACGAAACCTCCGAGAGCGGATAACGAGCCGGCGTTTCTCAACCGCGAGGATCTCGAAGCCGTTGCTTCCTACTTACCTGAGCTTAGGGACGCGCTCGATCGCCGGAAGAACGATCGAGACGCTAAAGACTACCAGTATTCACCAGAGTTTAGTTCGCTGGTTCGAAAGGTAGTAAAAGAATTCCACTCTCGCCAGTTCATGTACGCTTTCGACTACATGGCGTGGATGGAGGAGGCTCACCGCCTTACGGAGGACCATGAGGCGGTCGCAAGTATCGATCTCGAAACTTTGCGAAAGCTGCTTGTTGTCCATTGGCGTCAAGACTATTGGGATCATGATCATGTTCACTGGGAGTGGCTGGCGGCTAATGGCCATTTGGTCTCGATACTTGAACGGATGCAGGAACTCGCGACTGAAATGGAACCTTCTTCAAGTTCGACGAAAAGCAAGTTTGTATGGGACGACGAAGATGCGGAGGGGTTTGAGATTCGCATGCCGGAAGACGCCGACGAAAATATCTGGCCGACGGTTGAGGAGTTAATGGCCGGGTTTGATCGGATCCGGGACAAGATCACGCCACAGCAATTGAAGATGCTTCAGGTGAACTATCAATCCGGCGGACGTGCGGTCACGATGCGAGAGTTGGCTAAGGCCACAGGCTACGACGATTACAAGATCGCGAACATTCAATACGGCGGCTTGGCGAAGAAACTCTATAAGGCCATTGGTTATCCGGCTCCCAAATCAACTAAGAGCGAGAATACCTATTGGGTGCTTGGGCTCGGCGAATTCATCGATCGCGGCGAGTTTGGCCTTGAGATGCAGTGCGTGATGCGGCCGGAGGTAACGGCGGCTCTTGAGAGGCTGGAAATGGTTGATAAGATCGAATCCGTGGCGGCTGATGAAGAATTGCTTGACACCCCTAACGCTGTCTACGCTTGGGACATTGACGACCTGAGCGAGATCCTTCCGACGGAGGACACTGACATTCAAGATTTCATCGTGTACCACAATCCGGATGCGATGGGGCCGCTGGAGCCGAGTGATGACTTTGGGGTTGTGACGAATCGGCCGGTCGGGTCCGCCAAGATAGGCGACCGCGTATGGCTGATCACGGGCGAAGGTAACCCGCGAAAGTACTTTCTCGCCAAATGGTTCTATATCGATGAGTTTGCTTCCGGGGAAGAAGATGGTTTCAAACACGCGATCATTGGTGTCGAAGGAGAAAACTTTGATCCGTTCATCGAGATCGAGCAGGGCGAGTGGTTCACGCAATTGAAGCAAGACCAAGGCAACTTCGCGTTCGGCTTCAGCCGGATCAACACCCCAGGCGCGGTCGACGCACTAAGGACGATCGCCGGAATTGCTGAGAATTCCCCGACGCCGGACGGACCTGAGAGTGGAACTCCGATGAGCCTGAGTCAGGTTCGGGCTGTCGCTGATTGGCATGACACGTTGAGAGCCGAAGTGAGGCAAGAGCGAGAGAACAGAAAAGACGAAAGTTATGATCCGCGGACCGGGATGCTCGAAGCCACGGTCAAGAAGATGTTTGCGAACCTTGAGGCCTTGGGAGTGTTCGTGGCGATCGACGAAGGAGCGATCGGGACGATGGGTTCGTACTATCGTGAGAACCCCGACGAACTGACCGAAGCTGATCTACCTACGTTGCGAATGCTGTTGACTTATTACCTGCACAAGAGCGGCCAAACAATCGGCGGTCCGGGGTACTTTGACGGACACACTGGCTACTGGTCTGATCTGGCAATGAACGGACCGCTCCTCAGAATTCTTCGGATCTTCGGGCAGATACACCGCGAGGTATCGGCAAAGACGATCGTGCGATAGGGCTGAACAATGAAGTAAATGAATCAATATCCCAAACGACTTATAGAAGTAGATCTTCCGATCAAACGAATCTCGGCGCATGCGCGCCGGGAGAAGAGTATTCGGCATGGGCATATATCGACGCTGCATATATGGTGGGCAAGGCGGCCGTTGGCGGCTTGCCGGGCGGTGATATGTGCTTCGCTGTGGTTCGATCCGGCGGATGAGAAGTGTCCTGAGAGCTTTCGCACGGCGGCGCGAGATCGGATGCGGTCGTGGGGTAAGGAACATCGGACGCTGATGAGCAGCGAGAGCTTTGAGGCGTTTGAAAAGGCGAACAAGGACGCGAAGCTCTACGAGGATAATGTCTATCTTCGCGGGCTGCTGCTCGATTTTATCGCGGATTTTGCCAACTGGGATAATTCGACAAACGAACACTATCTCGAAATTAGCCGTGCGTTGACCGGTGCGGCTCATATCGCCAATGGCGGCGAGCCGGGGACGAGGCCGCTGGTGGTCGATCCTTTCGCGGGCGGCGGGGCCATTCCGCTCGAGGCTTTGCGAGTTGGTGCCGATGCGTTCGCGTCGGATCTTAATCCGGTCGCGGTGCTGCTCAACAAGGTCGTGCTCGAATACATCCCCAAATACGGCCAACGCCTTGCCGACGAGGTCCGCAAATGGGGAGCGTGGGTAAAGAAGGAGGCTGAAAAGGAACTCGCAGAATTCTATCCGAAAGATCCCGACGGTTCAACGCCCATCGCCTATCTCTGGGCACGAACCATAACCTGCGAAGGCCCGGGATGTGGAGCTGAGGTTCCGCTTATGCGTTCGCTATGGCTTGCCAAGAAAGGAAAACGCTCGGTCGCATTAAAGATGATCCCGAACGCGGCTGAAAAACGTGTCGAGTTTGACATCGTTCAGAAAGCAACAAAAGTTGGTGACGGAACCGTTAGACGCGGAAGCGCAACTTGTCCTGTTTGTGCTTTCACCACGCACGTTGAAAGTGTTCGACAGCAGATGAACACGAGAGGCGGCGGAGCTTCGGATGCGCGATTATTTTGTGTTGTTACGACTCGATCAAACGAGCAAGGGCGATTTTACCGATTACCGAATGAAAATGACCTGATTGTTTGCAGCACAGCCAAGGAAAAGTTAGAAGAAAACGCATCGAAATCTAGCGGACGTTTGTCGCTCGTACCCGACGAACCCCTTCCGCCACAAGGTACGCTTGGTTTCCGCGTGCAGCGTTATGGAATGAAGCAATGGGGCGATCTGTTCACGCCGCGGCAGTCGCTGGCATTGACAACCCTTGCTCGTCTTGTCCGCGAAGCTGGCGAAGAACTATCCAAAGAACACGAACAAGATTTCGCCGACGCAGTTCAAACCATATTGGCGACATCATGTTCCAAGCAGGCTGACAGAGATTCTTCATTGTGTCGGTGGATAAGCCAGAACGAAAACATTGGTTATACGTTTGGCAGACAAGCGCTGCCAATGATGTGGGACTTTGTTGAAGCACCTACACTGGCGTCAGGCGGCGGCTGGAAAGGGATAGTAGAAGATGTTGCTGAAACAATTTCTATTCAATCCAAGATTACAAGTTGCGGGCAGTCGGTTCAATCGCCCGCTCAAAGTCATCCGCTTCCTGACGATTCAGTAAAGTTAGTTTGTACCGATCCGCCATATTATGACGCGGTACCTTATTCTGATTTGTCAGATTTCTTTTATGTTTGGCTTAAAAGGACTCTGCCAGGCAACATAGTATTAAGTTACGATAAACTCTTAGCACCAAAACAAGAAGAATGCATTGTAGATCCCGTAAAAGGTAAGGATCGAAGCTACTTTGAACAAATAATGGGCGAGGCTATGACAGAGTCTCGGCGCGTGGTTCAACCAAATGGACTAGGTTGTGTGGTCTTTGCTCATAAATCAACGGCGGGTTGGGAGGCCCAACTGCAAGCGATGGTCGATGCGGGTTGGACAGTGACCGGCTCGTGGCCTATTGACACTGAACGTCCCGGAAGACTTCGGGCGCAAGATTCTGCGGCCCTTGCATCTTCAATCCATATCGTTTGCCGACCGCGCGAAAACGCTGCTGGCGAATTGACGACCGAGATCGGCGATTGGCGGGATGTGCTGCGTGAATTGCCGGTGCGGATACATGAATGGATGCCAAGGTTGGCGAAGGAAGGCGTTGTCGGTGCGGATGCGATCTTTGCGTGTCTCGGGCCGGCACTTGAGATATTTTCGCGGTATTCGTTGGTCGAAAAACCGAGCGGCGAGGTCGTCAAGCTCCGCGAATATCTCGAACACGTCTGGGCCACCGTCGCCAAAGAAGCTCTCAATATGATCTTCTCCGGTGCCGACACCGCCGGGTTTGAAGAGGACGCCCGCCTGACCGCTATGTGGCTGTGGACATTGTTTAGCGGGAGTTCAAACGCAGAGGCCGCTGAGGACGCGGAGGAAACAACAGAAGATGATGACGAGGAAAGCAGTTCAGGTAGCGGCAAGAAGACATCTGGCTATGTTCTTGAATACGACGCTGCTCGCAAGATCGCTCAGGGACTCGGGGCACATCTCGAAGACCTTGATTCGATAGTAGAGGTAAAAGGCGACAAAGCACGCCTGCTGCCCGTCGGCGAACGTGCACGAGACCTGTTCGGCTATGAGAATGCGTCCGCCACAGAGGGCAAGAAGAAAAAGAAGAGCAACGCACAGGCAAAGCTCTTCACCGAGATGGAGGACGACGAGTACGAGACCGTCTTCGGCGTCGGCGGTGCTCCGAAGTCAGGCGAAACGACGTTAGATCGAGTCCATCAAACGATGCTTCTGTTCGGTGCAGGCCGAAGCGAAGCAGTAAAAAGATTCCTCGTCGACGACGGCGTCGGCAATGACGAACGCTTCTGGCGTCTCGCCAACGCCCTCTCAGCCCTCTACCCAACCGGCAGCGAAGAAAAACGCTGGGTTGACGGCGTGCTGGCACGTAAGAAGGGACTTGGATTCTGATATGAACGATCTCGAGATGTTAAGGTCGATCCTAAAGAAGGATAATGAACGCCTTGAGGACAAGATCAAAGGTGCGTTGGCTGAACCTGTGTTCGTTATGAACTGGGAAGGCGGCGGTACCGAGATAACCCGTTACACGACGGCCGATGGAGAACAATACTTTCGCCGTTCCGGCGGCGGAATGGACCTGGACGAGAACGATGACGAGGTGTGGAACCATTACGACGGTGACCCGTCGGTATCATTCGAGGAGGAATTGTTCTTCCTCGGATTCGGAAAAGACATCCTCGCACTTCGCCCGTCACTAATACATCCGGACTACCGCGAAAGAATGCGAGAGTACATCGATAGGTTGTTGAGCGAAGTTACGAGTGACGATCGCCAACGTATGGGTGACTGGATGGCGAAAACGGCCGACCAATGGATCGAGGGCCGCAGATAGAAGTAATAAGTTATGGCAGCACTAAAACCCTGGTTTGACGTAGTAAAGCCTCGCGAGGATCTTCGTGAAGGAAAGCCTTTGGACGCATCGGAATTCGCGGTCAATCTTGAGCAGATCCGCCACGGCATTGGCGAGAAGGATTACACCGATCCTCGGCAGTTCTTTGAGCGTACGTTCATGACCAGGAACCTGACCGAGCTGGCGGCCGAAGTGATCCGCAGGCTTGCCGGCGAGACAACGGAAACCTCGTCAGTGTTCAATATGGCCACCCAATTTGGTGGCGGCAAGACGCACGCCTTGACGCTTCTCTACCACCTCGCGAAGAACGGCTCCACCGCGAACGATTGGCAGGGTGTCAGAAAACTTCTCGACAAAGCAAAGATCGATTCGATTCCCGAGGCTGCCGCTGCCGTATTCGTCGGTTTGGGGTTCGACTCTGTAAAGGGACGCGGCGGCGAGGATGGAACTCCGTTAAGAAAGACACCTTGGGGCGAGATCGCATTCCAGCTCGGTGGTGAGGAGGCATTTGCTCTCGTTGCCAAGCACGACAAACTCGGCCAGGCTCCGGGCGGCGATGTTATCCGAGACTTTTTGCCCGAGAAACCCTGTCTGATATTGATGGACGAGCTGATGAACTACATCACCCGTCATCGTAAAAGCGGCCTTTCCGCACAGCTCTATACGTTCCTGCAAAATCTCTCGGAGGAAGCCAGAGGAAGGAAGGGTGTAGTCCTTGCCGTCTCGATTCCCGCATCGGAACTTGAGATGACCGCGGAGGACCAGGCCGACTATGATCGTATCGTCAAACTTCTTGATCGCCTCGGAAAACCGGTAAAGATGTCGACCGACAACGAGATGTTCGAGATCATCCGTCGTCGGTTGTTCGAATGGGATGCGTCTGCTCTCGATCAATCCGGAAAGGTCCTGCTTACTAAAGAGGCACAGGCCACTTGTCGGGACTTTGGAGCCTGGTTCGAGGAACACCGCGACCAACTGCCTAAGATCTTCAACACCGAGAACATAAGACAGGAATTCGCGGACACATATCCTTTTCATCCGGTAACTCTGTCCGTGTTCGAAAGGAAATGGCAGGCATTGCCTAGCTTTCAACGCACCCGCGGCGTACTGCGGATGATGGCGCTTTGGGTATCGAGTGCGTATAAGAAGGGTTATGAAGGTGCTCATAAAGATCCGCTGATCAGTCTGGGAACCGCTCCGCTCAATTCAGATTTCTTTAGGAACGTCGTTTTCAAACAGCTCGGGGAGGACCGTCTCGAAACCGCTGTTCTTGCCGATATAAGCGGTGAGACTTCGCACGCGTTTCAACTTGATAAATCGGCAAATGACGCTATCAGGAAAGGCCGTCTTCACCAGAAGGTTGCTACGACCGTCTTCTTTGAGTCGAACGGCGGTCAGTCAAAGGCATACACCAATATTGGGGAAATCCGCGCAGCTGTTGGCGAACCCGGGCTTGATATAGGGAATATCGAAACCGTTCTCGAGGAACTCGTAGCTAATGCCTACTACCTTAGCGTCGAAGGCCCGAACTATCGCTTCGGACTCGTCGCGAATCTTAACAAGATCCTCTCGGATAAGCGTGCGGCGATCGACTCTAAAGAAGTCGAAACTCGGGTCCGGCAAGAGGTGATGGATGTTTTCAAGAAAGGTGCGGGCGTCGAACGCGTTTATTTTCCCGAGAAGAGTAACCAGATCACCGACCGCCCCATTTTGACGCTGGTCGTGGGCGATCCTTCATCGCCGCTGAGCGATCAGACGAAGTCCGGCATCAGCCAGATGATCGCCGAAAGCGGCCAATCAGCACGGACTTTCAAAAGCGCTCTTATTTGGGCTGTCCCCGATTCTGGATCGACACTTTCGGGCGACGCAAAGAAGGTTCTCGCCTGGGAAGCGATCGAGGACGATACGACCGTCAAGATCGAGGAATCGCAAAGAGGCCAACTGCGCGTCAATATCGAAAAGGCCCGCCGCGATCTGAAGGAAAGTGTGTGGCGAGCTTACAAGCACATTGTGATGCTCGATAAGGACAACTCGCTGAGGGTGATCGATCTAGGGTTGGTTAACTCCAGCGGTTACGATTCACTTTTGGGTTGCATTCTCAAGCGCTTAAAGGATGAAGGTGACGTGCAGGAATCGATCAGCCCGAATTTTCTTGTTCGTTACTGGTCACCGGTCTATGACGAATGGAGTGTTAAGTCCGTCCGCGATGCCTTCTTCGCATCACCTCTTTTTCCCAAACTTCTCTCAGGCGACTCCATAAAGCAAACAATTGCTAACGGCGTCTCGAATGGCCAGTTTGCGTACGTGATCAAGTCGGGCGACAAATATGAGCCGTTTCGGTTCAAACAAGGCTTGATGGCAGGCGAGGTCGAGATCGCGGACGATGTCTACATACTAAAGAAAGAACTCGCTGAGAAGTACGAAGAGTCTCTGAAATCGCCGACACCTGCTTCGGGCAATGAGACCATCGATGCAACGATCACGACTGCTCCGCCAATCTCTCCGGTTTCCACGCCTCAAACTTCCGACCCCGGTGCCGAACCACCGCCGCTTTTCAAGCAGACCGTTCAGCGGATCTTTTGGTCCGGCGAACTATCTTCGCAAAAGTGGTCTCTGTTCTATCAAAAAGTTTTGATGAAACACGTCGGTCCGAACCTTAAGGTTTCGGTAAAGTTTGAGGCGACACCCGACGAAGGTGTCTCCCTTCAAAAGGTCGACGAGACCAAATCGGCATTGCGAGAGCTTGGGCTCACTGACGATGTCGCTACCGATTAGCTAGACCGAACCAACCTTCAAATTCAGTGGCCTTCTTCTTCTCGTGTTCCCAAGCGAGTTGAAGAGGGCCTTTTCTCTCCTCCAAATTTAATTCTTCGAAAAAGTGAACAATTCGCATTTCTGATCCGGCTTAGGGGTGAGAGGCAAGAAATTGCCAGTTGTTTTGAAAAGTTGGACGAGAAATGAACAAAACGCATTTGCGATCCGGCTTAGATATGGAAGGACAAATCTTAGTAGGGAGAAACACTATGAGAACTCGTGAATTGACAGAAATCATCGGCCGCCGCGACGCAGAAGCGATTGGTTTCGCATTGGAAGAGAACTGGAACGACTGGGGTCGTTTTGAACGCTCAGAAGCAACTGCGTCAACCTACGCCGAACGCCTTCGACGAATCGAAGACAGCTTACTTGGAGTTATTTACGGTGACCAGGACTTCATCTTTGCATAGTTTTTAGAGGAGATTGATATGTATTCATCATCAGCACCAGCCGTCAGCGGCCACGATATCGATGAGGCATTCATCGATGCCTTTGAAGAGACGACTTCGAGTATCTATCTTGAGCTCGACGTGACCGACCCCGAGTCGGTCCGGGAAATCAGCGGAAAGAAAGCAGGCCGAGAACGGACCGAGTATGCTCTAAACGCATTGACGGTTGGATTGCTTTCACTTCGACACGCTCGCGGTCAGGTCGATGCCGACGCAGTGCGACGCGAAGGCGAACGGATTCTTGGTGAGATGGAATCCTCGCTTGAGAACTACCGAGAGAAGATTGCTGACGGCATGACCTTCGTACTGAAGGAGTACTTTGACCCGAACAGCGGCAGCTTTCAGCAGCGTGTTGAGCGGCTCATTCAGAAAGATGGCGACCTCGAACAACTGCTTCGCCGTCAGGTTGGTGCTGAGGGATCCGAACTTGCGGCCGCTCTGGCAACGCATGTAGGAGCGAATAGCCCAATCATGAACGTGCTTGACCCGACACAGACCGGCAGCATCGTGAACACTATTCGACAGTCGGCCGAAGACGCGTTGAAGGCTGAGTCGGAAAGGATTCTGTCTGAATTTTCTCTCGACAACAAAAGCGGTTCAATGTCGCGGATGGTTGCTGAACTGACGGAGAACAACGGCAAGCTGACGGGCGACCTTTCAAGTCGCATCAACGAAGCTGTCGCGGAATTCTCACTCGATAAAGAGGACTCCGCCCTGAGCCGCCTTATGCGTAACGTCGACGCTGCTCAACGGACGATCACCAGCGAGTTCTCCCTGGACAATTCGGGCTCATGCCTCGCACGGCTTCGTGAAGAGCTGCTAACGGTTTTTGATGCTCAGAACGAAAAGAATTCCAAGTTTCAAAGCGACGTGGCTGCCGCCCTAGAGGCGATGAAGGCCCGTCGTGCAGAATCGCTCCGCTCAACCCGACACGGCAATGATTTCGAGACCGCGGTCGTGGAATTTGTAACCCTCGATGCCAATCGTGCGAGCGATATCACAACGGCAGTCGGCTCGACGTGCGGTCTCATAAAGAATTGCAAAGTAGGTGATGCGGTCGTTGAACTCGGCCCGGATTGTGCAGCCGCTGGAGCGAAGTATGTCGTCGAAGCTAAAGAGTCAACCAGCTACGACATGACAAAAGCTCGGAAGGAACTTGAGACCGCGAGAATGAATCGCGGTGCGGCAGTTGGTGTATTCGTGTTCTCGAAAGAAGCGGCTCCCGCCAACCTCGAGTCGATAAGTCGCTACGGTGACGATGTTTTCGTTGTCTGGGACGCTAATGATCCGTCGAGCGATGTGATTCTAAAATCTGCACTCAGCCTCGCGAAGGCAATGTGTGTGCGCGAATCTACGAAACGCAATGCTGAGGCGGCGGAGTTTGCAGCGATTGATGACGCCATACTTGCCATTGAGAAAGAGGCCAAGCGTCTTGACGAGATGCGCAAGTGGACAGAAACTATCAGGAACAATAGTGACAAGGTGCTTGAGTCAGTTCGCAAAATGGCTGATGGACTGCAATCTCAGGTTGGCAAGTTGCGAGATGCAGTCGAGGGGCTTAGTTGCGATGGCTAGTGGGAATGTCGCAGGACTTAAGGAGAGTGCTGCGACTTTTGATCAAAAGGAAGTGGAAATGGGCTCGGATAAGATTCTCAAGAAGATTCAGAAGAAACAGCGGATGCTGCTAAAGGTTCTCACATCTAGATCTCTGGATAGTGATCGTGAAGGACGTTTGGAGAAAATCGCAACCGGGCTACGTCTAATGGGTCTGGTAGATTCGGAAGCCCTTGTTATCACGCAAAAAGGGCGCGAATTTGCCGCTAACTTTGGGCATATCTTCGACGACGTTCCTAGCGATGACGAAGTTATCTTGGACAAACTGCTCCAACGATTGATCTCGCGCGATTTCGATCAACCCAAAGTTAGCAAGCGCGAGCGGCTCTTTCTTGCATTTCTTGCAGACGGTCCGGTAAACAAGGTTAATATTCGAGGTGGCAAGCTATTGATCCCACACCTTAGCTCCGAGGGAAAGATTCTGGTTTCTGCTGATGAAGTCGGCCTGACCGATCTCGGCAGGCAATCGTTGGACGAGACCGTTTCTCTCGAAACAAAAAACGAGGCAAAGCGACGCTTCTTCACCACAGCCCGAGTTGACGGACGGAGCAGGCTCGAAGATCGAGCCGAACGTTTTCTAGCTCTCTACCGAAACGGATTCACTTACCAGGAAATTGGTGATCTCCATAGCCTAACGCGGGAGCGGGTACGACAGATTCTGAATGTAACACCCAATTTCGCAGCATACCTCGAGGAACACGAAGAAGCAGAGCGACAACGTGAAATAGACAAACGAAAAGACGTTAAGTTCAGGCAGTTGGAAAAGAGTCTTGCGAATCAATTCCCTGATCGTGTGGACGAACTTTGGGATCGCGAAAAGAATGTTGGACTCGACCCGACTCAGATTGCGTCACGAAGCGCGTCGGTCGAGATTTGGTGGAGATGTCCAAAGGACGGTCATTCCTGGAAGAAGAGACCTTGCGACATCGTAGTTAGTTGGTGGAGATCAGGAACGTCCGGGTGCCCTAGATGCGCCGGAAAGACTCGGAAGCCGGTCAAACAAGGAAAACTTGCCGATGTTTACCCAGAGTTTGTTGAACGGTACTGGGACTTCGAGAAGAATCAAGGTCAAGATTTACACCCAGACAAGCTAACGCTAGCCAGCAATCGAAGTGTTTGGTTTCGATGTCCAAAAGATTCGCACACGTGGCAGGCGAGAATCCACGCTACGGTAAAGCAGCAGTGGTCAGTCGGAAACGCCGGATGCCGAGTATGCAACGGAACGATTGATAGACGAATTGGTGAATGGGGAAAGGCGAGCAAGATCTCTGAGGAGTTCCCTGAGCAAGTAAACAGCTATTGGGACTTCGAGCAGAATGACAAACTCGGACTTAGCCCTTCCGAAATCACAGTGGGCTCATCAAAAGCAGCCTGGTTCAGATGTCAGAAAGGCGGCCATAGTTGGAGTGCGAAGATTGTGGCGATTCGTCAGTCGTGGAAAAACGGAGCCAGTGGATGTCCGACGTGCCATGGACGATCCAAAGGTGAGAGCTTTAAGCTTGCAGATCGATACCCGAGTCAAATCGCCGAAGTGTGGGATTTTGAACAGAATGAGGTCGATGGACTTTCTTACGAACGGCTGACCACTGGCTCAAACAAGATTGGAACGTTCAAATGCCCAGACGACGGAACGATCTGGCAGCAACAGATAAAGGAGATCGTCAAATACTGGGAAGCTGGAAAGAATGGATGTCCAATGTGTACGAAAGGACGGAGAATTAGAGAGAAGACTAGTTGACTTGATTCTCATTGCAAACGTTCTCGCGTGCTTGAATTTTCTATCTGGTTCCTTTGCCCAAGGTCGTCCATCTACCTTCACCCTTTCTGCTTAGCTCAACTGAAACAATCGATCAAAATGAGAAAGATCTCCGGACAATTAACGTACTCGCCCACGGACCTTTGCAATTATCTTGAATCGCCGTTTTCGTCCTGGATGGACCGATATCACGAGGAGAATCCGGGCACTATGGTGCCGGACAAGCCGTCTGAGGATGCTGAATTGATCATGAAGACGGGTGAGGCTCATGAGCGAAATATCTTGGAACAGTTTCGCGGCAGTGTTGGTGATCTTTGTGAGATATCGCGAGATGGAGCCTCGGTGGTCGATGTCCGCGAGATCATTAAGCGGCGCCATTCGATCATTTATCAGGCGAAGCTGGAGGCGGGGAATTTCGCCGGGTACGCCGACTTCATCATCCTTGACGAATTGACTGGTCGGTATCAGATCTGGGACACGAAACTTGCTCGCTCGCCGAAGCCATATTACGCGATTCAGCTTTGCTCCTATTCAGAACTTTTCTCTGAAATGACGGGCGAATCGATCCCCGAGAAGTTTGGGCTCATCCTCGGTGCTGACGCGAATGGGATATCTGAACGCGTTGAGTTTAGGACCGAGGATTTTATCCACTACTATCGCCATCTGAAAAAGTGTTTTCTTGAAATGCAAGATGCCTTTGATGGCAACTTTGATCGTCGTCCCATTCCGGATCCGCGAGCGGACCACGGAAGATGGCAGACGCACGCAGACCGCTACCTCGATGAAAGAGATCATCTGGTTCGTGTTGCCGGCATATCAACCGGTCAGATCAAGAAACTTACTGAGGCGGGCATCGGAACGCTAACTGAGCTCGCTGAAACGACGGTCACCTCAATTCCAAAGATGCCAGCCACGACACTCGAGAAGCTGGTTCATCAAGCGCGACTGCAAAAAGAGACGCGCGAGCTTCGAAGGGGCGATAAGAATGCAACAGCGAAGTTCGATATTCTTCCGTCGATCGATGATACCGGTCGCCCGGTCGGTCTCGGCGCAATCCCAGAAGTTAATACGGGCGATGTCTATTTCGATATGGAGGGCTTTCCGCTCATTCCCGGCGGACTCGAATACCTGTTTGGTAATACGACTGTGAACGCCGAAACGGGCGAGTATGATTTTACGGATTTCTGGGCTCATGACCGCGCGGGTGAAAAGCAGGCATTCGAGAACTTCATCGATTGGGTGTATGACCGCTGGCTGAAGAACCCGGGCATGCACATCTATCACTACGCTCCCTACGAGGTCACGGCGGTGCGACGCCTGAGCAACTTTCATACGACGCGTGAAGACCAGGTCGATGAGCTGCTGCGGCACGAAGTATTCGTAGATCTTTACAAGATCGTGCGGCAGGGATTGAGGATTGGCGAGGACAGCTACTCGCTTAAGAAGGTTGAGAAGATCTACTTTACTCAAGGCCGTATCGGTGAAGTAACGATGTCGATCGGGTCTGTCGTTCACTACGCACGTTGGATGGAGAGTGGCGAGTCGGGCGAATGGCAGAGCAGCCCGATACTCAAGGAGATTCGCGACTACAACAAGGACGACTGCGACTCGACGGCAGAGCTTGCTCGATGGCTGCGACGGTTGGCTGCTGAAAACGGTATTCCCCCATCAACTGATCCTTCCGCACTTCGGTCAGCCGAGCAATCTGACATCAAGGAGCCCGATGAAGGAACTGCCGCGAGGTTAGAGGTCGCACGTCAGCTTCGAGAAAGGAATGACGACACCTCTTTGGTGCTGGCAGACCTCGTCGATTTTCATCGACGGGAAGGCAAACCGGTTTGGTGGAAGTTCTTCGACCGTTGCGACTCGGAGTCCGATATCCTTCGAGACGATAACGGATGCATCGCCAATGTTGTGGCCGTAGGCGAACCGGTTCCCGAGAAAAGGTCGCTCCTTCAGGAATACCGATTTGACCCGGCTCAAGAATGCAAGCTGTCAGCCGGCGAAAAGAAGCAGGTTGTTTTTTCTCACGCCAAAAACACGAAACTTAATCTCTTTTCACTCGATCTAGCGAACGGCTCCGCACATCTAAAGGCAGGAAAGAAATTGCTTGAAGCCTTTGGCGGCGAGTTCCCTTCCCATGGTTCTCTCGTGCCCGACGAATACGTGAATCCGGATCCGATTCCTGATGCGTTGGCGCACGTCGCGGAATCATACCTAGAGAACGGACTAAACGCCGCGGCCGATTCTCTGATGAATCGTAAGGCTCCAGCGGCGCTGCCGGCACACGAAGGCGAATCAACAACCGATCTCGCCATCAGAGTCGCGGGCGAAATGAACGGTGATTGTTTGGTCATTCAAGGGCCGCCGGGAACGGGCAAGACCTACACGGCGTCGCACATGATCGCGGATCTGCTCGCGAAAGGAAAGAAGATCGGCATCACTTCGAATGGGCACAAGGCGATAATGAATCTCGTCAATGGCTGTGCTCGGGTGCTCAAGGATATGAGCCGACCCCTGATCGGCGTGAAACAGGGCGACAGCGACGATGAACAGGTCTTTAGGGATCATTCCAACTTTGTTCATCGAAAGACTGGAGGCGAAGCTTTCGAGACCTACACCGACGGAATCGTCGCTGGAACTGCGTGGCTATTTTCGCGAGCAGATTGGGATCACGACCTCGACTACTTGTTCGTTGATGAAGCCGGCCAAGTTCCACTGGCGAACGTCGTTGCAATGACCCGCAGTACTAAGAACCTTGTCCTTCTCGGCGATCAGATGCAGCTTGAGCAGCCGATCCAAGGCTCGCATCCGGGCGACGCACGGCTGTCCGCATTGCAGTATGCGTTGAAGGATATAGATACCAGCAGCGAGGACACGATCGAGTTTCACTCCGTCGTTCCCGACGACTACGGGATCTTCCTGGGTGAATCTCGACGTATGCATCCGGCTGTCTGCGAGTTTATTTCGGAAAGTGTTTACGAAGGACGGCTTTATTCTCACCCCGATTGTTCGAACCAAGTTATAGAGGTTACGGAGGGTAACAGCGCCGGATCCGGAATCGTCTTCCATGGGATCGAACACGACGGGAATATCCAAGATAGTGAGGAAGAGATCGACCAGATCCTTGAAGTCTACAACGAACTGATCGGGCGACAGTACACCGATAAGGACGGATTACAAAAGCCTCTGGATCTTTTGGACTTCCTTTTCATCGCACCTTATAACGCACAGGTAAGAGCTCTAGAAAGGCGCCTTCCTGCGGGAGCTCGAGTCGGGAGCGTTGATAAGTTTCAGGGACAAGAAGCACCGATTTGCGTTTTGTCTCTTTGCTCAAGCTTCGGCGAGTACGGATCAAGGGGCATCGGATTCATCCTTAATCAGAACCGACTCAACGTCGCGATCTCACGAGCCCAGTGCACAGCAATCGTCGTAGCCGATCCGCGTATCGCTACGACCTCACCGAGTTCAATCGAGACCATGAAGCTCCTCAACCTCTTCTGCAAGCTTTTGCCCTTTGGAAATGCTGGATAGCGTCGCTGACGTTTAATTGGGTTGGCTATCGAAGTCTTTAGGGAATGAAGCAAATACTTTACAGCGTTGCCAGGACTGAGTCAGGTGAATTGATTCATGCCGCGAATGCTGAAAAGGGTTGGACTTATTTTTGCGGCTATTGTAAGGATCCGCTGGTATTAAAGAAAAGTGGAAGTTCCGGACGAGGTAGCAAACGTCCGCATTTCGCCCACAAATCACTTACACCAAACTGTAGCCCTGAGTCCGCTCTTCATTTCGAATTCAAATCATTGCTTGTCGATGAGATAGGACAGAGAATTTACGAGCAGAGGGACTTCCCGATTTCATGGAAGTGTGCCTATTGTTTGTGCGAACACTCCGGCAATCTAATCAAAAAGGCTCATCGTGTCCTGCCGGAATATTCGATCGGGAACTGTCGCCCTGACGTCGCATTGTTGGCGGACGATGGTCGGGTGCTCGCAGTCATCGAAGTCGTCGTAACTCATTCCCCGGAAGAAGCGGCTAAAAAGTTCTACAGGAAGAACTGGAAGGGTCTAATAAAACAGGACACGAAAATCTCTTTAGAATGAGTAAATGAGAAGCAAGTATGATCTGGCGTTCAAGAAAGAAGTGATCCGGAAGTATTTATCGGGGCAGTCGATGGCGGCGATCTCGCGGGAGACCGGGGTGAGCGAGAACGTGCTGTATCGGTGGAAGCAGAAGATGGTGACGACGGCGGATGGCGAGGCTGACGCTGAGAAGCTTGAGATGCGGAAGCGGATAATGGAGCTTGAGATGGAGTGCGAGATCCTAAAAAAGGCCGCGCTGATCTTCGGCCGGGAGTAGTGGCGGGACGGGTAAGGCGGTACGAGTTCATTGAAAGGACGAGCGAGGAATATCCGCTGAGGCAGCTGCTGCAGGTTGCGGGAGTGAGCCGGTCGGCATATTACGCGTGGGCATCGAGGCGGACGGAAACAGAGGACAGACAGGCGTCGGTCCGTGCAGCGGTGAAAGACAAGTTTTACTTTCACAAGCGGACATACGGGTCGAAGCGTCTGTCGGACGAGTTGAAGGAAGACGGGATCAGGGCGGGACGATATTTGACACGACGAATAATGCGGGAAGAAGGCTTGCTGGCAAAGGCACCGCAAGGTTACAGGCCGCGGACGACGGATTCGAGGAGCACAAGAAGGCCGAGTCCGAACTTGCTCAAAGACATTGACTACGCGACTCTTCAGGCCGGAGAGGCGATGGTGGGCGACTTCACATACCTGAGAATGAAAAGCGGAGCCTTTTGTTATCTCGCGACATTCCAGGATGTGAGGACAAAGCGGATCGTGGGCTGGAACGCGAGTTCGAGGATGACTGCGGAACTGGTCTGCGAGGCGTTGCGGATGGGCCTGAGGCGACGGCTTATAAACAGGAACGCGATCATTCACACCGATCGCGGAAGCCAATACGCTTCGGACGATTTTCGAAAACTGCTAAGCGGCAGGCTGCGGCAGTCGATGTCGGGCAAAGGAAATTGCTACGACAACGCACAAGCAGAGAGCTTTTTCTCAAGATTCAAGACGGAGTTAGATACAAAGATCTTCAACTCGGTCGAGGAAGCAAAAGCCGAGGCGTTCGATTACATCGATTGCTATTACAACCGCATCAGGCGGCACACGACGCTCGGAATGACGATCCCAAAGTTCGAGAAACAACTGAAAGAAGGCCGTGGAAATGCCGCTCATGTGGAAATCGCGGAAAACCTCAAAGCAGGTTTCCCTCGGTTCCCACAATCGCTTGGAAAAGCCCAAAGCGGCTTTCCCACATTCCCACAGCTACAGCTACTAGACACAAAACTAAAAGGAGACGAAGAGAGTTTTCTGTCCTAAAAACTTGACTGGCTCAAACAGTATCGCAGTTGTCGAGCTTCACCTCGATTCCGATGACGTGCTGACTAACGTCATAGCCAAAGTTGCTCAGGCGGACCATATAGATCTTTGTCCGGACCGAAAGCGGTGTGATCGGTGCGGTCACTTTCGTGAGCCAATCGAGATGAAGTTGATCGAATCGCGGTGCTATGGTTGCAGTTCAAAAATGAAAGTTCCGTATATCGAGGGTGATCATCGGCGGGGTTCTCACATCGGACCTGATCAGTTTACGCAAGAGGAGATTGCGATCGCTCGCAAACAGGGGGCTATTGTTAAATGGCAGTACAGTAGAACGATCAACACAAAATACTGGGCCACGACGTGCGGACGATGCCAGAAATTCATTGGTCGAAACTTGCTGTTTACCGAGTATATAGCTCCGGCCGCATCCGAAAGCTTAAAGCTGGCCTCAATTCGTCTAGGAGATTTCTGTACCTATTGCGAAGCCGTGTGATCAACGTCGCGGTGACGATTGGGACTTTAGATCAGCCGTGGTCTAGGTTGCGATTGGCCTACACCCAGGCTTGCCAGCCGTAACTTGTATTCGCAGTTGGCCGTTCTGACTCTCTTTTCCATGACGCAGACAATGCTGAATCACTCCTCCCGACCGGGTGAGGAAAGAATTTATGATTCGCGCACTGTAGTGAAAAATGTAGGGAGTCTGTGCAGTTTTGGGGTGATATGGAGTTTTTGATGAAATCGCTAAGTATAATGAATGCAATTAGATAGCGGTAGGTGACGCTCAGTGAAAAATGCCCAAATCGATTTTGTAATCATCAGGTCGGGGGTTCAAGTCCCTTCACCGGCTCCAGTAAATACGGGCGTTTCAGCATTTTGTTGGGATGCCGTTTTTGTAGAGAATTCCGCCTTTTCGCAACGAGCGTCAAATATTTCTCCTTGTCTATATTGCATAGTGACAGATCCATGGCTCGAACAGGCGAGTTATCGCCAGATCTCGGCAAAAACAGAAACGTGCCGCCTCTGACCGTTGGAGATTCATGAATGACTTGGAAGAGGCCGGATATCTTGCCGGACGCATTTCAGGCAAACGTAGGTTGGAGAGAAGATCGAACGTTTTTAAGCGGTTCATCGAAAACTATGCCACATTCGGATGAGCAGACGTTGGGCAGTTGTCTCAACGCCTTGACGCAGGTTGCCCGGGCATATTAAGTTGGTTCACGTTTTAGAAACCTCATTAGCCGCCGCGTCCTGAAGAAGACGTCGCGGCGAAGCCCCCCAATAGCAAGTGGGAGTGTGACCGGCCGGTCCGCATCTTGCGAGCGCAGGCCGCGTTCTCTATCGGGATTGCCTATGAGTCAAGGATTCGGAATGTTTCTCTTTGCAGTGCTGCTGACATTGGTCGAGCTCCGACCTTTCCCGGCTCAAGCTCCTTCGCACCCTTTCGCCGCAGCCGACTATGCAGCAGCCTCGGCGCTGCTTGGGCCCAACCTGCGTGGCACGGTGAAGAACCAGTCCGTCGAGCCGCACTGGATAGGCAATAGCGGCAGTTTCTGGTATCAGCGAGATGAAACTCAGGGAACGAGCTATGTCCGGGTTGATCCCAAGACGGGCAAGCGAACTCCGTTGTTCGATCATGCCGCCGTTGCAGCCGCACTTGCTCGAGCACTGGGCGCCGAGGCCAAGCCTACGGCAATGAATCTCGGTCTCGGCGGTGTCGCTCTTTCAGCCGACCTGAAAACGCTCACCGGCATCGCTGGACGCAAAGTCGTCACGTGCGATCTCGTCGCGGTCTCGTGCGGGGCAACTGATCCGAAGCCCGCCGAGCCCGGCATGCTGCCCTCACCCGACGGGAAACGGGCGGTTTTTGTCCGAAATCATAACCTTGTTGTCCGCGATCTTGCGAGCGGTCGCGAAACTCATCTAACGTCTGACGGCGAAAGGAATTTCTCTTACGCCACATTGCCCGAGGCATTCCTTATCACTATCCCGATGAGGAAATCCGGAATGTCGCTGCCGCCGATCGGTTCCACTTGGTCGCCCGATGGCCGTTACCTGATCGCGCCGCTTAGCGACGAACGCAAGGTCAGGGTCAACCCGTTCGTTGAGTGGGTTCCGCAGGATGGCTCCAACCGTCCTTTTTTGCATGAGATCCGGTCGCCATTCGTCGGCGACCGCGAGCAGCTCGATACCCAGTTTTTTGTCTTCGAGCCGTCCACCGGACGGCAGACGTTGATCGTCCCGCCGGAGCCGTATGACCTCGCTTCGTTGATGACTAGCGAACCCGTCGGCTGGAGCGTTGCACGCGGGCAAGCATTCCTGATCGCAAGAACGGCGGGGTCGAGATCCGTCGCGCTCCTGCGGGTCGATCTAGCCACGGGAAAGACCAAGATAGTTGTCGAGGATAAGGCGCCGACCCGTGTGGAAACCAATACGGTCGAGTACAACATGTTCAACGTACGGATCTTGGGCGATGGCGCCGAGGCGATCTGGTATTCGGCGCGCTCGGGTTGGGGGCATCTTTACCGCTATGACGCTCAGACGGGAGCACTGCGCAACGCCATCACGGCCGGCGAATGGGGTGTTGTCGACATTCTCAATGTCGACGAGAGCCGTCGCGAGGTCTACTTCACCGGCGGCGGCCGCGAGCCGGGCCGGGACCCATACTACCGGCATCTGTATAAAGCTCGACTCGATGGCGGCGAACCAAAGCTGCTGACCGACGCCGACGCTGACCACCAGTTTGAACCGACGCCAGTCATGTTCCTCCGGCTGCTCACTCGAAGCCCCATTCCGGTTCCCCGAATCCGTCCCGACGTCGGCGTGTTTCTCGATACATATTCGACGGTGAGCACGCCGCCGGTAACGGTGCTTCGCTCGACAGTGGATGGCCGCCAGATAGCGGAGGTCGAACGGGCCGACGCTTCGGCGCTCTTTGCCTCGGGATGGCGTCCGCCGGTACGCGAGAAGGTGAAGGCCGCCGATGGCAAGACCGACCTCTACGCCGTCTACTATGCCCCGCTCCGCGATATTGGCCGGCCCAAGCATCCGATAATCGACGCGGCTTACGGCGGGCCTCAGCTCAGTGTCACTCCGCGCAACTTCGTCGAGGCGTACACGGACAACAAGAATGCGATCGCCCTAGCCCGCCTGGGTTTCGCTATGGTTACGGTCGACGGACGCGGAACACCGAACCGTTCAAGGGCTTTCCGCGACGCCGGCTACCCCCAGTTCACCCAAGTCGGGATCGATGACCATATCGCGGCCATCCGGCAATTGGCCGCGCGTCATCCGGAGATGGACCTGGAACGTGTCGGCGTTTACGGTTGGTCGTGGGGCGGGACGTTCTCGGCACAGGCCATCTTGAGCCGGCCTGAGTTTTATGACGTGGCCGTTTCAGGCGCAGGAGTCTATGACTATGGCGCCCTCTATTCGGGGTTCAGCTCATTCGTCGGACCCGCGGAATATGCCGACGGCTCGAACTATCGCTCCAAACCGGACGAACGCCCGGTGAATTGGAAGAAACTTGACGTCACGGCGATGGCCGGCAATCTAAAGGGGCGATTGATGATCATTTATGGTGATCTGGACGAGAATGTTCCGCCAAGCCAGGCCTTTCGACTAGTCGCGGCGCTCGTCAAGGCGAACAAGCCCTACGATCTGGTCTATTTGCCGAACCGCACCCACGCCGGTAGCGGCGATCCATACACGATCCGCCGAACGTGGGATTATTTCATTACTCATCTCTTGCGAGCCGAGCCTCCTCCTGACGGCCTGGTGACGCTAAAACCGATCACGGCGCCATAGGCAGATCGGTAATTTTGCCGAGCGATTTCACTCGCTAAACAGCATCTTTCTGCAAAGCATGAAGAGTATCAAATTCATCCGCAAAGAAAACCTTTTCCATCTCCTGATCGTATTCGTCGCGCTCGTTTGCCAGAGCGTTGTGCAGGCCCAGGACACGGCACGGATCAAGGCCCAGATCAAGGAGATCGCAGATGCCGACTGGCGCCATACGCTTGATCAAAACATCTTTCTTCGATCGAAATATGGGCTGCCGATCAACAAACTGCCTGATCTCTCTCTGGCACAAGCCGGCAAAGATGCCGATTATGCCCGCTCGCTGATCAGAAAGATCGATGCTGTCCCAAAACAGAACCTCGATCACGAAGACGCGCTCACGCTGGAGATCCTTCGTTGGCAGGCCCAAAACACTGTCGAGGCCCAAAAATATTATTGGCACGGGTTCCCGGTAACCCCATACGTCGTCGGCCCGTCGCTTAATTTCATTCATCAGGTCCTGGCCAGCCACCGTTTCAAAACGGCGGATGATATTGCGAACTATCTGGGGCTGGTGGACCAATATGCCGCGTACCTTGACCAGATGCTCGCCAAGATCAAAGGCCAGGAGGCAAAGGGTATCCGGTTGCCAAAGCCGGAGATCCCCGCGGTCGTAGAGCTTTTCAGCGCTCACCGCGCGAATTCCGAAAAGCTTTTCAGCGTCGCACCGTCGCGGCTTGAAGGCCCGGCCGCGGCTTCGAGAGACGATTTCAAAACCAGACTGCAAGCCGCCGTCAAAGGGCGGATCGATCCCGCATTCGACCGTCTGCTCGCCTTTCTGCAGGGCGATTATCGCGGCCGCGCTCCTGAGACGGTCGGCTGCAGCCAATACCCGAATGGGAAAGATTACTATCGCCATCTGCTGCGTCTCTACACAACGCTCGATTTGACGCCGGAACAGGTCCACGCGATCGGCCTCAAGCGAGTCGAGGAGTTAAGCCGGCAGATGCAGGAGATCCGCGACGAACTCGGGTTCAAAGGCACACAGGCGCAGTTTCATCAGATGCTGCGCACTGACCCGCGCTTTCTCGCAAAGACACCGGCGGAGGTCGAGGCAAGATATATGGGCTACATCCGACGCATGGAGCCGCTAATATCTCGCTATTTCTCGAAAACACCCAAAGCGCCCTACGGAGTAAAACGACTCAACCCCGCTATCGAAGGCTCAATGACCTTTGGTTTTTACCAACCGCCGACGCCGGACATTCCGACGGGCCTTTATTATTTCAACGGCTCACAGCTTCAGGACCGGTCTCTGGTTATGGCCGGCCCGTTGATCTATCACGAACTGATTCCCGGCCATCACTTTCATCTCGCATTGCAGAACGAGAACACCTCGTTGCCTCCGGCGCGGCGCGAGTTCCTGTCGGCCGGAGCGTTCAATGAAGGATGGGGGAATTATGCGGCCGGGCTGGCGGCTGAGGCAGGACTGCTCGATGACCCATATGACAAGTACGGCAAGGCGATCTTCGATATGTTCATCTCGACGCGTTTGGTGGTCGATACCGGAATGAACTACTACGGATGGCCGCTCGAGCGCGCCCGGAACTATATGAAGCAGCATACTTTCCAGTCTGAGACCGAGATCAATTCCGAGACCTTACGCTATTCGGTCGATCTGCCCGGCCAGGCTCTGGGTTATCGGATCGGCGTGGACAAGATCGAAGAATTGCGGCGGAAGGCGAAAGAACAATTGGGCGAGCAGTTTGACCTGCGAGCGTTCCACAATGCCGTGCTCGGAAGCGGCGCGATGCCGCTCTCGATCCTCGAAAAACACGTGGACTGGTTTATTGCCTCCGAGCAGGGCAAGAGACGCTGAGCCTGGCGATGATCGGACCGAACGATAACGATATGAAAATTCGACGACGAGATTTTGTGAAATCCCTTACTGCCGGCGCCGCGCTCGCTCCGGCTTTCGGTAAAGCACCTGTGCAAAATGCAAAAGAGACATACGACGTGGCCGTCATCGGCGCCGGAGTGTTCGGCTCATGGATCGCCTATCAACTGCAGCAGTCCGGGAAGAAGGTGATAATCCTCGACGCGTACGGCGCGGCGAACAGTCGCGCCAGCTCAGGCGGAGAATCGCGTGTAATCCGCATGGGTTACGGAGCGGACGAGATCTATGCACGATGGTCGATGCGTTCACTCACACTGTGGAAGGATTTCTCGCAGCGTGTGGGACAGCAGATCTTTCATCGCACAGGCGTGCTGTGGATGGCCCGCGATCAGGATCCTTACAGCGTAAACAGCCTGCAGACATTAAAGAAACTCCGCATTCCCTTTGAGAAACTCTCTCGGTCGGACCTGGACAAGCGTTATCCCCAGATCGATTTTGGCCCCATCACGTGGGGCATCCTCGAACCGGAAAGCGGCGCTTTGATGGCCCGCCGGGCTGTGCAAACCGTCGTGCAGGAAGCCGTCAAGAACGGAGTGGATTACTTGCCCGAAGCTGTCGTGAAGCCCACAGGCAAAGGCCGGTTGTCGGCCGTCACCACGAGCGATGGTGCTGCGGTCAGTGCCGGCAGCTTTGTCTTTGCTTGCGGGCCATGGTTGCCCAAGATCTTTCCCGAATTGCTCAAAGGCCGGATCCATCCCACTCGGCAGGAAGTTTTCTACTTCGGCGCGAAGCCCGGCGACCGCAGATTCGCACCGCCGGCTCTTCCCGTTTGGGCCGATTTCGGCGATGAGATCTACGGCATACCCGATCTCGAGAACCGCGGCTTTAAGGTCGCGCTCGACCGTCACGGTCCGGCGTTTGATCCTGATACGGGCAAGCGCGAAGTAACGCCAGCAAGCCTGGCTGCCGTGCGGAAATACCTGGCTCGTCGCTTTCCGGGGTTGAAAGATGCACCGGTGGTTGAATCGCGCGTTTGCCAGTACGAGAACACGTCAAACGGCGATTTCCTGATCGATCGCCATCCCGATCTCGAAAACGTTTGGCTGGTGGGCGGAGGCTCAGGGCACGGCTTCAAGCACGGCCCCGCGTTGGGCGAATATGTAGCTGCCAGGATCACTGAAGGCGGCCCTATCGAACCACGCTTCACGCTCGCGACCAAGGGCAAAGTGCAAAAGCGCACTGTCTTTTGAGTCGCCCAAACCGCGCCGACACAAGCTCGTCCAAAAGCGATAGCGAGAAACCAGGCGGACCGGTTTCGGTATGGAGGCCGCTTCTCACGTCGATCGGTGCGATGAATTCTTTACCAAGGAATTGGGTGTGCCAAACTGTGTACTTTTCGGAATGAATACAAACCAAAATTTCACCTGTTAGTTTGTCTCGTGTGTGAGCCTTCTGTTCGCGTACAGATCAGCGGTCATTTGGACTGAGAACGCAGATCAGATCGCTTCAGGAGATTACGCTTCAAGGGCCGCCGAGACAAGGTCGTCGATCGACATTTCAGGAGGACGGTCCAGAACCTACCGACGCACGATTCGAACGGCGCACAGAAGCGGCTTACCTTGAGTCCCTGATAGCTCGATGAGAATTCCATTTTCGGTACGCACGGCAAATCGTTGTGTTAATGCAGTGTGGCGCCCGACGGATTTAACGAGATCGAGGCCCCGAAGCATTGTCTGCCCGTTTATCTTCACGTCGAAAACTCGCTCACCCGGTTTTTCAGCCTTGGTTTCGGCGAACCTTAGTTCGATCTCGTAAGATCCAGGCGGCACGTCGAAACGGTACGATCCAGATCCCTCGCGTCTGGTCTGAAAAAGCGGATCGTCTACGGTGCCGAGTACATTCCTGTCATCCCGGTGGGCGTAAACCTCGACCGATTCGCCTGCGACGTATCCGAAACTGCCCGGCTTGTAGGCAGTGTCCTCCAGCCAGATGGCCCCCGTTTCGTCGAGGTACTGAACATTCGAACCGGCATTGATCGCTATCTCGTACGATCGGACGGTGATGAGTTTGAAATCTACGTCGGCAGTGTCCGCTACAAGTTCGCTTCCCCGCCTTCCCTGTGCGGAAAGCACATTCTTTCCTTCGCGGAGCGTAACGTCCCAAGTCGCTTTCGAGATCGAGTTCGGTGTCTTCCTGCCGAGCGAAACGCCATTCAGAAAGAGCTCAACATCAGCGAGATTTGAGTAGACAGCGATCTTGTGCGGGATGAAATCCGCACCGGCGCGACGGTCCCAATCGCGCGTGGCGATGTGCACGACCGGCTCACTTGAATAATTCGCCTTGTAGAAGTAGTGAACGTCCTTGGGCCTGCGGTCGTAGGTGAACATACCCTTATTGTTGACGTGGGGCATGTTCTCGCCTCGTTGTTCGGCCCCGAAATCGAATTCATTCCAGATCGTCCAGCCCGCCAAATACTGCCGTGCCTTCATCTGTTCGAGATACGATTCGTGGAACATCCGCTGGTATTCGGTCGTTGAGTCGAACTGCCGCGGGGCCGACGAGTGCAGGCGGAGATCGCTATTCGCACCGTATTCGCTGATGAACAAAATACGGTTCGGATAACGTTTGTGCTGTTCGTCTATAAATTTTCCGAAGTCCTCGAACGTGTGGCTGTACCATCCATTGTAGAGATTCCACCCGGTGATGTCCGCGACATCGCCCAGACCCTCGGTGTTATAAACTTCGCTGCCGTGAAAGGCTATCGTCGTCGGGCGCGTGGGATCCTCCGACTTCGCTATTCGATTTAGTTCTTTGGCGAGAACGACCGACTCCTTCCTAGAATTCACCTCGTGTTCCCTGGGAACGCGAAGAAAGATCTCGTTCATATAGCCCCACATGATCACCGACGGGTGATTACGGTGCTGGCGGACCATCTCGCGGACCATGTTCGCGCTGTTGTCGTTGAACGCTTTCGAGATCGTGATGTAGTTGACTATCGGTGTTTCTTCCCAGAGCATCAACCCTAGACGGTCGGCTGCGTTCAGAATCGCAGGATCTTGCGGGTAATGCGCGAGGCGAACAAAATTGTAGCCCGTGCTCTTCATCAGTTCCATATCTCGAACATGAAGTTCGTCCGGTAGCGCGTTGCCAAGTCCGGCATGGTCCTGATGGCGGTTGGTCCCGCGCAGTTTCACAGGTTTTCCGTTCAGCGAGAACCCTTTCTGCGGATCGAAAGAGAACCATCGGAACCCGAGCGGCTCCGTGATCTCGTCGGCGACTCTCCCGTTCCTGACGACACTTGTCCGCACGCTGTAAAGATACGGGTCTTCGGGCGACCATAATCTCGGCTTTGCGATCGACTTTGTCGTCTGGTCGAATTGCGCTTCCGAGCCACCAGCTATCTCGAGGCTTGTCGATACTGAGGCCACTTCCTTACCGGCCGCATCGACAACTGAGTTCACTACGGTAATCCGTTCTGCAGCTTTGCCGGAGTTTACGATCGTCCCACGGATCTTGACCGTTCCGCTGTTTTCCGAGAGATCGGGCGTCGTAATAAAAACACCGGGCGATGCAAGATCGGTGACTTTTACATGCACCGTGTCGGCTGCGATCAACCAAACGTCACGGTAGATACCGCCCCAGAATGTAAAGTCGGCGGTCAGCGGCGGGATGTCCTCGTTGAAGGTATTGTCCACCTTGACCGCAAGGATATTCGGCCGGTCAAATCTTGCGAACTCGGTCACGTCGAAAGTGAACGCAGAGTAGCCTCCAATGTGCTGACCAACGCGTCTCTCGTTGATGTAAACGTCCGCGACCTGATTGGCACCTTCGAAGTACAAAAAGATCCGTTTGTTCTTGAGGCCGGGATCGATCTGCAATTCTTTCCTGTACCAACTCGAACCACGCCGATAACCCGGCTCATCGTCAAAGGCGTCTTTCGTATTCCAGTTGTGCGGGAGATCGATCCGTGACCAGTCCGAGACATCAACACCGAAACGTTCAGACCCATCTCGGTTCTCGGCTGAAAACCGCCAATTGTCGTTGAGCGTGTATTTGATCCGTTGGCCGTCGACGGATTGCGCCTCGATCCGCAAAACTGACCCCATCGAAATGGCGAGGATAAACACCAGGAAGGTTCGTTGAATGATGTACATGTATCTTCTCAAAAAAGCGTGACCGACTCGATGTGCGCTATAAGACTTCAGCAGGGCCTGAACAATCAAGGCTACAACTTCAATTTTATAACCTCGGAGCCAGCCAGCAAATAAGCACCGTCACCGTAAGACTCCCATGACTCGGCGTCGAAATTCTTTCGCGGGCCCGTCAGTTCGCGTTTCGAATCTTTCAACTGCCAGCCGGCAGCCCTGAGCACCCCTTGCTTGATTTTGTCTTTCTTGAAAATTTCGCGGTCCTGTCGGCCTTCCCGCGACAGCACCTCGCGGACTGAAAGATGTTATCAGTACACCTAATGAAATTAGGTTGGCAACTCAGTTCTCGAGAATTTCATTTCCCGGACCTTGAGTTCCTCCACGTCTATCAGCGCGATGTGTTTTCGGATAAGGTCTTCATTAAATTCTTCGAGTCGATTCAGCTCATTCAACCGCTGCCGCTGTTTCGCCAGCATATCCAGGTAGATCGGTTTTAATGCTTCGGCCTCGTTCACCTGGTCAGCGGCTGGTTCCGCAAGCAGGCCCGTAAAATGTTCTGCATCCAGTTCAAGACGTTCATAAAGGTTCCTGACGTAGGGGTTGTTTTCGAGTTCCTCGGAATATTTGTCGCGGAGCAGTTCGGTCGAGGCCAGAGCGATCTTTTTTTGTATGATCATTTCCTGGTCTTCCTCCGGTATTCGAGTGAACTTATCTTCCGGACCGATGTTTCTGATCACCCATGGCAAAGTAAGTCCCTGGAAAACAAGCGTCATCAGGATCACCACAAATGTAACGAACAAGATCAGGTTCCGAAACGGAAACGGCTGGCTGTCGTTGATGAGCAGCGGGATCGAAAGGGCCATCCCAAGCGAAACGACACCCCGCATTCCGGCCCAACCCGTAATTACCGGATTCTTCCAACCCGGGTGAGCATCGGATACCGTGACGAAGCGGCTCATAAAAACCGTGAATGCAGATGTTCCAAGTGTACAAGCCATGCGAGTGACAATCAGCACGAGCGAGATGAGAAGGCCATACCAGATCGCGGTTGCCAATCCTATCTCGCCAAGCTGACTGACAACGCTCGGCAATTGAAGTCCGATAATGAGAAAGATGATCCCGTTCAGAACGAATATGAAACTATTCCATACGTTGACGGCCTCGATGCGTGTTCGGTAACTGAGCATCTTAGCGCGCTTGCTCGAAAGAAAAAGTCCGCCGCTGACGACCGCTAGAACGCCCGAGTAATGAAAGTTTTCGGCGGCATAATACATGCAATACGGCGTAACAAGCGATAACACGATCTCTATGCTAGTGGTGACCGGCAGAAATCGATGGATCAAATAAAAGATCACGCCGACCGCCAAGCCGATCAGAACGCCGAATACCACGACAAGAATGAAATTTGTCGCGGCATCCGAAACGTAGAATTGCCCTGTAATTATTGCCGCTAATGCGAATCGAAATATGATCAGCGATGAAGCATCATTCAGAAGGCTTTCGCCTTCGGCAATGGTAACTATCACTTTCGGGACCTCGACCCGTCGCATTATCGTCGTGGCCGCGACTGCGTCCGGCGGTGAGATGATGCCGCCAAGAAGGAAACCAAGGGCGAGTGTAAATCCGGGGATCAACCAGCTTGAGAATAGGGCAATGACGAATGCGTTGATGAGTACTATCGGAAAAGCAAAGCCAACGATCGCCCGCCGCCATTTCCAGAACTCCTTCCACGAAACCTGCCACGCCGCTTCGTAGAGAAGCGGAGGAAGCAGAATCAGGAATACTAGGTCAGGGTCGATGCTGATGTTGGAAAAGTCGCCCAGAAAACTGATCGCTAACCCGCCAATTACCAGCACGATCGGATAGGCTATCTGCAGCTTGTCCGCAAGCATGACCAGACCGAGAATGATCAGGATCAGAATAACGTACTCGATGAAAATGCTTTGCATTTATATGTACTAATCATGACATGCACTAAAAGTTGAGTTGTTTTCGATAGTGGTGGATGCCCGAACTGTCCGATCGGGCGACTACCAAATTTCTTATCAAGTTCAATTTCGATTGCAAAGTGTTTTGACTGGTATCCCCAAAGCAACTTTCGCCCGTTTTCACCGATTCACCAACCTTTGTGAACCTTCGCCGTATCTTGCTCCCATGACCTTGACCTGAGACGTCCGTCGGTCTAGTTCGTGCAGATCTTCGGCCGACAATTCGACATCGGCCGCGCCGAGATTTTCTTCGAGGCGATGCAGCTTTGTGGTTCCGGGAATCGGCACGATCCAGGATTTTTGAGCCAGCACCCAAGCGAGTGCGATCTGTGCCGAGGTCGCATTTTTTTCGGCGGCAAACTTTGCGATCAGATCGACCAATGCCTGATTAGCCTTGCGGTTTTCTTCGGAAAAACGCGGCACGGAATTGCGGAAATCCGTACTGTCGAACGCCGTGTTTGCATCGATCTTTCCCGTGAGAAAACCTTTTCCAAGCGGGCTGAACGGCACAAAGCCGATGCCCAATTCTTCGAGCGTCGGCAAAATTTCGGCTTCCGGCTCACGCCACCACAACGAATATTCGCTTTGCAGGGCCGTTACGGGCTGAACGGCGTGTGCCTTGCGAATCGTTTCGACTCCGGCTTCGGAAAGCCCGAAATGTTTGACTTTTCCTGCTTGAATCAAATCTTTGACCGCACCCGCTACGTCCTCGATCGGGACATTGGGATCTACGCGGTGTTGATAGAGCAGGTCGATGTGATCGGTCTGCAATCTTTTCAACGATCCTTCGACGGCCTGCTTGATATGCTCGGGTCGACTATTGAGCGGAGGGTCCGAATGCTGAGTTCCGTCGGTATCTATGTTGAAGCCGAATTTTGTGGCGATCACAACTTTTTCACGCACCGGAGCGAGAGCTTCGCCGACCAATTTTTCATTCGCGAACGGTCCATAAACTTCCGCCGTGTCGAAAAAAATTACGCCCTTCTCGACCGCCGACCGGATCAGCGAGATCATCTCAGTTTTATCCGCCGCCGGACCAAGACCGAAGCTCATCCCCATACATCCCAAACCGAGAGCCGAAACCTCCAAATTTCCTAATTTTCGCGTTTGCATTGTTCTCCTCCTATTTTTTCGGCGGCGCTTCGACGCCTGAGAAACCCAGCACGCCGCTTGGCAGGCGTTGTCCTTTTACGTCGATGGCCCGGACCGCGGTGTTCAACTCGGCGATCTCTGCGGATGTGAATTTCACGTTGCCTGAATCGCTGTTCTCGATCATATGAGCCATTACGGTCGTTCCGGGAATGGGCACGATCCACGGTTTCTGCGCCATCAGCCAAGCGAGTGCGATCTGCGCAGGTGCTGCTTGTTTACGCGCGGCCCACGCCTTTATCAGATCAATGAGCTTCATGTTGGCTGCAACGCTCTCGGGTGAAAATCTCGGCGTCATCGCACGAAGATCGCCGGGCGAGAATCGCGTTTCTGTATCGATCCAGCCGGTCAGCAATTGGCAGTCGAGAGGCCACCAGCAGACAAAGCCGATACCCAACTCTTCGCAAACCGGTATCACTTCCTTTTCCGGATCACGGGTCGCCATCGAATACTCATTCTGAATCGCGGTCAGCGGCAGCGTCGCGTGTGCCCGACGGATCGTCTGGATCCCAGGCTCCGATAATCCCCAATGCAAAACCTTGCCTTGATCCATCAGGTCTTTGATCGCACCGGCGACATCCTCGATAGGAACTTCGGGATCGACGCGATGCTGATATAACAGATCGATGCGGTCTGTCCGCAGCCGCTTGAGCGAGTTTTCAACGACTCGCTTGATGTGGTCCGGCTTGCTGTTCAATCCCGGCAGCCGTCGGCCTGTTTCCTGATCTATGTTCCATCCGTACTTCGACGTGATTTGAACCTTGTTTCTAAATGGCTGTATTGCTTCGCCCAAGATGCGCTCGTTCTCCCACGGGCCGTACGCCTCGGCACAATCGAAGAACGTAATACCGCGGTCATAAGCCGCTCGGAGGATCGCGATCATCTCCGGGCGATACGGCACGGTCGTATCGTACTTTCGGTGCATGTTCTGAACGCCAATGCCAAGCGCCGACACCTCCAATTTGCCTAACTTTCTTCGCCCGACCGCTGAATCGGCGTTTGTCTTCGCCTCAGTCTTTCGCGCTCCGGTTTGTGCATCAACCTGCGAAGCCGCAAGTGCGATTGAACCGGCGGCAACAATCGTTTTAGCGATAAAACCCCGGCGACTTACGCTCTCGTTGTCTTGAATCTCAGATTTAATTGTTTCGTTATTTTCTTTCATAGCTCACCCATTTACTTTTCCTGTCATTAATTTCCTTTATGCTCCACCTAATCGAGCCGACATTGAACTTAGTCTTCAAGTTTGAAGGTGCCCAGCGACTTCACCATTTCGGGATCACGATGGTCGAAGAAAAGGGTCTCTTTCGTGTCAAGTGTCTTGATCGTGTCCATTTCGCCAGCCGTTAGCTCAAAATCGAAGATGTTAAAATTCTCCGCGATCCTTTCCTTGCGAACCGATTTCGGGATTACAACAACACCTCGTTGCACGAGCCAACGCAAGATCACTTGCGCGGTTGATTTTCCGTATTTCTCGCCGATCGAACCAAGCAGTTTGTTTTGAAAGATGTCGTTTTTGCCTTCGGCAAAGGGTCCCCACGACTCGATCTGCACATTGTTTTCGCTCAGGAATTCTTGAGTTTCCGTTTGCTGGTGAAACGGATGAGTTTCGATCTGGTTGACCGCCGGAACGATCTCATTGTGGATGATAAGATCCATTACGCGGTCGGGCGGAAAATTGCTGATGCCGATAGCTTTGATCACGCCTTCGCGGTACAGCTCTTCCATCGCCCGCCACGCGCCGTAAACGTCGCCGAAAGGCTGGTGGATCAAATACAGATCCAAATAATCGAGTTGCAGTTTCCGCAAAGACTTTTCAAAAGCCTTCTTCGTGCTTTCGTAACCGGCGTCAGAGATCCAGAGTTTGGTGGTAACAAAAATTTCCTCACGCGGAACTCCGCTTTTCTTGACCGCATTTCCAACCGCCTCTTCGTTTTGATAAGCGGCGGCGGTATCAATTAAGCGATAACCTGTTTCTATCGCCTGAGACACACTTCTTTCGCATTCTTCCGGGTCTGGAACTTGATAGACACCGAAACCTAAGATCGGCATCTCAACGCCGTTATTCAATGTAACTTCTTGCATAATCTCTCCGAATATTTTCCCCTAATTCCTTACTGCTTACAGATGACCGATTAACACCCTCGTTGTTCTTGGATTTCAGATCCACTTTTTTCGTTATTTTCCTTCACAAGTTGCTTCGTCTTCTTCTACTTCACCTGAAGTCTGGACCCGATTTCGTCCCGTTAGGGACGCTTTTGAGAATAGCCCAGCGATGTATCGCTGGGGAACAAGTCAACAACAACCCCTTAGTCCCGTAGGGACGGCTGATGTTAGCGGATTCTGTGTTCAGCCGTCCCGGCGGGACTCAAAATGCTCTACCCGATATTCCCCAGGGATGAATCGCTGGGCTATTATCGGATGTCCCTTCGGGACAGTTTCACAATGGTCCAGACGTCAGCTACTTTGCTGATTTCAGAATCCCAATCCTCTGCAACCACTGTTTAATTTCAGTTTGTGCCTGCTTCTCTTTTTCGCCTTCCATCACAAACAAAATTCCGTCTCTTTCGATACCGCCTTTGATCTCAAAACCTTCTAAAACCGCAGATTTCGGAGCGAGTTCTTTGACTTGCCGGAAACCGCTTCCCACGCCGTAGCCGGCGTTTGTGTTGAATGGAATAATCGTTCGTCCGCTCAAATCATACTGACTCAAAAAACTTTTCATCGGCGGCGGCAACTGCATTCCCCAAGTCGGAAAGCCGATAAAGATCGTGTTGTATTTTCCGATGTTTTCGATCTTGGTTTTCAAAGGCGGCAGAAAACCTGATTCGTTTTCTTTCGCTACTTGGTCAACGATCGCTCTGTACTCTTTGGGATAGGGCCTTCCCAACTCCAACGCCACCAGGTCGCCGCCAACCTCGTTTTGGATCATCTTGGCAACCGCTTCGGTGTTGCCCGTGCGGGAAAGATAAACGATCAGAATATTCTGTTTGTCCGGCGGCTTGACCGTTTCGTTTTGTCTGTTGGTTTGTGCATTACAACAAGCAAAACCGAGCAGTAAAATGATTGGCAATAGTCTGACTTTCATACTTTTCTCCCGACGTTGGAACTCGAACACTCTGGACCAAATGGACGCCAAGCACGAAAGCATTGTTTTGCATTCACGAGTCTTTGGCTCAGACAAATTTCGCCGTTTCCGGCGATGCGGACAAGAGTGTCCGCGTTCCGTCACAATCACTGTCCGAGTTCCTGTTTTTCCCGCCAGGCGAAGTTTGATCTTCTTTTGGCGATCAACCATTTTCCGTTTTGACGGACGTATTCGTCGTTGTATATAACGCCCATTGTGTTTTTCATTTTCTTGCCGTTTTCGTCGCCGATCAGCACGACCAGACAATAAGAAACGCCCGACGCCTTGTCGCCGCTGATAGTTACGGTTTGCTGTCCGTTGATGTGATAGACGGTCTCGAAGGTGTTCAAAAAGGCCGCAAATCCTTCGCCGATTTGCTTTCGTCCCTTTAATGACGAAGTTTGCTTACCATCGGAGTAGCTTTCGACCGTTGCGTCTTCGGTGAAAAGCAGAGTTTGCTTTTGTATTTCTTTCGTGTCCGCCAAATTGGAGAACGTATCAACGAGTTCTTTAAGTGCCAATTTATCTTCGATTTCTTTCATATTTTTATTTTCACGTTGATCGTTAACTAAAACGTTTCCCTGACCTACGTTTATCGGTTCCCCCCAGTCCAATGGGATCGTAAAGGCATTGTCCTTAGACTTCGGATCCAGGAGGCGACGTCCGCCTTCGCTCCATGGGGCGGTCAGTAACCCGGCGCGCACCTCAGGAAAAGTCTTGAATGGCAATTGCGGCAGGTTCAGAGCCGAAGGCGTTTCCGGGCCGTACAAAACGGTGTAAACACCGCCCGGAACTGTCCTTTGCTGCGGTCCGGTAAGGCGGCAAGGGTCTGTATCATTGCTCGGCGGAGCTCCTTCGGCCGGGCACAGATCGGATGGCGTTTGAGTAGTAAGTTCAAGTCGCAGGCGATGTCCCGGATTCAATCCCCATTGGCGCGGGGCCAGAAAAAGATCGAAACTGTAAACTTTCCCCGGCTCGAGGTAGACATCGCGCTCAAACTTATGCCACGGCCGAATGATCGTCCCTTTTTCATCCTTCCACGACTTCGACATGTCGAGTTCCCGCAGACTTCCCGCCAACGCTCCGCGGCTGATCAGGCTGGCCGTGCCGTCGGGATGAACGTCGAACAGCCGGGCGATCAGCACCATATTCGTGTTGCTCGACTTTGCGTAGATCGTCGCACTGATCGGTCCCGAAAGCGTTGCCCCCTCGGCGAGAGGAGGCGACGTGAAACTGAGTTTTCCGTCTTCCACATTCGGCTGGGCGAACTTCAGAGTATCGCTCCCGGATCTTTGCGAAGTCGCGTCGAGCGAGCCGCCCGGACCCAATCGCCATTGCGTATTGGTCGCCACTTGCGGAAATCCCTTCAAGTTAAGCCATCGCTCCGTGCCTTTCTCGAAAACGTGCATCGGTGTGCTCGTTTTCTGAATGCCCGTGTCTACGCCTTTGAGCCACGTCTCGATCCACTGCAGATACAGGCCCAGATCCAAACCCTGAGCGTGTTCCCATCCGCCCATAACGAGCTGGTAGCGCGGAGTCGTTTGCTGATTCGGGGCCATCGTGCCGTAAACCGGACGTTTCGCGAAAGCGTTTTGCAAGGCCGTGTACGCATGGACGGTTCCGGTTTCAACGATGTCGCCCCAACCGGCGTAGAGCAGCACCGGCACATTGTTCTCGACGATCTTCTCGGCGAAACTGATCCGCCCGCGTTCGCTCCAGTATTTGCCGTTGTAAGCCGCGTCGCCGCCTTCCAGGATCGACTTCGTAAGGCCGCGGAAGAAGCGTTCGCCCGCGGCGGAATTGCCGGTAAGGTCCGCACCGCGCACGTCGAAGCTCCAAAAGCTCATGGTCGGCATTCCGCCGCTCATCCACGACTGGCGTGGCATATTTTCGAGGCCCGAGCAAGCGGCGACTACAGCCTTGAGCGGCGAATTCTTGCCGACGAAGGCGGCGTCCGTGAGCGCGATCGCGCCGGGCCACGAGCACCCGATGATGGCGACCCGTCCGTCCGAGCCTTCGATTCCCTTCGCGGCCCAATCGACAATGTTCTTGCCGTCCTGTCCCTCGCGGGGCGAAAGGAACTGCACTTCTCCGTCTGACTTGCCGAGTCCACGCGCTCGAACCAATACGGAAATATAGCCGCGTTCGGCGAAGTAAGTATTCACGTTCACGGCGGCAACGAACTGCACGTAAGGCATATGCTCGATCACCACCGGGAACCGACCTGAAGCGCGCTTGCCCGTTTTCAGATCGATCGGAAAGGCGACGTTGGCGTTGAGAACGACGCCGTCGTCCATCTTGACCGACACATCATTAACGACCTCGACTCCATACTTGGCCGGTCCAGGCTCCCATTTGCCGCCCGGATAGGCTGTGGGCTGCCCGCTCTGTCGATCGGTCGGCACGACTTCCGGCTTTACCGTTTGCGCCGCCACCTGCCCGGTCGCTAAAATCCCCAGCACCAATCCCGTGAGCGCGGTAAGTAGTCTTGATTTCAGGTTACTAATTTTAACTTTCTGTTGTTGCATCGTCTTTTCCTTGTTTTCACATTTTCCTGTGCAACGAGCGACAGGCGAAGTTTGGTTCTCGCCGGATCACTATTGATTTATCAGAACCGATTCGGGCGATCTTACGCCTTGCAGTTTGATCTGTGCCAGCGACGCACGGATCTCTTTCAATTCGCCGGACGTGAACTTCACATCAACCGCATCGAGATTTTCTTTCAGGTGATAAGGGTTGGTCGTTCCCGGAATCGGGACGATAAACGGTTTTTCCGCCAAGAGCCAGCCGAGCGAAAATTGAACCGGCGTAACGTCTTTTCGCAACGCCCATTCGCGGACGAGTGCGATCAGCGGCAGATTTGCTTTGAGTGCTTCGGGCGTAAAATACGGAACGCTCGCCCGACGGTCTTCCTGTGCAAAGCGGCTGAACTCGTTAAAACGGTCAGCGAGATACGCTCTCGCCGTCGGTCCCCACGGCACGAAGCCGATGCCGAGTTCTTCGCAGACCGGAATCACGCCGTTTTCCAACACCCGTTCCAGCAAAGAATACTCCGACTGCACCGCCGCTACTTTTTGAACGGCGTGAGCCTTGCGAATCGTTTCGGGACTCATTTCCGAAAGCCCGAAGTGCTTGATCTTTCCCGCTTGGATCAATTCCTTGACCGTTCCCGCTACGTCTTCGATCGGCACGTTCGGATCGGCGCGGTGCTGATAACAAAGGTCTATCGCTTCGACTCTGAGCCGTTTGAGCGAACCTTCGACGGCTCTTCTGATGTTTTCGGGACGGCTGTTTCTGCCGGTTGTTCTACCGTTTTCATAATTGAAGCCGAACTTGGAAGCGATGACGACCTTGCCCTTAAACGGTTCGAGAGCTTCGCCGACAATTTCCTCGCTGGTGAACGGTCCATAGACTTCCGCCGTATCGAAAAATGTAACGCCGCGTTCAACCGCCGTGCGGATCTGCCGAATCATCTCCGATTTCGGCGGAGCGGGATTGTAAAAACCCGCGACCATACTCATACAACCCAACCCGATCGGCGAAACTTCCAGCGGGCCGAGTTTGCGTAAAGTTTTAGTCGCGGGGCTCGCTGATCGTGAACCGCCGGTTTGAGCGTATGTTCGATCATGTGTTGAGCTGAGGACCATCGCACGAGCCGCTATCCCAGCGCCCGCAAGCACCGTACCGCCGATAAAATTGCGACGACTCACGCCATCTTTTGATCTGGTTTCTTCACTATTTTTCATTTTTTCATTCCTCCATAATCTTTGCTATTACAACTTTGGGCAGCGAATTGAAACACAATGCTTTTTGAATTGCCACTAGCTTCAGCTAGTGGTCACGGTGTCTGAAGCGAGCGGCTTTAGCCGAATTTCTGTTAATAAACTTTCCGATTAGCTTTAGCCTAAATTTGGCTAACACCGAAAGGATGTTTGTTTTTTTTGAAGTTCGGCTAAAGCCTGCCGCCTGAACTTCAGCCGACCACTAGCTGAAGTTAGTGGCAATTCATCGGAAGATCTCATCAGCATTCCTTTCAATCCACTATCAAAATTCTGATTCCGCCTTTACTGTTTTTTGCCCGGAAACGCCGACATTCCGTTTCTGCCTTTTCTCGACTTCAATTCTTCACTGGCGCTTCCACGCCGTTCTGTGCCACGCTCCCCGGCGATCCCCTAACACCGATTACTGGAATGGCTTCCAGTTCGCGGCGGAATCGAGCCAGTTCATCAGCGGAAAAGCGGATTTCGGCTGCTCCCAAGTTCTCCCTCATATGCCACGGGTCGGTGCTGCCCGGAATGGGTACGACGTTTGGGCCTTGTGCCAACAGCCATGCCAGCGATATCTGGGCTGGCGTTGTGCCTTTGGTTTTTCCCCAGCGATCGAGCAGTTCGATCAGCAGCAAGTTGCGTTTCATTGCCTCCGGGAACATGCGGGGCAAGCCGCCGCGATAGTCTCCCGCCAGGAACGCCGTGCCTTCGCCAAAGCGGCCCGTGGTAAAGCCGCGTGCCAGCGGCGCCCAAGGCACGAAACCGATACCGAGGTCCCGGCACAGCGCCAGCGTGCCTTGTTCGACCCCGCGTTCCAGCACCGAATACTCGTTCTGCAAGGCTGCGACCGGCTGCACGGCATGGGCACGGCGCAGAGTATCCAGTCCCGGTTCGGACATGCCGAAATTCCGCACTTTTCCTTCGCTGATCAGATCTTTGACGGTGCCGGCAACGTCTTCGATAGGCACTTTTGGATCGACGCGATGTTGGTAGAGAAGGTCAATGTAGTCAGTTCGCAGGCGGCGAAGCGATCCCTCGACAGCACGCCTGATCGAAGCTGGGCGGCTGTCAGGGCCTGTGCCGCTTCCGCCCTCGTAGTTGAAGCCGAATTTGGTGGCAAGCACAATGTTTTTCCGGAACGGCGCAATGGCCTCCCCGACCAGTTCCTCGTTGGTGAAGGGGCCATAGAGTTCCGCGGTATCGAACAAGGTGACACCGCGATCATAGGCCTCGCGTATCACCGATATCATCCGTGACTTGCCCGGCAGCGGATAAAAAAACGCGCTCCCGCCCATACACCCCAAACCGATCGATGAAACTTCGAGAGAGCCGAGTTTGCGAACATTCTTATTCGCCGGATTTGTCGGTTTAGGATCTTTTGTCTGAGCGTCCGCCTGATTTTGCATCGTTCCCAAAATCATTGAACCTGCCGCAATGCCCGCTCCCGCAAGCATCGTTTTTCCGATAAAATTCCGACGGCTCACGCCATCTTTTGATCTTTTCACCTCACTGTCCCTCATTTTCCTGTTCCTCCATTTTTGACGCGACCGCTCTATGCACTTGATTCTAGGGCTTTCACATTTTGGGCGGTATGACAATGCTGGCGAATCATTGAACTATTCTGCAAAAGGGCGAGAGAGGTACCAAAGCCTCGAATGGCTAATGGCAGCAAGCAAAGCCGTGGAATGACGAACTCCCTGATTTCGAATGGTGGTAGTCAGAGCGGGCTCGGACGCAGAAGAACCCAGTCGCTATCGCTCCCGGTTCTGACACGCCCCGCCAATCCACACAGTTGCATCCAAAGTCATGTTTCGAGGGTTTACGGTTATGCGTTTTTGGGAACAAGATATTCGAAAGGGACTTGATAAGTTTGTCGTACAAATTCTCGCGAACCTTCGTGGATCCGTCCGCGGTTTTCGGATAACCATCCTCGCCTTCCAAATCCGAAAGCAGAAGTCCGAACAGCGAACCGCGAGGATCGACATTTCAAAGCGGAAGTGCGAAAAGCGAGACCGGCCTTTCGAAATCGCGAACCGTCACGAGATGATCAAAATGTATTAGCTCTTCCTTTTTCGATGTGAATGCGGCTTCCGCCGAAACGCTCAGCTTCGGCTTCACTATGTGTTACGTAAACGAATGGAACGTCAGCCTTTTGCTGGGCGATCTCGATCTCGGCCAAAAGTTTCGACCGTGTCTCAACGTCAACGGCTGACAGTGGTTCATCAAGGAGCACGATCGAAGGGTTCGAGGCGAGAGCCCGCGCAAGTGCTGCACGCTGCTGCTCACCGCCAGACATCTCGTGCGGCCGACGCGAACGCGTATGCTCGATACGAAAGGTCTCCAGCAACTCCAGTGCCTTTGCTCTACGGTCGCCTTTTCTGATTCCATATGCAACATTCTCAAGCGCGGTCAAATGGGGAAAAAGCGCATAGTCCTGGAAGACAAAACCGACCTTGCGGTCTTGTATCGGAAGATCAATAGAACCCGCGCTGTCAAAGAATGTTCGTTTATCCAAGGCGATCCGTCCGGCATCGGGCCTGAGGATCCCGGCTATCAATTGCAGCGTTGAAGTCTTACCTGAACCTGACGGTCCGGTAAGCACTGTGAACCCGTTCCCGATCTTGAATGTCACGTTCAGGTGAAATTCCTGTCGAGTGCCGTCAATTAGAGTTTTCTCTACGCTTACTTCGAGCATTAGCCGTATAACCTCGAACGACTCAAGCGATTGGTCAAATAGACTGCCGTGATCGAGACAGCCGTTAGAAGCAATGCAATTATGCGGGCATTCGAATCTTCACCGGACGCAACGGCCTCATAGATAGCAAGAGGCATCGTCTGAGTCTGGCCAGGGATGTTTCCCGCGATCATGAGCGTGGCACCGAACTCACCGAGCGCCCGCGCGAAGCTGAGAACTAAACCCGCCAGAACGCCACGCTTCGCGAGCGGGAGTACGATTCGAAAAAACGTCTCGAACTTTCCTTTCCCCAGGGAGTAGGATGCTATCTCGAAACGTGTATCCACACTCTCTATGGCGGCCCGAGAGGCTTTGATCATTAGAGGTAGAGAGACGACTGCCGCGGCAACTACGGCCCCTTGCCAGGTAAACGAAAAGGACCAGCCGGTCATATCATATAATGCCCCGCCGATAAGTCCTCGGCGGCCTAGCAGAACGATAAGATAGTAGCCGGTAACGGTTGGCGGCAAGACAAGAGGAACCGTGAGAACCGCATCGATAAGTTCCTTACCCCAGAATTGCGACTTCGCCAACAGATATGCGAAGGTAAGGCCGAGAACACCGACGATCGCCGTAGCGACAGTGACAACCAATATCGAAAGTTGGAGAGATTGCCAGATCATTGAACCGCAGAGAAGCCGTACTTGACGAGTACATCGGAACTCTCCTTGCTGCGGACAAATTCGACGAACTGGATCGCCGCCTCGCGGTTATGACTCGATCTGACTACTGAAATTGGATAAAGGATCGGCTGATGAAAGTCCTCGGGAACCGTGGCCGCAATACGGACTTGCTCACCGGCAATCGCAGCGTCAGTCGCGTACACGATCCCCGCATCGACCTCGCCGCGAACAACATAATCGAGTACTTGGCGCACGTCTTCGCCAAACACAAGTTTAGAACCGACGGCCTGAGAAATTCCTGCCTTATTCAGCGCCTGAGCAGCGTATTGTCCGGCAGGAACGGTTTTGGGATTGCCGACCGCAATACGCCCGATCTCCGATCCGGTCAAAGCACTCAGCGCGGTTAATTGGACGTTTGAGGTCCTGGGCAATATCACCACGAGTTTGTTGCGTGCAAAATCGATGCGGGTTGACAGATCGATCAACTCGGCGCCGGCAAGCGAATCCATCTGAGCCTGGCCGGCACTGGCGAATACATCAACCGGTGCCCCCGTTTCTATCTGCCTCTCAAGAGTTCCGCTTGATCCAAAATTGAACGTTACTTTTACCCCGGTGCTGCCTTCATACAACGCCCCGATCTCACTGAATGCATCCTTCAGCGAAACGGCCGCAGACACTGTAATCGCGCCTTGGTGTTGAGATTCCGATCCGGCCGTACCGCAAGAGGCACAAACCAAGGCGAATAGTAATAAAAGACAACGAGTTATCATTGAGACACACAGAATAGCGCAGTAGATCGCATCCTGAACACTGACCCTGACCCTGTCTCAACAATATTCATTCGGAAAAAGGTTACTAAGCGTTTCAGAAGTTCACTTGACCGGTGAAATTCGCAGTAGTTCTCCGTTTGATTCATCGGTGACAACATAGAGATTTCCATCGGGTCCTTGGCGAACATCGCGGACTCGCTGGCCGCGATCAGATAGCAGAACTTCTTCGCCGATAACGCGGTTATCCTTGATGATAAGGCGAACAAGTCTTCGTGAGGCCAGGCCGCCGACAAATAAGTTGTCTTTCCACTCCGGAAAAGCTGTTCCGGTGTAGAACTCAGCTCCCGACGGAGCAATTACCGGATCCCAGTAGTAAATCGGCTGCTCGAGACCCTGTCTTGCGGTAATGTCGCCGGGTATGGCTTCACCGGAATATTCCTCACCGTAGCTGATCACCGGCCAGCCATAGTTCTTTCCTTTCTCGATCAGGTTCAGTTCATCGCCGCCTTTGGCCCCATGTTCGACGGTCCAGAATTGTCCGCGAGCATCAAAAGCCGCAGATTGTACGTTGCGATGTCCAATATCCCATATCTCCGGCAATGCGTCAGCAGTTTTGACGAAGGGATTGTCTGCTGGAACAGTACCGTCGGGTTTGATCCGGACGATCTTGCCGATATGACTATTCAGAAGCTGTGCCTGCGGACGCGTGACCTGCTTGTCGAAACGATCGCCAAGTGTGACGTAAAGCATTCCGTCCGGCCCGAATGCTAATCGCGATCCAAAGTGGAGCCCGTTGTCGTACGTCGGTATCGCGCGGAAGATGATCCTTACGCCTTCGATCCCCTTTCGATCTGACGACAATTTACCCGAGGCGACACTGGTTCCGCTGCCGCCCTCCCGCTGTTCGGAAAAGCTCCAATAGATCGTGCGGTCGCGGAAAAATGTCGGACTCAAGGCGACGTCGAGCAGTCCGCCTTGGCCGCGTGCCGCTATCGGAGGCAACCCGCCAACGCCACTCGCAGAGGAAACCCCGCCTTGGCCGACCGGCAGCAAACCTTCAAGAGGCTCACCAACGACGCCGCTCAACGACACGATCCTCATCCGGCCCGCCTTCTCCGTTATCAGAAAGCTTCCATCGGGCAAAGGCTCAACAGCCCACGGATTGACCAAGCCTTTCGCGAGCACAGCTACCTCGAAACGGGTGGTTGATTTAACGGCACACGCTCTGGTCTGTCCGACAAAGGCGGGCCTCTGACCCGATGCATTTGGTTCCGACGACTCGACCGGGCTGCAACCGGATGAAGTGTTTTGAGAACACGCGCCCGCAACAAAGCAGAGGATATATATTAGTAAGACTGCTAGATGTATAAGATTCATATCGACTCCCATTCTTGACTCGCATTTCTGTCCGGCGTGCCGACTCTCAGTGCATAAACGCCAATTATTCCGGAAAGAGCCAAAAGAACGACTCCCGCGGTAAGGATAAGCCGGAAATCCAGGGCGTCTGCCAGATATCCCCAACCACCGGCCATGATCGCTCCTCCAAGCGCGAGGGCGATCGAGATGTTCGAGAATATCTGCGAGTAGTCCTTGGCCCCAAAGACCGTCCTGACGATCAACGCCGTTTCCACCGTAACGCCTGCGTACGCCCAGCCGAACAGGAAGCCCCCGACCACCATCAGGGCCATTCCCGCTTGTCCCATCATCAGGAGGACAAGCCCCAGAATGCCCAGGCCGGTCGAGACAAGCACTCCCGTCAGAGAACTCCTGTCATTGATGTAGCCGAGGGCCACCTTGCCGATGGTGACGCCCAGCATGATCGCCGAAGCAACCAACGCGGATTGCTCCACGGAGTATCCGACGCTGGTGATGTAGCTGGGCAGGAACAGGTTCAGCGTAGAAACGGAGATCATCAGGAACGCAAACACCATCAAGGCGTAGAAGACCGGCGTCCGAACGGCAACCGCATAGTCCACTCCGGTCGCGGCCGCTGCGCTTTCATCCGCTTTCTCTCCGAACGGTTTCAAACCCTTGTCCGACGGATGATCACGCAGCAAGAGCCCCAGCAAAGGCGTTACGAACAGAAGGATGATGCCCCCAAAAATCAGATAGGTCGTGCGCCATCCGTGGGCTTCGATCAGATATCCGCCAAATGGATTGAACAACACGCCGCCGATCCCCGATGCCGCGCTGCATATCCCGATAAAGAAACCCACCCTTGCATTGAACCAGCGATTGATCAGTATGGGATAGCTCAGATACAGCAGGAACGATAGCGCGATGCCAATGACCGCCCCTGCAATATAGAAGTGCCAAACAGAGCTGAATTGCGACATGCTTATGTACAACACCCCGACAACCGCGGCACTGCCGGTCAGCAGCCATCTGGCGCTGTACTTGTCCAGCAGTTTCCCTGCGACCGAAAGCATCAGAAACGACAAGGCATAGACGAATGTCATGTACAGGCCGAAGTTGCCGACGGAAACGCCCAGTTCGGTGCTGACGGGGTTGTAGAAGATCCCGGCGCAGCTCATCACCAGCCCGATGATGACGCCCATTATCAGGCAGCAGCAAAAGACGATCACATAGCCGTAGTGAAATCTGGAATTGTTCATGATCACTTCCCGGCATCCGGCCCGTAGAAATAGTTGGCGGTTGCTCCGCCATCGATCAGGAAGTCGCTGCCGGTGATGAAGCCGCCTTCCGGCCCCATGATAAGCGCCGCCAGAGCGGCAACCTCATCCGGCGTTCCGGCGCGTCCGGCAGGCATCTTCTTCAGCATATCCTGGTAGAAACTTGCCCGCTCCCCATATAGCTCGTCGTGGGCCAGCGGCGTGACGATGATGCCGGGGCTGATCGAATTGACACGCGCTCCCCGCTTGGCCCACTGGACCGCCTCGCCGCGCACCCTGAGCGAGTTGCATCGCTTCGACATCTGATAGGCATGCAGCGTGCTCTCGACGTTCTTGACGAAGTCGAGTTCAAGAAGCTCTTCCGGCGACGCGGTGGCCAACAGCGCATCCTGCTCAGCCGTCAGTGCGGGCATTCTGTAGCCTGATTGCGATGAGATCACAACGCCCGAACCGCCTTCGGCGATCACCTTCCCGAACTCCTCCAGCAACACTGCGGTGCCGTAGAGATCGACCTTCAGGATCGCCTCGATCGGCGCCTGGCTTGGTGAAACGCCCGCCGCCTGAACCAGCGCCTTGATCGGCCCAAGTGCCTGGGCCTTGCTGACCACAGCCTCGATCGCGGCACGGTCGGAGATATCAGCCTCCATCGCCGTGACCTCGAAGCCGGCGCCTTCCAACACCTTCGCCGCCGCGGCCGATGCGGCTTGAGTGTGGTTCGCCACCAGAACCTGGCGGCCGCTGCTAATCCGCCGCGCGATGGCCTGGCCGATGCCGCCGGCACCAACGACCACGGTTACATCCCTTTTTGTTTCGCTCATTTCTTCTCCTATTCTTCAACAAAATGTTATGTGAGAATTCCGTGTTCAGTTATTGCTTCGTTTTACCTCGGTGAGGTGAGATCGATGACAAAGCGGAACCGCACGTCCTTGCCGATGACCCGTTGGTAAGCGGCGTCGATCTGGTCCGGTTTGATCATCTCCACGTCCGGGTAGATCTTGCGGGCGAAACAGTGGTCGATCACCTCCTGCGTTTCGGCGATGCCGCCGATCATCGAACCGGCCAGGCTCTTGCGGCCGAATGCCATCGCGAACGAGCTGAGCCCGCGGGCTTCGCCGAGGCCAACATTCACGAAGGTGGAATCCAGCTTCAGCATCTGCATGAACGGCTCCACTTCGAAGGGGTAGGGCACGGTGGAAATGATAAGGTCGAAACGGTTACGCAGTTCCGGCCGGGCTTGCGCGTCCTGCCAGAGGTAGGCGGCGCCGGATCCCATGGCTCGGGCGGCCGCGATCTTGCCCTGCGTCGTGGTCAGAACCGTGACGTCGGCTCGCTGGGCCACGGCCAGTTTGACCGCCATGTGGCCCAGCCCGCCCAGCCCAACCACCGCCACGCGCTGACTCGGTTTCACGTCCCAATGCCGGATCGGCGAGAAGGTAGTTACGCCGGCGCATAAGATCGGTGCCGTCGCACTCAGATTCATTCCCGGCGGGATGCGGATCACGAACTTCTCCGTGACGACGATCCGTTCGGAATAGCCGCCAAAGGTTCGGCCGCCGGAGACCTTGTCGGGCGAGTCGTAGGTAAAGGTGGTGCCGTTGACGCAGATCTGTTCGCGATCGGCCAGGCAGTTCTCGCAAGTGCCGCAGGCATCAACCATGCAGCCCACACCACCGTAGTCGCCGACTCGGAACTTGGTGACGTTGCTGCCAACCGACACCACTCGACCAACGATTTCGTGGCCGGGCACGCAGGGCAAACCCGGCGCTCCCCAGTCACCACGCGCGGTATGCACGTCCGAATGGCAGATGCCGGCGTAGAGGATATCAAGCAGTACATCGTTGGCTCCCAGCGCACGGCGTTGGATGGTCATCGGCGCGAACTTGCCCGCGGCCGCGGTGACGCCCCAGGCGCGGGTCGGATACGGGCCGGCGCCGACGGCGTTCTCGGACGGCTGCGCCTGCGCGGTGGCATTTCCGAACAGCAGCGGCGCAGCGGCCGCTCCGAGCCCGGCTGCAATAAACTTCCGGCGGCCGATCTCGGAAGTATCTTGACCTTCATTCGAATGATTGGGTGTATCAGACATCTTGTTTTCTCCTTTGTGACAATAAATTCACGGCTTGCTGATGCCGAGGTTCTCATTTTTGTGCAGATCGGGGTTCTCGAAGATCGTTCTGATAAAGGCCGCGATGCTTTTGCGGGATATCGCAGAACCGGTTTCCGCCTCACCTTTACGGGTGAGGGCATAGTCCACTTCATCGGCATTGGTGAACCAATCGGGACGCAGGATGGTGTAGACCAATCCCGACGCTTCGATGATGTCAGCCAGTTTCCGGTAAGGCCTCAGCACCGGTCGCAACGGTGTCTCATAGATCCCGATGGAGCTGATGGCGACGATCCGCTTGACGCCTGTTTCTTTCATTGCTTTGACGGTGTTGTTACCCATCGTTTCCAGATCGCCGGCGAGATTCACATAGACCACATCGTGACCGGCGATGGCTCTCTTGATGTCCTCGTATTTGAGCACGTCGCCTTCCACAACTTTGCAGCCGTCCGCAAGCGAATCGGACAGACGACGTTTGTCCCGCACGAAAAGAGTAAGCTCCGTGCTGTCCAGGTTCTTTGAGGCCTCGATCACCGACGCGGCGAGACTTCCCGTCGCTCCGATAACAATGATCTTTCTCGAGGTGGTGGTGAATGATGACATAGGTCTGAATTTGCGCGGAATACTATTGACAATTAGTGTCCCGTCTCTCTATGACTCAGATACTATTTGCTAATTGGTGCCATGCGGTATGACAATGCTGGCGAATCATTGAAGTATTCTGCAAATGAAAAGAAGGAGCATCCTTGATTTGTCCACAAAAAGGGCTAAAATCGAGCTAAATGGCTGAACAGGGTGTAGAGATCGAACGACTGAGAATTCAGTCTCTCAATGCAGAACTGCTTACGCGGATGGAGCGTGTTTTGCCTCAGGACGGGATCGTCGAAACCTCGCCGGGTTTTTTCCTTAGCCGACTGACAAAGCCTACGGAGTCAACGCAGCCCATATATAAACCGTGCCTGTGCTTTGTTGTTCAGGGAGGCAAACGCGCGCTCCTGGGCAATGAGGTTTACAACTACGATCCGGGCCATTATCTTGTCTTCACGGTCGACCTGCCGGTTGTTTTCCACGTGGACAAAGCGTCAGAGGACGAGCCTTATTTCGGGCTTCGGTTGAATCTCGATCCGGCGATCGTTGCGGCCGTGCTAGTGGAGTCTGGTTTCGAGACCCTAAAGGGTGGGAACGATGTAAGGGCAATAAATGTCGAGGTCATCGATGCCGACTTGCTCGATGCCGCTGTCAGATTGGTTCGGCTGGTCGATTCTCCGGACGAGCAAAGGCTTCTTGCCCCGCTCGCGACCCGTGAGATCGTGTATCGACTTCTTGCAAGTGGGCAGGCCTCACGCCTCGGTCATCTGATCACATCCGCGGGCGAGACGCATCGCATCTCGAAGGCTGTTGGGTTCCTACGGGAGCGCTTCCGGGAACCGTTGAAGATCGAAGCTATCGCACGCGAGGTCGGAATGAGCGTTTCCGGATTCCACCATCACTTCAAATCGGTCACCTCATTGAGCCCCTTGCAATTCCAAAAACAGATGCGGCTTCAGGAAGCTCGGCGCGTGATGCTCGCCGAAGATATGGATGCAGCGACGGCCGGCTTCAGCGTCGGCTATGAAGACGCGTCGTATTTCAGCCGCGACTATAAGAAGCTGTTCGGCTCTCCGCCTCAGCACGATATCGCGAACCTTCGAACAAAGCTCCCGCCACAATACAGCGTCGCTTCGGCCGGAGCTGATTGAATTGATTATCGACTTCTTCCGGGCGTTCTGTTTCGACCGTTCTAGGTTTAGGATCTAGGGAAAGTGCCGGCTCTAGCGGTACAACCTGATGTTCGGGTACGCCGATGCCGTTAGCCGCCGTATTCCTCGTCAGTTACCGGCTTGAGCCAAGTAACTCCAATGCCATCCCTAGAATTCGTGATCGCAATGTGCGACATCTGCATGGTCGGCGAAGCTCCGTGCCAGTGCTCGATGTCAGCGGCACAGACGATCGTTTCGCCTTGTTTGATCATCCTGATCGCTTGCCCCTTCTCTTGATAGAGGCCCTGCCCCTGGGTCACCAGCAAGATCTGTCCGGCGGGATGAGTGTGCCAATTGCTCCTGGCACCCGGCTCGAAGGTCACATTGCCGACGGAATAATTGGAGTCCTGGGCTGCGGGCACAAGCATATGTACCCACACCGTGCCGGTAAAGTTTTGCACCGGGGCTCGCTCGCCTTTCGGAAAAACGGTGCTATCGCTTTTGTCTGAAGATTCGCTCATATTTGTTGGGCCGGACTTGGCGGTTTGCTGACCCCCGCACGACATTACAAGTAATGCTAATGTAGCGGTCACGATGATTTTGAGTGTTGTTCTTTTCACAAAATTTCTATTTCGCATCTCTACGACTTCGTTTTGTTATTTCTGCTTGCCAAGACCTTCTTTAAGATCTCGCGACCTGTGGCGGCTCTTTCCTTACCGACGGAATCTTCGATAACAGACATCAGTTCTTCGAGCTGTGCTTGGCTAAGGCCGACATTCAAGCCGATGTTCAAATGGGATTCGAGTTGCCGCTCAGTACCGCCAAGACTAGTCAAAGCTGATATGGTCACGATCTCGCGCTCAGTGTAGCTCAATACATCGCGTTCGAAGATATCCGCGAAGAGGTGCTCCTTGAGGAATACATCCAACTCCGGACTAAACGCGGCTACCCCGGTCTTCTGCTCCGGTTCGCGTCGGCCCGTCAGCGTTTCCAGGACCTTCTTGCCTCTTTCGTATTTGGTACCGCTCGCTCGAATCGGGGTGGCCGATCGACCGACCTCATCGCGGACGCCGATCTTCTCGCGTTTCTCGAGTACTTTCATCAAAGTGTTGATCCCGTTCAGGCTCCGAGGGAAGCCGCAGTACGCGTATAGCTGAACCAGCGATTCTTTGATCTCGTTTACAGTCAGACCGGCGTTGAGACCGCTGCCTAGTGCCTTTTCGAGTCCAGCAAGCTCGCCCTGAGCGGTCAGCGCAGAAATGGCGGCAAGGTTCTTCTGACGGGCATTGAGAGTCTGGGCCTCTTCTAAAGTTCGTGATTGCGCGTTGGTATCTTCCTGGAAACTTAATAGCATGGCGAATAAAGCAAGGATGAGTTGAAATCTAGCAAACACCTGTTCCTCCATTAAGGGCCGGACTTTTCGGACAAGAAGAAATTTCTTGACCAAAATCCTATTACAAGCTGCAGGATTCAACAATGAAGGAGTTGCGGCCGGGCGCGATATGACGATTCTCGCAAAGTATTGGACTATCCTGCAAAATCCGTAAAAAGGTCTTGATTGTCGCTCCGCCACGGGCTAAGTTGTGTTCATGGCCGATCAAACTTTCACATTTGAGAAACAAAGCTCCCAGCTCAGTAAGAAGGAACTTGTCGAGCGGATATCTCGAGCACTTCCACAGGACGGTTATGTCGAAGCCTTGCCGGGCCTTGTTCTCTTTCGCTCGTCGGTTGCCGACAAAACAGTCTTCTCGGTGATGGAGCCTGCCTTTTGCGTGATCGCTCAAGGGAGCAAGGAGATTCAGGTTGGCGACGAAGTACTGCGGTATGACCCGGGCCACTATCTGATCACAACTGTAGGTTTGCCTACTCTCGGTCGAATCGTCGAGGCGTCAAAGGATCGGCCGTACCTCGGCCTTCGGCTTTACCTCGACCCCACGCTCGTCACATCCTTCACACTCGAATCCGGGATCGAAACACGCCGAGGCGATCCGGCTGCCCGGGCGATGAATGTCCACCCGATCGACGACGAGCTGCTGGATGCGGTCGTTAGAATGGTCCGTCTGCTCGATCGGCCGAACGACATCAAGGCGCTGAGTCCCTTGATCCTCAAAGAGATCATCTTTCGCTTGCTGCTTGAGGGCCAAGGAGCCCGACTGCGTCACCTAACCGCCGAACAAGATCATTCGCAACGGATCTCGAGAGCAATCAAGGAGGTTCGCGAAAATATGAGTCAGCCGCTGAACATAGGGGACATAGCTGGTCGGCTAGGCATGAGTGTTTCCGGTTTTCATCATCAGTTCAAGAGCGTTACTTCGATGAGCCCCATACAATTTCAGAAACAATTGCGTCTGCAGGAAGCGCGTCGACTGATGCTCGGTGAGGATCTCGACGCCGCGAGCGCAGGCGTACGGGTGGGATACGATGACCCGTCCTATTTCAACCGCGAGTACAAAAAGCACTTCGGAGCCCCGCCTCAACGCGACATCGCTCGGCTGCGTAGCAATCTATAACGACGTCTTTGTTTAGCGCCCGTGTATCTTCGGTTGGCAATGAAGTGCATGATGCGGAGGCTTTGTCACCATTTATCTATCGTGCTTTATCTGAAGGGTCGTCGTTGACCGCAATCTATCCACCGATCCACGGGTCGATATCGCAAGCCGAACTCCGCGTTCTTCCCTTTCGCCTTTATCGACGGACCCGGGCCGGCCGAGAGCGGTGAGGATATTTTTCTCGACCACGGCCCGAAAGTCTTTGGCGTTTTGCAGCTGGACGATCTCGGCCGTGTCACTTATGTCTCGCTTGCCAAATGGAGGGGTGCACACTCTTCAGCCAGCCCCAGAATGTTCCTTTTTTTAACCGATGAACGGCATCGTCCCAAATGCCATAGCGAAGGTAGATCGAGTCCGGCCCACCCGCGTCGATAATGGTAGCGATCTCGTGGTAATACTCTTCGTGGGCGCCCTTGCCCTGAAGTTCCGCAGCAATATTTGAGGATGCGATCTCTGCCTGGCGAACTGCCATGTGTCCAAATTTCGGGCCTGAAAAAGCGACAATGTCGCCCACGGCGTAGGCCTTTTCAAACCCTTTGACGCGCATAGACCGGTCGGCAAGTACGTAGTCCGATTCATCCGTGATGCCCAGCCTTCGAAGCCGGCCGTCACCACGAAACGGCGGCACAAGCATCAGCAGATCGTATCCGATCTCGTGTTTTTCAGACGAGACAATGGAGCTGGCCGTTATCTCGCGGATCGGGACCTCATAATGTACGTTGATCCCATGGCTGCGGAACGCCGGTTCCAGCTGCTTATGCAGGTCGGCACCGCCGAAAGCGGCGCTAAGAGAATCAGGGAAAACGGCCTTGATCTGAACGGAGCCGTCGCGAACTTCATTTTCAAACCTTCTGGCCAAGGCAAAAGCGGTTTCGCAAGCCGGAACGGGAAGCCGAGCGCCGGGGCATTCGCCCACAACTATCGTCCCCGACCTGAAATCTCGAACTCTCTCGCCGAACTTGAGCGCCGCGCGTACACCCAAAAGGTGATTCGCATACTCGAAAAACCCGGGCACCTTCTCCGTTGCCAAACGTCGCCCGACCGCGATCACGAGGTAATCGTATGCGATATCACCGCGAAACTCCGGGCCGGCGACCTCAACCGTCCTGACTCCCGCGTTTATCCGAAGCATCTCGCCCTCGATATAGCGAACGTCCAGATAGTCCAATTTCTCGACAAGATCGAAGGCGATGTCATCGGGCTTGCATTCGCCGAATGCAAGCTGTACGAGCGCCGGATAGAACGTGAACTTACGACTCGGAGAAACAAGCGTGATCTGGTCTTCCGAGCTAGTCACCTTTGACAATTGCTCCGCTGCGATGAGTCCCCCAAAACCGCCGCCCAGGATCAAAATTTTCGCCATTTACTGTCCTCCCAAAAACTAGAACTTGTTCAGGCCGCCATCTCCGGTATCCGGAATCCGTCATTGATCATGACCGCCGAGGTACCAGTGAATAAAGCAATCCGGCAAACGCGGCAAGCCATGCGGCCATCGCCAAATAGATAAAGACCCGCGGGATCACCATCAGAGGCTCAAAACCGAGAGCTTTTGAAAGCTGAAACGTGCAGGCCGTATACATGCCAAGTGGAAAAACCATACCCCAGTATTGCGGGTCGTAACGGATCGGAAATCGTTTGTAGACGTGCCGCCAGAAGCCGAGGATGAACAATAACGGTATCCACCAGGTACCGGTAGCCCAGAAGAACAAAGTGAAACCCTTCAGGAACGGAACAAGTTCGCCGAGCAACGGCCATTCGCCAGCCGCAATGATAAGCCGTGCCCCGGCCAGCGTAGTGATCGCCACAGCTCCCATGTTTATCCAATACGGCGGCGTAAGCGTTTCGCTCGTGATATTGAGAAAAGTGAACTGATAGAAGATGAGCGTGATCAGTATCAGGTAGAGCATGCACCCGACAAGGAACATAATGAGGGTGAAAAATAGGATCTCATTGCTGTACGTTCTGTAATGAGCCGCCAAAAGCGTTCCCAAAACAGATATCGACTGCGTTGCCACGCCAGCCAGAAGCCACGCACCATTAAGTCCTTGCTCGAGCGCCGGTTTGTTCTCGCGTACCGTTATCGCCAGGAGAAACCCGTACATCGTCATTATCCAGAGAACCAGTCCGACAAACCAGAGAACGGCGGCGACCTGGATCTGACCCGCTACGAGGACAAGCTGGCTTCCGAAGACGCAGGTTCCGGCTGCCACGGTGAAGAAACCGGGTCCGCGGGCATGGTCGTTGATGTCGGCCCTCATGCGGGCCGGAAAGCGTACAACTCGGATCAGCAGCAGCGACCACAGCACTGCGAACGCGGCCGTGTTCAGGTAAACCAAGCCCCAGGCGATCAGTTCCATCTCCAGCAGGTCCGCCGCAATGGATGTGATGCCTGTTGCCATGATCAACGCAAAATAGCCGGGGAAAAGCCCGGCTATTGCCTGCGAGATCGCACTCTGTTCTTTGTCCGATTCTTTCACAGAATAGATAGGATGATCTTGTGCCGACTGCGGGCAAGGTTTCGCCTCGCCGTTGTGTCCTGATTCAAAAATCAGAAGGCTGTTGCTCGTCACATTTCCTGCAGTCAAGCTCCTGCCCCAGCCGTGAGTCCCGGCCTTCCTCGGTTAGTACCCACTCGCGAACCCGCAGCGGCGGATCATGCCGAACGTGCTGATAGTGCCTGCATTTGAGCATTGCACGCCACGAATCCTCGTCATCCCGATCGTACCCGACAATTTCCCTCAGCATTCACTCTCTCACCTTGCCCGTGCTCGTCCGGCGTTTGGGTGCTGGCTTCCACCAGAGAAAAATCGTCAGGGCGATCACCCAGCAAACAAGCGAGGCAATGATCAACGGCAGAAGCTGATTGAACTCACGAGCGAGGGCCGCTTCGATCCCGGCAGACAATATCCACAACTGAGCGATGTTGATCATCACCAGCAGTACAAGCCGCGCCTGCCAGACGGCGGTCCGTCCGGCTTCGACGGGACGGCGCGCCCCGGTATAACTGCTCGGGTCGTTGCCGGCGTACGCCTGGGCCGACTTTTGCCGCGCTTGCTCGTCGGATGGATTGTTAAACATTCTCGGGGCCATGTTCGCCGCCTCCACGGATCAGATTTACCGCCCAAACCTCGCCGTTCGGCCTGACCTCTATCTCGACCTTGTCCAAGGGGCGAGGCGGCGGGCCGTAAAGCACCTGGCCCGTTTCCACCGCAAAGCCGCCTTCGTGACACGGGCATTCAAGCCGGTTGTCCTGTTTATCGTAATAAACCGGGCAGGTCAGGTGCGTGCATTTCTGGCCGTATGCGTAATAGTTCCCATCCAGCGTCCGTATCAGGATCGCAGTATCGTTCTCGTTCGGATAATGAAAGTTCAAAGCACTTCCCGGCTTGAGTGACATGGCGCCGTCGATCTGCATCGGCGCAAGATGGGATTCGCGCGAGGCGTCATACACGGACTTTGCCGCGAAACCGCCGGTTGCCGCAAGCAGGGCACTGGATGTAAGGAAGAGAAAGTTGCAAAACTCTCGACGCGTAACCTGCGATTCGTCATCGCGTCCATACGGAAACTCTGCCTGATAAGGCTCCGTCGCCTCGCGGACATCACGCTCGTCCGAGAGCACCTTCTTTATCGTATCACCAGGAATTACACTCATCTATGAGTCTCCATTTGCCGCGGCACCGTTTGAATGGCCGCCTGATATTCACCCTCACAGCTAAAACTCGTTCCTTTTATCCGATTCTTCTACCTGTGTGTCGATCCATGATTCATGGACCGCGGCATCGGCCGTGATCTGCCCCTCAAAAACTCCACAGCCGTCCACATTCACCTCATCGGCATCTGTCGGCAGCATAAGGTAGACCTTTGTTTCGACACGCTGATTCCCGAAAACATGAGCATTCACCGGTTTCGTCCGCCTCAGCGGCACGATCTGTTCGTACGTCCCGAACGCCAGCGCACCGGTCGGGCAAACACTCGCACACATCGGTTTCAGGCCTTCGGACGTCCTGTCGTAGCACATGTCGCATTTCATCTGCAGATGCATTTGCGAATTGTATTTCGGCACCCCGAATGGGCATGCGTTCACACAGTTACGGCAATCCAGGCATCGGGGTTTGAGCGCGGACATCACCACGCCGTCCTCGTTTTGCTTGATCGCATCCGCCGGACAAACGAGAGCGCAGGTCGGCTCATTGCAGTGCATGCAGATGGTCGGCATCGTCGCTGTCGTCTCCGATCGGTCGATATAATCGACAAAGATCATCGAGTAACCTTTGTGCGTTGAGCACTCGCGACACGCCGCGACGCACGAACGGCACCCGATGCATCGCTGCGGATCTACAAACATCGTCTCTTTCATAATGCTATTTCGTCAGCTTTGCTCTCACTATTTCAACTGAGCAGGGTGCGTGATGAACCACCGCATTCGACACGCTGCCCAAAAGCAGCTGTCGCCAGGTGCTGTGGCCCCGCGATCCGACGACGATCAGATCGGCCCCGAAGCTCTTTGCTTCGTCGACGATCACTTCCGCGGTTGACTGTGTCGGCGACGCCGTGATCACTTCGGTCGTAATGCTCAACGCCCCAGCCGAGCTGCCGGCCCGAATCGTGTTGGCATACTGGTCCAGGATCTCAGTATCGCGAGAAACCTCATTCGCGAGCGACGTTCGCGCCGCGGCCCCGCCAACACCCATCACGTCCGTGACAATGAACGGAAAGGCCTCGACATGGACCAATTTCAACTCCGATCCTTCGGGCCACGGGCGTCTCGCTATCTCGGCAACGGCCAATTTGCTATCGTCGGATCGGTCTAAGGCAGCTAGTATCTTCATTTCATTACCTCCTTTTCTTATGTTCACGAATGTACGCGGCCCCGCTCGGCCTCGCTCAGGCTCGTCCCTTTGCGGCCTTGTCCGAGTATCGGAAGCTCGCGTGAATGGATCTTTTCTATCCGGGCCGCGCAGGCCTTGAATTCCGGGATCTTCGACGTAGGATCAAGCGCTGGATTGGTAAGCTGATTGGCCGCAAGTTCCTCGCCCCAGTGATATGGGATAAAGATCGTATCCGGCCGAATCGTGCGGACCACGAGTGCGGGAAAAATACCCTGGCCGCGTCTTGAAACCACGCGCACCCGTTCACCGTCGGCAATTCCGAGCTTTGCCGCAAGTTCCGGATGGACCTCGACGTAAGGCTCAGGACACTGCTGAACGAGAAATCCGATCCGCCTCGTTTGATTACCTGAAAGGTACTGGTAAACGACGCGGCCGCTTGTGAGAATGATCGGATACTCATCGTCCGGTTTCTCGTCGGCGCCCTTGTATTCGATCGCATGGAAGCGCGCCTTTCCATCGGGGTGATAAAACTTCTCTTCAAAAAGTCTCGGCGTTCCCGGACTGTCTTCGGTCGGACACGGCCAGAACACACCGTTCTGCCGGTTAATCTTCTCGTACGAAATGCCGTAATAGTCGGCCTTTCCCCCGCGTGACGCGACGCGCATTTCATCGAAGATCTCGCCCACGTTATTGAACTCGAAGAACTTCCCCGTGCCCATTCGTTTTGCGATCTCCCGCACGATCCACCAGTCCGGCTTAGCTTCGCCTGGCGGTTCATTCGCCTTATTGATCCTGACAACGCGGCCTTCGCTGTTGCACGTTACGCCCTCATCCTCGCTCCATGACGATCCGGGCAGCACGACATCGGCATAGCGAGCGCCTTCGGACATGAAAAAATCGATACAGACGTAAAAATCAAGCCCCTCGAGTGAACGACGAACGTCATTCGTATCCGGCAGGCTTACCATAACGTTGTTGCAGATCGAAAGCAGGCCGCGGACCTCGCGCTCGCGCATCTTTGCGAACATTTCGACTATCGAAACACCCGCCTGCGGAAGTTCTTCCTCGGAAATTCCCCATACGCCGCAGATGTACTTGCGATGCTCCGGATCGCTTATCGATCGCTGTCCAGGCAGCTGATCGGACTTTTGCCCCATCTCGCGTCCGCCCTGGCCATTTCCCTGCCCGGTGATCGTGCCGTAGCCGCGGCCCGGCGCCCCGATCTTGCCTGTGGCAAGTACAATATTTATGTACGTAAGAACATTATCAACACCATTCGTATGATGCTCGATGCCGCGAGCGTGAAGTATCATACCGGTGCGGGCCCGGCCATAAAGGAGTGCGGCCTTCACAATGTCCTCCGCCGGAATACCTGAGATCTGCGAGGCAACGTCCGGGGTGTATTTCTCAACTGTTTTGCGTGTTGCTTCCCAGTCGACCGTACGGTTCTTGATGAACTCCTCATCTATCAGCCCTTCCCGCGCGATCACGTGCAAAATGCCGTTGGCGACAGCGACATCCGTGCCGGGCCTGAGCTGCAAATGGAGATCGCCTTGCCTGGCCGTTGCCGTTTCACGCGGGTCGATGACGATCCATATCCCGCCATTGTCGCGCTGCTGCCAAAGGAACTTGTTCATTACCGGGAACGTCTCGGCACAGTTCGCTCCGGCGATCATGAGGACCTCGGCCTGGGGGATATCGGTCCACGGGTTGGCGGCCCGGTCGATACCAAACGCCTTGTAATTACCGGCGGCGGCCGAAACCATGCAGAGCCTGCCGTTGTAGTCAACGTACCTGGTCCCGAGCCCGACGCGGGCAAATTTGCCCATCAAATATGTCTTTTCGGTAGTGAGCGATGAGCCGGAATATACCCCGATCGAATCCTTTCCAAACTCGGCCTGAAGCTGCTTGAAACGTGTGACTATCAGATCAAAGGCTTCGTCCCAGGTCGCTCTTTCGAAGTTGCCGTTGCGTTTTATTAACGGATATTGAAGCCGGTCCGGGTGATGGGTCTGCAGGTAGGCGGTCACGCCCTTGGGGCAAAGCCGCCCTTCATTTACCGGAAAATCGTACCTCGGCTCAAACCCGACGAGCTTGCCTTCCGAGACAAGCAGGTTCATCCCGCACTGAACGCCGCAGTATGGACAATGCGTCGGGATCACTGAGTCGATGACGCGGTCGCCGCGCCAGCCGCCGTCCGGCGCATCGTGAAGATGCGGCCCGAACTCTTCGATTATCCTTTCAAGATTCTCAACCTTTGACATAGTGTGCTGCGCCGATCTAATTCTCGTCCGTTCGCGTTCCGTAAAAAACCGGCTCCTTAACCTTCTGCAAGCCCGCATACGCCGCACCGCGCATCACGCGTTTACACCGCGGGCAGTAATCCTGCAGCGTGCGGCCGTCTTCCATCCTGTAATCGAATCCAAGCTTGTCAACGACGCCCTTAAGATCATCCAGCCAGAGTTGGCCGACAAACATAGTTCCGCAGCGCGGGCATACGGCCTGCTCGGTGTCGCGCGACTGCCGCTGGTATAACTCAACGCCGATCGAGGCAGGGCGCTGAACAATATGAAACAACTTTCCGAATGGGAGGTAGAAAAGGGTCATTATCACAACGGCCTGATGAGAAAGGGCTATGAACGAGTACATATACCCTTCAAACCAAAGGCTTGAGGCGGTAAGCATTAGCCCCGATACTGAGATCGCGATCAACAAAAGGTGCGGCGTGAAGTCGAGCAGAAATGTCTGAGAGGCGATGGCCCCGCGGTCCTTCAACCGCCGATGGATCGCGATCGCGCAGCCGGCGATCACCATTGCCGCCGTAAAATCCAGGGCGTGGAACTGTATCCATGCAAGAATGCTTCGACCGTCCAAAACCGCGGTCGGGAAGCCGAACAGATAGGCCCGATACCCACGATCGCCTTCAAGCTTGAAATGTACCCAGCCGAACGAGAGCGGAAATGTTATTGCCGCCGCCAGAATGCATCCCCACATTATTAGGAAATGCGTCAGCCACCGCGAGAAACCCCGTTTGAAAATGAATCGCTGCTCGACGAGATTAGTGGCGATCGTGCCGGCCGCCGAGGCAGTGCTGGAGGCAAGCTTCCCTCGCCTGAAGAATAGGTCCAACCCCCGCCAAAAATATGCACGGGTTGCGGGCCGCTGAAGCCAAATTGCATAGCGGAATACGATCGCTCCGAGTGCGACGATGCTGGCAACAGTGTATCCGAAAAGAGCAGGGTCGAAATGTTCGAGGTTGCGCGAACCGACGACTACCAAAACGGTCAGGCCCGCGGATGCCGCGATCCCGAGAAGGGTTGGGTTCCGATAACTTACTGCTCCGCCGGCAACGGCTGTTTGAACTTCGGCCATTTAAGCGATACCCCCATGGTCAAGTAGGGTTCCGCCGTGTATTGGCGGCCCGTACGACAAGTGAAAAGAACGTGGAAAAATACCGCTGCGTTTCATCGATTATATGCCATCCGAACTGAAACCTGAAACCGCGCTCGGCCCCACCGAGTGGACGGCAACGGTTAATTTGCAAGTAGTTTCTTGCCGATCTCTTTCTCCGCGGACTTTGTGTCCACCTTTGCGGCCTTTGTGTTATCGGTTCGTAAACACAAAGAGCACAAAAAGCACTGGCGATTCGATCAATATAGTCCACTAGTTCATAGTCTCCAGAATATCCGCGATATCCTTCTCGGTCGTATCGGGATTGATAAAACAGAATCGTGCGACCGTTTCGTGCGAGCCGTTCGATCTCCATTTCGTAGGGGCCACGAGTGCAAAGCCGCTTCTGTGATTTTTATATGTCCAGTTGCTGTAGTCTTGCGGCCCCCAGCCCTTTCGTCGAAACAGAACGCACGAAAGACTGGGCGGCCGGACCAACTCAAGTTGGCCCGACTCTGAGATCATCCTGCCAGCGGCCGTCGCCAGTTCGATGCCGCGTTCGATCGCCACCGCGTATCGATCGGTGCCGTGCATCGCCAGCGAAAACCAAAGAGGCAATCCCCGGACCCTTCGCGTCAATTGGATCTGGTAGTCGGACGGATTAAAGCCGTTCGCTCCATTTTCGTGAAATATGTCGAGATAGGAACCACCCTGGGCATGGGCCCTGCGAGCGATCGCCGGGTCGCGGTAAATCACCGCTCCGCAGTCGTAGGGCGAGAACAACCATTTGTGCGGGTCTATTGTTATGCTGTCGGCGCGTTCGATACCGGCAAACAGATGCCTGACGGAAGGAGCCGCGAGTGCTCCACCACCGTACGCCGCATCAACGTGATACCAGATGCTTCGATCACGGCAGACCGCCCCGATGCCATCGAGGTCGTCGATGATACCTGCATTTGTTGTTCCTGCGGTTGCAACGACAGCAAATATCCGATCCGCTTCGTCGTTGGTAAGGGCGGCAAGGGCCGTTTTGAGCGCCGACGCTTCAAAACGCTCTTCCGAGTCGATCAGCAGGACATCGGCATCCATCACCTTTGCCATTGCCTTTACGGACGAATGAGCACCTTCGGATGCCACGATGACGCCGCGTGTCGTATTGCTATCGGGCCGTCCCTCACGCCATTTTGAGCGAGCGGCGACAAGCGCCGACAAATTGGCGGAAGTTCCGCCCGGAGTAAAAACGCCGAATGCGCCGGCCGGCAGTCCGGTCAACGATACCAGCCAGCGCATCGCCTCATTTTCCGCAAAGATGCAGCCGGCACCCTCTAGCCAGAAAGCCCCATGAACGCTCGCCGCCGACGCGACAAGATCGAACATCACCGCCGCCCGCGTAGGCGACGCGGGAACAAAAGCCAGGTGCCTGGGATGATCGATCGCAACGCTTGCCTTGAGAAGGACATCGCGGAAAAGCCTGAACGCATTCTCGCCGCCGATCCCCTTAGCCGTAACGGTTTCGCCAACAATCGACCTGAACTCCTCTTCGCATTTTGGCACACCGAGCGGCGGGTCCGAATCCGTGATTCGGCCGATAGCAAATCTCATCACGTCCAGCGTGAGTTCAACAATATCTATGTCAACATTGTGCATCATTGGCCAATGGTCAGATTCCCAGATAATGCCCGCAGATGATCGAAACCGCCGTCACAAGGCCGTATGTCATTTCTCGTAACCCGATCCTCATTGCCTTCATCGGCGTCCGGTACTTCGAAAGGCCCACGATCGAGCGGCCAAGAAGTAAAATGAAAACACCCGCAGTTAGGAATGAACCAATGCCGGCAATGGCTAAATAGACGACAATGCAGGCACCGGCCAAATGTGTCACGATCGGCCAGGTAATGTCATGCGGTTTTCCTTTTTCCACCAGCAGCCGCGTCCGGACATATAGGATCGACGGAATGAATCGGCAAACGAATATCAGCCACAGCCCGATCGCAGCCGGCCATTCAAATCCTTTGGCGGCGGCCATCATCGCTACAGATGATGAAATTGCGGCCGCACCGAAAAGTTCCGCCGAAAGAATTCGCCCGCGTCCGGTCGCATCGTCGTAGAGCAGTTTTACCGCAAGTGGGCCGGCTACGGCCAATGGCAGCAGGATCTCGATCCCGCCGTAGGTTTCGGCGCCGATGAAACCGACGACGGCAGCGCCACCAAACAAAAGAAAGTACGCAAGGGACCGTGAAGCGACCGCCGCATTCTTCCGCGAATGGAAGTACATTTTGAGCGGCTGGCGGGCGAAAAACGCCGCTACAACCATCAGCACGATCCACGGCGCGGCAAGCGACGGCGCAATGACCGCACCAACGACAAGTGGTTCGATCAGAAAACTCCACGCACCGTGCTCAGTTGGGAGGAGTATGCGTTTCAGGCCAATCGAAGGCCGTACGGCCGGACGTAGTACTCGTTCCATAGATCAACTCGTTCGTATTCAACAAGGTTCAGGGTTTGGAAACATATCCGACTCATCCTCGCCCGGCCGAGGCTTTAGGCAGGCAAAATCTTTCTCCACACTGATCCGCCGGCCGTCGGATTCCGATTCGACGCCCACCTGGTCCGACGACGCCCACGCCGCGGCAATTGCGGCCGGCACGATGACCCGCAGCCTGTCACTCTCATAGTCCGCGTGCAAAGCTTCTACATTCTCCGCGGCTTCCAAGGCGTAAACAAGGCCTCGCTTTCCCGGCCCGAACTCCACCGTCTCCTCGACCTTGCCTTCCAAGGCAAACTGCCTCAATTCGCCCTGGGTGAGCCGCAGCCGGATCGAGTTCCCCTTAAGCCTCAGTTTCATAAAGTGAAAAGTTTCAGCGTCTGAAGAATAACCGCGAAAATCTTTACGGCCTGTGACTTTAGTTACATTCTCCTAAATTCTTCGTCCTCTAACATCGCAATAGGAGGCAAAAGCCATAATGTATAACTTTCAAGAAAAAACCATCCGAGAAATCGCACTCGACGCACCATTGACTATCCGGGTCTTTGAAAAACACAAGATTGATTTCTGCTGCGGGGGCCGTGTGCCGTTCGCCGAGGCATGCAGCAACGCAGGGGTAGACCCGTCGGCGGTGTTGTCCGAATTGGAGAGTGTTTCAGCTTCATCTGATCCGAAAAACGACGTCGACACCCGTTCCGCCCGCGAGCTGATCGACCATATCGTTTGTACTCATCATGCCTTCACACGGGCCGAGGTTCAACGGCTGATGCCGCTTGCCGAAAAGGTCGCGACGAGGCATGGCGAGCATCACCCGGAACTCGTGGAGATCCGCGACATCGTGTTGACGCTTGGCAACGAGATGCTCGTACACATGCAAAAGGAAGAGATGATGCTTTTCCCTTACATCGAAAAACTTGAGCGCGCGGCCGAGACAAATGGATCGCTTCCGCTTCCGCCATTTGGGACAGTCAACAATCCGGTTCGAATGATGATGTTCGAGCACGATCAGGCCGGCGAGATGCTTCGGTCGATACGGTCGCTCTCATCTGACTACGCAACTCCCGAAGACGCCTGCCCGAGTTTCAAGGGGCTGTTCGCGGGGCTCCAGGACCTTGAAGCGGACCTTCATCAACATATTCACCTGGAGAACAACATATTGTTCCCCCAAGCGATCGACTTTGAAACACAGGTCTTCTCGACGGCCGGTACTGCCGCTGTCTAGCGGTCTGGGCCCTTTTTGAGGAAACGGCGGTCACCGGTCCGCATAACGCCGCAGCGCGTCGGTGTCAGGTATGGTGACCGTCTTCCCGCTTATTCTTATCAGCCCGTCCGTCTGCAGACGCAGAAGCGACCTCGATACAACCTCGCGAACGGTGCCTATTCGCGCGGCCAGTTGGTTGTGGGTCAACGTCTGGGTGAAACGGGCATCGCCAGAACTGGTGATCGCAGCCTCCTGAAGAAACAGCTTCGCGAGCCTTTGGCCGACCTCGAGAAGGGAAAGAGATTCTACCAAGGCCGCACATCTTCTAAGGCGCGTGGCCAACAGCTTTGCCGCCGCCAGAGCAACCTCCGGATGAGCGATCGAGACGGCCCGTATGTCTTCTTTTCCGATGTAGAACAGAACCGAAGGTGCTTCGGCGGCAACGGTAGAAGGATACCGGCCGTCGTCAAATACGGGCAGTTCCGCGATGGTGGTCACGGCACGTTCAACGTGGATCACCTGTTCGCGGCCATCGGCGCCCGAACGAAAGGCCCGAACGGAACCTTCGGCGATCACATAAAGGCCTTTTGCCGGTTCGTCTTCGATGAATAGTATGGCATTGCGCTCCAACCGCCTCTCCACCATCCGCGACGCAAGCACATTCAGGACGCTTTCGTCGAGCCCGCCGAAAAGCTCTGTCCTTTTCAGAATTTCGATCTTGTCGAACACTGTTGAGATATTACAGTTGGCCGGCGATACGGCACAAACGCCGCGACAGCAAAAAGTGGTTTAGCGCGCGCGTCCTGAATTGAACCAGAACTAAAGGACCAGTATTCGATGTGAAGTAAGGTGGGGGTGAGGACGGCCAAAATCGGATCCCTCCGACCTACCCACGGCCGCCCCCACAGTGTGAAGGAGCAATCAGCCTGAGATGCAAGGCCAGAACCTCGGCACTAAGCGCATTTCATCGCCATCGCGACGCTGCCGAATTCCGGTGATGCGAACCTCATGCATCATAATTATTCTAGCCGGACGATCATTCCGATTCGTCAGCATTTCCACCTAAAGGAATTAGGTAATTCTACCCATTCCGGCGCGGGCCGCACGGCCGTCCCTTTCGGAAACTATGCGGGGAGTTTCACAACGAACCTCGACCCCCGGCCGCCCGGCATAGTGGGGCTTTCGACCGACACCTCCGCATTGATCTGTTTCGCGAGGCCTTTAACGATAAATAGCCCGAGGCCGGTCCCTATCGTTCGATTAGATCGCGAAAGCTCTTCCGAACCCTCCTCTTCGCCTATCAAAGCCTCTGAAGGATGCCCGCGGAAAAACCTGTCAAAGATGTACGGCTGGTCGGCACTGTCGATCCCACAGCCGTCGTCGGCAACAACAACTTCCGAGCCGCGGCCATTCTGCTTGGCTGAAACGGTAATTTTGCCTCCGGGCCGTGTGTACTTCATCGAATTATCGATCAGGTTAAGAACAATTCGCCGCAGGATCGCCGGGTCGGAACGGCTCTCGACCTTATTTCCATTCGCGCCCTCAAGTTCCAGGCCGAGCCCTCTCGCCTCGGCAGCTCCTTTTTCCGATGCGACGATCCCGTGAAGAAATTCATCGAGGACCACGTCCGTTATCGAGGGCTTGAACGCTCCGGCTTCGATCCGCGAGACATCCAGCAGGTTCTGTACGAAGTCTATTTGCCGGTCGCATTCGTCCGACACGGTCCTTATGTACCGGGCCCGTTCGTCGTCGGTGATCCGGTTCTGTTGAAGAACGCTTGCCAGGGCCTTGATCGTCGTCAAAGGCGTCCGGAGTTCGTGGGAAACACCGCTGACAAACTCTGATTTTAACGTGTCGAGTTCCTTCAGCTTCTCTTCCCTTTGCGAGATCCGGTCGGCCATTTGATTAAAGGTCTCAGCAAGCTCGCGAACAGTGCCGCTTCCTGAGATTTCCGCCCGCGTTGAGAGGTCGCCGTTTCCGAAAGCCCGGGCGGCCCCGGCCAATTCCCGCAGGGGCTTGACGATCCCCCGGGCGAGCAATAGAGCGAGGATGCCGGCAAGAACGGCGATCAGCGAACCGATCCAGAGCTGACGCCAATACTGAGCCTTCGCCGGCGCGTAAAGGGCATCCACGGGAACTCCAATTGCGACCGTGCAGCTCGCCGATTCAACCTTTGCGAGCCCATACAGGCGGCTAATTCCGTCATACGGGCTCTCGACCTCGATCGCCGATGTCGGCTTGTGGCCAACGGCCGAGAGCAGCTCGGTGTTGCTGACATCCAACGACATCTGTACCGGTGACACATGATTGCGAAAAAGCAGCCTGCGATTCGCATCGAAAACGGCAATGATGTGTTCTTTTGGCAGATCGAGCTGGCGGAAAAGTTCGCTCACGCTTTTCCCGTCAATACGCGCGACCGCAAAGCTCCCGTCGCTGAGCGGCACGGCAAGTGATAAGAGCCGAATGTCCTCGTTCTCGAATTGTTCTGAGAGGATAACCAACGATTGACGCTTCGCAACTTCGTCACGAATGCTTTCGATGGAAATGAGCGGAAGCGGGCCTTCACGGACCGATTGCGAGAGCAGCACTTCGCCTGAAGAACTGATGATCTGCACATCCAGCCAGTTCGGCCGGGTCTCGACAATGGAATTGATATACCGCTTTAGAGCGGCTTCGCTGTCACTGCCGACGAGATTTGAGATCGTGTTAAGGGTTTGGGTCTGCGTGTCGAGCCACTGTTCGAACGCTGTGGCGGCAAGCTCGGCCTGCCGCTCGATCGAATCGTTAAGCTGCTTGCGGCCCGCCTGCCACGCCTCCCACAGGTTTACCAGGCCGACGAGCACCAGCGGGACCGCGAGGCCCAGCGTGAGTAATAGTAATCGTCCTCTGATCGACAATGTGGTTCCCTTTAACAAGCTCTGCGGCGGCCGAATGTCAAAACCCTCAGCGGTAGCCGATGGTTTAACGCCCCCGCAACAAACTCGCGACCTAAAACCACCCGCTGCCGCAGGCGGTTTTGACAGGTTCTTTCACATCGGTGAGTCTCAGATGCGGCCCGGGTTGCGTCGTCCTAATTTCGGATCCGTTGGATAGTTACCGACACCATCGGATCATTCTCGACCGTCGAACTCGAGTAGGCGACCCAGTAGCCCGCATCGGGATACCTCACCATGTTATAAACTCCTCCGCCCGAGTTTGTTTTCACCGGCACCGACTTTCCAAAGACCGACTCGTACGTCGGTGCATCGACCTCAGAGCCGGTGTACGTCACGGCTATCAGCCGGACCTTCTGCTCATTGTCGAACGCGACCTGAGCTACTTCGTCATCCGAAAACACATATACCAACGTGGCCTTGTCGTCATTCTCCGGCTCCTGTCCGATAACCCTTTTCACCTCATCGGCGGTCATACCGATCGTGATTCCCTTGTATCCGGTCATCACCGGCACGGAAACGTCTTGAGACACCGAACCAGCATTTTCGTCTTCGGCCGGGCCGGCTGTTTGCTGCGATTGCGTTACGGCGGTTTGACCGAACGCATGGCTCGAATACCACGTAAGCAGCCACACCAGCACGAACGCCGCAACCGCGTACTTGATCCAGCTCCTCCCTTGTCTTTCTATCATCGCGAATATTCCACCTCCACCTTAATTCTAATGGAATGAAATACTTACGAAATCCATGAAACTACCCAATATTAATGAGTGTTATCACTTACAGAAGCTTTATCCCGTTCGGAGGCGGCCATAACGTATCGTGCGATCTCAACGCGGTTCGACATGCCTTTTTTCGCGAGGATGCGGCTCACATGATTCTCGACCGTGCGGACACTCAAGTTCAGGTTGTGCGCGATCTCCTTGTTGCTCAGGCCTCGCGTAACCTCTTCGGCAACACGCCACTCAGCATCCGTCAGCTCTTCATCCCGAACGAAATTCTCCGCCGCGCTGTCATCCTCGCCAACAAGCGATGTAATGGCAGAGTGCATATTCTCGATCCGCAATAGCAGGTTATTGATCACCGCGATCAATTCATCAGGCTCGAACGGTTTTGCGAGGTACACGTCAACACCGGACCGAAACGCTTCAACACGATCGCCGGTCTCGTCCTTGGCGGTCAGAAACACGATCGGTATCAGTTTTGTGTGCGGCGCCGAACGGAGCTTTCGGGCCAGGGTGTAACCGTCGATGCCAGGCATCCGCACATCGCTCACGATCAGGTCCGGCAGCGAGCGCGCAAGTTGCAGCATCGCGTCGCGCCCATCTCGCGCCGTTGTCACCTCGAAACCTACTCCCCGCAGGACGGCCGAGATGGCCGCCAGAAGGTTCGGCTCATCGTCAACGACCAACAATCGCTTTGACATACTTGATGTTTAATCAATTGCGATCTCGATTGCAACATCGTCGCGGGCCGATCCATGCCAGGATCAAACGCCCGCTTTCACCGCCAGGTCGCCCCGCAGGGAGCCAACCGCCTTCGACCACGCCCGCTTCGTTGCCTCGAAACTCTGATGGTGTTCGAGGACATTGGCGTGATATTTGCGAAACTCGGACGCGATCATCTCAAAACGCGGTGCGTTGAAAAACCTGGAAAGCTTCGGTGCGGTCTCGTCCAACTTGCGCGTCGCCTCGGACATTATCTGGTCGTACTTTTCGCGCTGCGTTATGTAGGTAAGCAGCGGTTTGTATCTGGCCCAGCCTAAAACGGCCCTTGCGAATCTGTTTACAGTTTCCTTTGCTCTCGGCCGCGCCGCCTTGAGCTGCTGAGGCAGCACGCCATCGAGGATCTGCGGGCATTGCGAGAACGCGTCGTGAAACGAATAGCACGGTACGCGGACGACGTTGTGGCCCGAAAGCATCGTGCTCATAAACGCGTCTTCGCCCCGGGCTCCGGGCGGGTTGTAGAAAACAGGTATATGTTTGGTTACGTCGAGGCCAATGCTCAGGTTGCCGCCGGAGATGAATTTTCGTCCGTACTCTTCCGGAACGACCGAAGGCTCAGGGTGAAGCAGTATCTCCGCATCGGCGTATGTGACTCCTCCATTGTCGAAGATCGTCCGCTTAACGGATTCCCATGAAAGGATGTCGTTACTGATCGCCTCAATGAATGTCCTGAAATCGGACTCCGTCAAGTCGTTGTCAAAACGGATGCGGGGGATCGGCGAAATGTACCCGCAATGCAGGCCGTTCGTTATGTCCGCGTTCTTGCCATACTTGAGGTGCGTCGCCAGAATGCTCTGTCCCATCCATGCGAGGCTGCCTGTGCCGGTTTTCGTGACCGCAACCGGATACTCGTCGTCATCCAAAAAAAGCAGCCTGTTCATGTTCTGCTGCAACGCGAAGTACAACGCGGCATTGCGCTTCTTCGCGTAACCTTCGCCGAAGAGCAGCTCGCCCTCATCCTTTGTTAACGCGCCGCGCCCGACCAACCGCTCCCGCTCGGCATCGACTTCGCGTCGCCCGTAGATATTTATCGACGCAAGCGATTCCGCAATGTCGGGCGGTATGTCACGAAACTCTTCGCGAGGCACGTTCTTATACGTAACGTCATAAACGACAAAAAGGTGCAGATCGACATCCTCATTCTCGATCAGCCCATGCTCTTTCCAATTTCCGAAATAGGTCCTAAGTAATCTTGTAAACTGGGGACGTCCGGTAACGAACGCGATCCCAAAGTTCTGTTTCATAAAATATTCAAATACCCCTTGTATAGCTGCCGCGACAGCCTCCATCACGCGGCAAGCGTTCGTCTCGGCACCGGCTGCATCCGGTCGACCGGAAATATCACCCCGTTCCGAGCCGCAATACCGGGTGTTCTGACGGGTGCCCGGCCAAATCGAACAGCATTGTTCTCAACGCTAATCATCACGTCGCCTCCGCGGAGCGGCCTCAAGGAATTTCGCATCCGCAGTTCGTCCGAGTACAAGTATTGTCCCGGGATCACATGACGCGATATCAGGGCCTTCGCCAGGTCCCTTCCCTTCGGACTCTTCAAAAGCTCGATCGCGGGCCGCGAAAGGTGGGCCAAAGCATCATCGGTAGGAGCGAAGAAGGTAAACACTTTTTGATCGTTGAGGATCTCTTCGCCCATCCCCGTACTTTCCAGTATCTCGGCCAGGATCGAAAATCGTTCGTCCTGGTTGATCACCTCATATACGTCCTTTGTCCTCATTCACACCTCCGAGGTTCGATCCCAATACCACCGCGCAGCAAACGAACGATCCCGTCAATTCACGCCACGCGGAAACTCTTCTTTACCGAACGGCCCAAACACAACCCTTGTGTTGTACTCAGTTTAACACTCCCGTCGCGGGCGCGCGTCGGGGCATATACCTATACGGCATGAGTGTTTCCACCTAATGCGCAAACAAGATCTTTAGTCTTGGGTCATTATGAATTCGACGAGAAACCGGCACGCATGGGTTGTCTTGAATCCACGGAAGAGGTCAGTGAGTCTCCGGCAGTAGCACCGTAACCCCATGTCTAGGCTATGTTTGCGGCCGTCCCTGACCCGCCGCGGATGTTGATATCCCGCTGCGGGAACGGCATCTCGATCCCATTCTCGCGGAACCTGCGAACGATCTCGAAGTTTATGCCGCTGGCAAAAGCTCTTGGCCGGTGAAGTTTTGCCTTGCTCCAGGCCCGAAGTTCGAATTGAAGGGCGCTCGATCCAAGCTCGACCAGACGGATCGACGGCGGCGGGGATTCGAGCACATCTTCGTTCTCGCCAGCTATCTCCAGCAGTATCTTCGATACAAGATCAAGGTCCGAGTCGTAGGCAACACCAACCGGGATCTTGAACCGCACCTTCTCACTACCGAAACTCCAGTTGGTTACGTTCTCCGAGATGAACTTGCTGTTCGGCACAATGATCGCGATGTTGTCGTTTGTTTGAATTGTCGTACTGCGGGCCCCGATAGAGATAACGTCCCCGTCCACATCGTTAACTTCCACCCTGTCCCCGACCTTGATCGGGCGTTCGATCATGATTATCAGGCCACTGATGAAGTTGTTCGCAATGTTCTGCAGCCCGAATCCGATACCGATGCCGACTGCTCCGGCCAAGACATTTAGAGTGGTCAGATCGATCCCGACGGTTTGGAAAATCAGAAGAAACCCGATCACGAGGATCGCGTATCGAACGATCGTGCCGACCGCCTGCTGGGCGCCGGTATCCAGGCCCGTTCTTCCAAGAAGATGCCCTATTAGTACACTTTTTAGCTTACTTGAAATGTAGAACAACGCGACTACAAGGACGATGATATAGATCAGGCTGAGCGGCGTTATCTTTGCTTCGCCGAGAGCAAAGAGGTTGTAATTCAGAAGCTCAAAAAGGGGATTCAGATAGTCATTTAGGAGTTCTTTCATTTGGAATTCGATGCCGGACGAAGTGATCGCCTTTATTTATTCTGCGATAAGCGCATACGCGCAATTGGCTTGGGGGGCCCCGGTGTTCCTATATCTTACCGATTTGCGGCAAAGAATCGAAATGGATCAAGCGCAAAGGCGTTGCAGCCCCCGAGTGAAACTGCAACCGATTGAGTGTGGCCGCCGTACAATATATGATATTCCGTAAGGGCATTTTTGCCCCCTGGTAGATTTGTGTGATCATTTCGAAAGCCATTCCAAAGATCCTGATGCTGGCGTTCCTTGCGGCCGTTTCCGCGGTTGCGGCAGTGGCCCAGAACCCCGTTTCCGCATCGATGACGGTAACGCCTTCGCGCATTCCCGCGGGCGGATCGGGAACCGCAAAGATCACGGCGAACATCGAGAGCGGCTGGTATCTGTATTCAATCTCGCAAGGCCCCGGCGGGCCGATCCCAACGCGGATATCGCTCGCCGAAGGGCCCTTCAAGATGAGCGGCGTTTCGGGCCCAAAACCCAAGGTAAAAATGGACCCGAACTTTGGGATCAATACCGAGAGCTACGCGGGAAGCGCGGTCTTCAGTGTGCGTTTCAATGTCGCGCCCGACACACCCGAAGGTCCGCAGACGCTGAATGCGGGCATCCGTTATCAGGCCTGCAACGATACGGTCTGCCTCCCGCCCAGGACTATAAAACTGGCGTCGGACGTTTCGATAACCGCAGGCAAAACGGCGGCCGCATCGCCCACACCGACAGCCACCGCGACTCCCGCGCCGTCCGCCACGCCAGGCAATACGAACGCAAACGTGGATACGAATGCGAATCAAACCGTTACGGCTACGAACATTGATCCCCTATCGAACGCGAATTTCGGCTCGCTCGCGGACGCAGCAACCGCCGCGGACAAACCGGAGGTCACGCGCACGGCTGAGAGCGATATTAACGATCGGCCGATCTGGGGATTCGTTTGGCTCGCGATGACCTTTGGGGCCTTATCGCTGCTGACGCCGTGCGTGTTCCCGATGATACCTATTACCGTGTCGTATTTTACGAAACACGGCTCGGAATCGACGGCGGGCTCAGTGCGCGATGCTCTGATCTACGCTCTCGGGATCATCTTTACGTTCACCGGCCTCGGCGTAGCGCTGGCAGTGCTGTTTGGCGCCGCCGGGATCAATCGGTTCGCGGCGAATCCGTATGTGAACCTTCTGATCACGGGTATCTTTCTGGCGTTTGCATTCAGCCTGCTCGGTGCTTACAACCTCGGCGTCCCATCTAGCGTCCTGACAAAGCTCGACAGCTTCACCAGATCGAAAGAATCCGGCAGGACGATCGGTCTGCTTCTAATGGGCCTGACGTTCTCGCTCACGTCGTTTACCTGCACCGCTCCGCTTGTGGGAACGATCCTCGTAGCCGCGGCGCAGGGCGATCTTTTTTACCCGATCGTTGGAATGCTGGCGTTTTCGTCAGTCTTTGCACTTCCATTCTTTGTGCTGGCGGTGGCCCCGCAGTTGATGCACTCGCTGCCGAGATCGGGCAGTTGGATGAACTCGGTGAAGGTCGTGATGGGCTTTCTTGAGATAGGGGCCGCGCTGAAATTTATCTCGAACGTTGACCTCGTTTGGGGTTGGGATATTTTCACCCGCGAGGTAGTGATCGCCGGATGGATCGCTCTCTCGGTGCTTATGTTCCTCTACCTTCTCGGCGTTTTCCGCTTCGCGCATGATTCCGAGGATCGGACGATAGGGCTCGTACGCGTATTAAACGCGTTTCTGTTCGGAACGCTGGCTTTCTATCTTCTAACGGGATTGTTCGGCACGCGCTTGGGTGAACTTGAGTCGTTCCTGCCGCCGGCTAAGGAAGTTTCGTCAACCACGAGAGCCGGAGGCCCGATGAGCAGCGAGTTAACCTGGATAACCAACGACTACCAGGCCGCGGTTAAACAGGCTCAGGCCGAAAACAAGCGGATATTCGTCGACTTCACGGGCTACACCTGCACCAACTGTCGCTGGATGGAAGCGAATATGTTTCCGAAACCCGCGGTCCGCGCTGAGCTTGAAAAGTTTGTCCGCGTCCGCCTTTACACGGACGGCGAGGGCGAACCTTACGAGGGATTTCAAAAGATGCAGGAGCAACGCTTCGGCACCGTTGCGTTGCCGCTTTACGCCATCATCACATCGTCAGATCAGGTTATGGCAACCTTTGAAGGCCTGACCCGCAGCGAGGATGAATTCGTTTCGTTCCTCAAAAAATGAGGTTCATTTCCGAGGCACGAGTCTGTCTTTAAGTATCGGTATTGTCGTGTTTTCGATCTTAGCGAAGACACCGAGAATGATGTACCACTTCTTATCGCGGAATTTCCAGACGTGAAGGCAGTTTCCTTTCTCCATTCCCTCATTGCTGTCAGCGTAGGAGCATGCGTTCCAGCTGTACGCCATATCGCCCGTCTCGAACTGGCTGACCTTTTGCGGAAAATCGGCGGCTATGTATCGTTCCAACTCTTCTTCGGCCCGGCCCCGTCCGACGATCGGGGGCAAGCCGTCGCGCAGGAGTATCACATCCTCGGCGGCAAACGCGTCATAGGCACCGCCGAGCCCTGCCTTGGACATACTCATTTTTAAGAACCGCATGGTCGCATCGGCGGCCGACCAGCCCTGTTTGTTAGGCTGGCTCTTTCTCGGTTCAGGAATTCGGCGGCTATAGTCGATCGCTCCAAACACTTCATGCGAGATCTCGATATCGAGGATCGCCTTGTACCGGCCGTCGACTTTGCTCCAGACCGTTGCATATTCGCCCACTCGGATCTCCTTCGGCCGAGCCTTCGGCGTGAATGTCCATTCGCCAATAGTGTACGCAAGCAGTCCGTTTATGGACACATCCGCATAATTGACCTTTCGCCGAAGCGTACCGGGCACCGAGCTGTCCGAAGACTTGAGAAATTCCCTGCCATTGACCGCCTCCGGACGGAAGATCACGGCGTCCTCGGCAAGAAATTCCATCAAAGCCGGCTTGATCCCTCTCTCCTCAACCACCGCCTCAAACGCCCGCTGAGTACCGTAAACCGGGTCGAGAAGCCCTTGGCCAAAGATCGGGAGACCAAATAAGAGTGTGACGAACAAAACTTCGATCGTTCTCATATTCCGCATTCTATCGTATTCGGCGGCGGGAGTTGCAAGAAATTGCCAGTACCCATTCTGCCTTGCATCCCTAAAAAATGGAAACCGGCCCCGGGATGGTCCCCAAACAGCCTAGTTAACGATTGTTTTCCAAAGCCGGGCCAGATCGCTCCGCATCTGCGAGATCGTGCCGGCGGCGGCGTATTTGCGCTCGGCCTTACGGAGCCGCCGCCAGGTCTCCCAACGCCATTTGATCCCAAGCGGCCCGTGCGTCGGATGAGTCCCCAAATAGCTTCCGATCCGCAGCCGCACGTAATAGATTGTGAAAAGCAATACCCGCATTCTCCATCGATGCTCGCCCAAGGCCTGCGGCGAACCACAACAGGTCCTCCGACAGACACAGGCTCAGTTAGCGATCCATCGAGATGAATGTTTCGATGGATCGCCGCTGGTAATAAATTGCGAATAACGCTTGATTCCGCAGACATCACACCAAATTTGCTCAGGACTTGTCTTCCCGGAGGGTCAAAAGAAGCTTTTCACCCTTGTAAAGAAAAAGCTGATCACCAGTGATCTCAAACCGGTCCGCTGCCCGAAGCCCGTCGAGAAATTCACGTTCGATGGCCATCCGATCGTCCTCGACGCAGGCGCGCATCGTCGAAACCATTTCCCGAATGGTGATCTTCGAGCCGGAAACAGAGTACTCGCCGCCAAAGACATTGCAGCTTGAGTTCCCGCCCGCGCTGCCCTTGGCGGTGTCGAAGCGAATGAACGCTCCTTTTATCGGTCCACCGCCCGTCCGCCCGGCGATCGATTCGAGTTCCCATTTTCCTTCAAGTTGGCCGCCAGCCGGGAGCGATACAACCGGCGGCTGTTTCCCCAACCGTTTGAATCGAAGCACGATCTGTCCGCTGCTGTCGAGAAGGCTCAGCCGGCTTGCATCCCGACTGTAGCGGACGACATTGTTAAGCCCATTCAGAAAGCTGGTCTCTGAAACGCCGCCCGGCTGTGTCTCGCACAGCTTCTTGGTGGTGCCGATATTCGAAAACTCGATCGTCTCGCCGTCCACCTCAACTTTCCCGAACATACGATTGCAGCCGGTACTCCCGACAAACCGGCCACTGCCGCGTTCGATCTCAAAATACGCCATTGAGCCTGCCACAGCCTGCCCATTTGCGTAAATGAGTGTCCATTGAATTCCCCTTAGGCCGTCCTGGCCCGCCGCAATAACGGCGCCCGAACTAAAAATGATGAGTGCTAATGTCAAGAGGTATTTCATCTCTTTATCTCCCAATGATCGAAATAAGGGCAGTTGCCCTGAAATGGCGCGCAAGATGCGTTCCATAGTAAATGAACGCTTCCGTCTCTCGCTTCTTGCAGGTAGGAGCCAGGTGCTATTCACCGAGTTCTAAAGGAAAAATTCACAACCGCCCGAAAATCGTTTATCATTTTTGTGTTCGGCCCTTGTCAACCGGCGCAACGATATTATGCAACAAAATGATGCAGTCCTGGCATCATTGTTCCGGCCACTCTTCCCGGCGGTACCGGCCGAATAACCATTGGAGGGAACATGAAGAAGATCACTCGTTTGGCCCGGACCTGCCTCACGCTCGCGTTTGTCCTTGCGTTGGCCTCTACGACGTTTGCGGATACGATCCGGCTGAAGGACGGAAGTATTATCAAAGGCACGATCGTAAGTTTCGGCTCTGGTAAATTCGTTGTGGTCATCGGTGAAGGAGAACGGCGGCGTGAACTGACGTTTACGGCCGACGAGATCGAATCGATCCGCTTCGACGCCGTAGGCTTCAAATCGGACGCGACACCCAACGAACCGCAGTTTGTCGAGACCTCATCGCCGCCAACCGGCGCGCCGCGTGTAGTAGTGACCGATCCCGCTGCGAACACTCAACCGAGCCCCGCACCGGCCAAGGCCGTTCCGCCTACACAACCGCCCGTTCGGACAACAGTTGCGAAGCCCATCGAGGTTTCGGTAAAAGTGCTGGCGGATAACACGAACAATGGATGGACCAACTCCGGCTGGGTCGTCCGGAAAGGCCAAAAGATCCGCATCATCGGCGGCGGTACGATCTCGCTCGGCCAGGGCAGGACGACCGGCCCTTCAGGCTTGTATGACACGGAGGACCCGACGAAGCTGCTCAAAAGCGTTCCAACGGGAGCATTGATCGCGGTGATCGGCGACGACAATAACCAGTTCATTTATGTCGGTTCCGAACGGACGTTCACGGCCTCTCGAGACGGTGCCCTCTTTCTCGGCGTAAACGAAGGCAACCTGAAGGACAACTCGGGATCATTCGACGTCAAGATCGAGATCGATCCGGCATAACCGTTTTTCCGTCATGCGCCGATCAGATAAACCAACCAATGGCGGGAAATCGGAATCAAAGTCTTTATCCTTTCGGACTTCGGTGAAATTTATGAAACATCGCTATTCGCGCATCGTGTCGCTCATATTCGGACTCGCCATGTTGACCGGTTTGGCCGTTCCTCCGTCCGCAGCCCAATCAAAACCGCAAAGGCAGACGCCCCGCGGCAACGAGAAACGAAACGAGCGCCCAAAACCGAAGACAGCCGAAGAGCTCAAGGCCGAAGAAGAAGAGCGGAAACGACTTGAAGAGGAACGAAAGGCGGTGCCGCTCGAGGGAGTGATCAAGGTCGATACGGATATCGTCAGCGTCGAGACCGTCGTGTTCAACAAAAAGTCCGGTCAGATCATCACCGGCCTAAAGAAGGAAAACTTCGGCATTTTCGAGGATGGGGTCAAACAGAACATATCGAGTTTCGCGACGCCGGATGCTCCGATAACCGTGACGCTCATTCTTGAATACAGCAAATGGACCGAGATCTTCGGCCGGGCGAACGGCGGCTACTTTGAGCCTGGCGTTTATGAATCCGTTCGGCCCGTTGCACAGTTTTTAACCGGCTTCATCAAACCGCCCGACGATTACGCGTCGGTCATTGCATTTGATATCCGCCCAACGCCGATCACCGATTTCACGAACGACCCAAAGCGGATACGCGAGACGATCAATATACTCCTTCGCAATCGCCCTGCATTTCGCGAGAACAACTTGTTCGACGCCATCAAGTTCGCACTTGTCGGCGGCCGCGGCGACGCGGTCGTCCTGGAAGACACCGAGGCCCGACAGGCCGACTACGCCGGAATGGTCAACGTCAAGTCAAAGCGTCGAGCCATCATTCTGGTAGCATCGGGCATCGACACCTTCAGCAAGATCAGCTACGGAAAGGTGCGAAACATCATTCAGGAAGCCGGGATCCCGCTCTATATCATCAGCACCGGCAACATGTTCTGCAAGCGATATTGCCAATTCCTCGACCCTTCACGGGTGATGCCTGGGATGCCTGACAGAATGACGTTCCTGCAGGCTAAGAATCAGATGAACACGTTTGCCAAAGATTCCGGTGGAATGCATTTCGAAATGACATTCGAAAGTGAGATACCGGACTACCTCCAAAGCATCAATGGCCTTCTCCGCAGCCAATACAGCATTGCCTACGACCTGCCGCGGCCGCACGAGCCGGGCAAGAAATACAAACTCGATGTCAAGGTGGATGTCGACGGCGACGGCACTTATGACGACAAGCAGTTCGAGGTAAAACATCGCCCCTACGTCATCACGCCGGAACCGGAGGAAAAAAAGGAAAAGGACGGCTGATCCCTGCTTATTTGCACAAGCCCGCACCACGTAAGGGCGATATGCTCAATCCGGCATATCGCCCTCGCTGTGTGCAGGCTAACGGATCTCCCGGATATTGCTTGTAGGTAGAACCCGAATCCTGCTATCCTGTTGGATTGCATACGATGGACAAACGGATCACAGACAGCTATAAGAACAAGCTCGCCGGCGAGGAAGGCTGCGTCGTCAAACATGGAGCCGCCCTGCGCGTCGCTTTGTGTTATCCCAACACGCACGCCATCGGTATGGCGAACCTCGGGATGCACACGATGTACGACTTGTTCAATCGTATCCCCGAAGTTTCGTGTGAGCGCGTTTTCCTGCCCGATCCCGCCGAGTTGAAGCTATACGAAAAGTCACGCACGCCGCTCCTTTCGCTGGAAACACAAACGCCGGTCCGGGATTTTGATGTTGTCGCGTTCTCGATCTCGTTTGAGACTGACTATCTGAACATGGCGCGGATGCTCCAGCTTTCGGGAATACCGGTTTGGGCAAACGAACGGAACCACTTTCACCCGCTCGTCATCATGGGCGGAGCAGCCTCGTTCCTCAATCCCGAACCGATCGCCGATTTCACCGACGTCATCGCGGTCGGCGAAGGCGAGATACTTGCCTATCAGTTGGTTGACGCAATATTGGAAGGCCAACATTCAACAAAGGAAGAGATTCTGCTTTCACTCGCCCGCATAGGCCGCGGATTTTACGTTCCATCGCTCTATGACGTCGTCTATAACGACGATGGAACGGTCTTCGACTACATCCCGAATGCTGACGGCGTACCGCGACGGGTGGGCCGCGCACTAGCTGCGGGCAATCCTAAGGAAGGCACCCTGCGTCGGGCCTTAAAACGCGGCGAGCACGATCTGGCGGACTTTCTGACAACTCAGGATGTCTTCTGTCCTTCGACATCCGTCTGGTCGCCGGGCGCCGAGATGGGCGACCGGCTGCTGGTTGAGATATCCCGCGGGTGCTCGCAGGGCTGCCGCTTTTGCTGGGCGGGTTACAATTACTATCCGCCGCGAGTGGTCCCCGCAAAAGACATCATTGCAAAGGCAAAGGAGTGGCGCTCGAAGACCAACAAGATCGGCCTTGTTTCCACCGCCGTCTGCGACCACCCCGAGATATCGACGATCCTGAGCGAGCTTCGGGCGATGGACTATCGAATCACCGTCTCGTCGCTTCGGCTTGATCAGATCTCCGACGAACTCCTCGATGCCCTGGTCGAATCGCGCGACCAGCAGATCGCCGTCGCGCCCGAAACCGGCTCCGATCGTCTGCGTCGCGTGATAAACAAGAACCTGACCAACGACGAGATCGTCGACATCTGCGGCGCGGTTTTCGATCGGGGCATGCTTACGGTGAAACTGTACATGATGGTCGGCCTTCCGACTGAAACTCAGGAAGACCTCGACGAGATCTTTTTGCTGGTGGAACGCATTAAGGACCGAATGCTCGAGGCCGGCCGAAAGTTTGGACGTGCGGGCAGGATAATTCCTTCGATCAACGGATTTGTGCCGAAGCCGAATACACCGCTCCAGTGGGACGCAATTTGTCCCGAAAAGGAGCTCAAGCGGCGGATCAAATATGTCTGCAAGGGGTTAAGCCGGATTCCGAATGTGGACGTCCGATTTATGTCGGCACGGATCGCCCACGAACAGGCTCTGTTCTCCTCGGGCGACCGCACCGTTGCGGCTGTGATCGACCGCGCCGCCCGCCTTGACGGCGACATCGGCCGGGCGCTCAGGGAAACCGGTATCGACCCGGCATTCCACACTTCACGGGACCGGAGTTACGATGAGTTCCTCCCGTGGTCGATAGTCGATTCGGGTCTCTCATTCGAATTCCTGAAAACCGAACACGAAAAAGCACGAGAGGCCCTTTCGAGTCTCCCGTGCCCGGCTGTTGAAAAATGTACTACCTGCGGCGTCTGCCCATCCACGTGGCTGGCCGATGCCCCTGAAGGCCTCATCAATATCCAACCATTAAAAGTCCGTCAAACGCTTGCGGCCGCCTAGTTCTTCGCGTCCTTCATCAGGAAGCCGCTCGGCGCGGCTAGATAATTGAAGTTGTACGTATACTTGTAAAGTCCGAACGGCAGCATGGAAACCTGCTTCGAATAGACGATATGCGCCGTTACGACAGCGCCGTTTGGCTCGATCGTTACGATAGCATCCGCCGGAGTGTGGTTGTCGCGCATCGCCCGCGTGAGTGAGGCTGTGACAATATCGACCGGATGCATTCTTCCCGATGCGGCCATTCCCTTAACGACAGCACTGTCCATCTCCTGCCTGAGGCTTGCTGCCTCATATGCGATGGGAACGTAGTTATAGCCGGCGTTTGCAAACAGGACCAGAGCAACGGCAACAAACAAAAACTTGACACCGGCGCCACCGCGCTCGGGCCTTCGGTCCTTCTCAAAATTCTGCATATCTCATTTACTCCTCCGCCCTGGAAGGTGCGTGGCAGAAGGTCAGCCTCGGGCGGTTTCCGCGAAAGCGGCCGCGAAAGCGGACTTCGGGATCTTTGAATGTGGGAAAATGACCGGCTTGCCTATCTGCTCCAGCAGGATCCAGTGAAGCGAGTCATTGATCATTTTCTTGTCGAATGTAAAGGTCGCAAAGACCTCGCGTGGATCGATATGCGCGATCGGCGGCAGCTTGCCCGCCCGACGCACAACATCGTTCAACAATTTTACTTCATCCGCGGCTAAAAGTCCAAGATTTTTTGAAAGCTCGGAAGCAAAGCGGATCCCATGCCCCACCGCCTCTCCATGCCGCAAATAGCGATAGTTCGTGACTTTCTCGAGAGCGTGCCCGAACGTATGGCCGAAATTCAGCACCTTACGCGAATTGGCACCTGTTTTATCGACCGATTCCCGCTCGTCCCCAGCAACGATCCGCGCCTTGAAAGCTACCTGAGCCGCCAGGACCGAGGCGAGTTCGACGGCAAATTTCGCGTCTCCCAACCTCTTGCTAACACTGTTTCCCGGCAGCCCATCGAGAAACCTCGCCGTCGACTTAAATAGCTTCCCGCCGCCGATCGCTCCCTGCTTCACCGCTTCGCAGAGGCCGGCCGTAATCTCGCGATCGGGTAGTGTACGAAGTGTGTCAGTATCAACAAGGACCCCGCGCGGCTGGTAGAACGAGCCGATCAAATTCTTGCCAAAACTCGTGTTAACGCCGGTTTTTCCTCCGACCGACGAATCGATCATAGATAGAAGGGTTGTCGGGACCTGCAGAAAGTCAATGCCTCGCAGATAGATCGAGGCCGCGAACCCGGCGAGATCGCCGACAACCCCGCCGCCAAGGGCAACGACCACATCCGTCCGGGAAAGCCGCGACTCGCCCAGGAATTGAAGAACTTTCTCAACCGTGCGAAGGTTCTTAAAGCGCTCGCCGTCGCCGATCAGGTGGACCGTCGGCTGAAATCCGGTGGAGGCGAGGGCATCAGAAACAACATCGCCATAAAGCCCATAGACCTTTTGATTCGAGATGATCGCAACGCGGCCGATACGCCCCGCACGGACACTTGCCGCCCATTCGCCTACTGACGCAAGGAGGCCTCCGCCGATCCGGATCTCGTACGAATTGGCATTTTCGCGTGTGGCAACGCGGACAGATTCGGTCATGCTTCGGTAACAGGCGGGATGATAAGGTGATCCGCCACCGGATCGAGATGGATCTCGGCGAAGGTTTCGGTAACCGCATCTTTCATATGCAGCCTGGCGAGTTCCATTCTCACATCAAGAACGGCCTTCTCCTTGGTTTCAAAATCCGGCCATTGAGCATAACCGTAGAACGTCCCGTCGTTGGCCCGATGCAGCCGCGATCCCATCCCGCCGCAGTTCTCCATGTAGTGCTGCGTTATGGTCCGCCAGTTCTCGACGAAACGGTCTTCCATTGAAGCGTCAACACGCCATCTGTACAAAACGACCAGCATAGTCTCTAGTTAAGTGCGGCTTTGATCGTCTCGGCGAGCGAACCGGCCAGCCCTTCGATCTCCTCTTGGTCGCGGCCCTCGATCATCACTCGCGCAAGGTTTTCCGTACCCGAATATCGTAGCAGAAGCCGGCCGTTTCCTGACAGGATTTTTTCCACCTCCGCCGAGGCATTCTGGATCGCCTCCACCTCGTCAAAGGGACGTTTCTCGTTTACCTTGACATTGACGAGGATCTGCGGATATCGCTGAAATCCCGCCCTCATTTCGGAAAAAGGGGCGCCCGCATTTCGTGTGGCCGCAAAAACCAAAAGTGCGGTCATCATCCCGTCGCCGACCAGGCTGCGATCGGGAAAGATGATATGTCCTGACTGTTCCCCGCCAACCTCCGCACCCGATCGAAGCAGCTCTTCGAGCACATATTTGTCGCCAACCGCCGTTCGCTCCAATTCGATATTTCTCGACCTCAACGCGATCTCGAGCCCGATGTTGCTCATAACCGTCGCGATGACCTTGCCGGAGGCCAGCGCACCGGCGTCCTGCATCGACTTTGCCATTATCCATAGAATGGCGTCGCCGTCCGCTATCTCGCCTTTCTCATCAACGAATAACGCCCGGTCAGCATCACCGTCAAACGCGACGCCAAGATCCGCCCTTTCCTCGAGGACCGTCCGCTGAAGCTGGTCCAGGTGCATCGATCCGCAGCCTTCGTTGATATTCCGCCCATTCGGTTGATCATGGATCGAAACAACGTTAGCGCCGAGCTCGCGAAAGAGAAATGGGGCAAGTTTCGATGCGGCCCCGTTCGCGCAATCCACGGCGATCTTCAGGTCGTCGAGCCGAGCCGTCCCCAATGCCCCGGCCAAATGGTCGAGATACGACCGCCTAAACTCGCCTTGGTTCAGATCGTCGACGGCGAAGTCCGCCGAAGCCGAATGTTCCAACGTTGAAGCACTATCGATGTCCGCCTCGACCTGGCGCTCCAGTTCATCGTCGATCTTTCGCCCGCTCGGCAGAAACGCCTTTATCCCATTGTCGTAAAACGGGTTATGCGATGCACTAATGACGATGCCGAGGTCGAACCCGAACTCCGCCGTCAGAAAAGCGACGCCCGGTGTCGTAATGATCCCCGCCGACTCACACTTCGCTCCGGCTGACGAAGCTCCGCGGCTAAACTCTCGCTCGATCCAGCCGCCCGATTCTCGGGTGTCGCGGCCCGTCAAAAATCTCGCATTGCGGCCCAGCCTGCCGGCCATCCGCAAGGCGATCGATCGCCCGATTGCGAACACTGTAGCCTCGTCCAGCGGGAACACGCCCGATTCGCCCCTGATTCCGTCCGTCCCGAAGAGTTTTGCCATAACGTAAAACAAATAGTCCAACAGAAGTTCTCAAAATATTCAATTCCGGACCCGAACCGGTGGCCCGAGATCAGCTATATTCTATAATCCTTTTTTGTAGAATGCATAAAACTTTCCGATCACCTTGACAACCATTGTCCAAATAAGCGAATCTTAATCTGCAAGGAACCCGCGCAGGCTCCGCTGTAACCTCTTGTTCACCCGGTTAGGACTCTCCTTAATTTAGAACTATGAAAGCTGTTGTTATTGCTTCGTTCGCCGCCTTGTCGCTATTGGCCATTTCCACAGTCGCCCAGGATCCGGCTCCCGATACCCCAAAAGGCCGTAAGCGGGTCGTGATCACGAATAACCTGCCGCCCGCAGAACCCGCGGCCACCCCGCGCCCGATCGCGAAACCGGTCCCAGAGCCAGCGTCGACCCCGATAATAGTTGGAGTTCGCGAACGCACGGCGGACGAGGAGACCGAGGCGAACGAGACGCCGGTCCGCCCGACCCGCAACAGCGTCGCCCCATCCAAGGTGCATGTGCTCAGCTTTGGTTCGATAAAGGGCAAGATCGCCGAAGCGAAACGCATTATGCAAACCCGGCCGCTTGCCACCGCCTCGGTTGACAGCACGACCGAGAGCGTATCCGTCCGGGTCGCATTCCACGACTGGAAGACCGGTGAGATCGATTTCGTAGTAATGCCGAAGGAAGCCTTTCTTTCAAAAGGCACGCCGCGTCAGTTCGTATCCGAGAACGGGCGCCCGCTCATTGCCGAAACCATTCGCGGCAACGGCGTGAACACACCCGTAACCCTGACCGATGAGGAAGGTACAAAACACCTTCCGCTGCTTGTCCAATATCCCGTGATCCGCGGCGGAAAATACATTGAAACCGCCTACTACATGTCAACTCACCCCGGCCTCGTGACGGCTGAGGTTGTCAGTGCGGGCAGATTTTACGTCCGCAATGTGATCGAGATCGCCCGCGACCGTTTGAGCAAGAAGGGAATAAAGATCCAACCGAAGATCGCCGATATCGCGGAACGCCTAGCCGCGGTCGAGCACGTCGATCATTACCGATTCCGCAACGAGTACCACCCAAATATCTACAACGACATTTACACGCTTTACGCGCTGAACGAAGGCCAAACATATCGATACTCGGTCAGCTCGGCCGGTGCCGGCGGAATGGTGCAGATGATCCCGTCAACCTATCGGATGGTCCGCTCATGGCATCCGAATGTGCCGCTCGATCCTGATTTTGTCGATGGAATGCGCAATCACGTCAACGCGACGGAAGCAATGCTGCTGTATATGAAACGGACCTGGGACGACCTTATCGCAAGCCCAACAGTCGCAAACGCCCTCGAGACTGGCATTGCGACACAGGAGCAGCTAATGGCAGCCGGATACAACTCGAACCCGGCACGCATCCCCGGCTACATCAGCCGCGGCGGCGAAAACTGGACCAGCCTGATCCCGCGCGAAACCAAGATCTATCTGCAGATCTATGATTCCATCGAACGCCATGTGCCGATGACGCCAAGAACGCGATGATTCAGCAAGTTGTCCCCAACAAAGCTCAAGAGTCGATTTTTTCTTGAGTGATCGTTGTACGGGTTCATTCGAGTCCACTCTCGTGCAAACGTGAGGCCGCCGGTTCCAGCTTTGCTATCCTGGCTACTTCGCTTTGTACATCCGCAAACTCTTTTCCGACCAGGCCCTCGCCCAAAAAGAATGGATTGTTCGTGATGTCAAAAACCGCGAACGACGGCATTTCAAACCGTGAGAATTCCTCCTGCGCGGAAAACTCGACGCTGGCAATGTTCAAACCCCAGAGTTTCCCGATGTGCATATCGATCGCAAACTCCCGTCCGTCAAATTCGTGAAAGTATCGGTTCTTGCGTATCTCGTTCCCCTCAAATGGCTCAAGGACGGTGTGCTCCGCTTCGTTCAGGTGGATCTCCCCTACTTTTAGGCACATTAACCCGGAAGCTTCCGTCACCAGACGCTGCTGCAGGAGCCACGACCATTGCTTCGTCCCGGGATCTCGGACGGTCCTGATCCGCATTCGCGTGCCCGTGATGTAATTGTCAAACAACTGCAAGTGTCTGCTCGCCCGCGTCAAGGGCTCGGGCAACGCTTCGATCAAATATCTGCGCTTGAATTCGGTCCTGTATGTTTTGTCCATTTTCGAGGGATTTATTATACTTTGCTTTTTAAATCGGAGACATTTATGAGTATGCGTAATTTTTCGTTTATCTTAGTTTTGGCTTTCGCGGCATTGGCCATTGGATGCGGCAGCGAAGCTCCGGCCAACTCGTCCAACACAAACCGGACAAGCACCAATGCACCCGCGGCTAACACAAACAGCCCCGTCGCCGTGACAACACCGACACCCGATCAGGTGACCAACAACGCCCCGACGCTGACCCCTGTCTACAAGGCCTACTGCGCCGCCGTTGTGAAAAAGGACGACGCAGCGGTAAGAAAATTCTTCACCGCCGACACGCTCCAGAGCTTTGAAGAAGGGATGAAAGACGAAGGCATCAAGAGCATCAGCTCATACGTCGATAAAGTGACAAACGAGGTGTGCGAGGTCTCAAACGAACGCCTCAAAGGCGACAAGGCGGTCGCCAAAGTCAAAACCGTCAGTTATCCGAACGGCTTCGACGTTCTCTTCATCAAGGAAAACGGCGAATGGAAAATGTCCAACATCGACCCGGCCAAAGGATTTGAATAAGCTCGATGTCCGGTGCAAAAGGCACGCAGTAAGGGCGATATACACATATCGCCCTTACTGCGTGCGGGCTTTTGCAAAGAACTAGCAGTGGTGCATCGCTAACCGGCGGTTCCTTTTGCGCCATCAGGCCTATATGCCGGCAGCGTAACGCGTGCGGTCTTTTCCTTCTTCAGCCCGAGCGCCCAGTCGGCCTGCATCAGCGTGTGAATGTCGCGGGTTCCCTCGTAGATAACCGCGGCCTTGCAGTTTCTTAGGTAGCGCTCGACCGGGTAATCGTTCGTGTACCCATTTGCCCCGTGCACCTCGATCGCCATCGATGCGGCTTTCTCGGAGCGGACAGTCGCCTGCCACTTGGCGAGGCTCGCGGCCTTTGCCGAAGGCTTTCCTTCATTCTTCAGCCATCCGGCCCTGAGCCATAACAGATGCGCCATCTGATAGTCAGCCTCCATCTCGGCGATCTTTTGCTTCACAAGCTGGAAATTAGCGATCGTCTGGCCTTGAACCTCACGCGTGTTCGCGTAGGCGACCGAGGCATCGCGGCTCGCTCGGATCACGCCAGTCGCGCCCGACGCCACTGTGTATCGCCCGTTCTCCAACGAGAACATCGCGATCTTAAACCCTTCGCCTTCCTTGCCGAGCATATTCGCCTGCGGCACACGAACGTCCTGCAGCGAAAAATAGCCAGTGTTTCCTGCCTTGATCCCTAGTTTGCCGTGCAGCGTCCCGCTCGAAAAACCGGGCAGCGTGCGTTCGACGATAAAGCACGAGATACCGCTGTGATCGCGGACCTTCTGCTTCTCCTGATCGGTCCAGCAAAAGAACAAAAAGTGGTCCGCCACATCCGCCAGCGAGATCCACATCTTCTCGCCGTTCAGGATCCAATCGTCGCCGTCACGCTTCGCATACGATCGCATCCCGACAACATCCGACCCCGCATTCGGCTCCGTCAGCCCAAACGTCGCGATCTTTTCGCCTTTGGCCTGCGGAACAAGGTACTTCTGCTTCTGCTCCTCGGTGCCCCAGCTGTAAACGCTAAGCGAGTTCAGCCCCACGTGCACCGACATCGCAACGCGCAAAAACGTGTCGCAAGCCTCAAGCTCCTCGCAAACAAGCCCCAGCGAGACATAGTCAAACCCCGCCCCGCCATACTGCTCCGGTATGCATACGCCCAGCAGCCCAAGCTCCGCCATCTTCTCAAATACCTTCGGCTCAAAGTAGGACTTCTCATCCCACTCTTTAATGTGCGGAGCGACCTCACCCGCACAAAACTCGCGCACCGTGTTTTGCAAAGCTAGATGTTCTTCAGAAAGTTCAAAATCGATCACAGATTGTCGCCTCTTTTACTGGATTAGCTGAATTCAAAATGATAATCGTAGCACTTCCTCGCCAAAGATACGAATTGGGCGCAGAGCACGTTAAATCTCTGTCTGCTTCCACGGCCTAATGCTTGCAAGCGTTTCCTTCAACAGACCCTTCGTATTCGCCGCATCGTGGTCGAGCTGCAGTCCCACCCAGAAATCGTCAGACATTCCGAAGAAGCGTGAGAGCCGGAGCCCGGTATCGGTCGTAACAGACCGGTTGCCAGCGACGATCTCGCCAATGCGTCGCTGCGGCACACCTATCTCTTTTGCGAGCCGATACTGCGTTATCCCCATTGGCTTCAGGAACTCTTCCAACAGGATCTCGCCAGGATGCGGATATGGGACTCTACGTACTGACATAACGTTAGTGGTAATCTACGATCTCAACATCTTCCGCTCCGGACGCGGTCCAGGTGAAACAGACACGGAACTGGTCATTGAGCCGAATGCTGTATTGTCCGCTGCGATCGCCTTTGAGCGCCTCCAGCCGATTTCCGGGCGGAACTCTCAAATCGTCCAAACGTCCTGCTCTGTTCAGCATCGCCAGTTTCCGCATCGCAACGGCCTCGATATTCACAAATCGCCTGACCCGTTTACCCTCGAACAACTTTTTGGTGTCCGGACATCGGAAGGAATGGATTGGCATGAGGAATAGTATCGCATGTCGTTAGTATTGTAAAGCATTAGTACCAACTTCGTCTAAGGATCGATATCGGTGTATCATAAAACCGAAAGCTCCACTCCGAGCCAGATCCGCGTATCCGGTCATGATCCCTATCTCAAAAGCCATAAGAATAATCGAGCGCGAGTCATCAGCGATCGCGTCCGAACGTATCGATCTTTCCGACGCGATCGGCCGTGTCCTGGCCGAGAACATCATCGCCGACTCGGACCTGCCGCCCTTCGATCGCTCGCAGATGGACGGCTATGCTGTGAGGGCCGATGATACAAAAAAAACGCCAGCGACACTCAGGATCGCCGGCGAATCTGCCGCCGGCCGCGGTTGGCACAAAACATTAAAAAAAGGCGAAGCCGTCCGGATAATGACCGGAGCACCGGTTCCCAAGGGCGCCGACGCGGTGCAAAAGATCGAGCTTACAAGTGAAAAGAACGGCTCCGTCACCATCTTCGAACCCACCGAAAAAGGCCGCTTCATCGTCCGAAAAGGTGCCGAAATAAGGAAAGGCCGCACGGTATTGAAAAAAGGCGAGGTCCTCACACCTCCAACGATGGCGGTCCCGGCCGCTTTCGGCTATGCAAAGGTCAAAGTTGCAAAACGCCCGCGCGTCGCTATTTTTTCGACCGGCTCCGAGATCGTCGATATCAGCAAAACGCCGAAAAAGGACCAGATACGAAACTCAAACTCGCTCATGCTCGCCGCTCTTTGCCGCGCGGCCGGCGCCGAGCCCGAGCTGTTTCCTACAACGGGCGACGACATTTCAGATTTAAAATCTCAGATCTCAAAGTCCATCAAGAGGGCAGATATCCTGATAACCACCGGCGGCGTATCGGTCGGCAAATACGACCTGACGAAACTTGCGCTGCAGGAACTTGGTGCGAAGATCTTTTTCGACAAGGTGGCTCTTAAACCCGGCAAGCCGACAGTATTTGGCAAGCTAAAGAATACCTTCGTCTTCGGACTGCCCGGCAATCCTGTATCGGCGGCGGTGACGTTTCATCTGTTCGTGCGGCTGCTGATCGGCCGACTGCAAGGCCGCGCAAATCCGTGTTTGAAAGACGGAACGGCAGTTGCCGGTGCCCAAGCAAAGGGAACCAAAGCGCGCGATTCTTACCTTCCGGCTTCCCTTTCAACCGACGCTAACGGCTGTCTGATCGCGACCCCTCTCCGCTGGCTTGGTTCCTCGGACTTTGTCGGCTTCGCCACCGCGGACGCACTGGTCTTCGTGCCGGCCGGGGAGACTATCGAGAAGGGTGAGACCGCAACCGTGGCCTTTCTTTTCTAAACTTTCTGCCGAAAGGACGCAACGCTTTTTGAAAGAGGCACACTCCCTACCGGTCGTGTTTCGGCCTGTTTTCGTTTACACTTCTCGAAAATGTCAAAGCTTTCACATTACGACGAATCGGGCCGGATCAGGATGGTCGACGTCGGCGACAAACCTGTAACATCACGTACTGCGATCGCATCGTGCAAGGTTTTACTGAAACCCGAAACGATCGAAGCTATCCGTGAAAAAACCAATCCCAAAGGCGATCCTCTCGAAATTGCGCGCATCGCCGGCATAATTGCGGCAAAGAAAACGCCTGAGCTTATCCCGCTTTGCCATCAGATCAACCTCTCAAAAGCCGACGTGACAGCGGACGTGACCGAATACGGCATTCACCTAACCGCGACCGCCAAAACCGCTTCACAAACAGGCGTCGAAATGGAGGCCCTGACGGCCGTAACCATAGCCGCGTTAACCATTTACGATATGTGCAAGGCGATTCAGAAAGACATCGAGATCACCGAGATCCGCCTCGAATCAAAAACCGGCGGAAGATCAGATCGGACCGCGGGCGGCCCGCCCGCATAAGCGTCGAAGTGCAAGTACATAGCCTGGCCGACGAGCCGTCCGCCGTCCGAAATGTCGATTTTTCTTCGTTCTTCACGAACTTTGGGGTAAAATAGACGTAATTGAATGCAGAGCAAGACGGGAGCAAAATAGCTATATGAAATACAAAGTCGCCGAAGATGCACGTCCGCAGATCTATCTTTTGTTGGTCGCAACTATTCTCAGCATTGGACTTTGGCTTCTGTCGGGCTACATCCCGCTGATCGGATATCTGACCTATCCCATCCGGCTGTTCGCTACCTTCATCCACGAAGGCTCGCATGTGCTTGCGACGTTGATCACAGGAAATACGGTGCAAAGCCTTTCCGTCGCCTCTGACGGAAGCGGCGTTGTGTGGTCGCAGAGTTCCGGCTCGTTTTCTCAGCTTCTCATTTCAAGCGCCGGCTATCTCGGCACGACCGCATTCGGAACCGCGTTGCTTGTTTGGATGCGGTACGGTCATTCAGCCCGGGCTGCTTTGTTCGCCTCTGCTGGGTTTGTTGCTCTGATGACCGTCGTGTTCGGCATTTTCGCACCGGTATTTAACTTCTTCGCGAACGTCTCGGTTGCGACACAGGTATTCACCGTTTTTGCGGGCATCGTCCTTGCCGCCGGTCTCGCCGCGATCGCACGTTTCGCCAGCCCGAAGTGGACAAATTTCGCCGTCGCGTTCCTTGCGGTACAGTGCCTCGCCAACGCAGTCTTTGACCTGCTGAACGTTCTTTTCATTTCGGCCACTACCAACCAGCAGTCCGACGCCGCCAACATGGCGGCCGCAACCGGGATCCCGGCGATCGTCTGGGTGTTCGTCTGGATGGGCATCTCGATCGTAATGATCTCACTGGGACTGCGAGTTTACGCTGTCAGCAAGGCTCGGGCCGCTAATTCAACCGATACAGTATTTGAGGACTGATCGTGTGTCGTGGCAATGAATGGTCTTGTCCCAGCTATCCTGATCACGCTTATCGCGGCGGCAGTGTCTGCCCAGATCAAGAAACCGCAGCCGCCGCCGGTAAAAGAGCCATTCTCTAGATCCCTCCAGGCCGTCGTCGTTACGACCAAGGGCGCGACGGACGTTCAAGGTAAAGCCCGCCTTTTTGAGCGCAGATCGGCCGGCTCGAAATGGAAGAGCGTCGGGGATGACTTCGCTGTCGTTGTCGGGCGCAACGGCCTCGCCTGGGACCGAACGTCGGCTCCCGAGGGAACAACAGACCTCAAACACGAAGGCGACGGCCGCTCGCCCGCCGGCCTGTTCCCGCTCACGTTCGCATTCGGCCGGCCTGAAAAGCCCGGCGAAGTGAAGCTCTCTTATTCTAAGCTCGAAGAATACAGCGAGTGCGTGGATGATGTTTCATCGAACCACTACAATAAGCTCGTCGATCGATTGAAAGTCGGTGTTTTCGATTGGAAAAGCTCTGAAAAGATGCTCGAGGTCGGCCCGGCGTATGACCTGGGCGTATTCGTCGCCCACAACTCGTACCCGGTCCGGAGCGGTGATGGATCGTGCATCTTCCTGCACATCTGGAAGGATGCGACGACCGGCACATCCGGCTGTACGGCCATGCGGCGTGACGATCTATTGACGATATTGAACTGGGCCGATCCGAAAAAGACTCCTTATCTCGTTCAAATGACCGAGTCCGACTACAAGAAGTACAGAAAAGCGTGGAAGCTGCCGAAACTCTAAAAACGCTGGGCCATTTTCCGGTCGGTTCCAGATTGCTGATCCGGTCAAAAAAAGACTGGCGGTTTGCCGTCGTCTGCCGGAAAACCGACGAATATATTTCCCTCTCGGTGGCCTCGCCAACCGGGTACAACTACCGTCTTAAGCGGCCCGCGGACCTGGAACTCTTTTTCGACGGCCAGATCCCCTACCTCGCCGCAAACGCGTCCGACCACTGGCGCGACAATTTCTCACCCTACGATCCTCGCTGGTAGTTGTTGAATTTCAAGGGCCTTCCCGGGTCATCGCGTTAAGATGCCTGGCCCCAGGGCCCCGTTTCGGCCTGTCAGGAAGCCTTAACGCGGCCGGCCGCGATGATCCGCCCGCTCTGGTCCTCCTGGAGATAGAACACATACCGTACATTTGCCTGTTTCCACGCCGGATCTGTCGGAAGTTCCACCGCTCCCCGGAACTCTCCGGCCTCTCCCGGCACTTTCCCAAATGCGAGGAGTTTCCGAACTACTGAAACGTGCGGAAGCCGTTTGCCTTTGTTATTCCCGGCCTTCACATCGCTCACCAGCCCGTCCTCGGCCGTCGCGAGGATCGCGGTCGCAACCATATGGCGCGTCAGTCCGGTAACCACAACGTCGGCCGTTTTGTCGTCAACCGTCACATTCACGACTGGTTTTTCGCCAGAGGCGGCACGTTTGATCGCATCGTTCGCCTTTCGCGCATCGCTGCCGACAAACTGAGCTTGGCCGTTTACGATCATCTGCGGTGTATAAATACTCTCGACCCCCAACCGCATCGAATAAAGCTGCTGCCTTTTCGTGTACTGAGCGTCCGAATACTTATCCTTCCACCCACGGTCGTTGAAATAGTCCACATGATAGCCGAGCGTTATCACATCGGCCCCCGGTACGGGCTGCTGCGATTCCAGGAAGGCAAGCTGCCGGTCCGCCGGCGGACAATTCCCACAGCCCTCAGACGTAAAAAGTTCGACCAGCACCGGCTGCCGCTCGCCCGACGCGACGTTCACGGGCGTCGGCGAACTCGCTGCATTATTCACCGCCGGCCCCGAGCCGCACGAAATAACCAACAGAACAATTGCGATAAAGGCGAATGCAAAAAGAGCTCTCATACACCTGAAGCATAGCAGAACATCTCACTTTGTTTCACCCTCACCGGGGCCGTAACGGATGCCCTAAACGTAGTGGGCCAGTTTGAGAATTCATCATTTGGGCTTGCCCGGATGCAATGCGACTTGCCCATGATCGCCGGAGCAGGCCGCGCCTGCGACACTCTTTCGCACGCTAAAGCGGGCTTGGCCGGTTTTAGCGTTACAGCAAAGCTGGTCACAGAGAATATTTCAAATTGACCCCTATTCGATGAAAGATCTTCTTGCAATGTTGTTTCATTTCTGCAACACTTTGTGTCAGCACCGTTCGGCCGGTGGCAGCTCTTTGACAAACCTCCCGGCGGCTTGATGCTACAGACGGGTCGCTCCTACGGAGCTGATCAGCAATTTTTTGGATTGATGCTACAGACAGGCCGCTCCTACGGAGCTGATCGGCCATTTTTCGATTAATGCTCCGTAGGAGCTAACTGTCTGTAGAAAATCAAATAGCAAATTAGCGAAAAGCCCCTTTAGGGGCGGCCTTGCCAATAGGGCCGCTCCTACGGAGCTGGTCGGCAATTTTTTGGATTGATGCTACAGACGGGCCGCTCCTACGGAGCTAAAAACAGCGGCACGTCTCAAAGTGTCCCACGGGTGTGGCGCACCTCGGTGTTGAAAATAAAGGGTTTAGCGGTTTTTTCTGTGTTTTTTATTTTAATTCTCGTGGGACACTCTCGAAAATGGCGATAAGCCTTGTGTTTTCAATGGATAACATGGTTCAACATCCGTGGGACACTCGCGGGACATCTGGGGAAACCCGGATCGGAGCCGATCATCTTTCGGTTATTGCCCGCTTACTATGGTGCACCTTGCCAGAGTACGGTCGAATGTGGGCTATGCTTTAACCGCCCGGCCCTATTTGGTAAACTTGAGTTTTGACCCTAATGGCAGATTCTTCGCCTATGCGTGCAGTTCGGAAAAAGGAAAACGGCATCGAGATCCGGGGGGCCCGGGTTCATAATCTGAAGAACATCTCGGTGTCGCTGCCGCATAATAAGCTCACCGTGATCACAGGCGTTTCAGGTTCGGGCAAATCGAGCCTGGCGTTTGATACGATCTACGCCGAAGGCCAGCGTCGATATGTCGAATCGCTTTCAGCATACGCCCGGCAGTTCCTCGAACGCATGGACAAGCCGGATGTGGACGAGATCACCGGCCTCGCACCTGCGATCGCCATTCGGCAAAAGAACGCGACCAAGAATCCCCGCTCGACCGTCGCCACGCAAACGGAGCTTTATGATTATCTCCGGCTGCTGTACGCACGCGCCGGCCAAACCTTTTGCCACGCCTGCGGCCGTGAGGTGAAGAAAGATTCACCCGAATCGGCCGCTGACGAGGTGCTCGCGACGCTGGATGAAGGTGCCCGCTTTTACGTTCTATTCCCTGTTCAGGAACATCTCGATCCCGCAAAGGGAAAAAGCAAGGCGAGATCAAAGGCCGCGTCGGCCCAGAGCATGAGTACCGGGGCGTTTCTTTTGCTCCTTCTCCAGCAGGGTTTCTCGCGGCTGTTCCGTAAGGGCAAGACGATCGAATTGAATCGGCCGGAGGATTACCAGTTCGATGATTTCAACGACACATACGTTCTCATCGACCGCCTCTCGGCTTCCCCCGATACACGCCAGCGGCTGGTCGATTCGCTCGAGATCTGCTTTCGCGAAGCCCACTCAGCCGTGATCGAAACTGTCGAAGGGCGCCAGCTCAAATATTCCGATTCATACGTTTGCAAGTACGACGGCACCCGTTACGATGAGCCCGAGCCGGCTTTGTTCAGCTTCAATTCTCCATACGGTGCCTGCCCGACCTGCCAGGGTTTCGGCAACACGATCGGGGTCGATTACGGACTTGTGATCCCCGACCCGCTGAAGTCTCTGAAGGACGGGGCGATCGATCCGTTTGCTCGCCCGCAGCATCATTGGGCGCAGAAGGAGTTGTTGAAATACGCCGCGCACGCCGGCATTGACGCGAAGCTTCCCTTTGCCGATCTGCACGATTTCCAGCAGAACAATATCATCCACGGCGACGACGGCTGGCGCGGCGTTTCAGGCTTCTTTGAATGGCTGGAAACAAAGAAGTACAAGCTTCACGTTCGAGTATTTCTCGCTAAGTACCGCGGCTACACAAAATGTCCCGATTGCAATGGCGGACGACTTAGACAGGCCGCCCGTGACGTGAAGATCGGAGGACGTTCGCTGCCGGAGATAGTGGCGATGTCGATCGCTGACGCACACAACTTCATCGCAGATCTCGAATTGAGCGAAGAGCGCGCAAAGATCGCCGAAAAAGTGCTCATCGAGATCGAACGGCGCCTGAAATTTCTTGTGGATGTCGGGCTTGAATACCTGACGCTCGACCGGATGGCTTCAACCCTGTCGGGCGGCGAGGCTCAGCGGATCCAGCTTGCGACGAATCTGGGCTCGCTGCTTGTCGGCACGCTGTACGTTCTGGACGAACCGAGCATCGGGCTTCACCCGCGTGACAACGCCCGCCTTATCGGAATACTCGAAAATCTCCGCGACATCGGCAATACGCTCGTAGTGGTCGAACACGACGAGGACACGATGCGTTCGGCCGACCACATCATCGACATCGGCCCGCTTGCCGGCGAGCTCGGCGGCGAGCTCGTCTTCCAGGGCACGTTCGAAAGCCTGCTCAAGGATAAAACTTCATTGACCGCTCGCTATCTTCGCGGCGAATCTGAGATCAAGATCCCGCAGAAGCGGCGGCCGGTCGGCGAGAAGATCGAGATCATCGGCGCCCGCGAGCATAATCTGCGGAACATTTCTGTCGATATTCCGCTCGAGATGCTGGTCTGCATAACCGGCGTCTCCGGTTCGGGCAAATCGACGCTGGTGCACGATGTGCTTTACGCGGGCATCAAGAAGCGGCGCGGCGAGTGGCAATCGGCCGTCGGCCTTTCGCAGGACATTCGCGGCATCGAGAATGTCGATGACATCGTTTTGGTCGACCAATCGCCGATCGGACGCACCCCGCGCTCGAATCCCGTCACGTATGTAAAAGCCTACGATGCGATCCGCGAAGTATTTGCAGCAACCAACGGAGCAAAAACCAAAGGCCTGAATAGCTCACACTTCTCATTCAATGTTCCCGGCGGCCGGTGCGAAACCTGTCAGGGCAGCGGAACGGTAACTGTCGAGATGCAGTTCCTTGTGGATGTCGATCTTACCTGCGACGATTGCCGCGGCACGCGTTTTCGGGATGAGGTCTTGGCCGTCAAGTACAAGGGGAAAAATATTCACGAGGTCCTCCAGCTTACGGTGCGCGAGGCGATAGTGTTCTTCAAAGACGTGAAAAAACTGGTCAGCCGGCTGCGTTCGCTCGACGAGGTCGGCCTCGGCTACCTTCGCCTCGGACAATCGGCGACAACCCTGAGCGGCGGCGAGGCCCAACGCGTTAAGCTGGCCGCGTATCTATCGCAGAAAACGCAGGCAAAAACACTGTTCATTTTCGACGAGCCCACGACCGGCCTGCATTTCGAAGACATAAATAAACTGCTCACGGCATTCCGCGCCCTTATCGACAGCGGTGCGAGCCTGGTTGTTATAGAACACAATCTGGATGTGATAAAAACAGCCGACTACATTATTGATTTGGGCCCGGAAGGCGGTGTTGGCGGCGGAGAAGTGGTTGCGGTTGGAACGCCCGAAGAGATCGCAAAAGTCAGCCGCTCACATACGGGAGGGTATTTGCGATCCATTTTGGGTCAGCAATAGATCTGATCTTTCATTCCGAAGGCGGTCGACGGCCCGAGGATCGCTATTTGAAATTGCGCCGAGCGCAGTGTTTTCGGCCATGCGGGCATTCGCCGACCTGGGCCCATTCGTAGAATTCGTTTGTGTCTCCCTCGACCGCATAGACGACTTTTTTGACCGTCGGGAACTGCATCAGCGTCGAGTCGATCATTGCGAAGAACGAGCTGCCGCAACTGCTTGTAGCGTTGCCCATCTGTTCGGTTAGACGGCCAGTAAAGTTTACGTAGGCGGCGCCGTTCTTCACATTCACGTTTTTCAGGATGCCGTCGGTTTCAGGTGGCCCGAACCCCGAGAAATCCTTGGCTTCTTCGGGCAGCGGGCCCTTGAATAGTTCGAGGAGGGCCGCGGTTGCCACTGCAGCAGTCTTCGGTATCGTCCGCGTGGTAGGCGCGGCTTTATTGCAGTCCAGTACTTCCGGGTCACGCTTGTCATCGTGAAAGAAGACCTTCACAGTCATCGTCCCAGACTTCGACTGGGCCGCTGCGGTAAAGGCGCAGGCTAAGACCAAGGCCGTTAGCAGGAATAGGTTCGTAGCTCTCATAAGACGATGGGTGTCCACGTCAATCGTCGCCGAACTTTGCACGCCATTTCGGGGCGATCTGCTCCATCACCTTGCAGTCGCAATAGCCGCCGTTTTCGTTGAGCCAGCTCGTTATCTTCGCAAAGTTCAGGCGGTTTTCCATCATGAATCGCATAGCGAATTGCAGACTGTGGTTGCACTCGGCGTCGTACAACTCGTCCTCGAGAAAATCAAGCAGACGACTAATAGTTTCGGGCCCGGCAGGCAGCAAATCGAGAAATGCCTGCAGCTCCTCGCCGCTCATTTGTTCAAGATTTTCGATCTCTCGCTTTTTAACAACTGGCATATTCCCTACCTGTCAGAACCGGGAGCGGTAGCGACCGGCCTCCGATTCGCGCTGTGAAGAGACCGGTCGCTACCGCTCCCGGTTCTGACAATGATCTCAAAACTCTGCCTCTGAAACTCGCAGCATCTCAGCCCGTTCGGCTTCCTCTATTTCTTTCTGCCTAACACCCTCGCGGCCGTCGTACGTCAAAAACCTTGGCAGAAACAATGCGGCTCCAACGACGCTGACGACACAAAGCGCACCGCCCGAAACCAGCGCGGCCTTGACGCCGAATTTCTCCGCCACAATTCCCATCTTAGCACTCCCAAGCATCGGGCCGGTCAGATAACTGATCATTTCGATACTCGCAAGCCTTCCGCGAAGATAGTTCGGAATCGTCTGGTTCCATATCGAGCCCCGGAAGATACCCGAGATCATATCGAAAAACCCTGCCGCAAAAAGGAAGCCCAACGCCAGCACAATGCTGTCCGACAATCCGAAAAACACGATCGCCAAGCCCCACAATGCGGCAGCGACTGTCACCATCAGCCCGTGCCGGTGAATGTTCTTCGTCCAGCCCGATGTCAGGCTTGCGGCGAGTGCGCCCGCAGCAATGGCCGCAGGAAAGAACCCGACATACTTCTCACCGAAATATACCGCCAACGCAGGATACAGCGCCTGAGGCATCGCGAAAAACATCGCCGCTATATCGATAAAATAAGTGCCGAGAAGTTCCTGTCGCGAAAAGGCATACCGCCACGCCCGCTTGATGCCGCTCCAACTTGGCCGCTCGGCATTCTCCGGCGGAGGCACGGCTTGGACCGCGTAAACCGCATAGATCGTGGCAACGAAGGTGACGAGGTCGAAGCCATACGCGAACGACGGCCCGAGCGTAACCGCCACAACGCCGCCAACGGAAAGACTGACGATCGCACCGATACTCCACCGTATCGAGTTCAACGCCATCACCGCCGGCATCAGATCGGCGGGCACGACCTTCTGAATGAACGACTCAAACGCCGGCCGCTGGATTGCCGCCAACCCTGCGTGAAGTGCCACGCAAACGAACAGGATCCAGACCCGTGGCTGCGGAAGCAGCGAATTTAGAAGTAGGACCACGGACGTAAATGCCTGCCCAAATTCGGTCAGCCGGAGAAGGCGCCGCTTGTCAAAAAAATCCGCCAACGCCCCGCCGACAAACGCCAGCACAACCATCGGCACAAACTCGGCCAGGTAAATATACCCAACCATCGCCGACGACTCCGTCAACTGATACATCTGCCACGGCACGACGATAAAGGTCATCATCGACCCGAAAAACGAAACAAGCTGCCCAAAAAACAGCAGCCGATAATCACGCGAAACTTTTAGCGGGGACACGTCAAGGAGCATAAGCTTCATCGCGCCCGGTAAAGGAGAAACTCTCCATTCTTTCTTATCATTTCACACTCTGTACAGGCCCTATCTGAGCTGAGCACGATCGCACCATGAGGCGGGCGAACGCGCGCCGGCTGGTGAACGAACTCGGAGGTATTCCGGCCCTCGGCGACAGCGTACCAAAACGAATGGATGTACATCGGCCCCCAATATCCATCGACAAGGTAGATGGGCCGCAATGGTTGGCGTACCGCCTGATCGTAAAGCGATTTGTAGGCCTCATCGAAGACATAACCGCGCTTTGGCCCCTCCGTGTAATAGTTCCAATGAAAATACGCCGCCTCAACCGCTCCAAAAGCCAAAACGGCCGCCAGTATCATGCCGCGTGCAGTTCGCCAATACCCCGAGCCGCTTACACCGCTCAGCGGTGAATCATCGCCGGGCTCATCCGCGACCTCCGGCGCTTTACGATCCTCCGTTTCCATCAGCCATTCTAACGCGGGCACCGTCAGCATCAGCAGAAACACTGGATACGCGATCATCCGCAAGGTGTGAAATATATCCACCGTGAACGCCCCCGGCACTACCGAGGCCAGCAGGCCGAACAATACATACAGCCACCACGAGTCGCGCCTGTGCCGCAGAATGATGATCACGATCCCGATCACAGCCAACGCAAATACCGCCACAAAAAAACTTCCGTAAACCCCGTAAAGGTGGTGCCGCGGATTCGTATCCCCCACAAGCAGCATCGTTATCGGGTTGATGTCCTGCAGATACTTTTTAACAAAATTAATGGCGATCTCACCATATGTGCTTTCCGGCTTTATGTAAGAGAGCAGATAAAAGCGGGTCGTGAGGTCGGAGTTCTGCCTGAGGTAAACAAGAAGAGGAATTAGCGAAAGCCCATAAACCGCCCAAACCTTAACAACCGCAATTATCCGCTCTCGGTTTACCGCAAATAAGATCAACCCGCCCGCAAGCAGCGGTCCCAGCACCCTGCCTATCGTGTAGCTGTAGGTCAACAGCGTCAATGAAAATGCGATCGCCGCGACATTCAGCCAACTCCAAGATCTTTTCACGGACGCACTGTATAACGACCACAACAACAGCACGGTTGCCATTGGATAGAAAAATGTTTCCAGTACAAGCCTCCCAACCTCGAACAGCCAAGGCGTCAGCAACGCGAACACAGCTACCACGATCCCGATCGACGTTTTCCCTGAGACTTTTCTCGCGAGAAGCCCAAGCAGCACGCTCGCGGCAAAGACGCACGCCGCGCCGAATAACCGCGCGATCAAAATTCCGGGGCCGAATACTTTGAACAAGAGTGCGAGAAGATAGATCTGCGTCGGATTCGACCACTGGGTATAGCCGCCGGTATAGATCTGAAAATACAATGGAAACTTCGGACCGAACTCACCCGCACCGGTTTGCGAAACCAGATAGGCGTTGTACGAAAGCGCCGATTCGTCGACGTAGTATCCAGGCGGATTCTCCCAGATGCCGAAAGTGTAGAAAAAAAAGATGAGCGAAAGCCCAATGGCCCAAGCGCATCCACGTAACGCACGGGACTCATTCCATTTTTGCCGGATCACATTTTGAGCCATTGGGAATAAACGACCCTACAAGTAGCGCCGGTATCGTTCTACGGAAGAAAGGATAAGGTCAAGCCGAGTAAATTTTCAACCTAAACTCATCATTCGCCGTAAACACCTCCGCCCGGCGGCCTGAGAACAGCAAGGACTGTTTCAAAACCATCGGCAGCCCGCCGCGGGGAACGCTGGTGCCGTACTCGCGGCGGCCAAAAATTGCGGCGATCTGCGGGTTTAGGCGTTGCGTTATGCCGTAGCGGATCGCACGTGACGCCGGCGGAACAAATCCATTGGTGCGGCGGGCGTTGATGAATTCGATCGCGTTGTCATAGATATTGATTCGCGTCGGGATGTCGCGCATTGCCAGGTCACGATGGACGAGGGCGTTGGCTATCGCCTCGCGGATCGCGTATAGGTTAAAGATGCTTCGCGGCCGCACGTGCAGAGTGTCCTCGGCGGCACGTTTTCGCGGCTTCGACTTGGCCAGATCAACATAGCGGAGTACAAAATTCTGGGCCGAATCATAGACCGAATGAAGATTTCCCTGTAACTCGGTTGATTCGATCAACTGAGCGTTCCCGTTCTCGCCCGAAAACCGTGAGACTAACACACCTGAACGTGGAAATAGCTGTGCGACCCGATCGTTCTTGCCAAAGAGCACCAGCCCGGCGACCGTCGGCGAAAACCCTTCCCCACCGCCCACCGCCAGCAGAAGATCCTTCTTCAGGAACTCGGCCGTTTGATACATATTCAGGTTCTGGTTGACTTCCTCAAAACCGGCGGCAAAGGTCCACAAGAGCCCGTCGTCAAAATCGGCTTCGGTGCAATTAAAAAGCGGAACGTTCTCGTAACCCAGCGGCCTAATTTCGTCGAGCCACATCGAAAGCTGTTCGCGGGCCACTTCGCGCTTCTCCGCCCCGAAACGCATATAGAAGCGGCCATCGCGGGTACGATACGGCCTGTTCCGTGACTCTATGTCTATCGCGACAATCCGCTTACCACTATCAAACGCGATGGTGTCGATCAGAGGTACGACAGCAGGTACGATCTCCTCCCGGCAGATCCTCGAAAGCTCGTCACGTACGGCTTCCGGATCAGACACTCCTTCGATCCGCAGTTGATCTGTCACGCCGAAAATGATCGTTCCACCGCTTGTATTCGCAAGCGCAACAATTCCCTGTGTGATCTTCTCTACGTTTGAGAGCTTTACCTTCAGCTCAAGATAAGTGTCCTCGCCGCCTCGGATCAGGCGCAGTAATTCCGACCGGGTTGTCAACTGGGCAGGCTGATTGGCTATGTATTCCTGGTGAGTACGGTCGCCCGGCGATTCGTAGCGATGCGTGTGGCGGAACTTTCGACGCGGCATATATGTCGGCGTGTATATTTTGTCAAGACGGATCACACCTCGCATCCGCCCGAGTGTTCCCACCAGTCGGGAACACTGCTGGAATTCAACAATTCAACCAACCTTATTGAAACATTTAACCGTGGAAAAGTAAAAAATGCCCGATAGACCCCGCGAAGTGCGTCCACGGCTAATTTCCGTTAGAATCCTCTCAAATGAAGCGTGTATTTTTGATCGACTCGATGTCGCACGTCTTTCGGGCGTATTTTGCCCCGATGGGAACGCGGCAGGACCCGCTGCGAAATAGTCAGGGCCAGGTGACGCAGGCGGTCTTTGTTTTTACGAACATGCTGCGGAAGCTGTTGAAGGACGAGAATCCCGAATACGTTGCGGCGATATTCGATACCGACGTTCCGACATTTCGCGATGAAATGTACGCCGATTACAAGGCGAATCGTGAAGCTATGCCGGACGATCTTGCGACGCAGATACCTTACATCATCCGCGTATGCGAAGTGTTCAATATTCCGATCATTAAGTACGACCGATACGAAGCCGACGACGTTATCGGCACGCTTGCCGTAAAGGTGGCCGAGAAAAAGATGCAGGCGGTGATCGTTTCAAACGACAAGGACCTGTGTCAGTTGGTCAAAGATCCGTACATCGTCGGGATGCGGCAGAATTCGGTAAATGTGAAGCGCAAGGTGCCGGTGCCGCCGATCGAGTGGATGGACGAGGCGTGGGTTATGAAAAAATTCGGCGTGCCGCCGTCGAAGATAATCGATCTGCTCGGATTGATGGGCGATTCGGTCGATAACATTCCGGGTGCTCCGGGAATTGGTGAAAAGGGTGCGGTGAAACTTGTGACCGAATGGGGCTCGGCTGTCGGGGCGATGGAGAATGCTGAAAAGATCTCGCACAAAACTTACCGCGAGAGTTTGCAGAACAATCAGAAGATCATAAAACAGTCGCTCGAGCTTGCGACCGTCCATTGCGAGGTCCCGGTGGAATTGAACCTCGATCAACTAAAGATCAGGGAACCTAATCGCACCGAGGCGTTCAAGCTTTTTCGCGAGCTTGAGTTCACCCTGCTGACCAAAGAGTTTTCCGACTCGGCCCCGCTGTTCGATTCGCTCCCCGATGGTGCGGCAACCGTTGAGCAAAAGTACGAGATCATCACCAATCGAACGGATCTGGACAAGTTGATCCGCACGATCTGGGAAAAGGAGACGTTCTCTTTCGCCGTCGATGATTCGAACGAAGGCCAGTGGCATTCGTCATTTGACAAAGTGCCCCCGCTCGGGATAGCTGTGTCATACGCACCGGGCCAGGCGGCATTCGTCGATCTCGAAAACTTTGAAGGCGGCCGCGATGCGGCGATCAGGCCGCTCGCCGATCTTTTCGCAAATCCTCACGTCGAAAAGAGTACGCACGATTATAAGTGCAAGCTCGCCGTACTGCGAAAACTCCTGTCAGAACCGGGAGCGGTAGCGACTGGGTTCTCCGCTGGCGGCAGTCATAAGAACCCAGTCGCTATCGCTCCCGGTTCTGACAAGACGACCCCGTCCGCTAGTGCAGGCGGTACTGACGTGATCCGCGGCCTCACGGATGACCTGATGCTCGCTTCTTACGTTCTCGATTCCAGCCGGCCGCATCATGAGCTGGAGTTTCTGGCTCAGCAGAACCTGAACGCCTATCCCAACAACCCGGCCGATGGATGGAGCGAGTCGGCCTGGAAATGTGCGATCCGTGCAGACTGGACCCGGCAGTTGACGCCGATGCTTCGGAAAAAGATCGTCGCCGACGGGCTGTTGAAAGTTTATACCGAGATCGAGATACCCGTCTCACCGATCCTCGCTGAGATCGAGACAGTCGGGATGAAGGTCGATGCCGACGCGTTAAAAGAGTTTTCAAACTACATCTCCGACGAGCTCGAAAAGCTGCGTGAAAAAATATTCGGCATTGCCGGACGCGAGTTCAATATCGGCTCACCGAAACAGGTCGGTGAGGTCTTTGAAGAGCTGAACATCGCCACCGGCAAAAAGACCGCAACCGGCCAGATATCGACCAGCCGCGACGTGCTGGACGCACTGGCCGTCGATTACGAGATCGCTCAGCTCATCATCGATTACCGCGAGATGGACAAGCTTAAGGCAACCTACACCGATGCGCTGCCGAAGATGATCAATACCGACGGCCGCATCCACGGCGTACTCAGCCAGGCAGTTGCTGTCACGGGCCGCCTTAGCTCGACCGAGCCCAATCTGCAGAATATCCCGATCCGTACCGAACTCGGCCAGCGTATCCGCGGTGCTTTCATCCCGGAAGACGGCAACGTGCTGATCTCTGCCGATTACTCGCAGTTGGAATTGAGGATTCTCGCTCACATCACCAAAGATCCGGTGATGCTGGAAGCCTACAAGAAGAATGAGGACATCCACGCCCAAACCGCACGGCTCGTTTTCGGAGCGACCGACGGCAAGGACCTGAAAGAAAAACGCCGCCTCGCAAAGATAGTAAACTTCGGCATCGCGTACGCCGTCGAGGCCTTCGGTCTAAGCTCACGTGTCGGCATCTCAAAAGCCGAGGCCCGCAAGGTGATCGACGATTACTTCGACACTTACAAAGGCATCCGAGCCTACATGGACCGCACGCCGGAAGAAGCGAGAGAGCAAGGCTATATCACCTCGCTTTACGGCCGTCGGCGCTACTTCCCCGGCATCCGCGACCGCAACTACACCGTCCGCTCCCGAGCCGAACGCGAGGCGATAAATATGCCCATCCAGGGCACCGCCAGCGATATAGTAAAGATCGCAATGATCCGCGTCGCCGATAGGCTGAAAAAAGAACGCCTCGCGACAAAGATGATCATGCAGGTCCACGATGAACTCTTGTTCGAGGCACCAGAAGCCGAGGCAAAAACAGCCGGTGAACTGATCAAGCAGGAAATGGAATCAGCCGCGACCCTGGACATCCCCTTGGTAGTCGAGATCGGCGCCGGCCGCGATTGGATGAACGCAAAATAGCGGGAACACGGTCCGATTCACACGGGTTTTATTTTGAGCAAGAGATGAACATCGAGGCACATTATTTTTCGATGGCACTCCAATAAATTTATGGCAGCAAAAAGTACCCAAACCGAACGGACGCGCGTCCGCCGGCTTCCGAAGCGCGGGAACTACGACCGAGAGACGATCTACGCCATTCTCGACGAGGCTTTCATTTGTCATGTCGGATTCACCGTTGACGGACAGCCATATGTGATCCCGACAAGTTTTGCCCGGATCGCCGACGATCTCTATATCCATGGCTCAGCGGCAAGCCGGATGCTCCGAAGAATGGCGAAAGGGATCGATGTTTGCGTGACGGTTACGCTGATCGACGGCCTTGTACTGGCGCGGTCGGCGTTTCATCATTCGATCAACTACCGCTCGGTGGTGGTTCTCGGGAAGGCCGTATCGGTCGAAGATCCCGATGAAAAATACCGGGCACTCGAGGCTTTCACGGAACACATTGTTCCCGGCCGGTGGGTCGATGTCCGATGGCCGACCGAGTCCGAAATGAAAGCGACGTCCGTGCTAAAGCTGCCGATCGATGAAGCATCGGCAAAGGTAAGGACCGGAGGGCCGGTGGATGACGACGAAGACTACGCTATGAATGTTTGGGCGGGAGTTCTGCCTGTGACGACCGCCAAAGGATCTCCGATCGCCGACGAACGGCTCGATCCAAAGATAGCGGTTCCCGAATACTTGCGCGCAAAGCGATGACGCCTTGCCTCGAATCAAAGAAGGGCACGCCCAACGGCTGCCCTTTCGAGTGGTGTTTGGTGGAGATGAGGGGGATCGAACCCCTGACCTCGGCATTGCGAACGCCGCGCTCTCCCAGCTGAGCTACATCCCCGTGGCTAATTTAAGAAGGTAAGAGGAAATCGGAAAAAACTCAAGCCCGGCCACGGCCACTGAATCAGTGAACACCAGACGGCAAAAGCGAGCCTTTTGGATCGGACGCAAAGGCGTACCCGTTCTCGATCTTGCCGATGATGCCGTGAAAGCTGATATCTTCGCCGGACACGACGACGACCACGTCACCCGGGCTTACTTTCTTTTCATCGACGGGAAACTTGATGATAGTGGCATTGCCGTTCTCGTGAGCTACGGCCTCGAAATCAAAGGTATCTGCGTTGAAACTCAACGTCTGACAAAAGGCTACTTCCATAGGAATGAGTATAATCGTTCGGACCGCAATTAACCTATTCGATCCGAAACAATTTTTACCGGCATTCCCGGCTTGGCGGTCAAGCTGCGGTTCCAGCGTCTCGGGTAATCGAGAAATCCAGCGTTATCGCGTCATGATCTGACAATGGATCTCCTTCGGAGTTGACGAGATTGCCGATCGTTTTCGCAGCAGATCCGGGGCCGGCCTTGACCCCTTTACCCGCGAACCAATCCAGCCGGCCCGAGACCTTTCCGCCGACACGATTGGCGGCCCAGAAAATGAATGGGAAGCACCACTCGGGCACCCAATCGCGCAGGTTGGTATTTTTCTCAATACTCTCGACGTGATAGTGCAGGGTTCCCGTGCCGATATTGTTGAGCGAGCGAAAATCATAGCCGCGCGATTCCAGTTCAGAGAAAAGCGGCCTCTCGAAATACCTTTCCGGGTGCGGAAGATGGAGCCTTGCTACCCGTTTCGGCCCCATGAAAACCCGCCGCCAATAGCCCATTATCGCCCGCGTCGAACTCTGCGAATTGAAAGTGGTCGTGTTCCAGTCGCCGCCGAGGAGGGTCGGCAGCGCGTCGAGTGTGTCAAGATGATCGAGGATGAATCTCATCTGCAGCCTCCGGTGAGCCCGCGAGCAGTGAGCATCCAGATGTATAGTCACGGCCCTAAAAGTCCCGGAAGGATGATCGATGTCGGCGATCAGTGCCCGCAAGAACCCGAGCCGCTTCTCCTTCCCCCACATCTTGTCCTTGCCATTTGGCAGCGGCACCGCGTGGACATTACACATCGGCCATTTCGAGAACATCGCCAGTCCGTGGATCGATCCCGTGTTCTCACCCTCCATCGCTGCCTCAACGCCGCTTCCCTTCTGCAACGCGATGTAAACAGGCGCAAATGCGTAATTCAGGTTCAGCCGATCGGCCAATTCCTTCGCCACGAATCGATTTCCGCTTCGCGCCATTCCGTAATCGAGCTCAGTCAGAAGAAGAAGATCCTTATTCTTTAGCTCATCGTGATTCCGAAGCGCCTCTGCGATGCCCTCGAACATGATGCCCCGTTCAATATTCCACGCAAGCGCGGAAACCGCAGGGCCGCCGGCTCCCCTCCTGTCGGAGGAGGGGTGGCAGCCGCTTCGGCTGACGGGGTGGTTGGAGGCCAACTCGTCACGGTCCCATTGGAATCCGGTCGCTACCGCTCCCGGTTCTGACACGACGATCGCGTTCAATATCTTCTCAGCCTCGGGGCGTACCTTTTCAACCATCGATGATTTGGCCAGCGCCTCGATCGATTCGAATTTGAGCAGTTCGGGGAAGTATTGGTTGAGATCGTGTTCAAGCAGTTCGGGCGCACCAATCTGCGCGGCCGCCGGATCGTTAAACAACATTTCGATGGGCATAGAGACCGTAGAATATACAACGGGAAACTAATGAGTCCACGACTCAAAGGATAGAAGGTCGGAGACGCCTGGCTGAGGGCAACGAGCTGGCAGCTATCAGCTATACTTATAACCACCTAACCTAATCATCATACCGCTCCTTCGCCGGCGCGACTGCGAGGAAATCGGTTGTGATGCGTTCGCTGTAAACGGCTAGAAGCTCTTCAAGACGCTTTTGCTTATTGGAGTGAAAGATCAGTCCAACATGCTTCGGTTTCGAGACCCTGTAAACGATCTCGCTATCCGAGTAGTGCGATGTATCGGGCTCGTCCTGATTTGCCAGCGCGAGGGCAACGCCGGCAAAGTCTTTTCGCAGCTTCGGGAGTTTGTAAGGATTCTCTTCGGTCGCGGTCTCAAGCTTTGCCCACTCACGCCAAAGATTAAAGTTGCATGCATGTTCGAGAACGTTTGCGATGTATGCACCGCCGACACGGCAAGCGACTTCCAACAAGTAGAACTTGCCGTCGTCCTGGCTTTGCAGAAACTCCGCGTGTGTAACCCCACGCTCGTACTTGAAAGCTTCGAGAAGCTTCTTGTTCATCGCCTCAAGTTCCTTCCGCTCGGTGGACTTATACGGCACGATCGAGGTCGTGAATACCCCGCCGTAATGCGTCACGCTAAAAGGCGGCGTGCCGTATTGACTGACACCGGCGGCTACAACCTTGCCGTTTTCGACGACCGAATCAACGTGGAACACATTCCCCGCAATGAACTTCTCAAGCACGAACTGAGAAGGATGGTCCCGCCAGTTGTTGCGGTTGTCGAGATCGGTCAATACGTCCCAAATCTGCTCTTTCGACTCGCATTTTCGAATACCAAACGCCGAAACCTCGTACCGCGGTTTGATTATCCACGGCGGCGGGACTCGGTCGAGATATTCGGCTATCGCTTGCTGATTGAAAACGCCGGTAAACTCAGGACATGGAATTCCCGCCTGACTCGCGATACCGCGCATCGAAAGCTTGTCGCGAAAGCGGAGGGCATGTGAGCTGGTCATTCCGCCGAGCTGCAAGTGTTCGCGAGTCCGCGCGGCGGTCATCACGTCGAATTCGTCCAGCCCGACAACCCGATCGATCGCTCGCGATCCCGCGATGTTCGTTACCGCTCGGATGTATTCTTCCTGCGAAGCATTATCCTCGACCGTCTTAACGTCGTTCAACGCCGTCCACTGCCACGGCTGATCGAGCAATTTCTTGCGCGTCACAAGCGTTACATGCCAGCCGGCATTATGGGCCTCGTCGAGGAATTCGTTTCCCTTTTGCTCACTCGCTATGCAGACAATGTGATTTTTCATACCCGACCTGCGTACTTCGATCCACATGTAGCAAAATACGGACCAAAGTTAGCGTTCTATCTCCTCAAAGCCCCATCCAGGCTCCAGTCCCCGGAACCTTTTATCATGAACGCCGTGGCGATAAAAAAGTACGCCAGCGCCAGTTCCTTCTTCGAATACGGATCGGCACCATGGACGCCAAGAATCGCTACTAACATCGTAAACGCGACGAAAAAGCCGGCAAATCTTGTCAGGAATCCCAAGGCCAGAAATATCCCGCCGAAAAACTCCGACAACCCGGCAGCCCAGGCAAAGAGCGTCGGCATAGGAAATCCGAGATTTGCTGTACCTGTGATCAGTCCCTCACCCGGCGGAATCTTATGGATCCCATGGGCAAGGGCGATCGAAACCCCGGCAAAAATTCGGACAAGAGCTAGGCCGGCATTCGCCGCGAACGACAATCCCGATTCGCCGCCAAACAAGATGGATCTGAGCAACGCTTTTCCTCCCGACAGGTTTATTTTGATGTAAAAGAATGGCACAATCTAGCAGTAAAGACAATCAATGGCCCTGAAAATACGTGTGCGAAACAGCGCCGTTGCGGGTCGTCAACGATTACTATTATGGGTGATATTGATTTAGCCGTATTGGCCAGCCATCTGGTGGTATATCTGGTTGTGCTTCTTCTGGCTATTTCGGCCCATGAGGCGGGCCACGCGTGGATGTCTTATAAGTTTGGTGACGACACGGCCTACATGCTCGGCCGCGTAACGTTGAACCCGGTCAAGCACACCGACCCGATCGGGACGCTGCTTATCCCGATCCTGAGCTTTGTTTTCGGGGCGTTCGGCGGGGCATTGGCAAACATACCGCTGCTCGGCTGGGGGATTCCAACACCCGTCAATCCGCGAAAATGGACTAACTACAAGGTGGCCAATGTGATGGTTTCGATTGCGGGCATCGGCGCGAACCTTATTATTGCGGTTACAAGTTTTGTAATATTCAAGCTTCTGCTCGAGTTCGAGGTAATCAACGCCGGCAATCTTGAAAATGCTTTCGTTAACGCTATCGTGATCCTGTTCCGATACCTCATTCTGCTGAATATCTCGCTGGCTGTCTTTAACCTTCTTCCGTTTCCGCCGCTTGACGGCAGCAAAGTTCTCTCGACCTTTCTGCCGCCGAGTTTTCAGCCCGTGTTCGACATGCTGGAGCAGTTCGGGTTTTTGATACTTCTTGCACTCATCTATATGGGCCTGATCGGACTGATAATGCGCCCGGTCTTCCGCGTTGTGAACTACCTCTTGGTCACGCCCTGGTTCTAGTCTATGAAAAAACGCATCCTCAGCGGCGCCCAGCCCACCGGGAGCCTGCACATCGGCAACTATCTCGGAGCCCTGAAAAATTGGGTTGCGCTTCAGGACGAGTACGAAGCGTTCTACTGCATAGTCAACCTGCATGCGATCACACTGCCGCAGGACCCGAAAACGTTGCGGCAAAAGACGCTCGATCTCGCACGTATTTATTTGGCAGCAGGCGTCAATCCGGAAAAATCGACGATCTTCATCCAGTCGGACGTTCCCGAACACGCCGAACTCACCTGGGTGCTGTCGTGCCAGACTCGCATGGGCGAGCTTGAGCGGATGACGCAGTTTAAGGACAAAGGCAAGGGCAACGCTGAACGCGCCGGCGTCGGCCTATTTACCTATCCCGTGTTGATGGCCGCCGACATCCTGCTCTACCAAGCCGATCTCGTCCCGGTCGGCCAAGACCAGAAGCAGCATCTCGAATTAACCCGCGACTTGGCAGAACGTTTTAACCGTGACTTCGGCGAGACCTTCAAGATCCCTGAGCCGTACATCCCTAAAGCCGGAGCGAGCATAAAGTCGCTCCAGGACCCGAACAAGAAGATGTCCAAATCAGACGAAAACCCGAACGGTTCGATCTTTCTTCTCGATAACGCAGATACGATCGTCAAGAAGTTCAAACGTGCCGTAACCGATTCAGGAACGGCGATCGAATTTGACGAGTCGCGCCCCGCGATCACGAACCTGCTCACGATCTACCAGCTCCTTTCCGGCAAGTCGCAGGAAGAATGCGTCGAACATTTTGCCGGAAAAGGCTATGGCCACTTCAAGACCGAACTCGCCGACGCTGCGATCGAATATCTCCGGCCGTTTCAGGAACGCATCAAGCAGTATGATGATGATGCACTGAAGCCGATCCTCGGATCCGGAGCCGAAAAAGCCAGAGCGGTCGCCGCAAAAACGCTGGGCGATGTTTATTCAAAGACCGGCATCGCCTAAGGGCTTGCCACAAAACTGCGTTCGGCGGTGTTTTCGTTCTAGTCGCTTGATCGAATTAAATGCTGCGTACACAACATCCTATGCATAAACACGCTTCGTTTTCCGTATCGCGGGCCGCGATCATTCTTTTCCTTTTTCTCACCTCCTCTGCGAATTTTTCGCTTTACTCACAGGCCACACAGCAAAGCATTGACCCAAAATTGACGGTCGAGCGCATTTTTGCCAGTCGCGAATTTCAGCCTGAGCGATTTGGCGGCTTTGAATGGTTAAAGGACGGCGATTCTTACGCAAAACTCGAGCCTTCGGCGAAAGTAAAGGACGCAGACGACTTGGTCCGATATCAGATCGATACAGGAGCAAGAAGTATCCTTTTATCGGCCGAGAGCCTGATCCCAAAGGGCTTAACAAAGCCGCTCGAACTCGACGGCTACGACTGGTCGGCGGACGGCAAGCGGGTCTTGATATACACGAATTCGCAAAAGGTTTGGCGCTACAACACCCGCGGCGACTTTTGGGTGCTTGATCAAACGACAGGTCGATTGTCCAAACTCGGCGGCGACGCAAAGCCCGCTACGCTGATGTTCGCTAAATTCTCGCCCGACGGAACCCGCGTCGCTTATGTACGCGAGAACGACCTCTATGTTGAAGATGTTGCAACCGGCAAGATCACTCGATTGACGAACAATGGCTCGCACACGATGATAAACGGCACCTCGGATTGGGTGAATGAGGAAGAGTTCGATCTGCGCGATTGCTGGCGATGGAGCCCGGACGGACGATCGATCGCCTTTTGGCAATTTGACGCTTCGGGGATCGAAGATTTTATTCTGCTCAATAACACGACCGGCCTTTATCCCACATTGACGAGGATTCCCTATCCAAAAACGGGAACACAAAACGCATCGGTTCGCGTAGGAGTTGTCTCCGCTGCCGGCGGTTCGGTACGCTGGCTTGAAACGCCCGGCGACCCGCGAAACAACTACATCGTATCGGTTGACTGGTCAAACCCGAAGGAGATCTATCTTCAGCATTTCAATCGTTTGCAAAACACTCTGCAGGTCCTCGTTGCAGATGCAAAGACCGGAAAGGCACGCTCCATTCTCACCGAACGAGATGATGCCTGGGTCGATCTCACGCTGCCTGAAATGCGTTGGCTCGATGGAGGAAAACGGTTCCTTTGGGTCAGCGAACGCGACGGCTGGCGACGGCCGTATTCGGTTTCCGCGGACGGCCGCGACATCCGGCCGTTGACGAAAGGCCGCTTCGACGCGATGAGTATTCAAGCCGTTGACGAGGCCGGCGGCTGGGTCTATTACATCGCATCGCCCGACAACGCAACACAGCGTTACTTGTATCGCTCAAAACTTGACGGCAGCGGCAATGACGAACGTGTTACGCCGGCCCGGTTTCAGGGCTGGAACACTTACAATTTCTCTCCAAATTCACGTTGGGCGGTACAGACATCGTCGTCGTTCGGAAAATATTCAAAGATCGATCTGCTCGACCTAAAGTCCGGTTCGGTCGCACGTTCGATCGTCGATAACGCGTCGGCACAGGCAAAGCTCGACAAGCTGCCGAAAGGCCCGCAGGAATTTTTCCGCATCGATATACGCGAGGGTGTTTCGCTGGACGGCTGGATGATGAAGCCGCCAAACTTTGACCCAACGAAAAAATATCCGGTACTTTTTTACGCATACACCGAACCGGCCGGGACAACGGTCAATGACCAGTGGTCCGGATCGCAGTATTTTTGGTATCTGATGCTTACACAGCAGGGCTACATTGTCGCCAGCGTGGACAATCGCGGCACACCGTCACCACGCGGGCGGGCGTTCAGAAAGAGCATTTATCGAAAAATAGGCGTGTTGAGTTCACAAGATCAGGCCGCCGCGGTAAAGGCGATGCTTGCGAAAATGTCTTATCTCGATGCTTCGCGTGTCGGCATCTGGGGCTGGAGCGGCGGCGGCGTTGCGACGCTGAACGCTATGTTCCGTTATCCGGAGATCTACAAAATGGGAATGGCCGTTGCACCTGCACCTGACAACCGTTATTACGACACGATCTATACCGAACGATATATGGGCCTGCCAAAGGATAACGCCGAGGATTACAAGAATTCCTCGGCGACGACTTTTGCCGCTAACCTGAAAGGCGACCTGCTGATCGTTCACGGAACCGGCGACGACAATGTCCATTACCAGCAAACCGAAATACTGATAGATGCGCTCATCGCCGCAAATAAACCGTTCACGATCATGCCCTACCCAAACCGCACGCACAGCATTTCCGAAGGCGAAGGGACAACGCTGCATTTATATAGCCTGCTGACGAGGTACTTGAACGAGCATTTGCCGATCTCGAAACCAGCGGACGCGTTGTAACCGACAGCCTCTCGAGGCCTGGACGATCGTTTTGATCTCTCGCGTGCATCCTTGCGGCGAAATTGACACGCGTACCGTATGCTCCGCATAATTGCGTTCGCATGCTTCCTTTGGTGATCGTAAATCCAAGATCGGCCGGCGGCTCTACTCGCGATAAATGGGCGGCGATCGCTAGCGACCTCCGCGCTCATTTCGGCCCATACAATGCTGCGTTCACCCGATCAGCCGGCGACGGCCGACGACTTGCAAAGAAAGCCGCCGAGGCCGGCCGCGAACTCGTCATCGCGTGCGGCGGCGACGGAACGATCAATGAAGTAGCCAACGGCATTCTCGAAAGCGGACGCGATGTTGAATTCGGCGTCCTTCCATCAGGAACAGGAGGTGACTTTCGCCGAAGTCTCGGCATTCCGCAGGAGTCACGCGAGGCGGCCCGCTCCTTGCGCCTCGCGAAATCCAAACGTATCGACGTCGGCCGCGTTACATTTCTTGACCACGCCGGCAAACAGATATCGCGCTATTTCCTTAATGTCTCATCGTTCGGCCTGGCGGCGTCGATCATCGAACGCGTCAAATCCAACAGGGCCCTTGATTGGCTCCCGCTTGGCGGGGTCAAAGGGCGTGCGAGCTTTGCACTCTCGACACTGCAGGAAGTAGTCGGGCTTGATCCGGTGACAGTGCGCGTAAAAATTGACGGCGGTGACGAGCACCTTCTGCAGACGGTCAATTTCTGCCTGGCGAATGCCCGATATTTCGGCGGCGGCATGATGATCGCACCCAACGCGAAGCTCGATGACGGGAAACTCGATCTTATCAACATCGGCGATATCCGTACGGCCAGGATCCTGCTGAACTCCTATACGCTTTACACGGGCTCGCACCTTGCCCTGAAAGAGGTTAAAAGCTCACGCGTGGAACGTGTCGAAGTCTCGCCCGCCAACGCGGACGCAGAGTTCCACATCGAGATCGACGGCGAACTCCTCGGCCGTCTTCCCGCCGTCTACGAGGTTGTTCCGGATGCTCTCCGTGTCCGTGTGCCGTAAAACCGGTGATCAAACTTTTCAATTCCGGCATTCTTTCGTTACACTTCTGTAACGTCAGCCCATCGTATAATGCCTCTAAACCTGATCCGCTCAAACATCATCAACCTGCCGTTTTTGGTATCGCTGCCATTCCTTCTCATTCTGTTGCCGGTAGCGGTTTTCAGTCAGGGCGGTGAAGACAATGACGATCTGCAGTCGTGGAATGACCTTGAACTGACGATTCCGGTGAATGAACAATTCGATATAAAGGCCGCGGGCACACTTCGACTCGAGCAAAATTTCTCAAAACCGGAGAGTTACCGGTTTGTGATCGGCGTCGAGTATAAGCCATTCAAGAACCTTTCGCTTACACCTTTTCAAACATTTATCTCGTCGCGAAGGTCATCCGGCAGATACAGGTATGAGTACCGCACCGGACTGGACGTGAAATACGCTTTTCCAGTCAAGGGATTCTCGCTCTCCCACCGCAGCCGATTCGAACACAGGAGCCGGCCGGGAAGAAATTCATGGCGGTATCGTCCTTCGATCAAGATCGAAAGGGATCTTCCGGAAAGCTTTCTCACGAATGCCTCAGTATTCATTAAGGACGAACCATTCTACGATTCGGTGTCCGGCACCTTCTCGCGGAACCGGATCTCGACCGGGATAGAGAAGACCGTGAACAAGAATTTCGCCCTCGAGGTTTTCTACACTTTTGAGGGAGATAACGTTTCAACGCCCGGGTCTGTCCATGTTCTTGGTACCGAATGGAAATTAAGGCTCTAAGGGGTACGCGACGGAACCCAGGCCCTCATTGCGTATGACAGATTCCTACATCTCACGGCTCGTCGACGCTTTCGAGGCTCGGCCCGAACGGATAGCAATGCGGATCGTCGGCGATGATACGCAGGTCTACACTTTCGGCGAAAGTCTGTCGGCCATCCGCTCGATCGCGTATCGGCTCGGAGAGGCTGGGATCGATCGAGGCGACCGGGTCGCCGTGATCGGCGAGAATCATCCTAGCTGGGCCCTGGCCTATCTCGCGATCGTTTACCACGGCGCCGTTTGCGTGCCGCTTGACCCGCAGGGAGCGACCGAAGCTCTTGCCAATTTTATTGACAACTCCGAGGCGAAACTGGCATTTGTTTCCGCCGATGTTGAGAACAAGTTTGATGCGATCCAGAAGTCGCTTGGCCGTCCGGTCGCTTCGGTTGTGTGGAAGACGGTGAACTGCCAGCGCGAAAGTGCGAACAAGGAAATGATCGCCGTTCATCCGACTGATGCGGCGGCCAGCCTTGAGACGCGGGTACGGCCGCATCGCTCCGATCTCAGTTCTGATTTTGACGAATGGGCTTCGGGCGAGTTTCCCGCCAAATACTCGATCGAAAGGCCGGAATATAGCCCCGATGAGGTCGCTCTCCTTATCTACACCAGCGGCACGACAGGAACACCTAAAGGCGTCCCGCTCACGCACGGCAACATTATCGCCGAGCTGACAGGCATCGACGAAGTGCTTAAGCTGTCCGAGCACGAACGGATCCTGAGCCTGCTGCCACTCTTCCATGCGTATCTTCAGATCGTTAATCTGTGGGTCGCAACGACCGTTGGCTGCGAGGTCGGATACCTGAAAGAACTGTCGCCCGCCGAACTCGGGTCAGCGATGAGGGAGTTCAAACCTACGATCCTCACTACCGTGCCGCGGCTTTGGTACCTCTTCCACAAGAAGATCTTCGATGCTGTCGAAGCAAAGCCGAGAATTGTCCGGCGACTTTTCCGGGCCTTGCTTGCGACGAACGGTGTCTTGCGCGATCGCCTTGGTGTCAATTTGGGAAACCGACCTTTCGGCGAGGTTCACGAATCGTTCGGCGGCTGCCTGCGGATCGCGATCTCTGCCGGATCGCGATTTGATGAAGATGTTGCCCGCGACTTTCACCGGCTCGGTTTCACGATCCTCCAAGGCTATGGCCTGACCGAAACCAGCGGTGCGGCGACCGCAAACTTTGAGAAGGACAACCGCATCGGCTCGGTCGGAAAACCGATGCGCGGCACCGAGATCAAGATAGCCGACCCGAACCAGGAAGGCGTCGGCGAAGTGCTGATCCGCGGCGGAGTTGTGTTCAACGGGTATTATCGCAACCAAGCCGCAACGGCCGACACGTTCACCGCCGACGGCTGGTTCCGCTCGGGTGATCTTGGACGGCTCGATAAGGACGGCCACCTCTATATCGTTGGCAGGGCAAAAGACGTGATCGTACTGCCTTCCGGAAAGAATGTTCACCCCGAAGACCTGGAAGCTCACTATCTGAAAACGCCGCTTGTCGAGGAGCTGGCGATTGTGGGCATCAAGGACGCTAACGAGCACCGGGCCGGGGCCGAAAAACTTGCGGCAGTCGTCGTGCCGGATTTTGAATACCTTAAATCATCCAACATTGCCAACTCAAAGGAAGCGATCCGCTATGCCCTCGACGATCTTGGCCGCGAGTTGCCCGAATATCAACGCGTCCGCGACTATATGATCCGTGTAGAGCCGCTGCCGCGCACGGCCACGCGGAAGATAAAACGGTTCGAATTGACGAAAGCAATCGAAACCGGAACGATCGGCGGAAGCCCTAACGACAAAAAGAAGTGGGAATTCACCGCCGCCGATTACGATATTCTCACGTCGCGATGCGGCGAAATGGCCGTTTCCGTCGTCCGCCAACACAGCAAGGATAGCGACCGCATCCATCCTGACATGAATCTTGAGATCGACCTCGGTCTCGATTCCCTTGCCCGTGCCGAAATGTTCGCGGCCCTGGAGATGAAACTCGGCGCCGAATTTTCAGCCGATGATGCAGCGCGGGCCCTAACGGTTCGTGAGTTGATCGGGCTTGCCGAAAGGTCCGAACCGCCGGCGTCAGCGGATGGCAAGCCTGGCTTCGGCACGACGGCCGCAGACCGGCAGTCCGAAATCGGTACCTGGTCCGCCGTGCTGAAAAATGCCGATGACATTCCTGAGATGGAGACGGTGCTTCGCGACAGGGCGGTCTTCCTGGTGTTCGCCTTCATTGTTTATAAGCTTTTCAATGTTTTTTGTCGGGTCTTTATGCGTCTTGAGGTAGAAGGGCTTGAAGGGTTTCGCCGAATGAAACGCCCCTTCCTCATCTGCCCAAATCACCAAAGCTTTCTCGATCCGTTCGTCGTCTGTTCGAACTACCCATACGAATTTTTCAAGAATACTTTCCACGTCGGCGCGAGCGAGTTCTTCTCCAGCCGCTTTATGTCATACGTCGCCCGGATGCTCCACGTAGTCCCTGTCGATCCCGACACCCAGCTAATGAAGGCGATGAAAGCCGGAGCCATCGGCCTTAAACGTGGGAAGGTCCTAAACATCTACCCCGAGGGCGAACGGGCCTACGACGGTCAGCTCCATCAATTCAAGAGCGGCGCGGCGATCCTCGCAACAGAACTGGACCGGCCGATCGTCCCGGTCGCCATCCACGGCCTTCATAAAGTCTGGGCACGCCGCTCAATGAAGATCCGCCCGGCAAAAGTGAAGGTCCGCTTCGGCGAGCCGTTCTATGCGAAGGACATTTTGACCAGCGTTGACCCGGCCGGTGCCCCCAGTTACCAGTTGGTAACCGACCATCTAAAGCGATCGATCGAGAATATGCTCGATCAAATGTGAGGCCGCGCCTCGCTGCGCCGCTCACCACAAACATTCGCCGTCATCACGGAGTGGCCCCTGCCAGCTTGTCAAGGTAGGTGTGTTGCGAGAAAATGGATATTCTCAATAATCCCCGGCAATCCGGAGTACCTTATTATGAGCAGCAGACTTAGGATAGTCCCGCTTTCTATAGCTTTCATCCTTTCACTCGCCGGACTAGCGGCCGCCCAACTGACTTCAGAAGTACAGGCGGAGACCGCCGCCTACATCAAGGCTAACTACACCAAAAGCGAGTTCATGATCCCGGTGCGCGACGGCGTTAAGCTCTTTACCGTGATCTACGCACCGAAGGACAAGTCGCAAAAGTACCCGATACTTCTCAACCGAACGCCGTATACCGTCGGGCCGTATGGTGCAGAGTTCAAAACGTCGGTCGGGCCGAATTACCTGTTCGCAAAGGAAGGTTATATCTTTGCCTATCAGGATGTCCGGGGACGCTGGAGGTCCGAAGGCGTCTGGCAGGACGTTCGCCCCGACATTGCCAACACCCGGCCGGCCGAGATAGACGAATCGACCGACACCTACGACACGATCGACTGGCTGATCAAGAATGTCGGGAACAACAATGGCCGGGTGGGCATTTACGGAATTTCCTATCCGGGCTTTTACGCCTCAGCCGGCTCGATCGACTCACATCCGGCATTAAAAGCATGCTCACCCCAGGCCCCTGTGTCCGATTGGTTCCACGGTGATGACATTCATCACAACGGAGCGCTGTTCCTCGCTCAAAATTATTCTTTCTTCGGCTTCATGGGGCAGTTGCGGCCAGCACCGACCGACAGACCCGATTACATTAAGCAATGGGCCGGCCCTTCAAGAACTGACGGATACAATTTCTTTCTCGAGCTCGGCGGATTGGATGAGGTAGCGGATTCGTACGCGAAGGGCTTCGGGACCAGGATCGGGTTTTGGGACGAAATGATGGCTCACCCGAATTACGATCAATATTGGAAGGACCGTAACATCCTGCCTAAACTGAAAAATATCGGCTGCGCGACAATGACCGTTGGCGGTTGGTATGACAATGAAGACCTATATGGAGCTCTTCGCACGTATCAGTACATCGAAAAGCAAAACCCGAAGATATTCAACGTGCTGGTCATGGGCCCATGGGACCACGGCGGCTGGTCGCGCCGCGATGGCGATTGGCTGGGTACGGCGTATTTCGGGGCCAAGACGGGCGACTACTATCGGACGAAGATCGAGATACCCTTCTTTAACCATTTCTTGAAGGACACAGGCGACATCTCTGCGATCAAGGAGGTGAACCTGTTCGATACGGGCTCGTACCAATGGCGTTCATTCAACGACTACGAGCCGACGGGCGGCACCGATACCGCCCTGTATCTTACGGACGACGGCGGCCTGTCGTTCGCGATGCCGTCGGCAAACGATTACGACGAGTACGTTTCCGATCCCCTGAATCCGGTCCCGTACACTCAGAAGATAACCGCGAATTACCCGCGTGAGTTCATGACCGAGGATCAGCGCTTTGTTTCGAACCGGCCTGACGTTCTCGTATATCAGACAGAGCCTCTTGCTGAGGAAGTAACGGTCGCGGGCGACATCAAGCCGAGCCTCTTCCTCTCATCGACCGGGACCGACTCGGATTTTGTGGTTAAGCTCATCGATGTTTTCCCGGACGACTTTCATTTCCCGGCAACGGGCAAAACGCTTCCAAATGGCGAGCCTGAACACATCTCGCCGCCTGAAACATACGCGTCGGGCGTTTTCCAGCCAGGCGGCTATCAAATGCTGCTGCGAGGTGAACCGATGCCGGCACGGTTTCGAAACAGCTTTGAAAAGCCAGAGCCATTAAAACCCAACACCGTCACGAAACTGGCGTTTGTTATGCCGGGCGTGGCGCATACCTTCAAAAAAGGCCACCGGATCATGGTTCAGATCCAAAGCACATGGTTCCCCCTGGTCGCCCGCAGTCCGCAGAAATATCTTGATAACTATCAAATGGGAACAGCGGCCGATTTTCAGAAGGCCACGCAGCGGATCTATTTTGGCGGAAAAAATGCATCGGCGATCATTCTGCCGATCCTGAGGAAAAACTAGAATATGCCAACTGTAGCGATCATCTGTGGAATTTTACTCATACTTGTAGGCATCGCCGGCTACATAAACGGGATAGTCACAGGCCACGCCAGTTTGACCGCGCTTATACCGGCCTTTATCGGCATCCTGCTCGCGCTTCTTGGTGCGATCTCGAACGCTAAGACAAACCTTAGCAAACATCTAATGCACGTTGCGGTCGTAGTTGCCCTGTTGGGCTTCATAGCGACGGCTGGGCGGCTGATCTCAAAAATGAGCGAATTGACCGCGTCGCCGGCGGTGCTCTCTCAGGCGTCAACGGCGATCGTTTGCCTCGCGTTTGTCATACTCGCGATCCGGTCGTTTGCGGCCGCCCGACGCGATCGGACCTAGATAAACACATTTCCGACTCAGCGCGGGCGAAACGGCGTGAGGGGTTGTCCGCTTACGAAATGCAGTTCAATTGGATCTCAACGGCCAACCCATCCGCGGTATTTCTTGCTCCGATCGTACCCTTGTGAAGTTTTATCGCCTGTTCTGCGATCGCCAGGCCGAGACCGGTGCCGCCGGATCCGCGGTCGCGTGCCTCGCCGACACGATAGAACGGGCGGAAGAGGTTCTCCATCTCCGCATCGGGAACCCCGCCGCCATGGTCCGCAACGGTTAGTTTTGCCCTGCCTCCCCCGTTTACAAGCGAAACTTCGACGTCGGTACCCTCGCGCGTGTACCGGACGGCGTTGCGCAGAACATTTTCCACGGCGCTTCTTATCAGCGTTTCGCTAGCCATCACGCGGCAATCGGCCGTCACGTTGAGTTTAACCGCCTTGCCATTTGCGTTCGCCTCGAAATCGGCATCGGCCGCAACCTGTTCGACCAGCGAGCGTAAATTCAACTCACGCCGGTCGAAATCCTGCGAACCACTTTCGAGTTTCGAAAGCGTCAACAGCCGCGAGATCATATCGTTCAGCCTTTCAGATTCGGCCTCGATCCTGGCCAGCATGGGCGCCGTTTCACTGTTCACTTTCTGTTTGGCGATCTCAAGGGCAACATTCATTCTCGCCAGCGGCGACCGCAGTTCATGGGAAACATCACGCGACAGCCGCTGCTGCGATGTTACAAGCGATTCGATCCGCTCGGCCATCATGTCGAAATCGTTTGCCAGGGCCGAAAGTTCATCACGGCGGCGGCCAACCTGGCCCGCGACGCGCGTAGAAAGATCGCCGTCCGCGAGTTTCTGGGTCGCCTGCCGCAGTTTCCCGATCGGTGATGAGAGGTACCGGGCCAGAACCCAGCATAGAAGGATCGCCGTCAGCAGAAGCCCGGTGTACCGGATATAGCGCCACGGCGCCTCGCCGAAGAACGGCGTCAGTCGCGGGCGTTCCCACCGGACGATCAGCACATAACTGTTTCCGTCAGGTAACGTCACCCGGCGCGCCGAAAGCGCCACCTCGTCGGTATGTTCGATCACGACACTGTCGCTCGCCAATGCCTGTGCGGCCACCTCACGATAGCTGTCGGGGCTCACGTTCTCGGACAGCAGCGACCGGCCGTTTGCGTCGATCACGACGACTTCGCTGATCCTGTCAGGATCGCGGAGACGGTTCAGAAACTCTTCGACAGCTTTACCGCCCTGGAGTTCAAACAATTGGGCCGTCGTTTGGGCATACACATCGGTCTGATATCGAACCGACAACCGCCAGCGGCTTACAACGGGCTCAGTCTGAGCCGTCCAGTTCAGGAAAACGACGACGCCAAACATCAATGCGATCGCTGCCAGAAACCAGAGAAAGATTTTTAGAAAAAGGTTCATTCCACAGTATAGATATATCCGGCCGACCTTACGGTCTTGATCCTTTCGCTCCCATCGGGGCGGAGGCCTAGTTTTCGCCGCAAATTGCTGATATGCATATCGAGGCTGCGGTCATAGGGCGATAGGCTTCTCTCGAGCACGGTTTCGCTGAGATATTCCTTCTTAACGACCTTACCCGCCTCGCTTGCCAGGGCCCGCAGTACATCGAACTCAACCGAAGTGAGCCCGACCTCGACACCATCCAGCTTTGCCGACCGCGATGCCGACGAGATCTCAAGGTCGTCAACCTGAAATTTCTCGGCCGCCTCGCCGCCATCGCTGGACACGCGGCGAAGGATCGCCCGCAGCCGCGCGACCAGTTCGCGGGGATTGAACGGTTTCGGAAGATAATCGTCCGCCCCGATCTCAAGCCCGACGATACGTTCCATATCGTCGCCGCGGGCCGTGAGCATCAAGACCGGAACGTTCGAATTCTCGCGGAGTTTTCTCAGCACATCAAACCCGTTCATTTTCGGCAGCATCACGTCCAGGATCGCCAGATCGTGATCGCCCGCTCCAGCCCGACGCAATCCCGTTTCACCGTCATGCACACACTCGGTTTCGAAACCTTCGACCGTCAAATACTCCGCAACCAGGTCGCAAAGCTCTTCGTCGTCATCGATGATAAGGACCTTGTTCATCAAAGAATGATTCTACGTCAAACCGAACAAGCGCGCATGGCGTTTTACATTTCTTTACACTTATTCACAAACCCTGAATTCCGCGGCCCTCCCTTTTTCGTCTAACATTTCGACGGCGGAAGATTCGCCGGATACCTTCGAATATAGGGGACTAATAAATGGAGAAAATACTTTTCGCAATACTCACACTCGCAATGCTCACAACCGGCGTCGTGTTCGCCTTTGGCCAGACCACACAGGATAACGAGCACGCCGATCGCGGACGGCGCGGTCATCACCGCGGAGGCTTCGGTATGATGTTTCGCGGGCTTGGTCTGACAGAAGACCAGAAAGCAAAAATGAAGGAACTTCGCTCCGCGAGCCATACCAACCTGAAGCCGACGTTCGAAGCTCTCAGGGCCAATCGCCAGAAAATGAAGGAATTGACCGCAAACGGCGCCTTTGACGAAGCCCAGGTCACGGCAATTGCAAACGACCAGGCCTCCCTCTCGGCGAAGTTGATCGTTGAGAGACATCGAATGAAAGCACAGTTTTTCTCGATCCTTACAGACGATCAGAAGGCAAAACTTGCCGAAATTGAGGCAAAACGCTCCGAGGGCCGCAAAGCTCACAGGGATGCAAAGGCCAAGGGGGTTAGCGAATAACCGTTCGCTAGCGATCAAGGGGGAAAGGAAAGAGGCTTCCAGTTTGGGAGCCTCTTTTCGATGATCCGTTGTTCTCCCTTGCACTCGAACAAACGGGAAAAAGGAACGATCAGGTGGAAATCCTGAGTTCCGTTCAGCCCAGATCAACGAACATGCCCCCGATCATGACGAACCTGATCGAACCGTCCTCGGCAATCCCAAGCAAGTCTGCCCGCTTTCCAGGCTCGATCGAGCCGCGCGTCTCATCCAATCCGAGCAACCTCGCCGGGTTCGTCGAGGTCATTTTCGCAACCTCCGCTTCCGACAACCCGAGCGACCGGATCTGCGTGAAGGCATCGTGCATAGTGATCACAGAACCCGCTATGCTTCCGCGTTCATTGCGTGTCCGCCGGTTCTTGACCGCGATCCTCTCACCCCAGATCTCGAACTCGCCGTCGCCCAGGCCAGTTGGGGCAACAGAATCGCTGATGAGCGAAACCTTATCCGCAGTCTTTATCCCGCATGCCATCTCCAACATCTTCGGGTGAACATGTACTCCGTCCGCAATGATGTCGAAAGTCACTTCTCGGTTGGAAAGGCCCCAGCCGGCAACGCCGAGATCGCGATGGTGCACCCCCGTCATCGCATTGAAAAAATGCGTCATGTGGCGTGCTCCTGCCGCAAAGGCCGCGTCCAGAGTCGCCGCGTCGGCTCGCGTGTGGCCGATCGATGCTACCCAACCCTGTCTTGTTAACTCCCGCACCAGATCAACACCGCCCTCGACCTCCGGTGCGAACGTCGTCATATGCACACCGCGCCTCAACCGAGGCAGCCCTAGCTCACCGCCTGTCTTAGGATGGGTGGACGCCGTTTCGGCCGATGGGGTGGTGGGCCGACGGGCCTCCGAATACTTCTTAAAATATTCCGGCCGCAGGGCCCCGCACATCTTCTCGTTCGCAAAAACTCCCTCGTAGTGTACCCCGACAGCCTGAGCGACCGGCCGACCTGTCTGCATCTCCATCAGCCGGTCGATCTCCTCAACCACTCGTCGATAATTCTCATCTGAATCCGGCACTAACGTCGGCATCCACGCCGTCACGCCGTTTCGGGCAAGGAATGCGGCCACTCGCAATAGGTCCTCCGCGGCAGCGGCGTTTACGTCAACGCCGACCGCGCCATGGATGTGCACGTCGACAAAGCCTGGAAACACGGTAAGCCCTGAAAAGTCACGGATTTCAACTTCCCGCGCATTGCCCGAAGGCCCGATCGCCTCGATAGACCCGCGACCGATAGTAACGTCCCAAACCTTATCAAGATCGGCCGAGGCGATCCGTACGTTCGTCAAAATCACGTCGTTCATCCTGCATGAATCTTATCAAAACAAAAAGCCCGCGTCGCACCGTTACGCGCAACGCGGGGCAAATCATCAAGCTGCGAATATTTCTAGAAGTAAAACTTCGCGCCGAACTGCATCGTCCTGGGATCTCGGAATGTAGTCACCCGTCCAAAAGTCGAGGATGTTACATTCGTACTCAAACTACGCATATTCGTCCAGTTGAAAATATTGAATGCCTCCGCACGCAGTTGCAGCCGCATACTTTCAGTGAAATGGAAGTTCTTCGAAAGCGTAAAGTCAACACGGTTCGTAGGCGGCCCATTAACAATGTTGCGGCCAGCGCTTCCCGGAACGTTCGGGATCACATCGCCCGGATCCGGATTTTCGGCGAAACAGGCCGTGTTGAACCACTGCTGCGGCGTTTGAGCCCCACCCTCGTTAGGGTTGCAAAGCAGAGTGGGCCGGTTCCCCGAGATGCGTGCAGGACTATTCCCGAGGCCCGCGGGGTCAAAGCTCGAGGTAGTCACGGTAAACGGTATCCCTGTCTGGAAGGTTACGATACCCGACGCCTGCCATCCTCCGAGCAGCATCCCGGCGGCGCCGCGGTCGTTTCGGAAAAACGGAAGTTCGTAGATATAGTTGATCGTCGTTATATGACGGCGGTCAAGTGCCGCACGGCCCCACTCACTTTGTATATCGAACGAATCCTGCGGAGCGTGTGAACGGTCCGACAGGTTGTTCGTTAGATTCTTCGAGAAGGTGTATGCGAAATTTATCCGCGAATTCGACGTGAACCGGTGTTCGGCCGACACCTGCAAGCTATGGTAGTTCGAGTCATACTGCGGTGTGACGATATTCAGCGAGCGGTATCCGCGATACGGCCGGATCTGATCGAGAATTGTAGTCGCCGCACTTCCAAAAAATGCAGTTCCTGGCTCATGGCACCACGTGGTCGGGGTCGTTGACGAACCGACAGCACAGGCTGTGTCGCCAAGTGATATCGCATAACCAGGAGGAAGATCGTTAAACTCAAAGGCACCGATCAGGTTGGTTCCCTTAGAACCGTAATAGCCGACCGAAACGAGGGTCTTTGAGCCAAATTGGTGCTGCAAGTCCAGCGACCAGTGCTGCATGTACGGCGTCACCCAATCTGCCTGAATACCGCGGGGACTGCTGACCGTATTGGACGATGAAACGCCGCAGCCGTCCGACGGATTCGTCATATCTATCCCGGTTACCGAGCATGTCTGCTGATAGGGTGGGTTGACACCGATCTGTTGAAGCAGCGTCCCGTTCAGGACCTGCTCGTGATAGATTCCATAACCCATTCGAACGGCCGTCGTACCGTTCCCAAACGGGTCCCAGGCCAAGCCAACTCGCGGTGCGAAATCGTTTTTGGGAGCGTCGACCACGAATTTGCCCCAGGGCGACGCGATCGGCGTGCACTGGAAATTTGCCGGCCCGGTGACGTAGTTCTGAGCGTTAACGATCAGGCCGTTGCAGAAATTGCCGCTGCCCGAAACTCGGAGTCCGTTCCCCTGAACAAGAGGTGCCTCCGAAGGTTCGAAAAGTTCCGGGACAAAATTTGAAAGCCGTCCGTTCTTGTCCCAGGGGGAACCGAAAAACGAATATCGGACCCCATAGTAGAGTGTGACATTCGGTCGCACCCGCCATTCATCCTGGGCAAACGCCTCGAATGTCTTTTGCCTCAGGTCGGCCGTATAGTCAAAGCTCGCCTGTGAGAAACTCACATTCGTTCCCATAAGGAAGTTGGCCCAAAGCTGGCGATTGTTATTGGTCGTTCCCGTTACCCCCGGAGCGTTGATACGTGCCGTCGCTCCCGGTGTGTTGAATCCGCTATACAGGCCCTCATTGCTGCCCGCCAGTGCGTTCTCGTTCTTGCGATAGAGCGAGTAGATCGCTCCGAATTTCATCGTATGACTGCCCTTTATCCATGTGGCGCTTCCTGCAACATTCTGCTTCCACGAAAAGTTGTCGTACGGGCCGAAACTCTGAATTCCGCTGAAACCGTTGCCGGATATGGTCGGAACGCGATCACGTTCATTGGCATATGGGAGCGCAGGGGTGATCGGGGAATTTGCAAGAGCGATCAGGCCGATATTGTGGCTGAGAATAGCTCCATATCCAAATGTATAGCGGCCTTCAAAGATCAGGTTTGATTTTGCCGCATAGGTAAATTGGGCTGTATGGGTTCGACCCGGCGAATCGGTTGAGGTTGTGGAAACCCCAGGAATGCCAGATCCGCTGGAAAAGAGTGAGTTTGCCTCGACCGTCGGGATCGAATCGCGCTCATAACGATAATACATTGATGCCTTATCGTTGAAGCTATGATCGATCTTGACAATTTCCTGACGAAAATCAAACTTGTTCAATGTTGGGAACACTAGCTGGTAATTAGCCGGATTAGTGGGCTGCGGGAGGTTGTTATAGATGTAATCCAAATACTGCTGTGACACCGGATTGATCGGCCGCATTGTCGAAAGAGCTGTGCCGGCCGGCAGTACCTCGGTACACGTCGTGCCGGTAGCCTGCAAACAAATATTTGAAGGGAAAATACCCTGTCGGAGATTCGCGTCCGGTACGGTTGAGACTAAAGTTGGGTAACGCTTGTCCTTGCGCCACTCTTGCGAAAAGAAAAAGAATGTACGGTTATAACGCTTAAAGAAACCCTCGCCCGGATCGCCGTCTCCGAACCTCAGGAAATAGACCGGCCCGCCGATCGTCCATCCATAGTTGGTGTACCGCAAGGGCGGTCTCAGGGTATTCCCGTCCGCGTCCGTCGGGCTGTTCGCGTTGCTGTTGATCTCGACCGAATTCGCATTGAAGATCTCATTCCGAACAAAGGCGAAAGCCGAACCATGAAAGGCGTCCGTGCCGGAGCGCGTGATCACGTTTATCTGACCGCCGCCGCTGCGTCCCGATTCAGCCGGATACAACGAACGAAGAACGCGAAACTCGCCAATGGAGTCGACGCTAGGATAGGCCTGAATGGTGATGTTCGACCCGCGGTCGGTCACATCAGCGCCGTCAACCGTGAAAGTATTCTGGCTCGAACGTGCACCGTTCACTGAGATGCTCACAACATTGGCCTGGCCGGCCGGATTCGTGGTTCCGACATACACCTGATCGGACAGGTCGTTCGAAACTCCGGGAGCCAGTGTGATCAACTGGACCCAGTTGCGGTTATTGATCGAGATCTCTCGCGCCTGGTCTCCGCTGATGACCGTGCCGCTTGTGGGTGACGTTAGATCGACCGCGATCGGGTCCGCTTCTATCGTTACCACCTCTTCGATCCGCCCCGCCTCAAGCGAGACATCAACGCTCCTTCGCTGTCCAAGATCGACTTTGACCCCCGTTCGGATCGATTTCTTGAAGTTTGGGGCCTCGACCGCGACCGCGTAGGTGCTGACTACCAGATTCGGGACCGAAAACTCCCCGCCGTCATTTGTCGTGACCGTTCGAACAACGATATTGCCTTTGCTCGGGTCGGTGATAGTCACCGTCGCCCCGGGCACGGCGGCACCCGCCGAATCACGCACCGTTCCAACGATCGAGCCCGTAATTTCCTGGCCCAATGCAAGGCCCGCAACACAAAGCGCGACTGCCATTGCAGCCAGCATCGACATCAACCTGTTCTTCCTCATAATCATTATCATGCTTCTCGGATCTGTCTAAAACGCAGGCCAACCGGCCGCAAAGCCATAAGCAATCTTTACGATTTTGGAATTTTATCCAGATTTTCGTTATCGTTGCTCACAGTCAAATACCTATGGGTGCCGGGAAACCCTGAAAACGCAAGCAGTTACTGGAATTAGCGCGAATGCCGTAAGTTCTCAACTCAGGATTCATTTATTTCATTGCAAGAATAGTGCCGGAACCCCTTAACCGGCTGTCTCCATTCCCAACGCTGTACGTCCGGCCGTTCCGGGGCAGAACGCCCCCTGGTTAGAACGCATATTTGATCGAAAGCTGAATGGTACGCGGAGCGTACTGCGTCGCCAACGAAGTTAGAGTACCAAAGGACGAACTGGTATACGTAGCATTCGGGAAACCCCACTGAACATGATTGAACGCGTTGAACATGTCGGCCCTTAGCGTTAGATTATGCCCTTCCCAGGGCATCAGAAAGCGTTTCGTGAAACCAAAGTCGACCGTTTTGATCCCATCCACGAAGAATGTATTCCGGCCCAGGATGCAGCAGTTGTAGTCCGCAAGGGAGGTCGGCGTGCGAAACGCGCTTGCGGGAAGCATCTGCTGCGAAGTCTCCGGATCATCAACACTGTTGCCGAGAACCGAAGGATCGACCACGTAGGGCCGGTTTTCGCCGAAGCCATCGATATTGAGATCGATGCTGGTTCCAGTGACCGTAAACGGCGTTCCATGTGCCCATTTGAAAACTGCGGAAGCTTCCCAGCCGCCGAGAATGTGGCCCAGCACCCCGCGATCCTTGTCGAAAAAGGGTGTGCGGTAGGTTCCAAAAAGCGTGAACCGATGCGGAGTGTGGAAGCGTGAGTACCCACGCTGATCCTTCGCAACCGGACCGAGAATGTTGCTGTCGCCCGTACCCACAAACGTCGCTTCTGAGGTCGTGTCAAGGGCCTTGCTCCATGTGTATGCAGCCTGGAAGTTCAAATTGTTGCTCAGCCGCTTACTGAGTTCAATCTGAAGGGCGTTGTAATAGCTCCAAGCTCCATTGCTTACTTCGAGATTGGTCGAGTATCGCGGGTCGGGCCGCCGCTCGTTCGTTCGTGTGACCACGCGGCTGTACTCCAACGGTCCGATCGGCGTAACAGGGCAAAGTGAGTTGGCTGTCGCGGTTCCCGCGCAAAAAAAGTCTGCCGCCGGGGTAAGCGTCTGGCCTGCCAGGGCCCCATTAAACGGATGATTGGCGACGAGAACTCCGTTTGGATCGTGTACGGGCAGATTCTGCAACGTGTATTTTAACAGGCCGATCCCGCGATTTCCGGTATAGCTCAATCGGACAGCCGATGCCCACGGAAGCTGGCGTTCGAACGTCAGGTTCCACTGCTGCGTGTACGGCATCTCCAAATTGGGATCGACAAGAGTCAGGGACGCACGAGCCGTCGGAGGCGTACCCGGCGTAAACGTGAATCCGTCGGTCGGATCGGCAAGATTGAAAGGATTGTAATCAATTGTCGCGGCGCCGCTTCGCGTATAAGTGAACGCGTTCGGCGGGTTAAACCGGATGGTCGCTCCGTTTTGCGAGAAAACTGACTGGAACAAGCGTCCATGGTAGATACCGTACCCGCCTCTGATCGAGCTGTCACCGCCGCTGCCAAAAAGCGTCCGAAGAAAACCGTCTTCAAAACCTGGACTCCACGCAAAACCTATACGCGGCTCCCAATTGTCCGAATCATTCCCGAACCCGTAATCAACGAGTCCATCCACCTCGCTTGGAGCGTTCACGAACTCATATCGGATTCCGAGATTCAATGTCAGATTCGGAAATATCTTCCAGTTGTCTTCGGCGTAAATGTTACTTTCACCAATCCGGTTCTGTAGATAAAACGGCCCGAAACCTTTAGTAAAGGTCGTAACACAACCGTTTATTAGCTGCAGCCAGCCAGAGAGATTTCCCAACGGCTGGGATGTAGTCGCAGTCCGCGGGTCACGAAATTCAATACCGCCTTGAGCGATCGGGCCGTCACAGGCCCCCGTAAAATTCCATGATCCGCGTGAGTTGCTGTCGGCAAAATCGTCAAGCATCTGGTGCCGAATATCGACACCAGCCTTGAAGAAATGGTTGCCGCCGATCACGGTCGAAAGATTGTAAACGAACTGATTGTCCGTCTGATACCGCTGGATCGGAAAACTGCCGGCGTTTCCGATGATCGACCCGCTCACAACCCGGTCGGGATTCGTAAACCGCAGTATCGGAGTGTCGTTGCCGGCGGTGATATTCACGAGCGTATTGCGGAGGCCCAGGCCGTACCGGAATTCACCAACGATACTTGGCGAAAAGATATGGGTCCACGTAAGGCCAAAATTCTGCTGCTTGTTATTTTGGTCGGCCCTCTCACCGGGGATTATGTCGTCTACCTGAAAAATTTGCCTCGTATATTGCCAGCGTGCGAAGAGCGTATCGCTGTTTGTTGCGTTCCAGTCGAGGCGGGCGGAATAATCATTTGCCGGAAAATCCAACCCGGCAACGCCAACGTATGTTCGCGGTGACCGGTTTGCAGGATCATTTGGAAGAAGCCCGTCAAAACGGTCCATTATCGATTGAATAAAAGCCCGATTCGACGGGGTGTCATTTTGCGGAGCAAGCTGAAACCAGTTCGCCGGATCGCGTTCGAACGGTAGCGGAACGTCGCGTTGAAACGTAAGTCCACCGGTATGTCTCACTTCGTCTATGCTGAGAAAGCCAAAGAATTTATTCTTCCAGATCGGGAAGCCTACCACGCCGCCAAACTGATTCCGACGAAAAACCGCCTTGTCCCCATGGGAGAAAAACGACTTAGCGTTCAAAGCCTCGTCGTTATGGTACAAATACACGCTGCCATTGATGTCATTCGTGCCCGATAACGTCTGCACAAGAACCACCGCACCGTATCCACGCCCGAACTCGGCGGTAAAGTTATTCGATATTACCTGGAACTCCTTGATCGTCGCCAAAGAAGCTCCCTGACGGTTCTGATTTTCCGAGGAGTCATCGTTGTTCACGCCATTGATCTGAAATGTCGCACCACGCGTACCAGTCCCATTAAAGTTTATCGACGACCCGGAGGAAGACGTCGGGTTATTCTGACCGCCGGTTGGATTCTCCTGGAAGCCGGTAAACGTTTCGGCCAGGGTAAGGAAATTGCCCTGATTCGCCACTGGACGCTCAAGGATCTGCGCGCTGGTCAGCGACTGCGCGATCTGGGCATTCGTCGTGTTGATCGCAGGGGGCTCGTCCGTGATTGTCACCTCGCCGCTCACGGAGGGACTAAGCTGTACGTTGACAACGGTCGTTTCATTGAGGCTCACCCGGATGTTCTCTCGCGTTAATCTGCTAAAGTCGGTTCTGGTTACCTCAACCCGGTAAACCCCGATCGGCAGAAACGCGATGTTATAAAGGCCGTCACCAGAGGTTGTAACGGTACGTTCAAGACCAGTTTCAGTACTCGTGACGACGACGGTCGCGTTCGGGATCACCGCCCCGTTTGCGTCCGTCACGACACCGCGGAGCGTTCCGCTAACGGTCTGCCCAATGACAGCCGATGCGCACAACCCGAACAAAAGTACCCACATTGCCAGCAGACTTGATCGATGTCCTATGTACCTCATTATCTTCGCCCTCCTAAGGTCCTGGTTATTAGCGTTACTTACGGTTCTGACGGTTTCCTCAAATTTTCGTTATCGTTATGGCCGCAAGAATTTCCGCGAACGTGGCGGAAATTCTAAAATGTTACTGATTTGTTAATACGAACCGCGAGATAAAAATGTTATAAACCCAAAGCGACTATTTGTAAAGCAGGAAAGGCTCGCGTCGTCGTACAAATTCGTCTGACTGCCTTTTCGCGACGCGTTCCACACTTTCGGGCGTCTCGCCATTCTTTATCAGCGTTAGCACGTCGGCGTTCACCAACAGCCGGCCATATCGGTCAACCTGCCAATCTTTTGCGTAAAGTTTACGCAACGCAGCGGCGATCTCGAAGCCGGTTCGGACAGACTCGAACACGTGGCGGTCGGTGACGATGATATTTACGCCGCCGAGCTGCTCGTCTTTGAAAACCGAGGCATTCGGCTTGAACCGGATCGGAACGAACCGGACGCCCTTTAAGTTTCTTTCGTTCAAATATTTAGCGAGCTTCTGCCCGTCCAGCCACGGCGCGCCGATAACCTCGAACGGAGTGTCCGTGCCACGCCCGACGCTGAGGTTTGTCGTTTCTAATAACCCGATGCCCGGATACAGCGTCGCCTCCGTCAGCGACCGCATGTTCGGCGAAGGGTTCACCCACGTCTGCCCGGTTTCGTCGAACCACATCGACCGCGTCCAGCCTTCCATCTTTATGACTTTTAAATCCGCGCCGATCTTTCGCTCGGCATTCATCATCTGCCCTAATTCGCCGATCGTCAGGCCGTAGCGGACAGGAACGGTATGCGCGGCGATGAATGCAAGCTTGTCCTCATCGGCCAGCGGCCCTTCCACGTCGACGCCGTTGATCGGGTTTGGCCGGTCGAGCACATAAATTGGTTTGCCCAATTTTGCCGCCTCTTCCATCACGTTCTTTAACGTCGCGGTGTACGTGTAAAATCTCGCCCCGATGTCCTGAATGTCGTAAACGATCGCGTCCAGATCGTTCAACTGCTCCGGCTTTGGCCGACGGATGCCGTCCTTGTAAAGCGAATACACGGTCAGGCCAGTTTTCTCGTCCTTCGAGTCGTCGATCTTTTCGGTATCAAGCTCGCCGCGAATGCCGTGCTCGGGAGCAAAGAGCGACACCAGCTTAACGTTCTTCGCCTCGAACAAAACGTCGATCGTCGATTTTCCCGCCAGGTTCCGGCCCGTGTGATTGGTCACTAACCCGATCCGCTTGCCTTCCAACTGCTTGAACCCATTGCGTTCAAGCATGTCGATGCCGTTCAGCACGGTCGCCTGGACCGCGGGCGGCCCGCCCGCCGGTCGGGTGCCGATCTGCGGCACGGGCAGGCGAGCCGCCTGCACTCCGGCAATAAACTTCGGTATCTGCGCCGCGACCTGAGCCGAATAAATGCTCTCCGCCCGGCGATAAGCCTCGATCGGCGTATCCCGAACAGCCGACGCCGCGATAGTCGAAACCTTAGCCCGCAGCGGCGTCACATCGCCCTTGCCGTCCGGGTGAACGCGGTTCGACATAAAAACAACAAATGTCTGCGATGTCGGATCGATCCAGATACTCGTGCCAGTGAACCCGGTATGCCCAAACGACCCCAGCGGAAACAACTCGCCCCGGTTTGACGAGAATGCTGTATTGATATCCCACCCGAGCCCGCGCGTCGCCCCATCTTCAGAAACAACATAAGGGGCGGTCATTTTTGCGATGGTTTGAGCGGAAAGGATCCTTTTGTCAGAACCGGAAGCGGTAGCGACGGGGTTCTTCACACCGCTGCGACGAGGAACCCGGTCGCTACCGCTCCCGGTTCTGACAGGAACAACGCCGCCGTTCAGGAGCATCTGGCAGTAGCGAGCAAGGTCATCGGCCGTTGCGAAAAGTCCTGCATGCCCCGCAACGCCGCCCATCCGAAACGCGGTGGGATCGTGCACGAAACCGCGGAGAATAGCTTCGCCATGCGGCCCGTCAAACTTCGAACCCAGATAACTCTGCTGTCCCGCCATGCTTTCAGTTGGAGCGATGGAAGCTATTGATTCGTCTCTGACATAACGTACGGGAAGAAACGACGAGGACTTCATGCCGAGGATTGTAAAGACCTTCGCATCCGAAAAATTCCAGAGTCCGTCGTTCTCACTTTCGGGGCTTGCTGCGTTTTGCTTATGGAGTCGCGTTACAATCTCCCCCAACACAATGAATCCAATATCCGAATAAACAAATCTCGTCCCCGGCGGGTTTCTCAGCTTCTCTTTTTTCAGAGCCGCGAGCATGCCTTCCCGGCCAGTCCATTTTTCGCTGAGGTCGAAATCCGGCCGATAGCCGGAGGTGTGCGTAAGGAGCTGATAAATGGTGACGCGTTTTGCCTGTTCGTCGTCGATATCAGGGATGAACTTGCCGATCGTATCGTTCAGCCTCAATTTCCCCTGTTCGACTAGGATCATTATCGACGTGGCGGTGGCGACGGGCTTGGTCAACGAGGCAACATCGAAGATCGTATCGACCGTCATCTTCTCGACGTTGGGCACAAGCGATCGGTTGCCAAAGGCCTTGCGATAGACGATCTTTCCCTTGTGCCCGACTATCACCACCGCGCCGGGCAGTTTCTTCGCCGCGATATCGGCGTTCACCACCTCATCGATCCGCTCCAGCGCCTTCGCGTCCATGCCGACCGCCTGCGGGGCCGCCACAGGGAGTCCCTGCGCAGAGACTCCGGCCGCAGATAAGCCCAGAAAAACGCAGATAAGACAAATGCTAAACGCAAGAGATCGATCAATCCGAAATTTCATTCCTCTAAAATTCATCCTGTTCTGGTCCGTCCACATCCGCGCAGATCCGCGGCCATTTATCTTTTGGCCTTTAACTCCTTCTCGCGCTCAGCGAAACTCTCCTTACACAACCGCACAAACTCCTTCCCGATCGGCGAAAAGTGGCCGCCGCGCAATCTTGCAAGCCCGAGTTCCCATTTGATCTCGGCACCTTCGATAAGCCACGAAATGAGCCGGCCGCCTTTTATTTCCATCGCGACCGATTTCGCACCGGCCATCCCGACGCCCATGCCATTCTCGACCATTTGCGTCACAGCTTCCTGCCGCGAAAGTTCCATTGTGATGTTAGGCTTCACATTCGCCGCCTGGAAGAATTCGTCGATCATTCGCCGGGTGTTGCCGCCGCGTTCACCGAGTATCAGTTTCTCGCCGGCCAGTGTGGCGGCGCTGATGTACTTCTCGTTTGCCAGAGGATGTTTCGGATGAGCAATCGCGACGATCTCATCCGAAAAGAGCGATTCGGTGCTGACGTTCAAATTATCCACCGGCAGCGACACAAACGCAGTGTCGATCTCGCCGTGCATCATCTTGTCGACTAACGTCTGGCTCGTTCCGGCGGAAACCGTCAGCTCAGCATTCGGAAACTTCTCTCGAAGGCGCGCCAGAATTCCCGGAAGCTGATGCATCGCGAACGTGCCCGACGCAGATCCGATGCGCAGCCGCCCATACTCGGCCCCGGCAACCTCGGCTATTTCGGCAAGCGCCGAGTCGTGCTCACGAAGTATTTTTCGCGCGCGGTCCAGCAAGTACTCTCCAGCCTCCGTCATGATCACCCGGCGTGGTGTGCGAGTGAACAGCGGCAGGCCTACCTCGTCCTCGAGCTGACGTATCTGCATTGAGATCGCAGCCTGCGTGACATTAACGCGGCGCGCTCCCGCCGTAAAAGTTTTCGCCTCCGCGATGGCGAGAAATGCTTTTAGCTGTCTGATCTCCATATTTCTCCGGAGGGCGGACGACTCGTCCGCCGATAAGGTCTATCTTTTCTCTATTGGCGGACGCCGCGTCTTCGCTGCCTGCATATCACACAATCTTATCGAATACATAAAATCTGTTAAATTTGATTATATGTCAAGTATCGATTAAGTATAGATAGGCGTTCTAATAGCAACACTACCCCGAATGGCTGTTAAACGGGCAAAACGAAACGGCGACGGTCGCTCTCACACGCTGTATCTTGGCGTGGACGGCGGCGGCACAAAAACTCACATCGCGCTTATGAATGCCGCGGGCGAGGTCAAATGTGAAGCTGTTTCCGGGCCTGCAAATCCACTTCGTGTTGGAGTCGAAACCGCTGTCGGAAATATTGTCAAGGCGGTGAATGAAGCGTGTGATGAAGGCGGAATTACACGCCTCGATATCGTTTCCGCCACACTCGGTCTTGCCGGCGTCCGACGGGCCGACCTGCGAAAGCGCGTCCGCGAGCGTTTCGTACAAAGTATCGGGATCAGAGATACCACCGTGATCACCGATGCCGAGATCGCGCTTTATGCTACCACACTTGGGAAGCCGGGCCTGGTCGTCATCGCCGGCACCGGCTCTATCTGTCTTGGCAAAAACGAACAGGGCAAAATGGCGATCTCCGGTGGATGGGGGCCGCTCGCCGGGGACGAAGGCGGCGGCGTCGGGATCGCTCAGGCTGCTCTGCACTCGGTCGCGAAGGCTTCGGACGGGCGTGGTATCGCAACCACATTGAGCCAGCAAGCATCTGAATATTTCAGGGCATCCGGACCGGAAAATCTTATCGTAGCGATATATTCGCCGCAGGTCGATAACAGCCGCATCGCCGGTTTCGCGAAATTTGTTGTCGAGGCCGCCCAGGAAGGAGACGCCGTAGCCACAGGTATTATGCGGGAAGCGGGCGCCGAACTCGGCCTGGCCGCCTGTGCCGTGATCGAAAAACTCGGCCTCGCCAAAGCCAAAGTCCCCATCGGCTGCGTCGGCAGCGTGTTCAAGGCCGGAGAGCTCCTTACCAAACCGATGCTCGAGATGATCCGTACCGTCGCTCCGAACGCATTCTTGACCGTGCCGGAAATTTCCCCGGCCCACGCGGCGGCACTAATGGCGCTTGAGGGGCAGCGAATTTCGAACAACGGAGGTAAAGGATGAAAGTTTTGCTGACCGCGCTTGGACTTTTCTCAGTGTTCGCGACATCGGTCGAGGCGCAACGAAATCCTTCCGCTCTCAATGCAAAGCGTGGACGGATCGCTGCCTCCGTCATTTCGACGCATACTTTGTCGAGCCCAGGCGATCACTTGGGCGATTCAGCGAAAAATGATGATCTTCTCGTGTATCGTGGGCCCGACGCTCCGCCAAGGATCCTAAGCAGGCCTCGAGCAAAATATCCGAAGGCCGGGGTGATCTGCGCCCAAGGCTCAGTCCTATTAAAAGTACATCTTCTGGCTGACCGAACGATCGGGCCGATTCAAATCGTTCGCGGTATGCCCTTAGGGCTAAACGAACGAGCGATAGAAGCAGCCAAGCGGATCACCTTTGTCCCAAAGATCGCAAAGGGTGTCTATGTCCAGTCGGTGATGACGATAGAGTACCCGTTCACCAGGTATTGAATGATCCCAATCACGGAACAGGAAAACCCCAACACGGCATCGATCGACGAAGCTTCGACGGTCGATGCGGTTCGCCTCATCAACAACGAAGACAAACTTGTCGCAACGGCGGTCGAGAAGGTCTTGCCGCACGTTGCCGAGGCGGTTGATCGCATTGTTGAACGCCTTGAGAACGGAGGGCGGCTTTTCTACATCGGCACCGGAACAAGTGGACGCTTGGGTGTTCTGGACGCTTCGGAGATACCGCCTACCTACGGTGTTTCATACGATCTCGTGCAAGGGGTTATCGCGGGTGGGTACGACGCATTATATAAGGCCACCGAAGCGAGTGAGGACGACCGTGAAGCCGCGATCACCGATCTGAATGACCGCGGATTGACTGGCCGCGACGCGGTGGTCGGCATCGCCGCGTCCGGCCGCACGCCATACACGATCGGTGCCGTCGAATACGCGCGTGCGCTCGGGTGTTTCACAGCGGCCATCGTATGCAATCCAGATTCAGCGATCACAAGAACGGTAGATGTAGCGATTGTCCCGGTCGCCGGGCCTGAGGCGATCACCGGCTCAACGCGGATGAAGGCCGGCACCGCGCAAAAACTGGTACTTAATATGATCTCGACCATCGCCATGATCCGGCTTGGATACGTGAAAGGCAACCGGATGACGAACATGAAAACGTCGAACGAAAAACTTCGCGATCGCGGGCTGCGTATTTTGATGGCCGAGACCGGATTGGACGAAAGGAAGGCATACGCGGTTCTGACCGAGTCCGGCCACGACCTCCGCGTGGCCCTCGTGATGCACCGGGCACAGGCAAGCCGCGATGCGGCCGAGATGTCGTTGAAAAAGTGTGCCTTTGTAGTTGACGATGCGGTGGAAAATCTGAAAACTTGAACGCTATGAAACATCTGATCTTTGCATTTCTGATTTTTGCGTTCGCTGCGTGTGGCGGGAGCGGCAACAACAAGCAGCAGGTGGCGATCCCGCCGGGAGCCGACCTGAAGGCCGACATTTTGATCCAGCGCACCGACGGCGCGCGATCGATAGAAGTAACTTTTTATATCTCAACACCGACTGCACCGGGCGTTAAGGACGCGCCCCCGATCGAACCGGTCGAGTTGCAGGAGGTGCGGTTCAACGACACGGACCTCACCAAGAGTACAAACGAAGCGGGCCGGACCATCTATACCGGGCAGAATCTTCCGTTGCGGGCGGAGAACGCTATATCCGGCAAGTTGAATGGACAAGTGTACGAGGCCCGGGCCATTCCACAAACCACGCTCCCCAGCAAAAGCGTTACGTCCATAATGGCTCCGAAATGACCATATCTTGAAGCCCGTCATCGATCGTTAACCAGATGCAGCCACTCGATCTAATAATTATCTTCGGCTATCTGATCGGCATAACCGCTTTCGGCATCTTGTATGCCGGAAAGCAGGAGTCAACCGAAGACTATTTTGTCGGCGACCGGAGCGTTCCGTGGTGGGCGATAGCAATGTCGATCGTTGCGACCGAGACAAGCACCATAACCTTCGTCTCAGTCCCTGGCGTCGCGTTTGCCAAGGGCGGGAATTTTCAGTTTCTTCAGCTCGTCTTCGGCTATATGCTGGGCCGGATCGTGATCTCCCTCATCTTCATTCCGCTATATTTCAAGGGCGAACTACAAACCGTTTACCAACTACTCGGAGACAGGTTCGGCAATAAGGTGAAAATGCTCGCATCGGCGCTTTTCGTGGTAATGCGCAATATTGCCGACGGTATTCGACTTCTCCTAACTGCGATCGTTCTAGCGGCGGTTTATGCATCGTTCAATCCAACGGCCGACCAAACGACCGTGATCATCGGTTCGATCGTTCTGCTCGGACTCGTGATGATCGTCTTTACGTTTTACGGCGGAATGGAGGCTGTGATCTGGGTCGAAGTGGTTCAACTTGTTGTCTACATCGGCGGCGCCCTCGCGGCAGCCATCGTGCTGATCCAGAACATTGACGGCGGAATTTCAACCGTTATGAACGTCGGAACTCAGTTCGATAAGTTCGACGTTTTCGATTTCCATCTTGACTTTGCAAAGACTTACACCTTCTGGGGCGGACTGATCGGTGGGTGCTTTTTGACGATGTCCACGCACGGGACCGATCAATACCTCGTCCAACGCTATCTTTGCACCAACAAACCGTCGTCCGCGGCAACGGCGCTGTTGAGCTCCGGTGCGGTCGTACTCGCGCAGTTCATCGGATTTCTTTTTATCGGGGTGCTGCTCTTCGCTTTTTATGCTCCATATAATGCGACCGAATACGTCCAGGCCGGCGTTGCGGGAAGCGGTGTTCCGGGGACATTTCCGTTCGCAAAACCTGATCAGGTCTTCCCGAACTTCATCACTGAGCACATGCCGCCCGGCCTCTCCGGGCTGGTTGTTGCGGCCATCTTCGCGGCCGCGCTTTCATCATCGCTTAACTCGATAGCCGCAACCGCGATCAACGATCTCTACAAACCCTTCGCAAAGAACATTTCGGACAGTCATCTTCTCAAGCTCTCCGGCGTGCTCACCGTCGCTATCGGAATCGTTCAGATAATCGTCGCGATCGCATTTATGGCCACCGGCGAATCAGCGCTCAATCTTGCTTTGTCGGTAGCCTCGTTGTTCAATGGGCCCGTCCTCGGCGTTTTCCTTGTTGGGACATTCCTAAAGCGCGCCAAGGAAGTTCACGCACTCACTGGAATGCTGGCAAGCACGACATTGATGATCTACATCTTACTTGCGTTCAACGGATTCGTGCCCGGCCCGCGTATCGCGTGGCCGTGGTATGCACTGATCGGCAGCGTGGTTACCTTCGCCGTCGCATTCGTCGCAACACTTGCGGTTCAGCGTGACGAGGTCACGAAATAGACGTTTCAGTGGGCATTGCATAGTGGAAAGCCGTTAGGCAAAACTCCGCAATATCCACTTGTCACTATCCACTGAAGACGATCGAAATTATTCGAACACACTAATGAAATTCTATCTTGGAACATTCCTGCTTCTTGTAACAGCCGTTGGCGATCTATTCGGCTTGTCCGTCGCGAACCCGCAGGCACGCTTTTGGCCCACAAAAAAGTCACGGGACTTTGCTGCCAAGCAGGTTCGCAAGATGACGGTCGATGAAAAGGTCGGCCAGTTGGTCCACATCGGCATCAATGCCAGGTTTGCCAATCAGGACAGCACGTTCTTCAAATCGCTCGAGCGGGACGTAGTGGAGAATAAGATCGGCGGGATCATCTTTTTCGGCGCGCCGATTTATGAAACGACCCACCTTGCCAACCGAATGCAGCAACTGGCAAAGGTCCCGCTGCTGATGTCGCTGGATGCGGAAACAGGCATTGGGATGCGCTTTCAGGACGCTACTAATTTCCCGTGGGCGATGGCCGTCACCGCGACCGGCGATCCCGAATATGCCCGCCGCATGGGCGTCATTACCGGCCGCGAGGCCCGCGCAATCGGTATCCAGCATGTTTATGCCCCTGTGCTGGACGTAAACAACAACGCCGATAACCCGGTCATCAATGTACGCAGCTTCGGCGAAGACCCGCAGGACGTCGCCCGGTTTGGTTCAGCGTTTGCGCAAGGCGTACAGAGCCAGCGAGTGATCGCGACAGCGAAGCATTTTCCCGGCCACGGCGACACCGCTGTCGATTCGCACCGCGGCCTTCCGATCATCGACCTGCCGCGCGAACGTCTGAATTCACTCGAATTGATCCCATTCAAAAAAGCGATCGATGACGGTATTGGCTCCATCATGATCGCCCACATTGCACTGCCGCAGATCGACGGCGAAGAGATCAAACCGCTTAAGAATTTCATCCAGGGCGACGCCGAGCAGGGAGCCGAGATCGTCGATCAAAAGGCGACGATTCCAGCCACGCTTTCCGCGAAGGTACAAACCGGAATCCTTCGCAACGATCTTGAATTCAAAGGCCTGATCGTCAGCGACGCAATGTCGATGAGTGGCCTAACGATCTATTTCACACAGGAAGAAGCCGGTGTTCGAGCATTTTTGGCCGGAACCGACATTCTCGAAAAACCCGCGGATGTTGACGCGATGCTGCGTGGATTAAAGGAAGCAGTTGCCAGCGGCCGCATCCCGATGTCGCGGCTCGACGAATCGGTCACCCGCCAGATCGCTTGGAAGCACGAACTGGGTCTATTCAAGAATAGGCTCACACCGCTCGATGAGATCGACAAGATCGTCTCGAATGCGGAAACCGTCGCGTTGACGGACCAGATAGCGACCAAAGCGATCACGCTCATCCGAAATGATGGCGATATCCCGATCGACCGCTCGAAGCGCATCGCTGTTATCGGCGTCTCGAACGGCTTCGACGGCCCGGGCACGATGGGTTCATTTGTCGGCGGCCTCCGCTCAGCTGGGCTGAAATTCGCATCCGGATACATTCAGGAGAATTCGCTGCAGGAACAGATAGACGCCGCTCGCAAAGCGATGCAGGAAGCCGACGTTGTTGTGTTCGGCCTCTACGGCCGCGTTCGATCCGGCGCGAAGAATAGCGTCGGCATCCCCGAAAACGGAGCGGCAATTCTAAGAGAAGCTCTGGCCGCGAACAAGAAAGTGATCGGCATCAGCTTTGGCAACCCGTACGTGCTCGGCTCGTTCCCCGAGATGCAGACCTATCTCGTCGCCTACGGCGATATGGCCAGCCTCCAACGGGCCGCCGCACGCTCGGTACTTGGCCTGCAGGACATCGCAGGTCGTCTGCCGATCACGCTTCCGGGCCTGCATCAGAGAGGGAGCGGAATTCAGTTGATGAAGAAATAAAGAATATTAGCCGCGGATATGCGCGGATGCCGCGGATAAGAAAGAAATCCCTTTCTTCATATTTTCTTGGTCCGCGTCGTCCGCGCAAATCCGCGGCAAGAAAACTCTTATGCCCGAAGGAGGGAGCGGAATTCAGTTGATGAAGAAATTAAACCATTTCTTCAAATCTTCTTGATCCGCGTCGTCCGCGTTGATCCGCGGCAAGAAAACTCTTATGCCCTAAGAAGGCAGCGGGATTCAGTTGATGAAGAAATAAAGAATATTAGCCGCGGATCTGCGCGGATGCCGCGGATAAGAAAGAAATCCCGTTCTTCAAATTTTCTTGAACCGCGTCGTCCGCGCTGATTCGCGGCAAAAACTCTTATGCCCCAACCTTGGGAGATCAACAATTTTCTCGAAACAAGAAATGGCCGCCTCCACATCAACGGTGTGGACGCCGTCGAACTCGCCCGCGAGCACGGCACGCCCCTCTTTGTCTACAGCGCGCCCCGCATTCACCACAACATCGAGCGGCTAAAACAAGCCGCAGAACGAATTGACCGCCCGCTAAAGCTCTGCTACGCCGCGAAAGCGATGTCAACGATGGGCATTCTACGCGCCATCAAGGATTCAGACTGCGATTTGGAGGTCAATTCCGGCGGTGAATTGTGGAAGGCTTTGAAGGCAGGGTTCGCAGGCGATCAGATAAACTTCAACGGCAACAGCAAAGAGATCTGGGAACTGGAGATGGCGATCGAGAATGAGATCTACGCCATCCAGGTCGATTCGCTGTACGAACTCACGCTTATCGAACAAACCGCGAAGCGACTTGGGAAGAAAGCGAATGTCAGCCTCCGCCTTGTCCCCGAAATAACGTCGAACACTCACTCCGGCCTGCAGACAGCGTTACTCACATCCAAGTTCGGCATGATGCCGGACGAGGCATTCGACGCATTTCGCCGCTGCAAAGATTCGCCGAACCTTAACATGGCCGGCATTCATGTCCATATCGGCTCGCAGAACCCAAACCCCGCAGCCTATACCGAAGCGTTCCGCATGCTGTTCGACAGCATGATGCGAATAAATGCCGAGGCCGGGGTAAAGCTGAGTCACGTTAATCTCGGCGGTGGATTTCCGGTCAACTATCTGCGCGGCGGTGGCGACCCCGCACTTTTTCCCAGGGAAGAGCGCGAGATGTTCTCGGCAGATTTCGAACCTGCGGACGCCGTCGGCCAGGCATGGGCCGAGGTCAGAAATTTCGCCGCGGACTGCAACGCCGAGCACCTGCTCGATGACGTGACCATCCTGCTCGAACCCGGCCGCAGCATCATCGCCGACGCCGGCATTTGCCTTACAACGGTGCGAAACTCAAAGCAACGGCCCACTGCCGAGAGCCACCTGCCTGCTGACCACTGGCTCCTCACCGACGCCGGTTTCAACATCCTGCTCTCAATGGAGACCTACAAGTGGTACTACCACCTCATCTCCGCGGCGCGAGCGGGTGAACAGCACAGCACTCCTTACAAGATAGCCGGCCCGCTGTGCGACGGCGGCGATGTTTACTTCGACCACGAAGGCCACGGCCGCCTGCCTGATCATCGCCTGCTCCCCGAAAACGTCCAACCCGGTGAAATTCTCGCGCTGCTCAATTGCGGAGCATATTCCCTCGCTCAAGGGATGCAGTATAATGGACGGTTTCTGCCGCCGGTCGTGCTGATCCGAGAAAACGGACGCGCAGATTTGATTCGAAGGCGTGAAAATTTTGAGGATCTCATCGCCACGGATCTATGAGGTGCAGGACGAACGCGGACGGATTCTACGCAACGGCAAGCTTGATCCCGGGCCCGAGGTCAAGTTCGGCAGCATACTCGATGTGCAGCACACGTCTCGGTTCATCATTTGAACACTTTGACGATGAGTGAATCAGTAATGGACTCATCAGGATGACTCCGCCCTTGCCAACCAAGCATTCGATGGGTTCTCGTTTCGTCCATTCGCTAAACTCATCGCCGCGAAGCAATCGCTTTCGGTGCGAACCAGGGATCACTCGCAGCGGTCCATTGGCTTCCGTCGAAGCATCGAGATGAATTCGCAAGGCAATAATCTTCGACAAAGCCCATGTCGGAGCATGAGCAAACGTAACACCGTCCTTCACCGAGGCTGGCCCCCAGTCTTCACGGTCGGGCATAGCTGCCAACGGCAATGCTGTATCCTGATGCCATGAAACCAACCAGTTCGCTTTGCCGGTCTTTTGAAACAGCGTTGCTTTGTAGGGGATTAGATGCCGCCCGAATACTCGTTCCGTGATCGACATCAGCCGCAGGTCGGACGCGATCTGGAATACCCGTGGGTCGCGCATCAAATGACGAAAGCCGGCACGCGATTCGTCACGACAGAGGTAGGCGATCAGATCATCACACTCGCCTTGGGTCAACACGCCTTCGACGATCTCAAATCCCGGCGAGAACATTCTACGGTCGGGCATGTCGTGGTTGATAAATACCGAGCTTTCCGCCGCCCGGAAGACTTATCTCGGTGAGGATCCCCCACCCGCGGTCCGCGGGTTTGGTACAGCCGATTCCTTCTGCCTCCATCTGTGCGACGAACTCGTTAACGTCATCGCACATCAGGTAAAGTTCGTGTCGGCTATTCGCATCATCGGGGTGTACAGCAACCTCAGACGGCGGAAGTCCGAATATCAGCCAGCCGTCGCCAGCGTCGGCGTTTGGAAGCTTCAGCACGTCCCGGAAAAATTCCCTGTCGGATTCGGCGTTTGCCGAGTAGATGATCGCATGTGCTCCGTTTATCACTCCTGCCTCCTTTACGAGCGAAATCACGCCTAGAAACTCTGCTGCAGCGATCTCGTGACGATCCGGTCCAGAACCTCCCCGTAACTCTCGGCGGCGTCGATCCCCAGATCGTCAGTTAAGACGGCCATTTCAACGAGGGCCGCGGCCTTTGTACTCTCGTCCCTGATCGCGGCGATCGTTTCCAGTCCGCGATCTATGGCGGCGTTTCGGCTCTCGGTCTCCTCGAATTTCGCGAACCTACGTGCGAACTCAACATAAGCCGACGCCCTCGAGGCTAGTTGAGGGACCTCTTCGACAAGCGCTTTGGCCTCGTCGAGAAACCCGATCGCTCGCTCCCGTTCACCATTCGCCGCTGCCGTGTCGCTCAAAACGACCAAAGCGAACATCCGGTGCTCGTTGTCGGGGATGTCGTTAAGTGCCTGCTGAGCGATTGCATCATTCCTCTGCACCAGCAATATCCGTGCGATCTGCGCAAGCGCCTTCATCGACACTTCTTCGTCGATGATCTCATGAGCGATCTCAATGCCCCGCTCGCCCTTTTCAAAACCGGCATACTGGATAGCAATATCGGCATATCGCGCAAATCGGGCCTTGCTGTCACGCGTTTCCGATTCTCGCTGAGACCTCAGAATAGCGTAAGCCTCATCCAGCGCGTCCAGAGCCTCTGTCTTCTCACCGCGCGTCCAGAACTCGCGCGCGAACCCGAGCAAGGCCGTCGCGATCTGTGTTTTGTCCTGAACCAGGTCAAGCGTCCGGTCGGCCAAGTCAAGGCTTCCGGCACGCAGAAACCCCAACGCGATCGCCGAAAGAAAGTTATCGCGGTGAACATTGCCCAGCGCGTCAGAGTGTTCGCGTGCTCGATCAAATACCTCTATCGCGCGATCGTTTCTCCCGGCGGCAAGGAACGAGTTGGCGATGTCTGTAAGGGTCCGGATACGCTCTTCCTCGTGCTCGATCTCCTCCGCCGGCCCAAGCGAGCGTTCGAGCACATCGACCGCCTGTTCGGCGTCTCCTTTCTCGATCGCTGCCGCCGCCATCGTCACGAAAGCGTGAGCAGCGGCCGCTGGGAAGCCGATCTCACCGACAGTTTCGATCGCCGCATCGATGGCTCCGTCGGAATGCTGGCGTACGGCAATTCCCGCAAGCACATTGTCGCGGTGGTTCATCATATCGGCCACCGATCGGGCCTTATCGATCTCCCCGACCGACGCCAGCATCAAACCGACCTTCTCCCGCCCCTGTGATTGCAGGCCTGGATCATCCATCGCTGCGACCAACTGCATGGCATACTCATCGTCATCCGCGGACGCGCACTTTTCAGCCACCGCGATCAGCAGCCGGTCGCGGACAAACGGGTCGTCCACCGTATTCGCCAGCTCTGCTGCCAGGTCGACCTCGCCCTTTTCCAAAAACCGGGGCACCACAGCGATCATCGCCTGTGCCCGCCCACCGCCGCTTTGTATCGACTCAGCCAAATAAGCCGCGCAAGCCATCATATTTCGCCCGGCGTCCTCGCGTGAGATGAAATGTTCAGACATAGTTTAAGCAGAACTTAGCCGCGGATGAACCCAGATAATCACCGATGAGATCCGTTTTCTTTATCGGCGTATATCTGCGTCCATCTGCGGCTAAACTTACCTTTCCAACCTCAAACCTTCGCCGCAAACGCAAGTCGGAAAGACGCAGGCATCCAGTCGTCGAGATTCTTCGCCACCCAATCAGCCCCGGCCCTTCGCAGCTTGCTGGCCGAAACGGTATTGGTCACCCCCAACACCTTCAAGTCCGCGCCTTTTCCGGCTGCGACACCCGCGGGGGAATCTTCGATCACGACGCACTCCGAATGCGTCATCGGCAGATGCCCCTGTGCAATTCGATAGAGGTCTATCTGCTTGAATCCATTACGGTAGCATTCCGGATCCGGCTTACAATTCGCCACCTCGTCAGCGCTGACAATAATGGAAAAGCAGTCGGTCAGGTCCGCTAGTTCGAGCACGAAATCTATCTCCTCACGTTTTGACATACTCACCAGCCCGAGAGCAAACTCTCGCGCCGACTTGCGTATGAAATTCTCAACCCCGGGGAAAAGCGGCAGATCGCTCGCGACCCGCTCGCGCCATCGCTGAGTTTTAGCAGTGGTTAGCTCGAAGATCTTGTTCGCATCAGGTGCCTCGCCCGCCTCCGCCAGAATTGATGCGACAAAAGTCTTGTCGTCCATACCCAGCCGCGAATAATGCATTTCCTCGGACAGGGCAATGCCGATATCCGCAAAGAGCTCGCCGTAAACTGCCTGCTGTATCGACTCGTCATCAATTACAACTCCGTTGAAATCCAGTAAGAGTGCTTTGATCATAACCTCGTTCGTAGTTCGTAGTTCCATCTTTAGGCCGTCGAAAGTCAGTACCGGCGGCGGTAGCCGCTGGTTGAACATACGCCCCCTCGGTCGATGGATACGTGTCGAAACCCTCCGATGAAACCAGCGGCTACCGCCGCCGGTACTGACAGAACAAGCTAAAGCTTGAACTCCAACCCAAACATATTCCCCCGCCCCAGTATCCCGTTTGGATCGAACGCACGCTTCAGATCGGCCATTTCATTCATATAGCGTTCGCCCATCATAACATTCAGATACTTGCTCTTCAGCTTCCCGATCCCATGCTCCGCCGAGATCGTCCCGCCGAGCATCAACGCCTGTGCGATGAACCGGCCATAAAGATGCCGCGACCGCTCGGCCTCTTCGTCGTTTTTCGGCAAAAGATTCGCGTGCAAATGACAATCCCCGATGTGCCCGAAGATCACATAGTCGATCCCGCTCGCGTCCAGCGTCTCTTTATAAAACCGCAAAAACGCCGGAAAGTTCTCATCGGGCACGGCCATATCCGTCCCGATCTTTTTCTGCTTGTTCCGCACCACCCGCTCATTCACCGAAACCGGCAAGGCATGACGAAACGCCCGCATTCTCTCGCGGTCCTGCTCGGTCGTCGTGAACCACGATCTATCGACATCCGCGTTGTGCTTCTCGAGCAGTTCATTCCATTGTTCCAGCAGCGCATCCTCAGTTTCCGCGGTCGTCTCCTGCTCAAAAAAGATCGCCCCCGCCATGCCCGATGGTGTTTCGGGAAACTTCTCCGAAATAAACTTCAAAGCGTTAGCGTCAAAGTATTCGAGAAGAGTCGCGTCAACCCAGCCGGCCATATGCGATTTGCGATGTTCAAAAGACTGAAACTTTGCGGAATCTACAAAAGCGAGAAGGTCTTCCTCGTCCTGAAAAAAAACAATCCCGCTGAAGAATCCTTCGGGCTTGGGCAAAAGCGACAACTCGATTTCAGTGACGACGCCGAGCAGTCCCTCACTTCCAATGAAAAGATCGATCGCATCGAGCGGCCGGGCGTTGTAAAAGCCGCTGACGTTCTTCCGGACATTCGGGCTTTCATAGGTCGGGACATCAAAATCGATCACTGGTCCGCCTGGAGTCGTCGTGAGCCGCATCGCAATTGCAGATATGGCTTCACCGCGGGAGATGCTCAACTTTTCACCACCAGCAAGGATTATCTCAAGACGTTGCACAAAACTTCGCGTAGCTCCGTACTTAAAACTCCTCGCCCCCGACGCATTCGTTGCCACTGTGCCGCCGACCTGGCAGCTCCACTCTGTCGGATCCGGCGGATAAAACAAGCCCTCGGCCTCTACCGCCTTCTGAAAATCAGCGAGCACAACCCCAGGCTCAACAACCGCCGTCCGATTCTGTTTGTCGATCGACTTGATCTTATTCAGCCGCTCAAGCGATAAAACGATGCCTCCGAACGGGATCGCCCCGCCCACCGTACCGGTCCTCGCACCCGAGATGGTGACTGGTATTCGCCGCTCGTTCGCTTCCCGCAAGGCATCGGCGACCTCCGACTCCGACTCCGGCACCAGCAGCTTGTCAGCAAACCCGCCCGCCATATTGCTGGCGTCGGTCAGATAGTTTTGCAGATCGTCCGTCTGGGTCTTTACTTGCATTCAGCAAATTATACAAGATACGCGAAAAAGTCGGAATGTCGCCGATCCGCGAAACTTCCCGGGAACAAATCCGCGAAGCGATTCGTTTCACCGGTTACTTTATTACGCCAATATGAAATATGTTTATCGGACAATGCTCTTTCTCATAGGTTTATGGGTGCTCGCATTTGCGGCAGTGGCTAAGCCGATCCAAAGCGGAGAATACGTCATTTCTATTCGCCCCGGTCAGCCGACCATCCTCCGCATAAAGGCATCGATTCCCATTTCGGACGGCCGGCTTTCCATGCACCCGAACGGGGCCGAACAATTTCCGAAACGATGGGCCGAATTCGTCAAGGCATTGACCGTTACCGATGACGCCGGCCGCGCGGTCACAATTAGCGAACTGCCCGACGCCCAGTGGAGTGTGGATGTCAAACCAGATTCGCGAATACGGCTGAACTATGAGGTTCATCTCGATCACGAAAAGCACAAATGGGCAGGCGGCATCGACGGCGTCGCCTTCGTTCGCGACGGGAGCACATTCGCCACGGGCCGCACATATCTGATCACCAGCGGCGATCCAAAGAATATCCGGGTGACATTCGATCTACCCGACGACTGGCGTGTTTCGGCATCGTGGAAACCGGCCGGCAGATCGGGGAAACGCTTCACGGCCCGGAATCTGACCGATCTTCGCGAATCGATGTTCCTCGCAGGCGATCACGAGGCACTGAGCTTCAAGCGGAGTGGCTTTGAGCTTACATTCGCGCTCGGCGGCGGAGGGCTGCGAGCCAAGAAGGCCGAGTTCGAATCGCTCGCCGGCGGTGTGCTCGACTACTACATAAAACTTATGGGCGGCATCCCGAAACCGCCGCCCGCAAACAAGTTCGAACGTGTGATCGTCATCATCAACCCGGGCAAGGATGTCGATGGCGAGGTGATCGGAAATCACATCAGCATGATCCTCGACCCCAAAGCAGACCCTCAGTCGCAGGTGATCGGGAAATTCATCTTTGCACACGAATTCTTCCATCTCTGGAACGGCAAATCCATCAATGTTGCCGACACCACCGAAGACTGGTTCAAGGAAGGCGTCACGAGCTACTACACTTTGAAGGCGCTGCTCGCAACTGGGGCCGTCACCGAACAGCAGGTCTTCGGGACGCTCAGTGGACTGTTCTATCAGCGCTATGCGGTCGATCCGGGCCTCGGAAAGTCGTCGATGCGCGATGTCGCGTCCGGGATGAGCAAGGACAAGCACTGGGGCCTGATCTACGGCGGTGGCCTGTTCGCGGGCATTTGCCAGGACATCCGGATCCGCAACGCTACCCGCAACAAGAAAAGCCTCGACGATCTGATGCGTGATTACTACAAGCGCCTGGCCGGATCCGATCGAACCTACACGACCGCCGATCTTCAGGAATCGATGTCCGAACTGAGCGGTGAGGATCAGAGCGAGTTCTTCAAGCGTTACGTCTTCGGCACCGAACGCGTACCGATCGAAACCTGTTTAAACGAAGCTGGGCTCACAAGCTCGGTGGAAAACAATGCCCTACAGATCGGACGCAAGCCGAATGCAAGTGCGCTTGAAAGTGCGATTCTCGTGGGCGTCCTCGGCAAGTGAGATCGATTTGCATAAGCCAGCACGCAATAATGCATAAGCCCGCGCGGAGTAAGGGCGATATGGGGAGCCTCACAACCGTCCTTATCTCGTGCGCGCTTCGGAAGTTACCTGTACTCCAACTCCCTTTCCCTCAAGTATCTCAGCCTGTCCCGGATCTCCGCCGCTTGTTCGAATTTCATCTCCTTAGCCGCCGAACGCATATCGACCTCAAGCTGGGCGATCGTTTCCTTTAACTGCTTCGGCGAATACTCCTCGAACGCACCCAGATCGAGCGGCACCTTAAAGTAATCTGCCTCGTAGGCCGTTACCAAAGTCGCGTCAATTGATTTAACAATTGTTTGCGGAATGATCTCGTGTTCCCGATTGTATTCTTCCTGAATCGCCCGCCGACGTTGCGTTTCATCCATCGCTCGCCGCATCGAATCCGTGATGTTGTCCGCATACAAAATGGCTTTGCCATCAGCGTTCCGAGCGGCCCGGCCCATAGTCTGGATCAGCGAACGTTCCGATCGCAAGAAACCTTCCTTGTCCGCGTCCAGGATCGCGACCAGCGATACTTCCGGCAGGTCCAATCCCTCACGCAACAGGTTGATCCCGACCAACACGTCATGAACGCCGCGACGGAGGTCGCGAAGGATCTTGATACGTTCGAGCGTCAGTATCTCGCTGTGCAGATAGGTCACCTTAACGCCGACCTCGAGGAAATATTCGCTCAAACTCTCGGCCATCCGTTTCGTCAACGTCGTAACCAAAACGCGTTCGTTTCGCTCAGCCCGCTGCCGGCATTCCTCCAGCAGGTCGTCGATCTGTCCCCTCACGGGCCGCACCTCGATGATCGGATCAAGCAAGCCCGTGGGGCGAATGATCTGCTCGATCACCTCGCCCTCTGTCTTCTCAAGCTCAAAATTACCCGGCGTCGCCGAAACGTAGATCGTCTGCCCGCGGCGTTCTTCAAATTCCCCAAAATTCAGCGGCCGGTTGTCCTTCGCTGAGGGCAGCCGGAAACCATACTCGACCAGCGTCCCTTTCCGCGACTGATCGCCCTTGAACATCGCCCCGATCTGCGGCACGGTCTGGTGCGATTCGTCGATCACGATCATCGCGTCCGACGGCAGATAGTCCAGCAGCGTCGGCGGCGGGGCTCCGGGAGGTTTGCCGGTCAGGTGCCGGGAATAGTTCTCGATCCCGCGGCAAAACCCCATCTCCTTTATCATCTCAAGGTCATACATCGTCCGCTGATGCAGCCTTTGCGCCTCAACGACTTTGCCTTCGTTCACCAGAAATTCTTCGTGCTGGTCCAACTCCTCGCGTATCGTCTTTACCGCCCGCTTGATCGTCTGCTTCGTCATCACATAGTGTGTTTTCGGGTAGATCGGTATTCGGTTCTCATGCTTTTCGATCACCTCGCCCAGCAGCGGATCGATCGTTGAAACCGAATCGATCTCGTCGCCCCAAAACTCGATCCGGTATGCCGTATCCTGATAACTCGGATACAGCTCGACGACATCACCCCGCACGCGAAAAACGCCGCGCTCAAAATCTATATTGACGCGTTCGTACTGCAGATCGACCAGCTTCTGCAAAAACTCTTCGCGCTTGATCTTCTGCCCCGGCTCGACGAACATCAGCATCCCATAATAGGCATCCGGATCGCCCAGACCATAGATACACGAAACCGACGCGACCACGATCACGTCATGCCGCTCAAAAAGCGCACGCGTCGCCGCAAGCCGCAGCCGGTCGATCTCGTCATTCACCGTCGCTTCCTTTTCTATGTAGAGGTCCGAAGCGGGAACGTACGCCTCCGGCTGGTAATAGTCGTAGTAAGAAACAAAATACTCGACCGCGTTGTCCGGAAAGAAGGTCTTGAACTCCTGATAAAGCTGCGCCGCCAGTGTCTTGTTATGCGCGATCACCAACGTTGGCCGCTGTACGCGCTCGATCACATTTGCGATCGTAAACGTTTTTCCGCTGCCGGTAATACCCAACAGCACCTGGTCCTTTTCACCGGCAATTAGATTGCTTACAAGCTGCTCGATCGCTTCCGGTTGATCACCTCGAGGCTGATTTTCACTTATGAGACGGAATTGCATCCTTCAATCATACACCAGGATGCCGCAAATAGAGAATGAAAAATTTGCCGAGTGGACCAAGAACGGTGTGTCATGTCCAGTAAGATTCCGCACCCTCTACGTTGAAACTTTTCCTCCTTCAACGAGAGACAGAAAGACACGAAATGCGATTCGTTAGGCGTGCGAAAGCTGCAGGGACGACCTCACCTCATTCACTTTGTCCACGATCTTCGGCGACAGATTGTACGTGGTCAGAAGCTTGCTCAAGCCCTCGAAAGTGCTGTCCTCTTTGATAGCCTGAAGCGTATGCAGCAAAGCAAGTTTCACGTTTTCGTCCCGATGCTGAGCAACCGCGTCGTAGATCGGCTCAACTTCCCCCGCACGAACAAGCAGGGCGGTAAGCGTGAACGCTTCGTAGGCGACCTTCCTGTCAGGGTGCACCAGCCGATCAAATGAACGCCCGACCAGGTCGCCTTCGACCGCGCACCGCGCCGTGTGCCGCATACGAGCCATATCGCCCGATTCGATCACTCGCGCCCAGGCGTGAGCACGGTCAAAACTCAAATTTACCAATGCTCTCGCCCCCGCTGCCCTAACCTCTCGCGTCGGGTCCGCACAGGTGGTCACGATGGCCTCAAACACCGACTCGTGATCAATCTCCGACAAAACAGCTACCGCGTCCGACCTCAACTTCGACGACAGATCGTAAAGCGCGATCTGTGAAATGGCAGCGACCGCGTTTGATGTTTTGAACGTTGCGAGCACCTTAAGCGCCTGAAGCCGCTCCGGTGCGTCAGCTTCGGAATCTTCACCCGTGATCTCGATCGCTTCGAGAAGGGCCCGGTCGTGCGATTCCGGCAATTGAATAAATGCGTTCGCCCTGTGGACCTTCTTCATTGTCCCGATCGGCAGTGTACCCAACCCATCCTTCTTTGCGACAACTACCGCGCTCGGGAATGGATCCGGCTTTGGTTTTATGGGCTCATCCGCCTTCTCCTTGAATTTCAGCCTTACCCCGTCATCAGCCTTCAGAACAGGTTTTGCCGCATCTTCCGCCTTTTTCTTTCGTAGCAAAACGGCAGCCCCGATCAATGCTGCGACGGCAATGATCCCCACGTAAAGCCCATAGGACTCGAAGAATGACGGTTCGGGAACCCGAGCCGGACGAGCTTGCGCGGATACGGCCGTGGCCGCAGCGAATAAAGCAGCTATTGATGAGAAAATGCGCTCAAACATGCTGGGAAAAATCTTCATGGTTATTCAACGAGTGGAACGGGATTCAACATTTCGCACGGTACAGCGGGAGCGGCATGGCAGGAAACGCTGGCCGCGGTTCAATTATGCATCAATTCAGCAGATTTGTCACTGCAAATCTGGTTTGGCCGATGTTAATATAGTTTCAACGCTACAAGATTTTCAGAAAATTGGTGCTGACGAATATCGCCGCTCTCCAAGGTCCCTACAAGGCAATATCGAAAGGCGAAGTTCGGAACTTGTCGCCTTCGGGTGTCATGCGAAATTGGGGCTCCGCTTTACCGCCGTCCCAATTTCGGTTTAAAGTCGAAGAAGGGCAAATATTATGACGGCCGTACCGACAGTTTCTGAAACTCTTTATTCCGATCTAAAGCTCATCCACCGCGGCAAGGTCCGCGATGTCTACGAAATAAGCGACTCCGAACTGCTGTTGGTGGCTACCGATCGCCTCTCTGCCTTCGATTGCGTCCTCCCGACCCCGATCGAACGCAAAGGCGAGGTGCTTACGGCTCTCTCCGAGTTTTGGTTCCGTAAGCTTGAGCCCGTCACCGCCAATCATATGATCACGGCCGACTTCGACGAGATGCCCGAGACCGTCCGCGGACACGAAGAACTTCGCGGCCGCTCGATGCTCGTCAAACGAACTAAGGTCTTTCCCGTCGAATGCGTCGTTCGCGGTTATCTCGAAGGTTCCGGGTGGAAGGATTACTTGGCCACGAAGCGTGTCTGCGGGCATGAACTCCCGCCGGGCTTAAAGCAGTGCGACAAACTCCTGACGCCGATCTTCACGCCAGCCACAAAAGCCGAAAGCGGCCATGACGACAACATCACGCAGGTCGAGTTTATGCAGGCCGTCGGCCACGAAACCGCCGCCGAGCTGAAGCGCATCTCAAAGGCGATCTACGCCGAGGCCAGCGATTACGCCCTTTCGCGGGGGATCATCATAGCAGATACCAAATTCGAATTTGGTGAGGATGCTAAAGGAAATATCCTGCTCGTCGACGAGGTGCTGACGCCCGACTCTTCCCGCTTCTGGTCCGCCGAAAAATACGAACCCGGCCACGCCCAGGCCTCGTTCGATAAACAATTCGTCCGCGAATATCTGGAAACGTTGGATTGGGACAAACGTCCGCCCGCACCGGCATTGCCGCCTGAGGTCGCGAAGGCTACGACGGAGCGATATCTAGAGGCGTATCGGAAATTGACGGGAAAGCCGCTCTAAGTGATGACGACCGTCAGCGGCGATTTCTGAACTCCAATACCTCAACCTCATCCCCAACGCTGATAACGGCTCCCGGTTTCTCCGGGATCAGATTTTCGCCAAACATGACCGAGTTCGGCCCATGTCCGAATGACTCGAACGTATCGGGAAAAACCATCTTCGCTGCCCTGAACGAAGCCATTATTTTCATAGGTTCTTTTCCATCGAATTCCCCCTGGGCCTGATCGACCGTGGTCATCACACACCGGCCGGAAGGTTTCACGACACGAAACGTCACCTCGCCGATCTTTACCCGGGCCCAGCGGTCTTCCGCAAAAGGCTCGCTTCCCTGGACCACGAGATTCGGCCTAAACCGGTTCATCGGCAGCGGAAGTTTGCCGCCGAATTCTTCGTCCTTGTACCGGTCATAAAGCCGCTCATTCAACTCGTCCAGCGAACCTTGCCCGATAAGCAGCAATGGATAACCGTCGGCGAAGCTGACGATATCTTTGCCGGAATCGAATCTCTCGCTCACATGCCGCTCGGTCGACTCCGGCATCAGCACCAGCCGACAATTTCGGCCGAGCACCTCGCTGAACCATTCGCTGATCTCACCTCGGTACGAGATCGCGTCGACGACGCTCTGCCAAACCGTTACCCGCATCCGCTCGCCTGAATCCGGCTCGGCCGCTATCGAGATCGGCTCAAACCCCGGAGCCGACGCGACCAGCCCATTCACATCCACCGTAACTGAAACCACCGCCATCTTCGGCGTCTCGCGCTGGGTGAAAAACATCCCGTCACGATCCGTCAGCATCCACCGCCGATCAAGCCGCAGGCCACGCTTTTCTACAACGGATTCGCTAAGCGGTATGCCCTTCAGCGATTTAATGGGATAGATATTGATCTCGGATATTTTCATTGTAGCCTACGTCCAGATCTCCGTTTGGCGCGGCATGTCCATAGATAAGCTATCCAAAAAACTGCCGAAGTTCCATAGGAGCGACATTCTTACTTCGCCTCCGACAGAACACTGACAGATACTAACGCGTATTTCTATAAACATTTCGCACCTGACAGAGCTAAGAAGTCGATCGTAAAGTTGATAACGTTATTATCAACTTATCTAAACTTTCCGTTACACACTTGACAAGTTAAACCTGTTTTACCTATACTGGCACTCAAACGCAGAGAGTGCTAGGAGTCTGTCTTCAGCTCTCGGCGCGTTTAATTTTACGCTCTAATTCGTATTTCTAAAAGGAGTAGACCAAACATGGCAACAACAATCACACCACTTCACGATCGCGTGATCCTCAGGCGTATCGAGGACACACAGAACCAGACCGCCGGCGGACTGTTTATCCCCGATTCGGCAAAGGAAAAGCCGCAGGAAGGCGAAGTTATCGCCGCCGGCGAAGGCAAGTATAAAGAAGACGGCACCCGCCAGTCGCTGGACGTCAAGAAAGGCGACCGCGTCCTTTTCGGCAAGTACAGCGGCAGCGAGATCAAACTCGACGGCGAAGAATACCTAATCATGCGCGAAGACGAGATCCTCGGCATCATCAGCCGCGCCGGAGAAGCGGCTAAGTAATTTCGATTTGCAAATGTCGATTTGCGAATTAAGACGTTCGCAGCTTCGTTCATTCGCAAATTGCAAATCGCAAATCGCAAATTTCACAAATAGAGATTCAGGAGATTAAACAAACAATGGCAAAACAAGTAATTCACGGTGAAGAATCACGTTCCGCAATCCTGCGCGGTGTCAACCAGCTTGCGGATGCGGTAAAAGTAACGCTCGGCCCGAAAGGCCGCAACGTCGTTATCGACAAAAAATTCGGCTCGCCAACGATCACAAAGGATGGCGTGACCGTTGCGAAGGAAATTGAACTCAAGGACACTCTCGAGAATATGGGTGCCCAAATGGTCCGCGAAGTGGCCAGCAAAACCTCGGACGTAGCCGGTGACGGCACCACGACCGCGACCGTTCTTGCGCAGGCGATCTTCAAGGAAGGCGTCCGCACGGTAGCCGCCGGTGCAAACCCGATGGCCCTCAAGCGCGGCATTGAGAAAGCGGTTGCCGAGGTTGTTGGTGAGATCCACAAGATCGCGAATCCGGTCAAGGGTGACGATATCGCAAACGTCGGCACGGTTTCGGCCAACGGCGATGCCACGATCGGCAAGATCATCGCCGAAGCGATGGACAAGGTCGGAAAAGACGGCGTGATCACGGTCGAAGAAGCCAAGACGATGGACACCAGCCTCGAGGTCGTCGAAGGAATGCAGTTCGACCGCGGCTACCTCTCGCCCTACTTCGTGACGGACGCTGACCGCATGGAAGCGACGCTCGACGAGCCGTTCCTGCTCATCCACGAGAAAAAGATCTCGAACATGCGCGATCTTCTGCCGATCCTCGAGCAGGTTGCCAAACAGGGCCGCCCGCTGCTGATCATCGCCGAAGACGTCGAAGGCGAAGCTCTCGCAACCCTGGTTGTGAACAAACTCCGCGGCACGCTCAACGTCGCGGCCGTTAAGGCTCCGGGCTTTGGCGACCGCCGCAAGGCAATGCTCGAAGACATCGCTGTCCTGACCGGCGGCAAGGTGATCACCGAAGACCTCGGCATCAAACTTGAGGCCGTCACCACCGAAGATCTCGGCAAGGCCAAGAAGGTCACCATCGACAAGGACAACACGACCATCGTCGAAGGCTCAGGCGCGGGTGACGCGATCGACGGACGCATCAAAACGATCCGCAACCAGATCGAGGAAACCACCAGCGACTATGACCGTGAAAAACTGCAGGAGCGTCTGGCCAAGCTGGTCGGCGGTGTTGCCGTGATCAAGGTCGGAGCCGCGACCGAGACCGAGATGAAGGAAAAGAAGGCCCGCGTTGAAGACGCAATGCACGCCACGCGTGCTGCCGTCGAAGAAGGCATCGTCGCCGGCGGCGGCGTCGCCCTCGTGCGTGCCGCGTCGGTACTCGAAGGCTTCAAGGCTGACGAGAACGATCAGGATGAGCAGATCGGCGTCAACATCGTCCGCCGTGCCCTCGAAGAGCCGCTCCGCCAGATCGCCGCTAACGCCGGTAAAGAAGGCGCGGTCATCGTCGGCAAGGTCGCTGAAGGCAAAGACAGCTTTGGCTTCAACGCCGCCACCGAGCAGTTCGAAGACCTCGTAAAAGCCGGCGTCATCGACCCGGCCAAGGTCACCCGAACCGCACTGCAAAACGCCGCGTCAATCGCCGGTCTAATGCTCACCACCGAAGCCATGATCGCCGACGCCCCCGAAGAAAAGGGCGAAGGCGGCATGCCCGGCGGCATGGGCGGCGGCATGGGCGGCATGGGCATGGGAATGTAATCCCCACGGACCGCGGACGGCTCGTCCGCCCAGTCAGAACCGGGAGCGGTAGCGACCGGGTGCCCAATAAGCAAAGGCCTCGTCCTTCGACGGGGTCTTTTTCATTGTATAATCACGCCTTTGAGATCCCGCGTCTACATTGAAACCTCGGTAGCCAGCTTTTACCTCGAAACCCGCACCGAACCGACATGATCGCCCGCCGCGACTGGACGCGACAGTTTTGGACGACCGCAGACGAAGAATATTCACTGGTAACGAGCGTCGCGGTGATCGAAGAATTGGAACGTGGAAACTTTCCTAACAAACACGATGCTATTGCGTTGATCAGTTCCATTCCGCTCTTGCCAACACCTGACGAAATATTCGAGATCGTCGAGACCTACATCCGGCACAAAATGATGCCGAGCGATTCTCGCGGAGACGCAATGCATCTCGCGTTTGCATCGTATTTCAAGTGCGATTTCTTACTAACCTGGAACTGCAAACACCTCGCAAACGCAAAGAAAGTCGGACGTATTCGAAAGATCAATGGTATGCTTGGCTTATACGTTCCAATGCTTGTAACGCCGATGGAACTTTTAGGAGTATCGCCATGATCGAAAAAGAAGACCCCGGCATCGCGTGGATTCGCGAAGTCCGGCACAAGATATCCGCCGAGTTCGGCCACGACACAACAAAGCTGCTCGAACACTATCGCGAACTTGAAAAAAAATATGCCGACCGCATTGTGCGGGAGTTCAAAGAGGTCACCGGCACGACCGAGGTGTCTAAATGATCACTGGCCTAATGCGCACCACCGAAGCCATGATCGCCGACGCCCCCGAAGAAAAGGGCGAAGGCGGCATGGGTATGTGAATGTGGCTGACCATGGAGCGAGGACTCTCGCGTCGCGTTAGTAACAGGAAAGGCCTCGGCTCGCGACCGGGGTCTTTTTACCTTATAATTTCCCTACAGATGAATCCCGAGACTCGACTGCTACTATCGCCAATGAAACTCATCATATCCGTCATGTTGATCGCCTTCGGCGCGATAATTCTTAATGCGCAAGCGAACCCGACGACCGCGGCTGATTACAACGGCACATTCCGATATGCCGTTAGTGAGACGAACGTGGCGTTCCCATTTGTTTTTACCGTTGTCACAGAAATGTTCGATGCTGGAAAGCTGGTTTCAACCGAGACGGAAGTAAACGAACGGCAGGCCGAGGGTGTAGAGCGAGAAACAAAGACGCTCGAAAGGGATGGAAAGACCCTTCGTAGTTACTCGATCATGTTAGGTTTCGGCAACCGTACCTACTGCAGTGCGGACGGTGCCACATGGAATGGGCCGCAAGAGTACGTCTGCCCCGGCCCGGGCGGGTCCAAAGAACTTCTGCTTTACAGACCAAGGAGCCCCGAAAGCGTTGAATACTCGGTTACCGAAAAATCGCTCGATGGCAAAACGGTAAAGGTTTACCGCAAGTATGCGACCTTTCCCGCAACGGGGCCGAAAGGAAAGAAGACTTTTGAAGAGCAAATCGCCACCATCGATTCGCGCGGCTTCTTCGTCTCCGTTGTCGGCACCGAAGGCACCCTCGGCCCAAAAGTCGTCACCCTGATAAGAAAGCAGACGTGGGATTTCAAAACCAAATTCAAACCTGTGGTCGCTCCCAAATAACCAACCTGAGTGGGATTCTTCGCCCCTCAGGCCGCCGCTCTCCTCGACCGAACGGGCGGCATTGCTGATTTCTAAAGTTTGGGCCGTGTCGGAAAGGCAGAGCCTTTCCGCAAATAGGCGGGCGGAGCCCGAAGAAAGATGAAGCTGGAACCTTAGGATGCCTGCCTTGCGGCTTTGCCGCCCTATTTGCGGTGACCGTTGCGTATTCCAGCAACACTGGCACGTCTTTTGTGCCAGAACCTCAGCTTCACCGAGCCGGCCATAAAATTCTTCTGCGGCTACGCCGCCGCTCCCGCGACCGAACGGGCGGCATAGCCGCATTCCTAAAATTGAGCCGGGTCGGAAAAGCAGAGCTTTTCCCCAAATAGGCGGGCGGAGCCCGAAGCCTGCTGCCGCTGCCTGAGTGCGTTTACGACCTATGCTCCCGTGAGCCTTGCGGTCAGGTCCAGGATGGCCGGCCTTACGGCCTTGGACATCATTTCGGCGTTGCCTCCGCTTCTGATCGGGGTTGAACTTTGGCCGGTCGATTCGCCGGAGTACCTGACTTTTCCGGTTGCGACTTCGACGAGTCTGGCTTTGAGCGTCACTTGTCCGCTTTTGTTGTCGTATTCGACGACCGTTCCGGTCAGCACGTAGCTGACATCGAGCTGCTTTCCGAGCTTTACCGCGGCGGCCGTACCGGCACCGTTCAACGCCGCCAGGTTGCTTTTCGACGCCTCTCGCGTATTGCGTACGTCAACGACCTTGAATTTCCGGGACTGGTGGATCCGTGACGCGATAAACGCCTGCAGGTCCCGCTTTGCATAGCGGTCCATCACGGACGCATTCGGCCCCGTCGTGAATTCGACCACGGCCATCCTAGGCGCGTCCGATCCGCCCGTCCGATGTGACGCCTTCGATGAGGTTTGAGCAAGCGAAATGCCTGCCAACGCAATGCCTAGAATAACTGCCGTAAAAATGTTCTTCATAATTCGCCTCCGATCTAAAATATTTGGCAGCTTTCTACGCCGCCAACATCAATTGCGTCGGGGAAGGCGAAAAGCTATCAATAAGCGAAGAAGTTTTTCTTTCGGACGCTGGGTCTTGCGGACGGTCGGAACGGCACTGCCCAACTTTTCCACATGTCTCTGTGGAAATTCTAAAGCACATGCTTAATTGGCTTAAGTAGAATCGGCGTTCGGGGAAGGTCTGGCTGTGGAAAAAGGTCGTGGTACCCTATCGCGGGCCGTCGACAAAAAAGTCCACAAATGCCGCTCTGCTGCCCAACAAGGAGGTAGAAGGGTAGGTGGGCATTTGTGGATCAGGGCGTCCATTAAAGGACGCCAAGTGAACTATCGCGGGCCGGCATCGCCGATGGACATCGAGACGCCCGACCCTGCGCAAGGTTTCTGGGAATTTTAGAACAAAAGGTTCGCTACCTGATCTGAGTCTCGTACGAGGTACGGATACGAAGTTGCTGTGCTGGCCTTAGTTGAATGTGCTTGCCGCGTTCAATGATAACCGCTCCAACTCCAAATGCAGCACCAACGCCTGCACCGACCGCGGCCCCGACCGGCCCGCCGGCGATCGCCCCGATCGTGACGCCGGTCCCCGTTGCCGCGCCGACCTTCACAAGGTCGCCCGTGTAGTCCCGTTGGCCGACAGCCATGCCTTCATTGTCAACACGTTTGATATTGTCACCCTTTACCGGAAGCACCTCCGTCAGAACGGCGTCGAAGTTACTCCAGCGAGTCTGGTTCAAGATGATGCGGTCAAACGACAATTGGATCTCTGAGCGCCGTTTGATCCGGCCCGGCTTCGTCACCTTTGAAATGTGGCCCTCGATGACCGCGCCAGCGATCTCTGTCGGAGAAATGATCTTTGCCGTGAATTTGTCGCCTTCTTTCGCTGACTTAGTCGTAACAGCCTCGCTCAGTTCAACGATCAGCTCGGTGTCTTTTGGAATGATGATCACGGCATCGCTCACCGGCGTAAACGTCGTCTTTACAAATGAGCCCGGCGTCGTAGGGGCAGCGGTACTGTCGGAATATCCGGTATCCGCGGCGGGCAAGGGCTGTGTGTCCGTGTTCGACGCAACGGGTGCGGCATCCGCTGCGGGCAACGGCTCGTCGGCTGCAACCGGAGGCACCGGCTGATCGGCGACGGGCGCCGTTACGGCTGCTTGCGGGACTGACGCTGCAGCCCTAATTATCGGCTTCAATCCCCGGGCGGTAATGTTCTCCGGCACATTCACTTCGAAGGACCTCTTGTCATAGCCGGCGGCATAACCAAGCTCAAAGCCTTGCCGATACCCGTCGCGGTAGTTCGTCACGTCGCCGTATTCCGGGTTATAAGCTCGGCTCGCCTTCTCGTAGTCCGAGTGCACGGTGAAATCGCGTGCGGCATTGTCCAGTGAATCGCGATAGCCGGCCATGTAACCGTCGGAGTAGCCCGTTCGATAGCCGCGTTGAAGGGTTGCCTTCGCGTCCGTTTGTCCCAGGACAACCTGCGGTGAAACCACGAAATATGCCCCCAGATAAACCGAAAGGCAGAGAATTCCGGTCAACAACTTGTTTGATTGCTTCATGTTTTCTCCTCGGAGATGAGTTTCTTGGCGGAAAAAGAAATGTAGTTTCCGGTAGTAGTTATACACGACTGCTTAAGAAAACACAAGAACTTTTATGCGGGCGTTTAAGCGGAGAGAAAAAAGTGCGGCCGGACTGGCACCGTCCGACCGCCAAGATTACCTCAGGAGGAAAGCTGCTAACCAAAGCTCTTTCGGAAAAGATAGGAAAGGCGTATGAAGAACGTCCTGCCGTTTCGCGCGAAGCCAGGCTCTTTGTGGCCGGCGTACGGATTGAATCCGTTGTAATTGAAGTCGTCGTTGTACCCGACGTAGAGAGCTTTTCCGGGACTCGGCGTCCAGCCAAACAGAAGTTGGCCCCTGGTATTCCGGCTCTCACCATCGTAGTCGAGCCGCAGCCGCGTGTAGATGAATCGCGTGAACTGATAGGTCGAACGAATACTCACGATGTCCGAATCGAACGACCGGACCTTGTTGTTGTTCCGAACAAGACGGCTCTTTCGATAGCTTGCCGAAATACGCAGCGGATCCATCGGTTTGTATTCCAAAAACGCCTCGGCATCGAACTGAAACCCCGGTCCCGGATTCTGCAAACCGTTGGGTTCAAAGTAAAAGAAATCAAAGGCGTTACGAATAGAACCAACGAAAAATCCGTAGCTTATCTGCTCGCTGGGACTCTGCTCCATCTCCATCGAGGCGAACTGCGACCATACTCCACGCGTCGGGGCGCCAAAAAATGTACCTAGCGGACGGGTGGGTGATCGCTTTAGGCCGAACTCTTCCTCATACAGCTTTTCATAGGCGGTGCCAACCTCGAATTCTACCGAGGTGGACCTCGGCAGGTTCAGTTCAACGCCCGTTTCCAGGTTGAAGCTCTGAAGTCTTCCGTCCCAGTCAAAATCGATACCGGCCCGCTGGTTCCAACTGGCCCGGATCACCTTCGCGTTAGGCCTGGACTTAGTGCTCAAACGATGGAAAAAGAACGCGTAATTTGTGTTCACTCGACGAGTGAAGCCCGCATCCGCACGATAATCCTTGCTGCGGCCGCCGACGTCCACGAACCAACCGTGCGTATCCGTTGTATAGTCGAGGTTGGCCGAATACGCAACGCCATTACCCGTCCTGTACTCACGATAAGTGCTTCGGTTTCCTATGAGGTCCTCCGCGGACAATTTCGGATCGAAGGTCCCCGTGCCGCAGATCTCGCGGTTCCGCTGGGCTTGGCCCGGGTTCAGCGTTGCCTCAAATGTCGGATCAAAGAAACATCGACGCGAACTGGTGCCGACAAACTGAAACTGTGTTGTCATTCGCGGCGAGAGCTTGAACCGCCCGTCAACGCCCGCGAGCAAATTCTTCTGTTCCACAAAGCTGCGATAGGTTGCAAATGCGCCTATCGAATTCTCTCTGCCAATGTCGCGTTTTACTCGCAGTACGCCAAAAATGGCCCGCTCGTCCAGAAATTCGGTTATCGCCGGACGCAGATCCATATTGTTGCGTTCGTCCACGCTGAAATTCCCGGGGGCCTTGTCGAGCGCCGTCAGAAATCCGAAGGAAATTTTCCCAGTCTTTCCGGTAATCTTCGCGGCAACATCCGGATCGACCACCGCTCGCGAGTTAAATACCCTGAGCGGCGATTCGAAGATCTCAGATCCTTCAAGGAAAAAGGGGCGCTTCTCTTCGAAAAAGATCGGGAACCGCTGGTTTGCGGTTACAACCGGGGCATCGGCCTCGATCTCTGCAAAATCCGGGTTGTAGGCGGCGTCGATCGTGATGTTCGGCGAAAGAGAATACTTGACAGTAACGCCGATGTCCTGCTTAAGCGGACCGTTCACGAAGCGGTCGGAATTCCCCGGGGTGGTCGGGAAAATGCGGACCCGGCTGCCTGTTTCCGAAAGGGTGATACTCGGCACAACCTCTAGCGTCTTCTCGTACTTGATGCCTTCGAGGCCGGTGATCTTCCCCGCTTTTATAAGAAAGCCCGAAACATTGCGGTCATCGGGCATCCAATGGTCCAGTTCGTCGTTAAACCGATCGATATTCCTGGCAGCGTTAAAGCCCCAATGCTTTCCCTGACCCGCCGTATATCTGAGCGATTTGAATGGCACCTTGACCTCTACCGACCACCCCCAATCCTCGATCACTCCTTTCGACTCCATCACGATGTCGACCGAAAAATCCGCGCCCTGCTGATTTCCTTCCGTAAAGATGCCATCCTGCTGTATGCCAAATGGGTTGAAACCGAGCACGTAGGCCCGCCGCTGGTCGTCGTAGGTGTCGAGCCAAACGCGGACATTGTCCTCGCCAAACACGCCGTCACGGCTCGCCACCGTCGCGCGGATCTTGTCCTTCTCGTCCCAGCACCGGAACGCAATGTAAAGGTGGCGCTCGTCATACATCAACAGGACCTCGGTAGGTTTCGATGGCGGTGTATTGTTGCCGGGTGCGGTTTGATAGAAGTCCTTCAGTACCGCCGCCGACTTCCACACCTCTTCGTCGATCTTGCCGTCGATCGTTAAACCAGCCTCGACCTTGGGAATGGTCACCGGCCTCAACTTTTCAGGCGGGATCTCGAGACTGCTCTGGTTCGCCGGATCGCCAACCGTCGAACTGCCCTTCGGACTCGGTGTGGCATTAGTCAATGCACTCTCCGATTGCGCCGCGGTCGCGATGGCGAACACGAGGAGTAAAATGGTCAGGGAAAAAACGTATTTCATTGCGATGCCAATTTATTGGTGCGAACCGCGTCTGCGGCAACTGGGATCTGCTGACATAACTAGAACGCAGGTCCGTTGACCGAGGTTTCAAAAGTTGCGCGTGGCGAACCTTGCGCAGCCCAATATGTGGGTGTCAGATTATGTTTTTTTCGGTAAGAGACTTGGAGCTGCGAAACATGACCTTGCCATCGGCGACCGTGAAGGTCAGTTTGGGCCCGCCGGTGCCGAAACGCCATTGGCCTTCTTTTACGGTCGCGGGCTGTCTAAGATCTTCAATGATGATCGATTCGACATTTGAAATTACGTCGCAATTGTAATTTTCCGGCACCGTTACAATAACATTCCCATCGCCGGTGCTGCTGGTTACGCGGGAAAAACTGCCTTCCAGAAATACATCGCCGCTCCCGGTCCGCGTGTCGATCTCGCCCTGGAAGCCAATGACCCGAACCTGTCCGTCTGCGGCCGACAGTTTGAGTTTTCCATCGACATTGCGTATGTCAATCTCCTCATCGACTCCCCTCAAGTCTACCTCACCGGAAACCCCTTCCAATCGGATCTCGCCGTTCGAAATGACCTTAAGGTTCGACTTGCTGGGGACAAACACCTCTATCCGAACGGAACCCGCGCCGCCAGAAAAAAAACTATTGTGCGAAGCCGTTTCGTTGTTCAGAACTTTCAGCGTCACGGCGGAATCCGTCGCACTCTCGGCCACCGCGATGGGGGCCGAATTCCGGGCATCCAATTGGGTCAGGACATATTTCACCTCGCCGCGGTCCCATCCGCGGATCCTGACCGAGCATCCGTTAGCTTCGATGGTGACCTTCGGGATGCCGTTAACAGTGAACGACTTTGATTGTTTTTCGATCGTCGGGTTGCGCCCCGACCAACGGATCCGGTTCATATTCGCCCGGGCAGATCGCTGCGAGCGTATCGCCTGCTCGGCCTGTCGTCGAATTTCGGCCTCGTTCAGCTTGAAGTTGCGAAGGCTCTCCACTCGGATCTTTTCGATCTCGGGCGCGATCCGAGCGATCTCGGCCGTGGCGATGTCCACGCCAAGTTCAGCCGCTTTCGCCGAATCTTTCACGGATCTGGCAATCTCTTTGTTCAACTTATCGGTCTTCGAATCCCACGATGTGTCGCTCTCCCAATCGTCGTCATCCTCGGACTTTTGCGGAAGCAGGTCGGTCGCCGGATTTTGTGACTTTCCGTCGCTATTGCGTCTTACCGCTAGCGGGCCATTGACGCTTTCCAAGCGAATCTGGGCATCGCCGCTGCCAACACGGCCGTGCATGTCGCGGCCAATGTACTTGCCCTTTCTAACAGGAAGGCCGAAATCGTTGTTGATATCGCCGTTCAACGAACTTGCCTTAAGAGTCGCGTTCGCGTCCGACGGTATCGTTAAATTTACGCGCCCATTGACCGTGCTCAACGAGATCCTGGAATCGGTCTCAAGACGATCGAACCCGGCGGACACTTCCCCGTTAACTGTTGAAAGGTTCGCTGTGCCCCGCAGATTGCTCGCGTTGACATTTCCGTTTACCGCCGAAACTTTGATTATATTGGTCAGGCCCGACACCGTGACAGCCCCATTCACCGTCTCGATCTCATCCAACACCGCTCCGCGGGGCACCGACAATCGGAACTGAACCTCGAGTTTATTGTGTCCCTTCCAGCCTTTATTGCCCGATCGCCGCCACGCATCGTGATCGGCCTCGATGCTTATGGAGTCGGCCCGGGAATCGACATTTATCTGGACGTCGGCGAGTGCCTCCTTGGTGTCGGCGATCTTGACGGCCTCAAGTTTGACCTCGTTCCTCTCCCAACCTTCGACAGTAATTGGCCCGTTGACATTCGAGACACGGACCCTGCCATTCGGGCTTAGCGGGTAAACCTGCTCAAACCGTTCCCGCTCGTCGCCCTGGGTTACCGCCGCGGCCGGCGAAAGGGGAACCGATACCGGCTCGGCCAACCTGCCGGGGTCGTTAGCTGATGAAAGCAAGAGGCTCGTGAAAACGATCGAATATAGCCAGCTCATTTGTTCTGATTTCTCCTTTGATGCATTTCGCTAGGTCGTGTTCCTACTAGCAAAACACCGACCCTCAACGCTTTGTGACAATATTCGGAAAATTGATCCAGGAACTCGTCATGGCGTTGAAAGGTTCCCCTTAACGCCAGATCAGCTCGGCGGCACTGTTGGAAGACGTTCCTGGAGATACAGCCACGGCAGGAAAGTGATAACGCGGACACGTCCGAAAGGCGAAATTGACCGAGAACGTCATACGTTCGGGGAATCCTATCCCGCGGTCAACGCCACGGCACCTTTCTTATAGAGTAGAAACTCCTTGATAAAATCATCGATGTCCCCGTCAAGTACGGCATCGACATTGGTCGCTTCGTATTTCGTTCGCGTGTCTTTGACCAGCTTGTAGGGATGAAGAACATAGTTGCGGATCTGCGAGCCGAATGAAATATCCATTTTGTTGGCTTCAAGGTCCGCCGTCTCGGCCCGGCGTTTTTCAAGTTCAAGTTCGTAGAGTTTCGATCGAAGCACCTGCATCGCCACGGCCCGGTTCTGGATCTGGGAACGCTGATTCTGACACGTTACGACAATTCCGGTCGGAAGGTGTGTGATTCGCACCGCGCTGTCCGTAACATTGACATGCTGGCCGCCCGCCCCGGACGAGCGGTAGGTGTCGACGCGCAGGTCTTTATCCTCAATGTTCACTTCGATATTTTCATCGATCTCCGGTGAAACGAACATCGAGGCGAATGATGTTTCCCTGCTGCCGCCTGAGTTGAAGGGCGAGATGCGGACAAGCCGATGAACACCCGCCTCGGTCGCAAGCAGCCCGTACGCGTAGTCTCCCTCGACACGAAATGTGGCCGATTTTATGCCTGCCTCGCTTCCCGGCTGTTCGTCGAGGATCTCAACCTTGAACCCTTTCCGTTCGGCCCAGCGCAGATACATTCGCAGCAGCATCTGGCAGAAATCCTGAGCATCGGTCCCGCCGGCCCCAGCCTGAAGCGAACAGATCGCGTTGTTCGCATCCGTTTCGCCGGAAAGCAGCGACTGCACCTCGGCCTCGGTCACTTCCCTTTCGAGCTTTGCGATCAGAGATTCAAGTTCAGCGGCCGAATCCGTGTCCGTCTCGGCAAATTCAAACAGCACCTCCGCGTCCGAGACGCCGGTCTCGAAATCTTTCTGCTGCTGCAGAGCCTTTTCGATCCGGCTCCGCTGCTGAACCACATTTTGCGCTTTCTCCTGATCGTTCCAGAAACTCGGCTCAGCTATCTTAGATTCGAGTTCTTCTAATTGCTTCTCTTTTGCGGGCGCGTCAAAGAAACCTCCCGAGCTGGGATACTTTGTCTTTCAACTCTTCGTGTTTTGATCTTAGTTCTTGTAATTCCATCTTCCTCTCGAGGCAAAAACACGACCGGTAGGGAGTGTGCCCTTCGGCCATTCGCATACATTTGCCTATTTTATCGTTTCTCGATAGAACTCGTCCGACCGGACTTCATCTAAAGCCTGTTCTAACTTCGGTTGCATCGCCGTCTTAAACCGTTCTGCAAGATGATCGGCTAACATAAACGCGAAACGTCCGACAATATTTGTCTCGGAGTCATCCCATTCCACCCGGTACCGCAAATACCACTTCCCGTCGCCTGAGCCAATGCCAACGAAAACAAGGTCGTCCGCAGGCGTCGATTCTAACAGACTCTTCGGCGAATGAACCAGATCAAAAAGATCGCCGATACCGATACTACCCTTCCTGAAATGCAAGCCATCATGCTCCCACCAATCGTCAAAACACCTAAGGCTTGCATAAGGGTCGATCTCTTGGATGAACGACACAATTTTACAAAGCGTTCGCGACATTTGATCGGCCGCGATCCAATCGGCTGTGTAGAAACAGAAACCTTCCGGTGGGCTAAATTCGCTCATATGCGAGAAAACCAGACTTCCTTGCGTCTTTGCCGGGGATTGTGTACCAATCAATCCAGGGGCACACTCCCTACCGGTCGTGTTTCCGCCTGTAGCTGAATGCCAGCAACACCAGCGTCACGATCGACGAGAGCCACGCAAACCAGTCGCCGTACCGCACATAGAATGTCTGCGAACCGTCCGATCTAGCGACCGTCCAAACTCGCGTTGCCTCGGTGTAAGGCTCAGCGGTGTCGGACACCTCGCCGCGTTCGTTAATATAAGCCGTGATCCCAATGTTAGTTGCCCTTAATACCGGCCGGTTTGTTTCGACGGCCCGAAAGACCGCATTTGCCATGTGCTGCCTTAGCACCGGCGTTGGGCCGAGATAGCCGTCGTTGGTCATTTCGATGATCACGTCCGCTCCGTTCCGGACAAACTCCCGCGAAAGCTGGCCAAAATGCGATTCAAAACAGAGCATTACTCCCGCTTTCACATCGCCCAGCGGAAACAGATCGTACTCGCTCCCATACGAAAAATTCCCGACCAATCCGGGTACAAAGCCATCGAGCGGAAACGGAACAGCCTCACCAAACGGTACGAGAAAAATCTTATCATACTGTGTGACCTCCTTTCCTTCCGGGCTGACCAGCACCGCGGAATTGAAATACTTGCCATTTGAAAGGTCGGGCTCGGCAGAATTGAAAAGAACCGATACGTTATGCTTCGCCGCGAATGAATTGATGAACTCGCGCGACTCTGGATCGTCCTCGTACTGAAAATTCATCGGCGATTCGGGAAAGATCACCGTTATCGGCGGAGTCCGCCCGTCCGCGACAGCAGCCGGATCCAACTTGCTCAGGGCAGATTCCGCAAGCCGAACGTGCCTCTGCCGAAGCTGCCGCCACTTCTCCAGCGTCAATCCGGACATCGGGACGTTTGGCTGAATCGTAACCACGTTATTCGGCATCCGGCTATGAACGCTTGTTTCAGGTAGACTTCTTTCAAAAGCCAATACTGACAACACCCCAGCGGCGACGATCGTTGCGCTGAAAATGGCGATCGAACCCAGCGCCGGACGGCGAACAAGTCTCAAGAATGTCGAGTTGAAACTTAGCAGGAAGAAGCCCGTCAAATACACCCCGCCAAGGGAAGCCATTTGGACCAACCCCCGAGCCCCGATACCCACGGACGATGGCTCAAACGCCGAGAAAAATGCCTGGGAATACCCGATCGCGTTCCAATTATTCCCCGTCAGCCAATACCGCAGAAACTCCGTAAAGACCCAAACAAACGGCGCGGCCAGAATGGCGATCGAACCGAATCGCTTTAAGGATACTGCCATGATCGCAGCAAAGGCCGCCGGGAAAAGGCCCACGATCGCGGCAACGACCAGCATTAGCACATACGCCAAAACCGGAGGAAAGCCGGCGTAGGTGATCGGAGCAAACGTCAGCCACCAGCACGTACCGTAGAAAAAGACGATCCCAAAAAGCCACCCAAGAATGAACGAACCCCGGACCGACTCTTCGCGTTCGATAGCCCACAGGAGCGGCACCAGTGCGAACCAGGCCGTGAACCACCATTCGAACGGTGGAAATGCCAGGATCAGCAAACACGCCGCGAGCACCGCGAGGAGTGCGTTCTGCCAGGATGGCAGAAGCCGGACAATGCCATTGAGCTTCATCTTTATAATGGTAACAAACGCTCGCCCTTAAGAGAACGGCTGCATAGCCGCGAGCAGCTTTTAAGGCCCTCCACCGCAACCCCGAATATTGGCCTGACACTCGTTCGGTCATTTTGGATGGAATCAGTTTCAACTTGATCGGTCTTTAAGCGCTCTGCACAAAATTTGTCATCCAGAAAATGACGGATTTTGTCATTTAGGCCGGTGGCAACCGGGCTGCATGTCAATCTGAAAGAATGCCCGTCGATCGAGCCGCGGCGGTATTCATTCTGACCGGGTCCTTCGTCGAATTGACATCACGGCCAATAAACACGGGCTTTAAAAGAGGTAGAGCCCGGTTCCGTGGAACCGGGCTCAATATTGGAAGGACAACTGTAGGAACGCTCGGAAGGTGAACAAGCACAGTGGCAAACCGCGCTCGGAGAAGTGGTGGCGGCGGGGTCTCGATAAACTGCATCAAGCTAGCCACTTTCCCTATAGCATCTAGCGTGCCAAACCCTATCGGGTCCTGTGCGGCTCCCGGCAATGAGTCCGTCCTGTCCCCACAAGTTCTGTAATTACAATCGTTTACCATGAATACAAGGCCGAATACCGCCGCCTGGAAGGGGTGCTTAAGCAGTTGACGCCGCGGTAATTTGCTTACACTATTTGGAACATCTCTCCGCTTGCCGCTTAAACGCAAGGGCTTCCTGATCCTCGGGGGCCGCCTCAAGCGCGGAGGCCGAGTAATTCTTTACCTGCAGGCAGTCGCCCTTTTGCAGATAGATCTTGCCGAGCGCCACGTGAGCGTCCACAAGGGCGTTGTCCCAGAACAGAGCTGTCTTCAACGTGCTGATCGCCTGATCGAGATCACCACGGCGGAGGTGGATCTTGCCCAGGATCAAATAACTCTCGGCGCTCATCGGCTCGCTTGCCAACACACGGCGGAGCGTGATCAAAGCGTTGTCATCGTCGCCGTTTTTAAACTGTGTTCGGGCCTGGGCGAGAAGATTCTCACTCTCGCTGACCGCGGCCGTGACAGGCATTGCCGCCTTGCGACTCAGGACCACACTCAGGAACTCGCGTCGCTGCGGCTGTTCGACGCGCATTTCGATCTCCGAGAACGTCTTAGACTTAGCCCATTCCTTTTCGAGGTTCGCGTATTTGTTAGCGTAGGTCAGATACGTCCTCGCCTGATTGTCGACGGCGGGTGCGGTTGGATCGTTTTGTCCCGACAGCGCCTTTGAGAGGATATAATAAGCATCACCGTCCTTCGGCCGTTCCGCGATCACGCCGCGAAGCTGTTCGGCCGCCTCCGGCAAACGGCCGGCGAGAAAAAGAGCGATCCCATAATTGAACTTGATGTTGACATCCTCCGGTGCGGAATCGTTGGCGTTCTTCAGCAGTTCCAGGCCCTCGTTCAAAAGGGCCGCGGCCTTGCCGGCATTCTTCTTTTCCGCTCGCGAGGCCTGAATGGCGATCGAGCCAAGCGAGTTGTAGACGCTCGTCAGCTTCAGGTCATCAGCCAGCGGCCGAAGCACGGCAAGTGCCTGTTCGTAGTTCTCCTGCTGCCAACGGATCAGGCCGATATAGAACGACGATTCAGCGAAGCTCTCATCATTGCATTGCGATACCCGATTCTCCGTGCGGGCCGAATTCCTGCAGGCCTGATAGGCGGAAACCACCCTTTCAAAATATTCCACCGCATCGTTGAGCTTTTTCTGATTCAGATAAAAATGTCCAAGTTCAAGGGCCGCGTCCGCAAAGGTGCCGCCCGGTACGGCCTCTGTGTAGAGGCGAAGGGCATTCTTGAAGTAATTTTCACGAGCCTCTGACGCTGGCGTGAGCAGGCCTTTAATATATGCCTCAAAGGCCCTCGACGGGATCTTGTTCGCGGCGACGACCATGTCGTTCTGCGAATAGGCGAGCGAGCTTTTGTCTCGCTGATAGAGGATCTGGTAAGCGATCTGTCCCTGCATCGTCTGCAGGTTGCCGAGCGCATCGTTCAGATTGATGTCACGCGTGATGCGACGCCCGTCCGGCATCTCTTCGTTCAGGAACCTGCCTTCGTTGACGCGAATGATCTTCACGATAACATTCAGCGTAGCCGCGGTGTCATCCTGCGCGGGCACGATCCGGTATTTGCCCGAGACGAGGATCGACGCGTCCGACTCACGGGCCAGCTTCAATGACGTAGCCAGGCTCGGCAACGTCGTCAGCGGGACACGCAGCCGCTGCTGGATCAACTTTCGTTCGCCGTTCGAAACGACGTTCACACCCGTCGTCTTTAAAAGGTCGGAAAGCGAAAGAGCAAAGCCCTCGCCCACCCAGTTGAACTCAGGCTTGTCGGATGTATTCTCGAAGGGCAGCACCAGGATCGTATCAGCCTGTGCCCGGGCAGAGCTCACCGCGATAAGCACGAGGATGGCTGCGGATAATGCGTATTTTGTCATTACTTCTTGTCAGTACCGGCGGCGGCCGCTGGTTGAAGATACGGCTCCCACACCTAGAAAGTTCGTCGTCAGGTGATAGTTAAACCAGCGGCTACCGCCGCCGGTACCGATGGCTGTTTCGATAGTTAAACCAGCGGCTGCCGCCGCCGGTACTGACTGTTGTCTCGATCACTAAACCAGCGGCCGCCGACTGTTGTCTCCAAAAACAAAAATTCGCTTGTTAGCCAAGCGAATCCCGTTTCCTACGGTTTGATGCATAAACCGTTGTATAAGATGGTATCCGGTACGGGATTTGAACCCGTGTTGCCGCCGTGAAAGGGCGGTGTCCTAACCCCTAGACGAACCGGACATGTTGGAAACCGAAGCACCCGCTCGGTTCAAACGCCGTGAAAGTCGATAGTTTCGCACCTTCAGACGAACGACAAGAATACCTTTTTGGGAATTTTGTTGTCAAATTGCGGATCGGGGCTGGAACAAAGTCAACAGGCAAGCCGCTCGTTTGGCGTGTGTTGATAACTCATCTCGATCAGGAGGTGTGCCTGCTGTCCCACGTGTCCCAACGCCGTCCCAGAGCCTTCAACCGATGTAAACCATTGAAATCACATGGGTTAGTTGCCGTTCTCAGGACTGTCCCACCAAGTTTACAATAAAAAACACACAAAAACGCCCTAAACCCTTTGTTTTCAACACCGAGGCGCGTCACACCCGTGGGACACTTACGCAGAAGCTCTTTATCCGCAGATTCAGTTTTCAAAGAGCCGCCTCCCATCCGGGGAAGGAGGTGCAACATCGTACCATATGTGCAACACATTTCGCAATACTTTTTGCGAGACGGTAGTGGGTCAGTTTGAAAGCGATTCGCGGATTTTGGAAAGAACGGACAGTGCACGAGCCCGCACGCAGTAAGGGCGATGTCCGGAACGTTGAGTCTATCGCCCTTACTGCGTGCGGGCTTGTGCAGTCGGGGCGAACCAATTTCGATTTCAAAACTTTCCCACTACCTGCGAGACCGTTTTCGACTAAGCAAACGGCGGCGGCGGTTGAAGGATACTTGCAGTCGCCGGATCATAGTACTAGTCTGGATATACGTCGCCGGATCATAGTACTAGTCTGGACATATAATGAAAGTACTGCTCGTTTATCCCGAATTCCCAGATACCTATTGGAGTTTTCGCCATGCCCTGAAATTCGAGGGGAAAAGAGCGGCCTTTCCCCCGCTTGGGCTTCTTACGGTTTCGTCGATGCTGCCGGCCGAGTGGGAACGCCGGCTGATCGATCTGAATGTCGAATCGCTTTGGCCCGAGGACATCGAGTGGGCGGACATGGTCTTTATCAGTGCGATGATCGTGCAAAACGAATCGCTTGAGAAGGTAGTGGATCTTTGCCGAGCGATGGGTAAGAAGGCGGTAGTCGGCGGACCGTATGTTTCGACAAGTTCGGAACGCCTGCCGAACGCCGACCACATCTTTATCGGCGAGGCGGAAACAACCCTGCCCGAATTTCTCAATGACCTTGAACTCGGCATCGCCCGAAAGATCTACGAGGCACCGCAACGGCCCTCTCTTGAGCAAACGCCGATCCCGGATTTTTCGCTGATGGATATGCGCCAGTACAGTGCGATGAGCGTTCAGTACTCCCGCGGCTGCCCTTTCAACTGTGAGTTTTGCGACATTATCGAGATCTACGGCCGTGTTCCCCGAACGAAATCGAACGCTCAGATGCTTGCCGAGCTGGATGCCCTGAAGGCGACGGGTTGGCGGGGACTTGTTTTCATCGTAGATGACAATTTTATCGGCAATAAGAAAAACGTCCGCCTGTTCATGCCCGACCTTATCGAATGGTCACGGGCGAACGATCATCCTTTCTCGTTCATTACCGAAGCCAGCGTAAATTTGGCTGAAGACCACGCCCTGCTTCAGCAGATGGAGGCTGCCGGATTCCGGCGTGTTTTTCTCGGTATTGAAACGCCGGTGGAAGAGAGTCTGAAGCAGGCCCAAAAGGGACAAAACACCCGCCGGGACCTGCTTGATTCGATCCATAAGATCCAGGAACATGGGATGGAGATAATGGCGGGCTTTATCGTAGGGTTTGACAACGATCCGGATGATATTTTCGAGCTTCAAATGAAGTTTATACGCGAGAGCGGAATACCGCTTGCGATGGTTGGGCTGCTCACCGCGCTTCCCGACACGCAGCTATGGCGCCGCCTCGAAAAGGAAGGGCGGCTGCTGGATGTAAGCACCGGCAATAACACGGACTGCACCATCAACTTTGTGCCGCGGATGGACGCTGATCTCCTTATTGAAGGGTACAAGCGCATTCTTCGCTCGATCTACAGCCCGAAGGAATACTATCTTCGGGCGCTCGATTGTCTTTCACGCTTTCACAAAGACCGGATCGAGCCGCGTCAGTCCAGTCTCCGTGATGACATTCGCTCGTTCGTCAATCTGATCTACACGCTCGGTATCCGGGACGGCTCGCGGACCGAGTTTTGGGGTTACTTCTATCGCCTCCTCCGTCACCATTCCCGCGATTTCACCCACGGCCTCACCCTTGCCGCAATGGGATACCACTTCCGGCAGGTGACAAAGAAGTATTGCGATTGACCTATCGTCGGAATCCCTGAAAAAGCGGAGGAGATGTCTCAACCCGCCGAAGTACCGGGCCTGATCCGCCATTGCCATTTGTCCCTACGCGAGATTGAACATGCAGCAAAAAGCTACATTTCGGATCGAATAGATCGCCGCGAGCGGGTAGTCCATTTTTAGATTTGGCGGGCTGAACAGGACGGACCGGGCCGCGGCGTGAATTAGCCTTCATGGTTAGTTGTTAACAGCCATACTTTCAAGATATAAATAATGGCAGTTCGGAATTTGGTCGAGATCGGCCCTGAAAAGCTTGGCGGCACACCGGTTTTTCGCGGGACGCGCGTGTCGCCGCCCTCAACATCGCCGGCGGATCTTGGTCACAGATCGAATGCTGGGGATGTTTAGGAAATAATGGTATGCCGCAGTCGACGTTGAGTAGATCTTTATGAGATGTCAGTTTTGCAACCGCGAGAATCGAACTGACGCACAATTTTGCGGCAAGTGCGGAAAGGTTCTTTTATATGGAATCGGTCGAACTGATTCGTCTTGCCCCTATTGTCTAGTCGAACTGAAGAAAAGGCCTCTCGCTAAGACAAAATGCAAAAACTGCGGCGAGAATATATATTCGCGAACTCGCCCAATTGATGAGACGAAAGTTCTACTAACAGAAGCCGAGGCTGAAATCGTTGAAATCCAGTGGGCGACAGCAAAGGGCACATTGGACTATTACCGAGAGGAAAAGAAGAAAAAGAAGTTGATCGAGGAACAGCTAAAAGCCAAACTCGGTCGTGAACCGCTGAAAAGCGAGATTCAAACGGAACACCTCAAGCGGGAGAATCCCGTTCGCCGCAAACGAACCCGGCAACTCTACAGACAACATTCTGATGTCATCGAAGGTTGGGAATGGTTGGCTCCGAAGCAAACCAGATCATGCGTTTACTGTATTGCGATGGATGGAAAACGATTTCCGCATAATGTCCCGTTTCAATCGTTGAATCGCTGCGAAAATGAATATTGTCGTTGCACGATAATCGCAGTCATTCAAGGCATCGAACGTCCTCAACGAAGTATCGGTCGCAATTGGTTTGCAACGCTATCGGACGTTGATAAACGAACAATGTTAGGCGAAACACGCTTCCAAGAATACCGAAGAGGTAGAAGCCTAGATGAACTATTGAATCTGATTTAACGGATTTGCATCGCGATCGATGAGATGCATTTAGCCGTGGGTTTGAACCCACGGACATATGAAACAACGCATCTCGTCGCGTAGCGACGATTGAATCGCGACGTAACGATTTAACCAATTGTCGCTGACGCGACAACGACACGTTTCATCGGCGGTCGTCCCGGTAGGGACGATCTGAGAATAGCCCACCGATTCATCGGTGGGAAAGGATTGAAAATCGAATCCAGTCCCGTAGGGACGGCTGGACATTTGCGGTCTAACACGGATTCATTCGTCCCTACGGGACTTGCTAATATTTCGCTCCAATACCCACCGATGAATCGGTGGGCTATTGTCGGATGTCCCTTCGGGACACACGTTTTTAATCGTTTGGGGGCGGTCAAAACACTATGGCACATTCATTGGTTTCACAATTGATGCACTGCGTGTTCAGCACAAAGGAACGGCGGCCGATGATAACGCCTGAATTGCTCGTCAGATTGATCCCTTACATCGGCGGCATCGCACGGGAGAATGGATTTAAACTGATTCACGGCGGCGGTGTCGACGATCATCTTCATTTGCTGGTATCGCTTGCGAAGACAATTGCGATCTCGAAGGCGATGCAGTTGATCAAAGGCGGTTCTTCGAAATGGATTCATGATACATTCTCGGAGCATCGTGCGTTTGAATGGCAGGAAGGTTACGGGGCGTTTTCGATATCGATCAGCGAAAAGCAGCGGACGATCAATTACATCAGCAATCAGGTCGAGCACCACAAGAAGGTTGATTTTAAGACGGAGTTTATTGCGTTCCTCGATGCGCACGAGATGGAATACGACATCCGATATGTTTTCGATTGATCGATGTGTGTTTTGATGTTTTTTGTTTCGTCCCGAAGGTACGGCCTGACAATCGCCCACCAATTATCGGTGGGAAAAAGGAAATGAACGCATTTACCAGCCAGTCCCGAAGGGACGGCGTGAAAATAGCCCACCGATTTATCGGTGGGAACGTTGACAGTCAGCGATGCGAGTCCCGTAGGGACGATTGAAATGCACGCGGATATCATTCGTCCCTACGGGACTGTGACTCTATTTCGACCATTTACCCACCGATAAATCGGTGGGCTATTATCGTTTGTCCCTACGGGACAACGGCGGAATCGGTAAATGCAACAAAGCTTAATCACAATCGCATACATCGCCGCGAGTGCGTTGTTTATTTTGAGCCTTGGCGGGCTGTCTCGGCAGGAGACGGCACGGCGGGGGAACTGGTACGGGATCATCGGTATGGTGATCGCGTTGGTGGCGACCGGAGCCGCGATGAACGTCGGCGGGCTGCCGGTTTTGGCGGCGGCGTTGGTGCCGGGGCTGATCATCGGCGCCATTCTAGCGAGCCGCGTGCAGATGACATCGATGCCGGAGCTTGTGGCGATATTGCACAGCTTTGTCGGGCTTGCGGCGGTGCTGGTCGGGTTTGCGACATATCTCGGGCCGCATGCGCAGATGACCGCCGCCGAGAAGAACCTGCACACGGCCGAGATCTTTATCGGCGTCTGCATCGGTTCGATCACATTTACGGGCTCGGTGATCGCGTTCTTAAAGCTGCGCGGTTCGATGAGCGGCAAGCCTTTGATACTTCCCGCCCGGCACATGATCAACATCATCATGCTGCTCGTGACGATCGGCTTAGGTGTCGCGTTCTTTATGGCGCCCGACGCGCATACAGGCCAGTGGCCGCTGCTGATCGCGACGGTGCTGACCGGCATTCTCGGCATTCATTTCATCATGGCGATCGGCGGTGCGGATATGCCGGTGGTCGTATCGATGCTCAACAGCTACTCCGGCTGGGCGGCGAGCGCAGCCGGATTTATGCTGTCGAATGACCTGCTCATCATCACCGGAGCACTCGTCGGCTCATCCGGCGCGATCCTCAGCTACATTATGTGCCGCGGGATGAACCGTTCGTTCGTCAGCGTGATGCTGGGCGGCTTCGGAACCGAAGGCGGAGCACCAGCGGCCGCAGGTTCGGCTCCCGCGGGCGAGGTGCATTCGATCGACGCCGAAAGCTCGGCCGCGATGCTCCAGCAGGCGAAAAAGGTCATCATAATTCCCGGCTACGGCCTTGCCGTCGCACAGGCACAGCACTCGCTGGCAGAGGTCGTGAAGATACTGAAAGAAGGCGGGACCGAGGTCAAATTCGCCATTCACCCGGTCGCCGGCCGCTTGCCCGGCCACATGAACGTCCTCCTAGCCGAGGCTAATATTCCTTACGACATCGTCTTCGAAATGGACGAGATCAACAACGAATTCCCCTCGACTGACGTGGCCTGGGTCATCGGCGCAAACGACATCGTCAATCCTTCGGCATTGGACGATCCCGCCTCGCCGATCGCCGGCATGCCCGTCCTCCACGTTTGGGAAGCCCGCGACGTAATAGTTATGAAACGCGGCATGGCCAGCGGCTACGCCGGCGTCGATAACCCATTGTTCTACAACGAAAATACCCTAATGCTCTTCGGAGACGCGAAGAAGGTGGTGGATGAGATATTAGGAGCGATGCGAGCATGACCAAAGGAACGCTGGTACTCAGGGCACTAATCTTCGCAACAATCGGGCTTGTATTGCAGATTGGAATAATGTTGCTGATTGGATTTCGTGGGGGATCGGCCGAATACGACTGGACAATCTCGGCGGCGTCGGGACTTTACATCGGCGCAACCCTAGCCTCATTTCTTGCCGCTCGATGGCTCGTTAATCCCAAGATGTCGAGATCGTCTTCGATCGCTCTCGGCTGCTTAGTCGCTTGGGCTTCGTTAGTGATTGAAGGGTCGGCCGGTTCTTCCTCTCAATTTCTTCCGCGAATCTCTGAACACTCAGCCGCTCTCAACTACATTTTTAAGCCAATGTTCTGGATGATTTTTGTCGGAACGATTCCAAGTTTGATCTTGGGAGGAATCTTCGGAAGCACTACCTGGAGTAGAATACACGCAAAACTTCCCTAATCCGCTCGCAATTCCATCAACGCCAATCTCTTTACAATCTTTCCCTTTGCCAAATGCTCCTCAACGATCTCCGCCACGTCTTCGGAGCAGAACCTCGCCGCAGATCGTGCCGTCGGGATAGACCATAACGGGTGACACTGGAGCAGAGGCCGATCGAGTTCAAGCCTTCATCTCCAAATCCAACCGTTCCTTTAGGAACATTTTTATCAGCGATTGATACGACACGTCGCGCTTGTTAGCGGCTACTTTCAAGTTGTTGAGCATCCAGACGGGCAGGCGGAGGCTGATCGTTTTAGTGGATGGTTTGAGGTTTGGGAAGACCGCCACGACGGCCTTGTCCCAGTCGAAATAATCGGTCGAATCGTGGGTGCCCCAAAACTCGCGTTCTTCATCCTCGTTCTTAAACTTAGGTATTTCTTTTAATTTTTTCTTCATACACTCTTTCCTCTTGCGTATTGGGATTTTTTTGCCCGCGAAACACGCGAAAAGACGCGAAAATAATAATAATCGGAGCCCTGGCTTGCACGATTGACGAGCCTTTGCAGTGCGAAATTTCTTCCGAAATTCCTTTTTTCGCGTTCATTCGCGTTTTTCGCGGGCAAAATTCCCAATGTTTGATCCGGGATAATGCCTGTTCGCATTCAGCATCGAGAACACGATGCCCGTGCCAATTCTTGTTCGAATTTCCTTCATCCGAGTCAAATCCTTCAATATCGTCAAGCAACGACGTCTTATTTGTATATTCTGGTAATATACATCTTTTTTCAATGTAGATTTCTTTCAGTTGGTGGTATAGTTTGCGCGCAAAATTCTAATTGAGGTGAATTCAATGAGCACTGCACCATCGCCGGAAATGGAAACGTTGAAGTCCCGTTTAAAGACAACCTGGGAAGCGGGGGATTTTTCTGAGATAGCCAAGCATATTGAATCTTCGGCTGAGGAATTTGTCGGGCGGCTGGATATTCAGGCGGGGATGAAGGTCTTGGACGTGGCGTGCGGCAGCGGGAATTTGGCGGTCGTCGCGGCACGCAAGGGTGCGGATGTGACCGGCATCGACATTGCGGACAATCTTGTCGAGGCAGCGAAACGGCGGGCGGCCGTGTTGGGTTTGGATATCACGTTCGAACAGGGCGATGCCGAGGCTTTGCCTTATGCGGACAACAGGTTTGATGTCGTGATGACGATGTTCGGTGCGATGTTCGCACCGCGGCCTGAGTTGGTCGCGGCGGAGTTGGTCCGCGTTTGCAAACCCGGCGGCCGGGTCGCAATGGCAAACTGGACGCCCGCGGGATTTCCCGGCCAAATGTTCAAGCTTTCCTCCAAATATCTTCCGCCGCCGAATATGCCGGCGCCCGTATTGTGGGGTGTGCCCGAAACGGTCGCAGAACGATTTGGAGACAGCCTGGATGATCTAAAGACCACAACGCGAATGGCCAAGTTCGAGTTCGACTTCCCACCCGCACAGGTCGTCGAACATTTCAGAACATATTTTGGCCCGACCGTGATGGCTTTTAAGGCGATCGCACCGGAAAACCACGAGGCCGTCCGAAGCGATCTCGAATCGCTCTGGACTGAGAACAATACAAAAACCGACGGAACTACGTTTGTCGAGGGCGAGTATCTCGAAGTGATCGGGAGGAAGGTATAGATCTTTCGGAAAAACGATCGCGAACAAAAAGAACCCCGGCAAGCGCCGGGGCCTCAGTGTCAGAAAATGTACTTGCGCCTATCTTTCCCCGATCGGCACATATTTCTGGTCGCGTTTTCCGATGTATTCGGCACGCGGGCGGATCAGTTTGTTGTTAGCGTATTGTTCAAGGATGTGGCCCGTCCAGCCCGAGATGCGGCTGACGGCGAAGATGGGCGTGTAGAGGTCGAGCGGAATGCCCATCAGGTAGTAGGTCGAAGCTGAGTAGAAGTCCACGTTCGGGTACATTCCCTTTTTCTCGTGCATCAACTGTTCGATCCGCTGCGACATCTCGTACCACTTCGACTCGCCCTTCTTATCCGCCATCTGCTTTGAGAATTTCCGCAGCCACGTCGCCCGCGGGTCTTCGGTCTTGTACACCGCGTGGCCTATGCCCATGATCTTTCTCTTCTGAGCAAGGGCCTCATCTACCCAAGCATCGATCTTCGACGGGTCGCCGATCTCGATGAGCATCTTCATCACGTTCGTGTTTGCACCGCCATGCAGCGGGCCCGCCAGCGCCGCAATTCCCGCAGTCACGGCACCGTACATATCCGCCAGCGTTCCCGCGACGACGCGTGTTGTGAATGTCGAAGCGTTCAATTCGTGATCGGCATGCAGGATGAGTGCGATGTCGAACATTCTGGCCTCGTCAGGATCGGCCTTTTCGCCGCGAAGCATATATAGAAAATTCTCGGCGATCGACAGCGATGTATCAGGAGCGACCACCTCGGCTCCATTCCTGATCCTTTCCCATGCGGCGGCTATTGTCCCGATCTGTCCGGTTATCTTTATCGCCGCCTTGACAGCATTTTCGCGGTCGGTGCCGTGGCCCGCCTTGTCATAAAAGTCGAGGGCCGACACCGCCGTCCGCAGCACGTCCATTGGATCGGCGTCCTTCGGAAAGGTTTTCATCAGCCCGATGACTTCCGCCGGGGCCTCATAGTTTGCGCGGAGCTGCTGGTTGTGCCCCTCCAGTTCGGATCGGCTCGGCAGGCGCCCGTTCCATAAAAGATAAACGACCTCCTCGAATGTTGAATTCTCGGCCAGGTCGTGTATGTCGTAACCTTGATAGATCAGCTTGCCTTCAATTCCATTGACGTCGCCGATCGCGCTCTGTGCCGCGACAACGCCCCGCAGGCCTTCGGTCGCCGCAGTTGTTTCTGTTCCTGTACTCATTTCTTCGTAAGTTATCCCGTGATTAGCAAAGTTTATTAGCTAACCCAATTTTAGCCGACGCGTGGGCCAGAAACAAGTACCATTGACCGACGGCGTGAATAATCGGCTCGTCGTCGGGTCTTACTACCGCTGCCGCTGACGGTTTCGCCCCCGCGGGACAAGGCTCACCCGCACCGCATGAAGGTACCGCTTCCGCCGACCGCGACGGCAACCAGTCCCTTAGCTCCGCGGCCGACGACCCAATCCTGCGTCTGGCAAAGCGGCCGATTTGGTATCTTGAGCAACGCCGTGCCGCGTTTGTACGAGTTATAGCTTACTTTGTAATAACGAAAGATCTCGTCGCTGCCGACATACGACAGGCTTTTTCGCTGGACCCATGTGGTGTAATCGAGGCCGATCTTCAGCACCTGAACTCCGGGATATTCTTTCGCAAACTGCCGACGCATGAACGATTCGACCGCCGCGTCATGATGCGGCGGCTGTTTGTACGAGCGGCCGGGAGCGTCCCGCAGCACCATTGCCTTCAGTTCATCGGCCCGTTTCTCAACCGCGTCAAAGACATCCGAAGGCACTTGGGCCCCGTATTCGGCATACTTTGGCCGCAGCCACGCAAGCTTCTCTACCCGCCACTTTTCGCGGTCCCAGATCAACTGCTGCGTTTCCATCCGCACGGGATTATCGGGTTCGTTAAAGCCAAAATTCAGATTCTCGTCGGTGTAGCCGAGGTTGACCAGCTGCTTGGCCATAATGCTGCGCGCACGCGGTTCGATCTCGGCGCGTTTTGCCGCGATATCGCACCAGACGGCAAAGCGATAATCGACATCGCCGGGCTTGATGTAGGTTATCCCCTGAAAATCCCTTACACCGCGGTATCGCGAGCGGCACTCGCCGTCCAGCGCCGCAAGTTCGGCCAGTGCCGACCTCCATTCTTCGGGCCTTACCGGGCCGCCCGTGTAGTTGAACTGCGGATCGTAAAAGTGGGCGAACTGCGACACGATTCGTCGATACTTCGGCGCCGCCTCGGCAGCGAACATCTTCTGCACATTGTCGGGCGGACGGGTCTCGCCGGTGCTGACGCCTGCCGCTCCCGAAAGCCGCAGTTTCGGCGAGTTGATCGGGAGCGTCACAACCTGATTGTCCATATTCCCAAAACGAACACGAACATTCCCGCCGTTAACCGCGACCACCGTCGCTCTGACCCACTCCTGCCCGAAGCAGAAACACTGGTACCGCACCTCATCCCCGACCCGCGCAGAGCCCTGGGAAAATCCAACCAACGGCGCAGCAAAAACAAGAAACACCAAAAGGACACTTCTCACGGAACCCCTCCTAACATCAACGATTTAGAAGCCAAGACCGTGAGCATACTACCACAATCTCACGCCCGGCCGAATGCCTTTGTGTCACATCACGCAGCCAAAGTCTAAGTGGTAGTCTCCCGCCGTCGATTGCAAAACAAGCTGTTGGACTCCACAATGTACCAACAATGTCGAATGGACCCGAAACAGACGTTTCTCTTCGCGTTTCCAGCGTCACAAAACGCTTCGCAGATTTCACCGCAGTCGAAGATCTGAGTTTCGATGTGCGGGCCGGTCGGGTGTTTGGGTTTCTCGGGCCAAACGGGGCCGGCAAGACAACAACGATCAGGATGATCGTCGGAATAACGGCGCCGGACGAAGGTTCGATAGAGCTGTTCGGCAGGCCGATGTCGCACACTCTCCAGGATCGCATCGGCTATCTGCCGGAAGAGCGCGGACTTTACAAAAAGATGCGGGTCGTGGACCAGCTAAAGTATTTCGCTGAATTGAAGGGCGTTTCCGGCGCGATGGCCGAGAAAAGGATCGACCACTGGCTGGACCGAATGAACCTGGCTGAATGGAAAAAGAAGAAGACCACCGACCTTTCAAAAGGAATGCAGCAGAAGATACAGTTCGTTTCAACCGTTCTGCATGACCCCGATCTGCTTATCCTGGACGAACCTTTCTCAGGGCTCGACCCGGTAAACGTCGAGTTCATGATCGACGTGCTTTCCGAGTTTCGGACACAAGAAAAGACCGTGATCTTCTCAACACATCTGATGTCCACCGCCGAGCGGCTTTGCCACGACATCCTGTTGATCAACAAGTCGCAAAAGGTCGTCAGCGGCAGCCTCCGCGAGGTAAAGGAAAGCTACGGGACCAACCTCATCGCGTTTCGAGGAACCGGAGCCGAAAAGGTGCTCGCGGACAGGGGCCTTGTCGAAAGAGCTGTCGCTCACGCCGACGAACAGGAACTGCACCTCGCCGCGGGCGTCGATCCGCAGCGATTGTTGACGGCCCTGATGGATTCGGGTGCGAGTATCACCAAGTTTGAGGTTACCGAACCGAGCCTGAATGATATTTTTATCGATAAGGTCCGTGAACCGGCGACTCCCGCGGAAGGCGAATTAACCGAGGCCCTTGCAGGACAAACGTAAATGAATAAGTTCCTTGCCGTCGTAAAACACGAATACAGAAAGGTCGTCCTCAGGTGGTCGTTCCTGATCAGCACGTTCCTGCTGCCGGCACTCGCATTGCTGTTCGCATTTGTTCCGATGATCATTTTCTCGCTCAAGGGCGAGCCCACGCGCATCGCCGTGGCCGATCCGTCGGGCAGCATTCTTCCGCGGCTTCGCCAGAATCTGTCCGCAGACCGTTTGATGGAAAAGGCGCGGAAGGCGGGCGGCGACGCACTGGCAAACATCGACGCTACGCAGGACGAGAAGATGCGAAATCAGGCGGCCCAGTTCATGCAGGATTTCGAACTGGTCGACTACCCGGGAACGGGAACACCCGACGAAATACGGGCCGACCTGCTCGCCCGTGTACTCCGGGGCGAGATCGACGCCTACCTGATCGTTCCGCCGGACATACGCTCCAGCGAGTCCCGTTTCGAGTTTCGTTCACGCAGGGCAAGCGATTTTGTCTCGAACGATACCTTCAAAGAGGCGTTGAACGATGCCGTGCGGTCCCAGCGCCTGGCTGATGCGAACATTAGCGAAGAAGTTGTGGCCGAGTTGAGTTCCCCTGTGAACTTTGACGCTAAAGGCATCGATGAGTCCGGCGAAGAAAAAGATACCGGCGGCGTGTTCATCGCGTCGTTCGCCATCGGGCTGATGATCTACATAACTCTCGCGATCTATGGCCAGATGATCATGGGAGCGGTCGTCGAGGAAAAGGAAACGCGCATCGCCGAGATCTTGTTTTCCTCGGCCCGACCGTTCGAGCTGATGCTCGGCAAACTCGTCGGAGTCGGCCTCGCAGGACTGACACAGCTCGCGATCTGGGTCGGCTCTGCGGCCGTGCTGCTCGGATTTCTCGCCCTGCAGTCCGATTTCCGGGCGATCCTCGCTTCGGTTCCTGCGATAACGCCCTTGATGGTTGTGTATTTTCTCATCTTCTTCCTGCTCGGTTTCTTCATCTACGCTTCGATCTTCGCGCTGATCGGCTCGATGGTCACAACCGTCCAGGAAGGCGGCCAGTTCGCCTTCCCGCCGATCATGATCATGCTCGCCGCGTTTTACTTCTGCTTCGCCGTCATCCGCGACCCCAACTCGACCGTTTCGTTTTGGGTGACCCTCGCCCCATTCCTTGCCCCGATCACAATGCCCGTCCGGATCCTTGCGGAAATGCCGCCTGTCTGGCAGATCGCTCTTTCTGTCCTGGTCAATACCGCAGCCATTGCCGGCCTCGTCTGGGTCGCCTCGCGAGTTTATCGGGTCGGGATGCTGATGTACGGAAAACGTGCAACGATCCCTGAGGTTTGGAAATGGATCCGACAAGCGTAGCCTGAATTTTTTCCAACGATAAGGTGCAAGCGGGTGAAATTCTATCGTTCCTACTTTCAGGAGTAAGACGATATGAAAAAGCATGCCGCCGGGATAGCACTGTTTATATTGATCGTGATCTTGTCCGCGCTCGGTTACGCGTTCTTTCAACCGCGCATGACGCCGGAAACCGTAGAGGTTGTCGAGGTCCCCGTGAACACAACCGACAGAAGGCGTCCGACGCGGCCGCGCTTCAAGCCGGTTCAGGCCATTGCACACGTGCCGGAGAATGAACTCGTGCTCGTACTAAAGGACGCCGGCCCTGACGCGCACGGCCGCGCGAGCATTGCCGGCGTTGCCATGATAGAGCTTGGTTTCTACACGGTAGGTCCGGACGGGCCGCGGCTCATTCGGACCGACGTGATCGAAATTCAACCAAAAGACCGCCTTAACGATCAAATCCGCAAAACCATCAGGTACGAGCATCATTGGTTCGGAGACGGATCGACGAATCTTTACGTCGCAGCCTGTTCTGTCGGTACCGAATGCGGGGCCAACGGGATCGCGCCGTTTTCTGAGCAAAATTCCGCACCGGTACTCCTCGCGGGCCAAATGCAGCGAGGCAAAAAATAATCTGCAAGTCGCGAACCGCGGAATCGTTCCTGCTCACATATCGGTTCAAGCAGGGCAATAGCAACCGCCTGCAATTCTATTCTTGGAGCATATTTTATGAAGCACGAAACGACCTTCACTTCCCGGCTGTTACTGGCCATCGTCGTCCTTTCTAGCCTGATATTCTCAGCATGCGGCTATACATCGCGAAAGGCGGAGATCGCGAGTTCCGATAAGAGGCCCGCTCAGCCTTCCGTCTATGCGTCAAACACGGCGGCAAATGCGGCCACTGCTGAGTACGAAGAATCCGCGCCCGGCGAGCGTTATGCGGAGATCACCGAGAACCCATTCCTCGAAGCCTCGCGGGCACCTTTGTCAACTTTTTCGATCGATGTCGACACCGCATCCTATGCCAATGTCCGGCGCTTCCTCAACGAAGGCCGCCTGCCGCCCAAAGATGCCGTCCGCATCGAAGAGATGATCAACTACTTTGAGTACGATTACCCGCAGCCGGCCGGCGACGTTCCGTTTTCCGTTACAACCGAAACGGCCGTGTGCCCGTGGAATACTGATCACAAGCTCGTGCAGATCGGCCTCCAGGGGAAAAAGATCCCGCTCGATAACACTCCGCCTGCCAATCTTGTTTTTCTGGTTGATGTCTCGGGTTCGATGAATTCGCCGGATAAACTGCCGCTGTTGAAAGAAGGCCTGCGGATGATGGTCGGCCAACTGAAACCGCAGGATAGGGTCGCCGTCGTCGTCTATGCCGGTTCCAGCGGGCTGGCACTTCCCTCAACGTCTGCCGCGGACCGCGGTGAGATCCTCGCGGCGATCGAGCAGCTTGAGGCCGGTGGTTCGACCAACGGCGGACAGGGGATCAAACTCGCATATGACGTTGCGGCGGAGAATTTTATCCGCGAAGGCAACAACCGCGTGGTCCTGGCCACTGACGGCGATTTCAACGTCGGGCTGACCGGCGACGACGAGCTTGTCCGGCTCATCGAGCAAAAGCGCGAGAGCGGCATCTTTCTCTCGGTCCTCGGATTCGGCAGCGGAAACCTGAACGATTCGATGATGGAGAAGCTCGCCGACAAAGGCAACGGAAATTACGCCTATATCGACTCGCGCGGCGAGGCCCGGAAGGCCCTCGGCGAACAGGTGGCAGGCACGCTTTACACGATCGCCAAGGATGTAAAGATCCAGGTCGAGTTCAATCCGTCGCTCGTCGCCGGTTACCGGCTCATCGGCTACGAGAACCGGCTGCTCGCCGACCGCGACTTCAACGACGACCGCAAGGACGCCGGCGAGATCGGGGCCGGGCACTCGGTCACGGCGTTGTATGAAGTCGTGCCCGCCGGGCAAAAACTCGACAATGAAGGGATCGAACTAAAATATTCGCAAACACCGCCGACCGATACACGATTCGCGAATGAGTTGATGACCGTCAAGCTAAGGTACAAGGACCCGGAAGGCTCGGCGAGCAAGCTGCTCACGATCGGCGTCCGCAACTCGGGCAGCACGATCGTCAATGCGTCCGACAACCTGCGGTTCGCATCAGCGGTCGCCCAGTTCGGCTTGCTCCTTCGCGATTCGCGCTACCGCCAGAACGCCAGCTTCGACAGTGCCCGGACACTAGCTGAGGGATCGATGCAAAACGACCTGAAGGGATATCGAAGTGAATTCCTTGGGCTTCTCGACCAGGCAAGAAGGCTGAAGGGAGCTTGAGCCACTAGCTCTGATGAAGGAACGAAAGCAGGTCGCTGATCAGCTGGTCGTGCTCGAACGGCTTGGTGCAGTATTTGTTGAACCCGAGTTCCAGGGCCTTTCGCCGGCTTTCTTCCGAAGTAAATGCGCTCAGAGCGATCGCCGGTACTGTACCGCCGGTTTCGGGAGTAAGGGCGCGGACCTTTTGGATCAGTGAAAAGCCGTCCTCGTCAGGCATCCCGAGATCGGAAACGATAACATCGGGCAGCTTGCCGGAAGCGAGGCCGGCCATCGCCAAACGAACGGACTCAAAGCTTTTTACTGAAGCTCCGTTGTGCGTGAGGAACAATTCAAGGACCTCGCGCGAGTCGGGATCGTCCTCGACGATAAAGATCAAGCTTCCCTCGAGCGGCCTCGTCTTGACCGGGCGCTCGGTAGGCTCGCCCTCATCCGGGACCGGCCCGGCAGTCAACGGCAGGCTCACGGTGAAACGCGAGCCTTTGCCTATGCCTTCGCTTGCGGCGTTCACCGTGCCGCGATGCTTTGCAACCAGGATCTTGACGATCGACAAGCCAAGGCCCAAACCAAAGTTCGTCCTCGTCTGTTCGAGATCTCCCTGCGAGAACTGATCAAAGATGCGAGGAAGCGCCGCGGGATCGATCCCGTATCCCGTGTCAATCACGGATACCTGCACCGTGTCCGATCCCGTCTCGATCTCCACGACCACCTCGCCGCCATCAGGAGTGTATTTGATCGCGTTGGACAGTAGATTACCGAATACCTGCTGCAGACGGCCCGAATCGCCAAAAAGCGGAATATTCTCTTCACCGCCGCGAAACTCCAGCTTGATATTTTTGGCCTGGGCCGTGGGCATGTGGGCCTGCCATGAGTTTTTCACAATGTCATAAAGATTCGTCGGCCTGAATTCGAGCCGCAGCTTTCCCGAGGCGACACGAGCCGAATCGACAAGATCGTTGATCAGCTTGGTCTGAGCGCGTGCGCTCCGGTCGATGATCGCTATTGCATTCTTCCGGGTTTCGTCATCGACCGGCTTTGTTCTGAGAATATTCGACCAACCCTGGATCGCGTTCAGCGGCCCCCGCAGCTCATGCGATACGAATGCGAGGAAAAAGTCTTTTGCCCGATTTGCCTCGACCGCATCCTGTCGTGCCTTTTTTTCCCGTTCATTTATCTTGGCAACCTCTTCAGCGGCAAGCTTCTGTTCGGTGATCTTCTGCACCACGCCGGTCATTCGACGCGGTTTGCCATTTTCATCCAGGAATGATCTGCCTTCCGCCCGGATCCATTCGATCGAACCGTCGTCGTATCTAACGCGAAATTCTTCCTCATACTTTTTCCCGGTTTCGCGGGATGCGGCAAGAAATTCGTCAACGAACCCACGATCTTCCGGGTGGATCGCCTCGCGATAGGCATCGAAACCAAACACCTCATAGGCTGGCAGGCCAAACAACTCATTACAGCGCGGTGTCGCGTAGATCCGATCTTCCTCAAAGTCCCAGAACCACAGTCCGATCGCCGCGTTCTCGGCGGCAAACAGCAGTTGCTCGCTGGAGCTGCGCCTCTGGCCGGCCCCGTCATGTGCGTCGAGTATCGACCGGCCGCAAATGAACAGCGACTGGCCGGGAACGATCCTCTGGACGCTCACTTCCATCACCGCTTTTTGGTCGGCGTTTATGCGAAAGTCGAGCACAAGCCTTGCGTTCTCACCACGCGAGGCCTTGGCGATCGCGTTTGCGATCAGCCTTGGTGTCATTTCCGACGACTGCCAAAAAACGGTCTCGGCAAACACCTGGCCGCTGAGGAGGTCGGGATTGGTATTGGTCGATCCAAAGATCCGCCCCGAAAGCGAAAGCACTTTGCCCTCTGGGTCGAGCACCCCAAAGAAGTCAAAGATATTCTCAAATATTAGAGCGTTTCCGCTTGGAATACCTTCGATCCCGGTTGACATGGCTTGGGCGTTCTCTGCGTTCATTCAGAATTCAGTTCACGGGAAAACCCGATCGCCGGTAAGGCCGCCGGACAAAAAAGACCTTGATACGTTCGCTGCATCAAGGTCCAGTTTATCAGATTTGTTTGATCAAAGCGCAGGCCGTCATGCCGTGCGTCGGCCGGTCAGCAAGCGGACAACGAAGAGAACAGCCGCCACGAGCAGGAGCATCCAGAGCATCCCGCCCAAGCTCTGCCCGGAAACCATTCCCAGCAGCCAAAGTACCAGTAACACAATAATGATCGTTTCCAACATTTACTTCCTTCCCCCTTTTTCGTTTAGCTCGAATCGAACCCTGAGTAGGATACAACCCCCGTGCCATTCGGCCCGCGAACGCCTAAACCCTATCATTTCAAGGGTTGGGTTGCTCGGATCTCACCCATACTAGATCAGCGTGTACGGGAAGAGTACAGAGCGTAACAGCCATTGCCCAACTAGTCGGACCGGCGCGAGCGTATTAGTTTGGTACATTTCATTCTCAGAAGTAGTCGGCCAGGCATCCTGTATCCTATTGAGTTCACGTGGCTTAGTACATCGACGAACAACATGGCACAGGCGTTGCCGTACACTGTTGAACGTGTCCGCGCATTTTGCCCGGCTGCCCAGAAAATACCCGCCGAACCGGCAACCAGGGTATTCGGCGGCCCTGGTGAGATTGTTTCCGTCCTGATTTGATACAATGACGAAACAAGCGAACAGCTCAAACAATTCAATGCAAAATCGCGCGCTAATTATTGATGACGACCGGCTGGCCCTGGAGCTTCTGACCTTCCATCTGAAGTCGGACGATTTTCACGTCGATTCGGCTGAGAGCGGAACCAAGGGCCTCGAACTCGCCGAGTCGAACGATTACGACGTAATTTTGACGGACCTGAACCTGCCGGATATTAACGGGATCGAAATGGTCCGGCGGTCGAAAGATATCTCGCCGCCGACCGAGATAATCGTCGTGACTGGCGAAGATTCGGCGGAGAAAGCGATCGAGGCGACGCGGGTCGGGGCATTCGGCTATATCGTCAAGGACGGCAACTACCAGGGCCTGATGGTCGACGTCCGAAACGCCGTTGAGCGGAAAAAGCAGACGTTAATAAATTCGCAGCAGGCCCGCGAGATCGAGGAATTGCGGCGGCGGTTGTCGAGCCGGACCTCGTACGAAGGCGTTATCGGCGGCGCTCGTTCGATGCAGAACATTTACGAGATCATCGAGAACGTCGCTGAATCCGACGCAAATATCCTGATCCTGGGCGAATCAGGTACCGGTAAAGAGGTCGTCGCCAACGCGATCCACTACAAGAGCCATCGTTCAAGCAAACCATTCGTAAAGGTAAATTGCTCGGCGCTTCCCAAGGACCTGATCGAATCGCAGCTCTTTGGCCACATCAAGGGTTCGTTCACGGGTGCGAACAGCGACAAGGTCGGTTTCATCGGTCAGGCATCCAGCGGAAGCCTGCTGCTGGACGAGATCGGCGAAATGCCGATCGACCTTCAGCCCAAGCTGCTTCGAGTTCTTCAGGAAAAGGTCGTTTACCGCGTTGGCAGCGACAAGCCGCAGGAGGCCGATTTCCGGCTGATCTGCTCGACCAATCGCGACCCATTCGAGGCGATCCAGGAGGGGCAGCTTCGCGAAGACCTTTATTACCGGATCAATACGATCGAGATAAACATTCCGCCGCTTCGCGATCGAATGGAGGATGTACCGATGCTTGCCGAGCACTTTCTCGAAATGTACTCGGACAAGTACAATCGCGACGGAATTCGGTTCTCGCAATCGGCGTACACACAAATGCTGAACTACACGTGGCGGGGAAACGTCCGCGAGCTTCAGCATGTTATCGAGCGGGCGATCCTTCTCAGCCGGGGCGACACGATCGAGGCCCTGGACATCCAGCTTGATCCGTCGGCCACGCCGGCAGAGGTCGATTTGACTGCCGCGGTGGCCGCTGCGTCATCCGGCGGAGGCGCTCGTTTCGCCGGTTCCGCTCCGCTGGTGACCGTTGCGCCGAACCTTAAAGGCGAAGAACTTTTCGACCACGTCGGGAAACTGGTGGTAGACAATCTTGACGAACCGGCGGAAGGTGCCGAACAGAATGATGTGTTCAACAGCCTGGAGAGCGGCATTGTACTCGCAGCCCTGAAGCGGACACGCGGCAACAAACAAGCGGCCGCGAATCTGCTCGGCCTCTACCGTCCGCGGCTTTATGGAATGATCAAGCGGCACAATCTTGAGGACAAGGTCTAGCGGCGACGATCCCAAACCCGCGCGGTTGACGCGTTCCCTTATCCGAGCCGACGGCCAACTCGCACACGGGCCGAGATCGATGCAGGTTTGCCGCTCTTTCGGCGTCCGTCAGGCCGCGAAATCTTGTATTCCGCCGGCAATGAGTGTAAAAGTTTAGTTATAAGCGAACCAGTTCTGCTCAAGTCTTTAAGGAGGATTTATGATCGGTCAAATTATCGGCGGCTTGATTGTGGGCATTCTTGCCCGGTTTCTTCTCCCCGGCAAAGAGGCGTTCCCCGACGGCCCGCTCGGCTGGATCCTTACCGCAATACTCGGTATGGTCGGCGCCTTCGTCGGCACCCTGATCGGCGGAACGCTGTGGGGCGGCGACAACTACGCCGCTGGATGGGTAATGTCGATCCTCGGCGCAATACTTTTGCTGCTCCTCGTTCGGCTAATAATTGGAAATCGCAATTCGGCGTAGATCACCGCTTATCGTCAACCACAACCCCCGATCGCCACGATCGGCCACTCTTGCTCCCCTCCTTGTTTAAGGAGGGGTGGCAGCCGCTTCGGCTGACGGGGTGGTTCGAGCAGTTCCGCGATCGGCAGAGAACGTATACTCGGGCTATTGGAACTACGCGAATAACTTCACGTACAACGCGATTTGTTACCAAGATTGCGTTGGGAGGGAAATTTATGCTTATCACAGGCCGATTTCGGCTCTTCCAGAAAGCTACGCGTGAGTTGGTTTTGCTTGTTGGGCTTGTCATAACGCTAGGCCAGATTTCTTTTCCTCAGGAAAAAGTATTGAAGGAGGAGGTGTTTAACCCGCCCGAAGTGAGAAATTTGCACCGAGCGCGGGTTTGATAATCCCAACTCTGATGCGGCACAGTACGTGCTGGACGCTTACGCCCAATCCGACGAAGGATTGCCAGGCTATTCCGCTAAAGGAGCAGGAAAAATACAAGATAGTCTCGATCTATGATGCGGACGGGTCGATATGGCTTAAATTTCGAATCTGGCACCCGCAAGAGGCTGGCTATTTTGAGGTAAAGGATTCTTTCTCGCCACTCTACCCTAGTCACGAACGTCTCCGCCGCAGCAAGGAAAAGCTTTATGGCACCGTGGTAATGCGCTTGTCAAAAGAGTCGCCGAGTTGGTACCAGGTCGAGGTAAACGAGAAAACGCGGGAAACGAAGTTTATTCTAAAAAGCGATCCCGTGTGGGCTAAGGTCGACTGGACTGATATTTTCAATGAAAGCATCAACGTACTTATCGATCCTGCGCGGACAAAGTTATTGGAAACCCCAAACGGGAAGCCGCTGACCAATTGCAGCGATCGGCGAGAGGAACACCGTTTTTCAAGGCTGGAAGGTGACTGGATGCTGGTCAATCAGAACTCGACCTGCGAGGGTTGGGTCCGCTGGCGAAACGGCAGAGACATCCTCGTGGGGTCATTGCTCAACGATCAAAGAATCCCACAAGTAGAAGGACGTGAAACTCCCTAGAATCACTGTTTTCTTTTTCCACCCGATTTTGGTCAGAATGTTCCGATGCGTGCGATCTTTCCGATTCCGTACCGGACAGGCGGTGATTTCGATAAGCAGGCGAACTTTGGCGTGACCAGCCATAAGGTTTATCCCAAAGCCAACGGCGGCTACTACGAATGGGCCTATAAGGTCCCGGTCACCAGCCCGGACGGCACGTTCTACATCGCCGTCCAGCCTTTTTTGCCTCGGAATTTTCGGAATCCAGGCCGCATTCGTCATTTCTCACAAAAAACTACCAAAAATTCCATGCCGAAAGGCGTGGAGTAAAAAGGGGACGGCTGGTTTTTTGAAGAGAAGCAATCGGTCGTTCCCTTTGAATTGTCCTGGGCGACGGTTCAGGCGGGCGACGGCGGAAGTTCCATTTTGATCAGCCCGTCAAACTGGATGTTGTACGCGACGCCTTTTACGGGGACGGCCATTTCCTCTTCGGTTGTCCCGTTCGAGTTGGCAATGCCGACGCTCGCAAAGTAGCACGAAGCACCGTGCGCGGCCGCGTGGCTCACGAGAGTGTTGAACGCCTCCTGTCCCTCCTCGAAACGGCCGCGGCCGGGATGGATCCCGGTGCGCACGACAAAAAACGCAAGCTCGCCCTCCTTCTCGGCCACTATCTGCGGCTCTGACGTTAAGTCCGCCTCTACGTCGGTGGACTGGATATGCCAGCCGTCCTTTTCCAGTTGCTTGAAAACGATCTCAACTCCAAAGGCGTGAATATCCTTTGAACTCATAAGTTCCTGTTCTGCCATTGATTAGATGTTAGCGGGATAAGGCCCGTCGCGGCAAGCGGACGCTGATGCGGCCAGGGATGTTATATTAGACGGCATGAATACTCAGCCCGCGGGCGGCTCCATCGCGCCTTTCGACGTTTCGACAATACACGCGGCACGCGAACGCATCGCGCCGTTTATTAAACGCACCCCGCTTGAGAAAAGCGAGTCGCTGACATCGCTTTTCGGGTTCGATGTGTATGTTAAGTACGAACTGTTTCAAAAGACCGGTTCGTTCAAGCCGCGCGGAGCGTTCAACAAACTGCTCAACCTTACCGAAAACGAGCGATCGCTCGGCGTTGTGGCCGTCAGCGGCGGAAACCACGCTCAGGCTGTGGCCTACGCCGCCGCGGCTTTGGGGACGAAAGCCGTCATTCTGATGCCGGAAAATACGCCGCAGATCTATCTTGACGCAGCCCGCGGCTACGGTGCGACGATCGATCTCCAGCCGACGATCGCTGAAGCATTCAGCCGGATCGATCACTACGTCGTTCAGGGATTGACGCTCGTCCATCCGTTTGACGATCCTTTGGTCATCGCGGGCCAGGGTACGGTAGGGCTTGAGATAATGGACGACGTACCCGCGGCGACCGACATTGTCGTGAGCATCGGCGGCGGCGGGCTGGCCTGTGGTGTAGCGGCGGCGGTCAAGAGCATCCGCCCGTCGATCAGAGTTTGGGGCGTTGAGACCGAAGGTGCCGACGCAATGGCGCAAGCTCTCGCCGCGGGGCACCCCGTAGAACTCCCGGCGATCACGTCCATAGCAAAAACTCTCGGAGCGCCGGCCGTCACGGATTCGACCTTGATGCTTGCCCAACATCTGCTGGAGAGCGTGACGGTCGTGCCCGATTCGGAGGCGGTGGCCGCAATGGTCTTCATCCTTGAGCGGCTTAAGGTGATCACCGAGCCCGCTGCGTCCTGCACACTTGCAGCCGCGGGCAGGTTGAAAGAGAACTTCGATCCCGAAACAAAGCTTGTACTCGTCTTCTGCGGCGGAAACACCGGAACAAACGACCTGTGCGGGTATCTTGCGGGAACTTGATAGATCCGCGGATGAAGAACCAGATATTACTCTCGGACTGTAGTTCGAGAAGTGCCATCGGGCGGACGGGCCGTCCGCCCTCCACAGCCTATGGCGCCATGAAACCCAGATTCGAGGTCGGGAAATTCGCGAGATTGGGGAACACCGCGGCAAGGTCGGCGTCGTTCAGCCCGAACCAGCGGCCGAGGGTAGCGGCATATTGATCGACGCTGCTCGTCGGCAGCCAGCGCCCGCGAGGGCTCCATTCGGAATCGATGTCGTCCGGTCCGCCGATCTGAAGGTTCGGAAAGACATTTCCTGTTCCGTCCGGCCGCAAACTTCCGTAAATATCACCGCCCAAAACCGATCCGCCGAGTACGAACATATGATTCCCCCATGCATGATCGGTCCCGACATCCGAGCCATTGCCCGACGGCTCCATGGTGCGGCCAAAATCCGACAGCGTGAACGTCGTCACCTTGTTCTGTAGGCCGAGCACGCCCATTTCGTCATAAAAGGCCCGCATGGCCTGTCCCAGCTCGGCCAGGAGCCCCGTCTGGCCCGCTCCCACGCTTAACTGGTTCTGATGGGTATCGAACCCGCCGTGCTCGACAAAGAATACCTGACGATTGATATTTAGCTCCGTACGCTTCTTTATTACGCGGGCGGCCTGCTTCAACTGTTGCCCGAGATACGTGTCAGGGAATGGAGCGGTTACTTCCTGAAAGGTACTCAAGGCCGTGCTTGCTGCCTGGGCCTGGTCCATAATGTGGCTGGTTGCCCGGACCAGTTCCGAATCAAGGTCGATAGTGCGGAGTTCCGCGAGTGCCGTCGTTCGGGCGGCCGAAAACGGATCGGTACAGCAATTGGCCGACAGGACCAGCGTCTCGTTCAGAGGCGTGTTGGCGTCCGGGATCGTTAGCGGCGTCGTACTCTGCCCCAGCGTGAAAAGCTGCGTCCCACTGATGGACGTGATCATCGGCACGCGGCCAGTCGGGTTGTTCGCCGCATTCGTCCGGTCGGCGATCCGCCCCGCCCAACCCAGCGGGCTCGGCGAATCGGCACGCGCCGTTTGCTGTTGCTGGATCTGGTCCGAGTGCGAGAAAAGCTGATACGGCCGCAGGGCCGGCTGCTGGTTGAACTGGGCCTTTGTCAAAGGCGTGATAAGGTTGCCGACGTTCGCTACAACAGCCAATTTTCCCTGGCCCCAAAGCTCGTGGATGCCGTTATTGATGCCGCCGTACTGCGGTACCGGCCCCAGGCTCGGGTGAAGCCCGTAAGCCAGATTTCCCATTCGCGGCACGTTTACCGACAACAGTTGATTCTGCGCGATGGCCAGCCCCTGGGCCGCGCGGGATGCTGCGTAGACCGAATAGCTGCTGACGCCCGCATTGTTATGGTTCGGCACGATCAGGTTGTTGCCATCGTTTCCGCCGCTAAGAAGGATGCAGACCATGGCACGATAATCGGACAGAGCGCCGCCCGGCGGGCTCGCCATCGCGCTCATCAATCCGAAGTGCCGTGCCTGGGTTGCCAGCGCGACCATGCTCAACGCACAGCCCGATCTTTTCAGGAATTCTCTTCTGTTGTCTTTCATTCCTTTTTTACCTCTGTATCTGATACTGTGACGAACTTGCCGTCAGGAACAGCGCCTGTCGTGCCTTATATTCGGCCTCGATGTTGAAGTTTATCGCCGCCCGGAGCTTCGTTTTCATCGCTTCGGACATTGTCCCGTGCATCATTTTCGAGTTTAGTGCCTCGATGAGGGCATTCCCGCTCGGGTCCGACGCCGCAAGGGCTGTCAACTCCGACACATCCAGCGATGTTCCGCACGGCGTGTATGGGTAAGGATCGGACCCCGTCGCCGGTTCGAACCAAAGCCCCTGGCCAAGCGTCAGATAGAGCGTGAAGTTGTTCTTGTCGAACGAAGAACCCGTATTCGCGAGGGCAAACTCCGGCCCCAGGATGTCGGTTCCCGGGACGACATAATCCGGCGGAAAATAGTTGAACACCGTCGGCGGCGCCCAGATCTCCTGTCCCATGCTGCCCATCATCCAGCTAAAAACACCGTCGCTGCGCCCCTGACACGAAGCCGGCGGTGTTGTCGGGCCGCTGCTCGAATGAGTGCCGGCGCGCACATTGAACGTCCGCATGATATTCGTGAAATACTGTAGCGGTTCGCGCAACTTTCCGTAGGCCGGGTCCGTTTTCTTGCTTCCTCTCGCCTCCAGATCAAGCAGCACAGCCTTGACCACGGCCCTCATATCTCCACGAACGCCGGAACCGTTATTGTTGAAAGCCGCGGCCACGCGGCCCACATAGGCCGGGCTCGGGTCGCTGGTGACGAGATGCTGTATCAGCAGCTTTGCGACAAACGGGCCGACGTTCGGATGGTGAAAAATGTTGTCGAGCGTCCTATTAAGCGAATCGTCAGCATAAGCCCTTCGATTTGCGTCATTCGTGCAGTTCGAACAGGCGGCGATCACAGGGTTTGGGGCCCCGGAATAGTCGAACAAGGTTTTCGAGGTCAGGTCATGGTCGTCCGGAACGAGCACGATCATCGGGTCAATAAAGTTCGGCGCTCCAAGTGTTATGTTCGCACATGCGGGATTCGACGCGTTGCTGCATTGCGACCAGCCGGTAAAGACCTTTGTGAACTGATCTATCTTTGCCTGATCGTAGGTCGGTATCCGATTTCCCTGTCCGTCAAGCTGATACGTGCCGTCCGGATTGAGCATGTACAGGCCGACCGAGAACAGCTGGAGAAGTTCTCGCGGGTAATTCTCATTCGGTTCGTATCGCGTGCTTCGGACCATGTCGAGGTATTCACCCATGGCCGGACTCAGGGTCATCTCTCGCATCAGGTCGCGATAATTGCCGAATGCATTTCGGTCAAGGATCTCTGTGTATTCCTGCATCCACCGGTTCTGATATACGGTCCGGGCAGACACGACCCATATCTGGTGCAGCGCCCACGAAACGCGCCGCCTCAGTTGGTCCTCACCGTACAACGCCTCGAGGACCATCCAGTTCTGGTTATCGTAGATCCAGTAATGGTTCCTGTGACAAAGGTCGACCTCCGGGCTCGTGCCGTAGGGGCCGCCGCAGCCCACGTTTCCGTCAAAAGGCTTCTGGGCGAAGTTCGAGTAAGGAATGGTCGGGTAAGGCTTATTTATCTGTTCGTCGATCCACCGTCGCAGCCCGATCTGCCGAAGCCGAAAGTCCAGTGCGGCGGTCGGCCCAAAGGCCGCCTGCTCCATAAATCGGTGTCGATCGCCGCCGGTCGAATAGTGAAACGCAATCGGCGATGTCGGTGCCGGCGACGGCGTCAGGCCGTCCGGATCAGGGATCGGCACCCGGCCGCTTGTCAACCGAACGCCATTGCTCGTGTTCCCACGCCATGAAACCTTGATCTGAAGCCCGCCCTTTACGCGAGGTTGCCCGTTATAACCACTCGGATCGTGTATTCGGAGCGTCAACCCGTAGATCCACGGCCGTTTTGGAATTCGCTGTATATTCTCGACGGCAAGCCGATACCGTTTTCCGTGATTGTCGGCCGCCGTTATGCGAAAGGCGTTTGCCCCTTCACCTGTCAGGAGATCGAGGCTTGTCACGAACACGACAACCCGCGAATCACGTCCGATCACCGCCGTGCTTGATGAAGGCAGGCCGCCCCGCCAGTCGTCGGCATTGACCGCGAGGGCCCTGGTGGAATTCGCCTCGGTGATCAGCACCGGCGACGGCGATTCCTGTCCAACGATCGCTGCCGCCGACGCGGCTGCCAAAAAGGCCGACAAGAAGATTCTCGACAGTTTCGACCGACAATACCGGCCGGTTTTTCGAACTTCCATCTTTTCTCCTGCTGAATGCGAAAGCGCCTGTGGGTTCAAGCGTTTGTCGGGGGTGCTTGTGATAACTCCGGCGTCGCAGCCGGCACGATCAGTTTACTGACCAACTTGGGCGTGAAAATCTCTACCCTTAAATTTTACATTGCTCCATTTGCGAACGTCAAGACTTTTGATCGACTGAATTTCCATCCCGCCAGTACTTCCTAACATTGGCGAAAACGTCGCTTTTCAGCTATTATCCCATCGGTTGACAAGCTCTGGAACCTATGGAGATCTTCGTTTATAAGCAGGGCGGCAGCCGGGTCGAGGAAGGATTTACGGCAGAAGATCTGCCGGAATTGCTGGGCAACAAGAGCAGTGTCATCTGGGTCGACCTGCTTGGTGAAACACCCGAACAGATCGACGAGGCCAAGGCGGTACTGCTTGATATATTCAAGTTTCACTATCTGACGGTCGAGGACTGCATAGAAACGCGCAATCAGCCGAAGGTGGAGGCTTTCCCGGACTATATTTATTTTATCGTCCACGGAATAAAACCCGGCGAGACCGGCCCCGCCAATTTTGTGACCAAGGAACTAGACGGCTATCTCGGCGAGAACTTCGTCGTCACTTTCCACGACCAGCGGTTTCGGAGCATCAAGAACGTCCGGGAACAAATACGCGCCAGCAGTTTTGCCTGCTCGCGCGGTGCCGCCTACTTGCTCCATCAAATCCTCGATAACATTGTTGACCAATATATGCCGATCGTCGACGATTTTGATTCCGAGATCATTCGGCTTGAGGAGCGTGTCTTCGACGTAAGAAAGAGCAGCAGCTCGATCCTCGAAGAAGTGATGGACCTCCGTCGCAGCGTTTCGCGGCTTCGCCGCATCTCGGCCCGCCAACTCGAGGTGCTCTACCGAATCTCGCATGGTGAGTTTCCGCAGATACCGGACAATGTCCTGCCGTATTTCCGCGACGTACACGATCATCTCCTTCGCATTTCGGACCTGTCGGAAAACTATCGCGATCTTGTCAGCGGCCTTTTCGACATCCATTTTTCGGTCGTCGCAAGCAAGACCAACGACATAATGAAAACGCTGGCTGTACTTTCGGCGATCATCCTGCCCCTGTCGCTGATCGCGGGCATTTACGGGATGAACTTCGATAATATGCCCGAACTGCGCACCCGCTACGGGTACGCCATCACACTCGGCGTGATGGTGATTGTGGCAGTTGTGCTTCTTTTCTATTTTTGGCGGAGGGGTTGGATATTCCAACGTGAGGACGATCTCGCTGCCGTGAACGTCCGAACGCACCCCGACCAGAACGACGCGTCCTGAATTCGGTCAAGTATGGATCTCAACCAGATCACGATCTACTCCGCAAAACCTTTCGAAACGGTCGAGTTTTTCAAGAAACTCGGCCTAAGGGTGATTGTCGATTCCCTGCCGCGCTACGCTCGATTGGAGTGCCCTGACGGCGAATCAACTCTCTCCGTCAGCGAGGCTGAGACACGAACGGTAGGGAGCGCTCCTCTTTCCGGTGCCATCACTCTTTATTTCGAATGCGAACACCTCGACGCCGAGGTAGAACGCCTGCGATCGATCGGCCTCACCTTCGACCAGGGCCCGGCCGACCGCGACTGGCTCTGGCGCGAGGCCTATCTAAAAGACCCGAACGGCAACAAGATCTGCCTTTTTCATGCCGGCGACAATCGCAAAGATCCGCCGTGGCGTGTGCCGCGGCCCCCTGTATAGCATAGCTCCCGCGCCAAACGCCTCCGCCGTCCGGTGTCGCAATAATCTCCTCCGGCGTGTAGAATAATAACGATTCGAACTATCCACTGACCACTATCAACTATCCACTGGAAAAGATCGACATACGGCCGATAGTGATAGTGATTCGTGGATGTTAACTTACTTTTGGAGATCATTCTTTTCAATGTCATTAACAGTTGTAGGTTCTGTTGCGTTCGACGCTCTTGAGACGCCGTTTGGCAAACGCGACAAGGTACTTGGCGGTGCGGCGACGCACTTTGGGCTTTCCGCCTCGTTTTTCACCGAAGTGAATGCGGTCGGCGTTGTGGGCGGAGACTTTTCGGATGCGGAGTGGGATGTTTTTCGCCGGCATCAGATAAATACGAACGATATCGAGGTCGTAAACGACGGCAAAACCTTTTTTTGGAGCGGCCGCTACGATTACGATATGAACACCGCTCACACGCTCGACACGCAATTGAACGTTTTCGCCGCATTCGATCCGAAACTCTCGGAAAATTCGAAGAATGCCGAGTTTCTCTTTCTCGCAAATATCCAACCAACCTTGCAAAAAGGGGTTCGCGAACAGTGTCCAAATGCGAAGTTCGTGGCGATGGACACAATGAATTTCTGGATATCGTCGGTAAAGGACGAGGTGATGGAAACAATCAAGGCTGTTGACTGTATCATCATCAACGACGCCGAAGCCCGTCAGCTTACGGATGAGCCGAGCATTTATAAGGCGGCGCGCAGTATAATGGGCCTTGGCCTTAAGGCGGTCGTCATAAAACGCGGCGAATACGGCGCAACGCTGTTCACGAAAGACGGTTATTTCGCCACGCCCGCCTACCCTTTGGAGAGTGTTTTCGATCCGACCGGCGCGGGCGACACGTTCGCCGGCGGTTTCATGGGCTATCTTGCGGCGCAGCAGGAGGCAACTGATGAAACGCTTCGTCGTGCGATGATCTACGGATCCGTCATGGCGTCGTTCAATGTTGAGAGATTCGGCACCGAGCGGGTCGATGTCCTTGATTATCCTGAGATCAATCAAAGGTTTAAGGACTTCAAGCAGATGACCCATTTCGACGACATCCCGTTTGAAAGGTCCGCAACGGCAGCCTGAGCGTGGCAAAACAACTTGAGACATCGCTGGAGAGTTTCGCAAAGCGTGAATCGCCGGTCCTCTGGATCATAATGTTTGCGCTCATCGCGGTTTCTTTGATTATCCTGATCGTGCGCTCGGCCGCGGCTCAAAATTGGCTGTATACGGGGCTTTCGGCTGTCGCTTTCATCGGCGCCGTAATTGTCGCAGTGGACAGGTTTGTGTTCTCGCGACAAAGCTCGGGCAAACTGGACCGAAAACGCCTCATCCTCGAAGCTCTCGAACCGGACATCCAGCGACAGACGCTGCAGGTAGAGGTCGATGAACTCTCGAAAGTGCTGGAGATCGAGGCCGAGCATATCAGCGATCTGCAAACGGCATTCATCGTCGCCGAAGATCTGGCCCTTCGTCAGGTCCAGCGGGATGAAAATGTCGCACTGATGCGCCACGTCACCATCGGCAAATCGCCCTTTGGCGCAGTGATGATCAAAGGCGAAACTGTCGTTTGCATAGACGTGTCGTTTCTCGTGGCCCCGGATGTGCGCAGCGAAAAGGTAGATGCGATACTTCGCAAGATAGAAGCAGCCAAGAAAACATTCGCTGAGTCCGGTATCACAGTGAAGGTCCAGTTGATGATCGTTTTGGTTACACAGCTTACACCGGAAGATGACGACCGGCTGCGGGCCGAGATCAAAAGCAAATTCAAGGCGGCCCCGGTTGGCGTAACGATAGTTATCAGTATTCTGGATTTCGAATCGCTGCAGAAGATTTACGTAACGGAATAGCGCAAACCGCCGAATCTGACAAAAATATGCTCGAGAACAAAATTGGAATGATCTTCGGCGTGGCAAACAAGCGATCGATCGCCTGGGCCTGCGCCCGCGCCTGTGCTGAAAAGGGAGCAAAGCTGGCGTTCACGTATCAGGGCGAACGTCTTAAGGAGAACGTCGAAAAACTCGCGGCTGAGCTCGAAGATTCGCTCGTTGTTCCATGCGACGTCACCAACCAGGCTGAGGTTGACGCGGCTTTTGCCGCTGTTGGTGAAAAGTACGGAAAGCTCGACTTCGTGATCCATTCGATCGCTTTCGCACCGCGCGAAGCTTTGGAGGGCGAGTTTGTCACAACTACCCGCGACGCTTTCCGGACGGCGCTCGAGATTAGCGCTTTCTCGTTAACTCAGGTCGCATTGGCGGCGTCGCCGTTGATGAAGGACGGCGGCAGCATTGTTACGATGAGCTATTACGGTGCGGAAAAAGTGGTCTCGAGCTACAACGTGATGGGCGTGGCAAAGGCCGCTCTTGAATCGTCCGCCCGCTACCTCGCAGCCGACCTGGGCAAGCAAAACATCCGCGTCAACGCCATCAGCGCCGGCCCGATCAATACCCTTTCGGCCCGCGGCGTAAAAAATATGGGATCGCTGCTTGGCTATGTGGCCGAGAAATCGCCCCTCAAGCGCAATGTCTCCGCGGACGAGGTCGGCAGTACGGCCCTTTTCCTCGTCAGCGACATGTCGAGCGGAATCACGGGCGAAACCATATACGTCGATTGCGGTTACAACATTATGGGAGTGTAAAAGGAACGCGGACTTCAGTCCGCCATTCATCGCGGACTGAAGTCCGCGTTCCTGTATGGCAGAAACACAAGCAAACAACCCAAAGAAAAAGAAGGATAAGATCAAACCGGCGGAACCGAAAACCGTCGCAGAGGCAAGGCAGGTCGAGCAGGTTTCGGAGTATTGGCGGCTCACGGATGATGAGATACTGCTTCGCTCGCCGGAGCCTGAGGATGAATTCAAAACATCCGATTCGTGGCGGGTCTTTCGGATCATGGGTGAGTTTGTCGGCGGTTTTGACGAACTTGCAACCATCACACGCGGCATATCGATCTTTGGGTCCGCCCGCACGGCGCCCGACAGCCCGATGTACGACGCCGCACGTGAAACGGCGCGGCTTCTTGCCGAGAACGATTTCGAGATCATCACCGGCGGCGGCCCCGGCATAATGGAAGCCGCTAACCGCGGTGCCTTCGAATCCGGCAAGGTTTCGGTCGGCTGCAACATCGAACTGCCATTCGAACAGGCCCCGAACCCGTACCTCACCAAATCGCTTACATTCAAGTACTTCATGGTGAGGAAGACGATGTTCATTAAATACAGCAACGCCTATATCATCTTCCCCGGCGGATTTGGCACGATGGATGAACTGTTCGAAGCCTTGACGCTCATCCAAACGCGCAAGATCCGCAACTTCCCCGTCGTCCTCTTTGGCTCGCAATACTGGCAGGGAATGCTTCAGTGGATAACCTCGATGATGCTCAACGAAGGCAATATCAGCGACAAAGACCTCGGCCTGATGTACCTCACCGATTCGCCGAAGGATGCGGTGGATTTTATCATCAAAACGTCGAGCGCAGGCGAGAAGAACGGGGATGGCTAGGCGATGTAATTCTCCAGCCATTCTCTATATTTCGGCGAAACCTTAGCCGATTCGACTGCCACGATCTCCGGCACGTCGTAACTGTGGTTCTCGTTGATGAATGCCTCCAACTCGCCGTATTTTTCAGGCGTCGTTTTTAACAACAAAAGGTGCTCTTCGTCCGTCTGGACCTTACCTTCCCAGAAATAAACGGAGGTCATCTTCGGAAGGATCTGGACGCAGGCCGCGAGGCGCTTCGCAACCATAGAGTTCCCAAGCCTTTCAGCCTCGTCCGCAGTCGGGGTCGTGGTAAAGAGAATAAGCATATTTCATTATCCCTTGACAACCTGTATAGTCACTGACGTATTTTATGCGAATGTTCGATCCGCCACATCCAGGAAATGTCCTGAGAGATTATCTTGAAGGTATAACTGTCACCGCCGCGGCCGCTCATTTGGGAGTAACCCGCGTGGCCTTGTCTCGCATACTCAACGGAAGCACCGCGATCTCCGCCGACATGGCCTTGCGCCTTGCCGACGCCCTGGGGACGACTCCCGAGCTATGGATCGGAATGCAGGCGCAGTATGACCTTTGGAGGGCGGCGAAGAAAAGGCGCCGAACGGTTGGCCGCCTTTCCCCGGCCTAGACTCGATCATTTCTTCATCAGATCCGCGTACTGCCCGCTCTCGACCCATTCGAGAATTTCGGAAACTCTCCAAACCGGAAACGGGTGCGAGAGGCCAGCGTTGATGATATTCGCCCAGAATTTATCAAGGGCCTTTTCCTCGTAATTCTTTTGAAACTCGCGGCCCTGTTCGAGGAATTGCTCATAATCGATCTTTGACGCGAATGTGCCGCCGGCGAGTTTCATCATCGTCCGGCCGATCACGTGCGGGTCTTGTGTTACCAGCAGTGCGGCTCGGTCACACGACAGCTCGGCCCGGCGGGCCCATGCGAGCAGCGCACTGCTAATGCCGGCGGAAACGATAAATTTAAGTATCTCCGAACCGGGGATCAGCCGAGCTATCGAAACATTCGCAAGGGCCTCCATCAGCCGTGCCGCAGTCAGATAAAGAACATGCTCAGCGTGGATGTGCCCGACCTCGTGCGCGATCACAGCCAGAGTTTCCTCTTCGTTCAAACGCTCAAGCAAGGCCGAGTGCAGCACGATTATGGGCTTCTCGACCCCGCCCGTAAACGCGTTGACCAGCGGATTCTGCTGGATGTACATATCCGGCATATCAACGCCGAGTGTCGTGCATGCGATCTGGAGTTTCGCGTGCATATCCGGGCACTGCTTCGGCGTGACCTTGACGGCACTGGCCAGGAACATCACACGGATCGCGGATTCGCCGGTCACTTCGAGCAGCTTCTTCAACGCCGTATCGATGCCAGGGATCGCCTTCAAAGCCGCCAGGGCCTTGCTGTCCAGCGGGTGAACGTACTCGTGCTTGCCCAGATCGGCAAACTTCTTGTGCGGCTCGCTCGATAGCGGCAGTTTGCACTTGCCGCAATTCGCCGAGCGGTCCTTAAAGTCCGGTTTTACCGAATTCTTCTGGCCGCAATATCGGCACCGCACGGAATGGCCCTTCGCGATCTCTGCCGAACCACTTTCGTCGTCTTTCTTCTTTGGCATAATTCGATTCTAGTTCACCCTTATCCGATTTCTCAAACCGATCTTCCTACAACAACATAACGAGCGATCGCGCGAGAAAGTTTGATCTCATCCGCTCCCCTCCTTACGATGGAGGGGTGTCACGCGTTTTTTGCGTGACGGGGTGGTTCTCTGCTCCCAGCCACTCGACGGGGTTCGGAGTGGACCTATTCGCACCTTGCCCAGAACCACCCCGACCTCACCAAGCCTCGGCCACCCCTCCTTCGTAAGGAGGGGAGCCAAGCTGCTCAGCCTGTCCGATCGACAATCGAGCCACGGCCTCGACGTGATGCGTTTGGGGAAAGAGGTCAAGAGCGGTGATCGAATCGATCGAGTAGCCACCGTCCAGAAACCGCCGCATATCGCGGGCAAGGATCGACGGATCGCACGAAACATAAGAGACATTCTTTGGCTGCAGCCTGATTATCCTTTGAATGACATTCTTCTCCGTCCCGGCCCGCGGCGGGTCGAGAAGCACGAGGTCCGCTCCGCCGACGTCACGATCGAAGATGAACCTGCCGACACTCTCCGAGTAAAACGTCAAATTCCCTGCTCCCGCCTCGGCCCCATTGCGTTTCGCATAGTCTACCGCCTGATGATTCGCTTCTACGCCCGTTACGGTCGTAAATCGCCGAGCCAGCGGAAGCGAGAACAGCCCGACGCCGCAATAGAGATCAAGCGCGTGCGTCCCCGAAGCACCGCCCGTAGCGGCCTCGATCAGCGATTCGACCAGCGGCAGGTTTCCCTGAAAAAAGCTTCGAGCGTCGAAGTGATATCGCTCGCCCGCTACATCAACGACAATTTCCTCGACAGCCTCGGGCAGATCGGGAGCATTGATCGATACCTTACCATCGCTCCCGACGGCAGCCTCGACCTTTGCCTTCTCCTCCCAGAATCGGCCCTCGCCGAGTTCGGACCTGAACCGCTGAAGCGTCGCATCGAGCGCGGGATCAAGTATCGGGCAGTGGTCGATATCGACAACATCGTGCGAATTGCGCTTGTAGTAGCCCATCATCCCGACCCGCGTATCAACGTGCCAAAGCGCCCGGGTTCGATAGTGAAGTGGGTTAGGGCTGGCGATCATTGGAATATCGTCGATCTCGATCTTCCCGATCCGGTGCAGCGAATCCTTGATCATCTCCACCTTTGCCGCAAGCTGCCGCTCGTATGGAAGCTGCTGAAGATCGCACCCGCCGCAGGTGCCGAAGTATTTGCACGGCGGAACACCACGCTCGGGCGATGGCTCGATCACCCTCTCGATCTCGGCAAACGCTGTCCGCCCTTTCACCTGTTCGAGGCGAACCTCAAGCCGGTCGCCCGGTGCCGAAAGCGGCACAAAAACCGTCAGGTCTTCCGCAAACGCCAGGCCCAGGCCGCGCGGCACGATCTTTTCGACCGTCACCTCAAGCCTGTCGCCGGGATCGTAGCGGGCACTTTCTTCTTTTTGATCCGGTCTTGTGGGCATCTGATGGTGTTTTCCTGCGTGGTTTAGGGTGAGAGATCTCGTACGTTCTGAGAATTCTCAAATGTAAAACAACGTCAGCCGAGGGATACGAAACTCCTCGCGGAGTTCTTTCCGCAGCATCAGATCGAACGTATTCTTAAATGCCTCGTCTCCCATTGCGGCTTTATAGGGCTTAAGCTGACCAAGCGTCTCCTCCTCCAGACGCTTGCGAAGCGCGGGGTCAGAATTCGTTAGAAGTGAGTTGTCCAGAAAATGTTCGATGTCGGCGAGAGACTTATCAACATGCTCGAAATCCTCGCCCAGATTCAGCTTTAGTTCTTCTAACCGAGCCCCGGCGCGTTCAAGGTCCTCGCTGAGAAAAGCGATGTCCAAAGCGCTCAGCTTTTCGATCAGACCGGAGATATGCGACGCCACCGCTTCGCGCGACAGCCCGCCACCGTCTCCGTTTGCCTCGGGATCGGCCGCTTTCCCGGTCTGGGACCGCAGCCATTCTTCATACTGTGCCTCGATCTCTTCACGACAGTACATCAGCCCCTTGATCGTCCGCGTCGTCGGCTTTTTGTCAAAGCCATCGAATACATTCTCGATCGCGCGCAGGGCAACATGCAGCGGGATGCCTTGCTCTTGCCAGGTTTCGATCAACGCCCAGTCGATCGGCGAAAGAAGCAGATTCTTTCCCCTGCGGCGCACAAATGTTTCCTCGATCTCGGTGTAGTAGTTGTAGTAGTTCAAGGGCTAATTTGGACCTCGGAAAATAGGTGCCGGATCCCGCGTCCGGCTAGGCCATGCGAACCTTGGGAGAGGTCAAGGCGTCGTCCATCGGCCTCAATAATTCCAGGTCCATTCGTACCGTGAAATTAGGAATATAGCCCAGATGCTGTAGATTTGCTATCGCGCCTTTCACGATCGGGCTTGAGTCGACCGACATCTGAATCGCGTTTATCAATTCCTTTATGGCGTTTTGCGTGGTTTCGTCTGCTTCCATGGTTCAAAAACCCCCTTGTTATTGGTTTGGATGCTTGCAATGCGATCTCCGGACGCCGGAAATTTTGCGATGGTTATGCTAACCTAGCCGTGAATCATGGCATCACAGCGTCGCGAAACCTTCAAAACATCGTCCGGGATCGAGCTACCCAACGATTTCAATCCTGACAACACCCAACCGGTCTCATTCGAGGCTGACATCGGCGAACCTGGAACATTTCCGTACACTCGCGGTGTCCGCCCGAATATGTATCGCGGAAAATTCTGGACGATGCGGCAATATGCCGGATTCGCCACGGCCCAGGAGTCCAACGCCAGATACAAGTACCTTCTCTCTCAAGGCACGACCGGACTAAGCGTCGCCTTTGACCTTCCGACACAGATCGGACTCGATTCCGACGACCCTCTTGCCGCCGGCGAGGTCGGAAAGGTCGGCGTTGCAATAGACAGCATCGAAGATATGCTAACGCTGCTGGATGGCATTCCGCTCGATCAGGTATCCACCTCGATGACCATCAACGCCACTGCGTCGACGCTGCTTTGTTTATACCTTGCCGCCGCACGCAAACAGGGCGTTGCGTTCGACAAGGTCAACGGCACCATTCAAAACGACATCCTGAAAGAGTACATAGCCCGCGGAACCTATATCTATCCGCCAAAAGCTAGCCTCCGCCTCATCACCGACACCTTCGCCTACTGCGCCGCCGAAGTGCCGAACTGGAACACGATCTCCATCTCCGGCTACCACATTCGAGAGGCAGGATCGACCGCCGCACAGGAGCTTGCCTTCACTCTGGCGGACGCGATCTGCTATGTTCAAGCCGCTCTCGACGTCGGCCTGAAGGTTGACGATTTTGCTCCGCGCCTTTCGTTCTTTTTCAACTCGCACAACAACCTGCTCGAGGAAGTGGCCAAGTTCCGTGCCGCTCGTCGCCTGTGGGCACGGATAATGCGTGAGCGCTTCAAGGCTGAAGATCCGAGATCATTGATGCTCCGATTTCACACCCAGACCGCCGGTTCGACACTCACCGCGCAGCAGCCCGATGTCAACATCGTCCGCACTACTATCCAGGCCCTCGCCGCCGTGCTTGGCGGGACCCAGAGCCTGCACACCAATTCGATGGACGAGGCCCTTTCGCTCCCGACGGAATCAGCCGCTCGTGTTGCGTTGAGAACACAGCAGGTGATCGCTCACGAATCGGGAGTGGCCGACACGGTAGATCCGCTCGCGGGAAGCTATGCCATCGAGGAACTGACGACCCGACTGGAAAATCTCGCGGCCGATTACATCGCCAAGATCGACGATATGGGTGGCATGCTTCGTGCCATCGAAACCGGCTACGTCCAGCGCGAGATCCAGGAATCTGCTTATGAGTATCAAAGGGCGGTCGAAACAAAGGATGCGGTCGTCGTCGGCGTAAACCAATTCCGCACCGACCACGTCGAGCCGATCCCTATTCTCCGCATCGATGAGGAGATCGAACGCAGCCAGATCGAACGCCTTCGTGCACTGCGAACTCGTCGCGATTCGGCGGCCGCCGATCAAACTCTCGGAGCTCTTGCGGAAGCCGCCTCCGGCACCGAGAACCTTCTCCCGCGGATCCTGGCATGCGTCGAAGCCGAGGTCACTGTCGGCGAGATCAGCAACAAACTGCGCTCCGTCTGGGGGGAATACCGCGAAGCCGTAACGGTCTAGTCGCCAAACTCCCCTCAGGCTTTACTCACTTTCTTGCCTTGGTGGTGGGCTCGGCACCTCCGAACTTTCATGACCAGCACCATCCGATTCCCCATCAAAACCTAGTGACAAACTTTGTTTACCGATGATATAATTCAGTTTAGGCCTTTTTCGGGCCCGCTCCCTCGTCGCCCACCCGATCGAACAAACACCTACGCCATGGACCAGCTTGATCAATATTTACAACAACTTATCTCTACGTCTGCCTCCGAACTTCACCTCGTTCCCAACTCGGCGCCATATGTTGTGTCTGCCTCGGGAAACAGCGATATCGATCTGGAACCGCTGCAGGGATCGCAGATCAGCATGATGGTCTTTCCCTTGATACCGGCCGACGTAAAACAGGAGCTACCGAACCAACCGTCGGTTCAGTTCGTCTATCCAAGCAATATTGGCGAGTTTGATTTCACGGTCCAAAAGACCTCGGCGGGATTCAACGTCACGATCAAACCAACGCCCGGCGGTTCGATCCCCGCCGCGCCGGCCGAACCGGTTTCGCAGCCTGAAACCGGCTCCGAATTGCCGTCTATCGATATGTCGACGGCGTCGTTTCCGCCGATCGACCTTCAGCCGATAGATGCTCCCCCGGCAGGTCAGGCCGCCTCCGGGGAACCAACGGCCGAAACGCGGGAAAAGCCGCAACTCGAACGTTCGAATGGGGCCATTTCGTTCGATGACTTCGCTTCCCGGTCAACCGGCGATACGTCGGCCCCGATCTCGTTCGAGCACCTCGAAGCGGCAAAAGAGTTTGTACCGGTTGCAGATCCGGAAACTGTCGTACCGGCCAACGAGGTAATCCGCAATTCCGTCCGCGACCGGCGGGCCGGCGAACGCACCGGGTCGAACAGTGCGATGCAGGACCGAATGGAGGGCCTGTTTCACGCCATGGCCGAGGCCGGGGCATCGGACCTCCACCTGAGCGTCGGGATGCCGCCAATGGTCCGCAAGGACGGCAGGATAACGAAGCTTGAGACTCCCGAAGAACAACTGAACGAAGATCTGATGAAGGACCTGCTGCATTCGATCATGCCCGAGCGCAACAAGGCCGAATTTTCAGAACGCCACGATACGGATTTTGCTTACGAGATCGCCGGCCTCGCCCGATTTCGCTCAAATATCTTCATGGACCGCAAAGGCATGGGCGCCGTCTTCCGCATCATCCCATCGAAAATGACCACCGCCGAACAGCTCGGCCTTTCAAAGGCGATCATGGGCCTGACCGAACTGTCAAAAGGCCTGGTCGTCGTAACGGGCCCGACCGGCTCAGGCAAATCGACCACCCTTTGCGCGATGGTGAACAACATCAACATGACGCGCGAAGACCATATCATTACCATCGAGGACCCGGTCGAGTTCGTCCACGAAAACATCAAATGCCTGGTCAACCAGCGCGAGGTGCACAACCACACGATGTCATTCAAGGACGCGCTTCGGGCCGCCCTTCGCGAAGATCCGGACATTGTGCTCGTCGGCGAAATGCGCGATCTCGAAACCATCTCGATCGCCATCGAAACCGCCGAAACCGGCCACCTTGTATTCGGTACGCTCCACACGACAACCGCGGTCTCGACCGTAGACCGGATCATCGATCAGTTTCCCGCCGACCGTCAGCAGCAGGTCCGCGTCATGCTCAGCGAATCGCTAAAAGGCGTGGTCGCCCAAACATTGCTGCCCAAAAAAGGAGGCGGCCGAGTAGCGGCACTCGAAGTACTGATCGTCACACCCGCAATCTCAAACCTCATCCGCGAAGGCAAAACCTTCCAGATCGGCTCCGCCATGCAAACCGGTAAAGCCCAGGGAATGGTAATGCTCAACGACGCCCTCTTCGATCTCGTGCAAAAAGACATCGTAGAACCACGCGACGCCTACCTGAAAGCCATTGACAAGACAGGGTTCGAGGCGATGCTGACAAAGGGCGGGTTTAAGATATAGATCCTCCCATGGAAATGCCTCTTCCGATTCGCGCGCCCAATGGTTTTGCCGCAAGGGGCGCTTGAACGGTCACCGGATCCGGGTTTGTTTGGAGCTTCCGAGCATAGAAAAGAGGGTGTCTGAAATCCTATCAGGGCCGCCGAGCGGCAATCAGAAATTAGCCAGATGTGAAACCTCTGGATCGGCCAAAAATTGATCGACCGCACTGAAGGTGTGGAAAGTTCGATGCCTTCCGCACCTTCAGTGCGTACGATGACGTTTCAGAAATCCCCCTTTCCAAACACCGATGTTGCGGGGGTCAACGGCCGCTCTACTTAAGATCCTCGATCGACGCCCCAAAGTTAATGTGATACGGCTGCCCTCCGATGGTCAGCGCCGGAACGGATCTAATTCCCGCTCCTTCCGCTTCTGCGATCCGCTCCTTTTGCTCTCCAAGATGAACGACCTCGACATCAAAACGCACTGGGTCGATCGCGTCCGCGACCATCTGCTCCGCGTCAACGCAAACCGGACATCCCGCGTGATAAAAAACGGCTTTTGTCTTCATTTGTTATTCCCTTCCTTTTTACGCTAATGTTGAGTGGTAAAGCCAACTCTAACGTCGAAATCTATCAAATTGCCGTCACTGGCAAAAGTAAGTACTTTCCGGTCACATACTTACTTTCCGGTCTAAATTGATGCAGGCAAAGGCGAAAAAAGTATCATCCCAGCCCGGCGTAAAACGCATGGTCGAGAATATCGTCCGGTGCAAATGGTCGCTGTCAGTTATCGGATTGGTCCGATCGGGGGTCAAACGGCCGGGTGCAATGGAGCGAAGCGTCGAAGGCCTGACAACTAAGGTCTTGAACGAACGGCTGCGAAAATTGGTCAACTTCGGCATTCTCTCGAAGGCGATATTTCCCGAGACGCCGCCGCGCGTTGAGTATTCTTTCACCCCGTTCGGCCTCAAGTTCGTAAAATTGCTTGATGCGATCGAACAGCTTGAAGCGGAGATCGATGGCGGCCCCTGATAAGGTGGAGAACGAAACCATAACAGCTTATGTAGGCCTCGGATCAAACCTGGGCGATCGAGCGGGGAATCTTTTGCTCGGCGTTCGCGGTTTGATGGAGGCAAGTTTTCAGGTGATCAAGCTTTCGGCGATTTACGAAACCGAACCGGTCGGCCTGGATTACGCCGCTCCTTCGTTCCTGAACATGGTCGCCGAGGTTCGTTCCACCGGCATTACGCCGACGCAAATGCTGGCCAGGATGCTGCGGATCGAATATCTTCTCGGCCGCACGGACAAATCGCAAAACAAGCCCAGGACCATCGATCTTGACCTACTGTTTTGTGGAGAGAACGTGATGGACTCGCCCTTTCTGACCGTCCCGCACGCACGAGCCCACCTCCGTCGCTTCGTCCTTGTTCCGATGAACGAGATCGGCCCGACACTCAATCACCCGACCCTTCATAAAGACGTTGGCACGCTGCTCGCCGAATGCCCCGACGATTCGCGCGTCGTACGCTGGTATCCATCCGTCCGCGACGGCCTGCACATTTCTTCCGCCGGCTAAGATCTTCCGTGGTTGTATGGCCTAGACTTAAATGCCGCAAAGGTCTAGACTTATCTCAAAAATTCTATGGCCTACCTGAAACCCGATCAACCCGAAAAGGTCTATGTCCCGGCACTTAGGGCAGCTAAAGAGCGCGGCGAAAAGCTTGCCTGCCTGACCGCCTACGATTATCCGACCGCGCGCATCGTTGACGAGGCGGGTGTCGACATAATTCTGGTCGGGGACAGCATGGGCAATGTGATCCACGGCTATGGGAATACCATACCGGTCTCGCTGGATGAGATACTGTCCGCGACCAAAGCCGTAAAACGCGGGGCCAATCGGGCTTTGATCGTTTCGGATATGCCGTATGGATCGTTCCACACGGGCGACAATAAGGCCGTCGGAAACGCTCTAAAGCTTCTCAAATACGGCGGGGCCGAGGCTGTTAAGCTCGAGGGCGGCAGAAACCGCGTCGGGCTGGTAAAAAGGCTTGTCGATGAGGAGATACCGGTAATGGCCCATATCGGGCTGACGCCGCAGTCGGTTCACAAGCTGGGCGGCTACCGCGTTCAGGGCAAAACGACCGACGACGCCCAGCGGCTGATCGACGATGCAAAACTGCTCGAAGATGCCGGTGCCTTTGCCATCGTCCTCGAACTCGTGCCGCGCGAGATTGCCGAGATCATCACGAACGAGGTAAAGATCTCAACGGTCGGAATCGGCGCCGGTGTAGCGTGCGATATTCAGGTACTCGTGCTCCACGACCTGATCGGCTTCACCTTTGGACGCCAGCCGCGTTTCGTTCGCCAGTACGCCAACGTCAGCCAGGTAATAACGGACGCCATCTCCGAGTGGATGGACGACGTTCGCAACGGTGTTTACCCGAACGAATCCGAATCCTATGGAATGCCGGAAAAGGTAGATGTCGACGAATTGATCTCCACGACCATCCGCTGACCCAATGGAAATAATCAACCGAAAACAGCGAATGGCGTCGATCGCCCGCAAGCTCCGCCGCGAGAATAAAACCGTTGGCTTCGTACCCACGATGGGAGCACTCCACCAAGGCCACGTTGCCCTCGTTAAAGAAGCCCGGCGAATGTCGGATATCGTGATCGTCTCGATCTTCGTCAACCCGGCGCAGTTCGGCGCGAACGAGGACTTTGAACTCTATCCCCGCGACCTGACGGCGGACGCGGCGATGCTTGCCGAATATGAGGTCGATTACGTTTTCGCGCCTGACGAGGATGAGATATACGGCCCCGGCTTCGCGACCCACGTTTATGTCGAGGGCCTGTCGGAAACGCTCGAAGGCGCATCAAGGCCGGGCCATTTCCGCGGCGTGGCGACCGTGGTCACGATCCTTCTCAATACCGTTCGGCCCGATCTTGCGTTTTTTGGAAGCAAGGACGCTCAACAGGTCGGCGTCGTAAAACGGTTGGCACGGGACCTGGGATTTGAAACCGAGATCGTCGTCGTCCCGACCGTCCGCGAGGAGTCCGGCCTGGCGTTTTCGTCCCGCAACGCTTACCTGAGTGATGAGGAGCGGGCAAAGGCGTCGATCATCTACCAAGCCCTTCGCGACGCAAAAGCGGCGTTCAAAGACGGTGAACGAAATGCGGCGAAATTAACGCAAATTGTCGAAGACAAGATCGCATCCGAGCCGCTCGCCCGCATCGATTACGTCGCCGTTGTAAACAACGACGACCTGGAACCTATTGATAAGATTGATGATAAAGAAGTATTGGTGGCGGTCGCCGTCCGCTTCGGCAAGGTTCGGCTGATCGACAATATAGTACTCAATAGAAAGCAGTAGTTCGGCATCAAACTTGCATCCAAATGGTAAGAGGAGTTACGTGTAGCTCCTCATAACATTATGAGGACCCTGAAAATATTCGCAATGGTTTTTGGCCTTTCGACGGCGTTCGCGCTTTCGGCGGCAGCCCAGACCGCGATCCCGAAATTGGGCGGCGGTTCGGTAGATGTTCAGGCCCAGGACGGAAAGGTCGTCGTCCTGGCGGTCGGTGCAAGCTGGCTGCCCCTTTCCGCCAAGCAGGCCGAATATCTCAATGCTCTCGCGAAGAAATACGCCGGGAAGAACGTCGCGTTCTATTACGTTGTGACCGATTCTACGAACGCCAAGTCAAAGAACTTCGCCTCGGACGAAGCGGTCCGCAAGTTCGCCGCGACGAACAAGATCAGCATCACGGTCCTTCGCGACTCGGATGGCTCGATCGTCCTGAAAAACTTCCAGGTAGACCAGGTGCCGTCGTTCATCATTCTTGATAAAACCGGTAACCAGGCTGGCGAAGCCTTTGGCGGGATCGACCCAAAGTACGATGTCACAGTTCCGATCTCAAAGAAAATAGATTCGGTTCTCTAGCATGCGGAAGTACGCAACTTAGCTGACAGCTATTTACCAATGGCTGTCAGCTTTTCATTTGTGCCGCCGGTGACAAGGCGATAAACAAGGCTGATCGGCAAACCCACCACATTCCAATAATCGCCCTCGATCCCTTCTATAAACAGCGCCGCCTGAGCCTGAACCGCATAGGCACCGGCCTTGTCTAGCGGGTCTCCGCGTTCCGCGAGAAAATCGATCTCGACCGGCGACATTTCGACGAATTTCACCCGCGTGCTCTGAAGTGCAACAGAGACGTCGGCATTTCGTACTATCGCCACGCCGGTCAAAACCTCATGCCAATGGCCCGATAGCAATCGGAGCATTCGGCGGGCGTCCTCAATATCAGTCGGCTTGCCGATGATCTGACCGTCGATGACAACGGTCGTATCGGCCCCGAGGACGATCTCGTTCGGGTGCCGAACCGCCACCGCTTCGGCCTTCGTCCGTGCCAGGCGTTGGACATACGCTTGCGGCGGCTCGCCGTGCAGTTCGGATTCATCGATATCGGGCACATCCTTGATGAACCGCCACCCGACAGAGTTCATGATCTCGGCCCGCCGCGGGCTACCGGAAGCCAAAATAAGCCTCGGCAGGTCAAGCTTTGAAAGTTCGGTATTTAGCATTTAAGTTATTCTCGTTTAAGATAATAGTTAATCGGCTGCGAATCGCAAATGGAGGATATTTTCGGATCATTTTCAGGCATCTTGAAAGAGCTCGACTCCGATGGAGAAACAGTTCAAATGGTCGTCTTTGCGGCCTGGAAACGATGCGTCGATGGCGCTCTGGCAGAGAATCTTGTTCCGCACCGGCTGGAAAGGAACCGCCTGATCGTCGCCGTCCCGAACGAGACTTGGCGCCGAAACGTGGCGGATCTCGGCCCGGCGTTGGCCTCAAAACTGAACACCGCGGCGGGCGCGCAGATCGTCAGGTTCATCGAGTTTCAGGTAGATGCTTTAGGCGTTCTCGAGCATCGTAAACGGTCGGATCAACCGGCTGTATTCGAGGCTGACCCTGTCATGATGGATCGGATCGCCGAAATGCTTAGGCCGGCCGCGGTGTCGATCACCGATACGAAACTCAGGGAGACATTCCTGGGCGCCGCCGCAAAAAGTCTGGCCCGGCCGCGGAAATGAAGCCAATCGGCCCGGAATCAGTCATCAAGCCCTATGGACGTTCGAAAAGTAGCAAAGTTGGCCCACCTCGAAATTACCGATGAGGAAGTTTCGATCTATACCCCGCAGATGGCGGAGATCGTGAAGTATGTTGAGCAATTGAATGAGCTCGACACCGCGAACATCGAACCGATGCTCGGCGGGCTGACGGACGAAGGAGCCGCAACGGCGGCGGACCGTGATGATACCATCATTCGGTCGTTCACACAGGACGAAGCTCTGAACGAGGCCCCGGCGGCCGTCGCCGGCCATTTTCAGGTACCAAAGGTGTTATAGATGTTCAAAACCGGCGGAGCAGAGCCGAATCGCGTCCCGGCAGATCGGTTTCCACGAACGGTCAGAGCCGGGATGTTTCTGTTCGTTGGTTGGTTGATCCTCGTTTCGACGGGCTGCATACCGAACCTGGACCCACCGGAATGTTCCGCATCGCGGACGACCGTGCGGGAATTCTACTCGTTCCATTTTGCGAACGAAATGAGTTTTTCCGAGGAAGGATTAAAGAAGCGGGAACATTATCTAACGCCGGAGATGGTTCAACAGCTTGGCAACGCTGCCGAAGGGACCGACCCATTCACAACAGGTGACGGTGATTTTCCAAAGGCTTTCCGGCCCGGTGAATGTCGCGTGATCTCACCTGATCGGACCGTTTTCGATGTCCTGATATTCTGGAAAGACGATACGCGAAGTGAGCAGCGCTCGATCAAGGTCACGGTCCAAAAGATCGGCGACAAATGGCTGATCGACAAGGTCGAGCGATGATTTTGTCACGAAACGCGAGCGGTAGCGATCGGTCATCGTCTGGCCTGCATGGGGCCGGCCGCTCTGTCGCTCGCGGTCCTAACCTGGAATTAAGATGATCAAAACGTCAATTGAAAAAACTCTCGACAATGCCGAACGATTGAACGGCGATCTAAATGCATTCCTCTCGATCGAGCGCGAGCACGCTCTCGAGCGTGCTGACACGCTTGATAGCGATGGCTCGGACGCTTCGCTGAAGGGCTACCCGATAGCCATCAAGGACAATATTTGCACCAAAGGCATGCGTACGTCCTGCGGATCGCGCATCTTGCGGAATTACAGGGCCCATTATGACGCGACTGCCGTTGAACGCCTCAACGCCGCAGGAGCGGTGATGGTAGGCAAGACGAACATGGATGAGTTTGCGATGGGATCATCCAACGAAAGCTCAGCATTCGGCCCGGCGAAGAATCCCTGGGACACATCGCGAGTTCCGGGCGGAAGTTCGGGCGGCTCGGCGGTCGCGGTGGCGTCGGGTGTTGTTCGTGCGGCGCTCGGTTCGGAAACAGGCGGCTCGGTCCGCCAACCGGCTTCGCTTTGCGGCATTTTTGGCCTTAAACCGACCTATGGGCGAATCTCGCGATACGGCCTCGTCGCGTTCGCGTCTTCGCTCGACAACATTGCCATCTTTGGCCGCGAGGCCGTGGATGTTGCAAAGGTACTCGGCGTCATTGCCGGCCGCGACGAGCGCGATTCGACCTCGGCCGACGTTCCCGTGCCAGATTACACCGCAGAGTTAGAGAACGATATCGCAGGGAAAAGGATCGGTGTGCCGCATTCCCTTTTCGGCGAAGGACTCGACGCCGAGGTACGTGAAAGGGTCGAGACAGCGATCGAGAACTACCGCGGCATGGGTGCCCGAATTGTCGACGTCGAACTTCCTCACGCAAAATACGGAATTGCCGTTTACTACATCATCGCAACTGCCGAGGCATCATCGAATCTTGCCCGATACGACGGTGTGCGTTACGGCTTCCGGGCCGAAGACACAAATGCCCTTCGCCAAATGTATTTCAAAACGCGTGAAGAAGGTTTCGGTGCCGAGGTAAAGCGGCGCATCATGCTCGGGACCTATGTCCTATCGAGCGGCTATTACGATGCCTATTATGCCAAGGCCCAGAAGGTCCGGGCCATGGTGAAACGCGATTACCAGAACGCCTTCACACAATGCGATGCGATCATTACACCTACTTCGCCGTCGGTCGCTTTCAAACTCGGCGAGCGATCGGACGACCCATTGGCAATGTATCTGAGCGACGTTTACACGGTCTCCGCGAACCTGGCCGGCATTCCGGGCATCAGCATCCCGTGCGGCCTCTCGAGCGAAGGCCTGCCCGTAGGCTTTCAGCTTGTCGGCGGATTCTGGTCGGAAGGAACGCTGCTCAACCTAGCAGCCGGCTACAGCCGGCAGTTTCCGATAACGACAAAGCCGTCGGTCTATGCGGATTGACGCTTCGATCGCTTGAATCTGCGGCGGGTTTCGGACAGTCGGCTTGAACGGCAAACGATGTGAGGGGTGTTCATGGTGTTATTGAATGGTCAAAATATCGTACTCGATATCAGTCGGTACGTGTTCGATACGATTGTTTGGAAGAATGTTCGACCAGCGTCCCGGATCTTCGAGCAGCCGGGTCGCCTCGTCGACAGGTACGGGACGCGAGAACAGGAATCCCTGGCCATACTCACATCCGAGGACCCTTAGCTGATGGAATTGATGAATGCTCTCGATACCTTCGGCGATCACGCTTAGCCTGAGCGCCCGCGCGAGAGCGATGATCGTCCGAACTATCTCACCGTTCTCCGACCCGTTTTCCATCGAACTAACGAATGACCGGTCAACCTTTAGTGTATCCATCGGAAACCGGTGCAAATGGCTCAGGTTCGAATAGCCGGTACCAAAATCGTCGATGCTTAACTGAACGCCAAGCCGCTGAATGCCTCGCAATATCTCAGTCACAGCTTTCGCATTGCCCATTACGGCACTTTCCGTTATTTCAAGCTTCAGGCAACACGGATCGATAGCGGTTTCCTCAACTATCGCGCGAAGCTGATCGACGAGGTCCGGCTGGCTCAGGTGACTTGCGGAGAGGTTGACGCTCATGATCAGGGAACGAGGGGCGATCCGGGCCCGCTTCCAGCGGGTGAGCTGCGCGCAGGCGGTCCTTAGCACCTGGACCGTCATTGGGATTATCAGCCCCGTCGATTCTGCTGTTTCGATGAATTCCCCTGGTGTTATCAGGCCGCGACTTGGGTGATTCCAGCGGATGAGTGCCTCGAATCCAAGCAGAGTCGCATCCGCAAGGTCCACGATCGGCTGGTAGTAAAGTTCAAACTCGCTCCGTTCAAGAGCGAGTCGGAGATCAGTTTCCAGCTCGAGCAGCGAAACTGCCCGGGCATGCATTATCTGGTCAAAGACAACGCACTCGTTGCCCGTTTCCTTGGCGTTGTACATTGCGATGTCGGCGTCCCGAAGGATCTCTTCGGCATCCGTGTACTGTGCATTGCTCACTGCGATCCCGATACTCGCGGTCGTGAAAACCTTACGCCCCAGGAGTTCGTAGGGTCGCGCAACCTGAGACGTGATCCACTTCGCGAGATCGACAGCATCACCAGCCGTCGCGATCCCGGTGAGTAGCACGGCAAACTCGTCTCCGCCGAAACGCCCAACCTGACAGTTTGTCCCGGATGACGTCAACCTGCGCGCTATGGTTCGGATAAGCTCATCCCCGGTGGTGTACCCGAGGCTGTCATTGATAGTTTTGAAGCGATTGACATCGAGGAAAAGGATGGCAAAACTTGATCTGTCGCCCTCGGAAGCATTCAGGAGCTCGTTTATTTTTTTGACGAAACAGTTGCGATTCGGCAAGCCCGTAAGCGAATCGTAGTAAACAGTATGCTGGAGCTTCTCGTGGCTTTCACGAAGAGCTTTCGAACTAACTTCTAGCTGCTGAATGTAATGTTCCAACTCCGCAATGTGACTCTCGGCCTGCTCCGCCCGTTCCCGATCGGCCTCTTCGGCTTTCGCCGATGACCTTTGAACGAACTGGGCGTACCGCGCGTAGGTAAGGTAGACGATCCCAAAGAACGCCCCCATCGAAACAAACAGGAAAAGGTCCATCTGTGCAAGAGCTTTTGCAAGCGCCACCCCAAGCAATGCTCCGCTAAGGCTGATCACCATCCCGTTGAAGCAGTAGTGATTCCAGGCCTTCCACAGGCCGTTACCTGACTTGATCGACATATATGCCGAAACCAGAATCGAATTCACCGCGAATTGCGCGATTCCCATCAGCGCGGCAGCAATAACGAGTTGGGTAAGCGTCATTGATTCCGCAAGACCGCGCGGCGGGCCGAACACCGAGTGAAGGGCAGCTGCCGCAGCCAGAATGGAGATTGCCGCAATTGCGGCGTTGATCACGATGGTTTGCCACCGCATTGGGAGCCCTTTGCGGCGGATCATCAGCGACGAGAATGCGGCCTCACTTGCTCCGAGGATCACGGCCGGTTCTGAGCCGAAGCTCAGCAGCACCACGAAAACCATCGCGTCGGATGCTGTTAGATGTACGTTGGTCCCGGGCAGGTGTACGCGAAGCGACGAACCAAAGAGGATCGTGATCACCGAGAGGAAGATCATTCCGCTGCTTGCACCAGCGATCTGAAGGCCATGCCCAGCCCACCCCAGCGCGGCCAGCGATAATGTCGTGACCAGGGCGGTATACAGATCTATCTTATGAGCTCTTTGTTCGTTCGGAACCATCAGGAGATAGTAATTGGGAAACCCGCCCGGACCAGGAGGATCAGCCAGACAGGTAAGGTATGGGGACTATGGCGTCCCCTCAGATATTATAAGCCAAGAGCCACGGATCGTGCCATAACTTTTTTTGTTCGCTCTGCTTCTCACGCTTCAATGCATTCTGTCCGTCAGGTCACCGGTGGCAAGGATGGAGTTCGAATTCGAGCCGGCCCCATCGCTGATCAACAGTCCATCGCTGATCAATAGTCCATCGCTGATCAGCAGACCATCGGCGAAAGGCGAATTGTCGCCTGTCATAAATCCGTCCGAGATCAACAGCCCCGAACTTCCGATGGGTGTGCCCCACGTGAGCGTCTGGGTCCCGTTTGGCACTTGGTTTCCGTCAAGCACTACTCCATCACTGATGAGCAGGCCGTCACTAATCAACAAGCCATCGCTGATCAGAAGCCCGTCGGAGATCAGCAAGCCGTCGCTGATAAGCAATCCGTCGCTGATGAGAAGGCCGTTGTCGTAAACCTTCTGGTATTTCGTGATGAGTTCCGTTCCGGTCAATGCCGCGTAGTTTGGCAGCATTCCGCCCGACCACTGGAAACGTGTACCGGCTATCGTGGAAACGTGTTCCGGCACAGCGTCGGCATCCATCATGGGTGTGCCGTGCGGCGTCGGGTTCGGCAGGTCTTGCCGGATCGCCCGCGCCAACCTTACGGAGCCTTCAGCATTGAGAAGACCGGCACCCTGCTCGAGGGTGTTGAACCCAGCCAACCGCTGGGCGGAGTACTGCAGCACCATCTTCACCATATTCGGCGAAAGCTTTGGATTTGCCTGCAAAAGCAACGCGACTGTTCCTGAAACGATCGGCGTCGCCATCGAAGTACCGCTCAGGTACATTAGCTGTCTCGAAACATTTGCCCCGTTTTCAACCCGAAGCTCAGGATTCTCCCGACCGATACGGTTGCCCTTTGAGTATGCCCCGATGATCAGGTTGCCGGGCGCAACGAGGTCCGGCTTGATCAGATGATCGTAGCGCTTCACGCCTTCCCCGTCCGTGTAGTACGAGCGCGTCGGCCCGCGCGAGCTGTAAGTAGTAACGCCGTCATCATTGCGGCCGTCGGTCCCGAATGTGTTCGCCGCTCCGACGGTGATCACCGACGGGTCGTTGCCGGGCGAATGGATCGCACCGTATATCTTCTGCCCCGCCGCTGCCGTGCCGTTGTTCCCGGCAGCAGCAACGACGACCACTCCAGCTGCCGTCAATCTTCTGACCGCGCGGCACAGCGGATCATTTCGCCAGGTTTCAACCGCCGGAGTGCCGAGGCTCATGTTCACGACGCGAATGTTGTATTCCACCCTGTTGGCGTAAAGCCAGTCGATCGCACTGATCACCTGGGCCATAGTTCCGACACCGTGATCGTCCAGAACGCGGACGTTGATGATGTCGGCTTCGGGCGCGACGCCCTTCCGGCCTTCGAGCCAGTGTCCGTCTTCGAGGTTCAAATTCGCCCCGTCACCTCCGCCAGCCAGCGATGCCACGTGCGTTCCGTGTCCATACTGATCCGATTCGGCGTTGCCGCCGCTATTATTGAAACTGACGACCGCGGATATTCGGTTCTCATTGTCCGCTCCAACAAAGGAACGATGATTTTGGTTAACTCCCGAATCGACAACGGCTATGCCGATACCGGCGCCATCGAGTTCGCTGCTCGTATTCACAACTCCGGCACCGAGAACACCTGCTTCTACTCCCTGCTCGATCGTTCGCACCAGTGAAACTCCGGTGGTTGTTTCGATATGGCCGAGGACCTTCAATTGGCGGTCAAGCGACAGGTGCCGGGCACCGCGAACATTCGCCACTGCTTCAGCAGCCTTCAACGGCATCTCTACGGCGAGCATCCCAAGGTTGCGTGCCTCGCTCTTGACCTTCACGCCGTTCCGGGCAAGGGCAGACGTCAGGGCGGCATCCCTGATATCGTCTGCCTGAAGGATGACCTTCACCACGCCATTCGGGTCCGAGTTGCCGAGCATCTCGCGCAGATCGGGCGAGAGTTTATCGCCCACGAACGGGTCGGCGTCTCCCTTCGATTGGATCTTTTCAAAGCGGGGCCCCATCTTAGTATCACCAGAGATGGTCCTGTGAAAGTCTTTAGAGTGTCCGGCCGTAACTACCTGGAGCTTTCCTGCCGTAACGGCCGCGTACAATTGGTCGGCAGCCGCATTGCCGAAGTATGGCATTTCACGCGAGAACGCGGTCACATCGTCAACGTACAGTACCACCGAGTCCTGGGAACCCTGCGCCCACTTGATCACGCGGGCCACGGCGGCCTCGGACGCCCGGCCCCCGCTGTCAAGGGCAAGGATCGCCGACCAGTTCACCTTATAGATCTTTTTCCCGGATGGATCCGCCGCCAGTCGTGCGGCGGCCGAGCGAAGAACGAACTCTCGGTTGTACCCGGTCTCATCTATAAATACCGGACTGCGCCGGCCAGCCTTCCTCAGGACCGAAGCAACCTGGCCGGCTTCCTTCGCGAACAAGCCGTCCGCGTCCTCGCCTCCATCGGGCACTACCTCCTCGACAAACGCCTTCCAATTCGTTTGCTCATTCTGAGGAAGCGTGCGCGTACGCACGGAAGTGTCCTGACCGAAAACGGTGGCAGTGGTCAAAAACGAAAACAGTATCAGTGTGGTCAGCGTTCTCTTCATAGGGTTGTGATCTCTCACGCTTGATCTCAAGGCCGCACAACGGGCCGCAATTCTCAGCCGATCTTTAGCAACGCCCGTGCCATCAATGATAACGGGTGTAACCGCTTTGTTATCTTATGGTTATCGGAGATAGGATGAGACTGAGAACAGGCAATTGCGGCAGGTCCGGTCAAGTTGACCGGTCAGATTGCCAAAGATGCATGGAGCTAGAGCGCGAACAACAAGGGCGTGATGCGTCAATGCCGCCCCACGCCCTCGCTCCCAAGCGGGATACCGCGATCGTTCTCAAATCTACTTGGTGATGCCAACCTCGCTCAATGCGTAAGCATACTCGAACGCGATCTCCTTGAGCCGGTCGTAGCGCCCCGAGGAGCCTCCGTGTCCCGCTCCCATGTTGGTCTTGAGCAGAACGATGTTGTCGTCAGTCTTCATCTCACGGACCTTTGCGGTGAACTTTGCCCCTTCCCAATATGGGACCTGGCTGTCGTTAAGTGAGACCTCGACCAGCATATCCGGATAATCCTGCGCCTTGATGTTGTCGTAGGGCGAATAGCTGTACATATAGTCCCACGCCTTTTTGTCGTCGCGAGGGTTGCCCCATTCGATCCACTCGCCTGTGGTGAGCGGCAGCGTGTCGTCGATCATCGTGTTCATCACATCGACAAACGGCACTTGCACGATCGCGGCCTTGAATGTATCCGGCGACTGGTTCACGACCGCACCCATCAACAATCCGCCCGCCGAACCGCCTTGAATTACAAGCCTGTCAGCCGCCGTGTACTTGTTCGCGATCAGCCATTTCGCCGAATCGACAAAATCATTAAAGGTATTCTTCTTCTTGAACATCCGACCGTCCTGTCGCCACTTCTCGCCCAGTTCGGAGCCGCCGCGGATGTGGGCAATGGCATAGGTCATCCCGCGATCGACGAGCGAAAGCCGGTTGGTCGAAAAGTTCGGCGTCATCGACGCGCCATACGAGCCATATGCGTAAAGCAGCATCGGTGACTTGCCGTCAAGTTTCGTGCCTTTTTTCATCACGATCGAGATCGGCACTTTCACACCATCTCGCGAGGTCGACCAGACTCGTGTGGTCTCATATTTCGTCTTGTCGTAACCGCTCGGTATCTCTTGCTGCTTGACGAGTTCGCTTTTCCGCGTCTTTAGGTCGAATTCGTACGTTGAGTTCGGCGTGATCATCGAGGAATAAACGTAACGGATAAAAGGCGTGTTATATTCAGGATTATTGGACAGGCCCATCGTATAAACACTTTCCGGCGTTTCGATCCGCACAGGAGCCCTGCGAGTCTTTCGGTCCATCACCTTGATATATTCAAGTCCGTTCTCAAGCTCGGAAACGACCGCGAAATCTTTGAAAAAGCTGATGTCCTCGATCTTGATCGCCGGGTTGTGTGAAATATAATCCGTCCAGTTCTTCTCCGATGGGTCGCTCAGCGGGGCCCTAACGACCTTAAAATTCTCGGCATCCTTGTTTGTACGGATATAGAACTCTCCGCTGTCGAACGTCGCAGAGTATTCGTGTGCCTCGCGCCGCGGTGAGATTACCTTCCACTCGCCCTGCGGATCGTCCGCCGACAGGTATCGGATCTCGTTCATCGTTGCCGCACCGGAATTTATAAAGAACATCTTCTTATCCCGCGACCGGCCGATCGAGCTTTCGAAAAGTACGTCCTTTTCTTCATAGATCAAAATGTCCGGCTCGGTGCCGCCGACAGCATGCCGAAAGATCTTATCGCTGCGCTTTGATCTAGGGTCTTCCTGGCCGTATAGCAGATACCTCCCATCCGGGGACCATTCGGTCGAGGTCACGCGATCTATCTTCTCAGGGAGCATTTTGCCCGTGCGCAGATCTTTTATCTGCAGCGTATACTGGCGATAGCCCGTCGTGTCGGTCGAGAACGCAAGCAGGTTTCCATCGTCGCTTGGCTCAAATGCCGCGATCGAAAAAAACTCGTGTCCCTCCGCCATCTCGTTCTGGTCCAAGAGCACTTCCGGATCCTTTCCGTCTCGGGTCTTGCTCCGCAGATACGTCGGATACTGCTTGCCTTTCTCTGTCTTGTTAAAGTACCAGTACCCGCCGATCTTAACCGGGACGCTCAGGTCCGTCTGCTTTATCCGGCCGAGCATTTCCGTGTAAAGATCGTCGGCAAACGCCTTGTGCTTTCCCATGTGTGCTTCGGTATAAGCGTTCTCGGCCTCGAGATACTTGATGATCTCCGGGTTCTTCGGCGTGTCACGATCACGCAGCCAGGCGTAATTGTCCGTGATCTCATATCCGTGGATCTTCAATACCTTCGGTTCCTTTTTGGCAACGGGTGGTTTCATAGTGTTTTGCGTAAAAACTGAACTAGCTCCCAAGATCATGGAAAGCAGCCCAAAAGCCGACATCAATTTTTTCATTTTATTGCTCCCGGTCCTGTGGTGAAACAAGATCTATGTGGATGATTCTAACGTCCTACTTCGCTTACACAAAATTAGCGGCCCGGAATCCGAACGAAACCGGCGATGTTTTTAGCGTCTTCACAATTTCTTCAGAAAAACTTCAGAATTCCCTAAAGACGCCCGACAACCGAACGGCTAACCTTATTCAACCGCGAATTGACCGCCCCCAAGCCAGATCAGTTCTTTGGGATCTCACCCTTGCTGTTCGAAAACCAGGGAGTAGTATTCAAAAATATGGCAAAACCTAAAATGGCAGTAAACGAAGATAAGGTGAATGAAATGCTCGGTCGTTTCGTTCAGGATTTGGGTGCGACAATGCACGCCGGTCTTATCGTTATAGGCGAAAAGCTCGGATTGTATAAGGCCCTCGGGCAGGCGGATGGCCCGCTGTCGTCCGAGGAGCTTGCGGAACGCACGGGCACCGACGAGCGTTACGTGCGCGAATGGCTGAACGCACAAGCCGCAAGCGACTATGTAAAATACGACGCCGAAACGGGCCGCTATTTTCTGTCGGACGAACAGGCGTTTCTTCTTACGGATGAGAACGGGGCGGCTTATTTACCCGGCGCGTTCATCCTCGCGACCTCTGCCTTAAAGGCCGTTCCCGAGATCGCCGAACGATTCAAAACCGGCGACGGATTCGGCTGGCACGAACACGACCACAACCTGTTCCGGGGAACCGAGCTGTTCTTCCGTCCCGGATATGCGGCGAACCTTGTTGGCTCGTGGATCCCGTCGCTTGACGGCGTAAAGGAAAAGCTTGAAACGGGAGCTAAAGTCGCGGATGTCGGCTGCGGCCTTGGGGCTTCGACCATTCTCATGGCACAGGCATTTCCTAAATCTACCCTTATCGGATTCGATTATCACGACAAATCGATCGAGATCGCGCGCCAGCGGGCAAAGGAAGCCGGAGTTGAGGACCGCATCAAATTCGAGGTGGCCGGAGCAAAAGATTATCCCGGATCGGATTACGATCTTGTCACATTCTTCGACTGTCTCCACGACATGGGCGATCCGGTCGGGGCGGCCGCGCACGTCCGCAAATCGCTGAGTGACGATGGTACATGGATGATAGTCGAACCATTCGCAAATGATACCGTGGAAGGCAATCTAAACCCTGTCGGCCGCGTTTATTATTCCGCATCAACGCTGATCTGCACCCCTGCGTCACGCTCGCAGGAAGTCGGCCTAGCCCTCGGCGCCCAGGCCGGCGAGGCACGCATGAAAAAAGTCACTGCTGACGGCGGCTTCACGAGCTTCCGCCGAACAAGCGAAACGCCGTTCAACCTGATCTACGAAGCACGGCCGTGATCGCAGATGCTGCCCAAAATAACGAATAGTGAGATCGGCTCTCAGCTACTCACTATTCGTGATTCGCCATCGCCCTATTCCGAGAACATTCCTACTTTATCGCTGCTCGGCCGCATCCGTCTTAGATCCGCGGCCGCGGGCCGGCTCGACGCGTCCGACGCCGAGGTTGTCGTAATGCAGGATCGCGTTGAACAGCAGTGAAAAGCTGCCGTGCGTTTGGTGCCGCCACATCGGGTTGTTGGCAAACATCACCACGTGTCCCTTTCCAACGGGGACATCGACGACCGCGGCCTTTCCAGCGAGTTCCGAGCCGCCCGACAGCATTCCGCTGACGAGTAATTCCTTTTCGTTCTTCGCGAACTGAAGCACCACTCGCGGCCTTATAGCAAGCGGCGGTATCTGCGAAGGATCGGGCGTCGGCGTCGGGGCGGCCACGTCAGCAGGCTTGCGGCCCTGCACAATATCGGGATCGGCCTCGCTGCCGCGTCCGGTGGGGCGACCGCTCGGCTGTCCGCCGCCGCCAAATGCCCGCTGGCCGATACTGGCTACTTGAAGCAGCGGCGACTGGCTGAAATAGACCGCAAGCTTCTCGTCATAACCATACGAGATCGGACTTTTCCGATCGGCGAAGCTCGTGTTGATCACTGACCCGCGAACATTCAAATTTCTCGTATCCTGGATCGAGACACCCGACACGATCCCGAAATCGATCGGTATCGAGGCGTTGTTCCCGACCGTGATGAACAAACCTCCGCCTTCAATGAATCGCTGCAGATTCGCAACACCCTGAACCCCCATCCCGCCGCGCATATCGTCGGTTTGATCGGGTGTAAGCCCAATGTTCGGCGTCAACGCTGAATTCTTCCACGGGATCGGGCCCTCGGAATCGCTGAACGTCGCAATGCCGCGCACGATCGACTGAGCGCTGCCGCCGACCGGCCCCAATAACACGACATCGTACTTTTCACGCAGGTTCGCCGTCCGGCCCACATCCTGATCGGAAATGTAATCGTAGGGAATGCCGAGCCTGTCCAACTCGACGCGGTACCAGCCCTCGTTCTGCGTGTTGGTCCATGTGTGAACAAGAGCGATGCGGGGAGTTCCGACGGGATGATTCGCAACATCTGGGATCTTATCAACGGCGACAGCGGTCAGGCCGAGATCAGTTACCTCCCTTGCAAGCGTCGCCGCCAGCCCGGCCGGGTTGCCGGCGGAACGAATGATGTAGGAACCGGCGTTAAAATTCCTATCGCCGATCTTGAACGCCGCTTCGGCCGCCGAAACGCTCACGCCCTTCAGCCGATAGCGAAGCTGTGCAACCGCACTCTCGCCGGTATGATTGACGACGAACCCGGCGTCTCCGCTTCCCTCAACTTTGCCGGCCACTTTCGCCGGCCCGATGATCATCGACATCGCGGCATCCAGGATCTTTTCATCCTTCACCCGCACCGTCTTAACATTTCTCAGCGGCCCGAGTGTCCAGCCGGTGTCGTCGTAAGGCCTCGGATCGTTGACACTGTAATACTGGGTATCCAGCAGCATATCGGCCATGCGCGAATACGGCTGGTCCATGCGGACGACATAGCTGCCGGCTCCGAACTTCCCTTCCTTGGTTTCGACCGGACTGCTCAAGCGATGGACCTCGCAGCCCTGCATCTTCAATAGATTCACAAGATCAGCAGCATCGACCGGCCGGGTCTCGTCCGCGGGAAGAACATAGGCCGCCGGGCCCTCCGTCCGGGCCTTGGCGACCGAACGTTTGCTCTTCAAATAGAAATTATTCAGAAAGCGGTCCTTGTTGTTGGCGACATAATTCATCGCCAGCAGCAATGCCGACTGCTGCAGATTGATGTTGTTCCGGATCGACCATTTTACTTGCGGCAGCGGCGGATTCGGACGGAACCAATCGCGGTTCGATTGGCCGCCGACGACTCGATCCATTGTGTCCGCACCACCGTTGCCGAATGTCTCATAGAACCGCCCGATCGAGTTATGCCCATTCGCAACATAGAACATATAATTCGGCGCCCAGCCGTCGTAGAACCCATGGGTCCAAACTCCCGGAACTCCGCGCTGCGTCATCTGCTGCACTTCGTGATATGCCAGCTCCTGCCATTCGTTCACAACTATCGGATCGAGCCAGGCGTTGTAGGGACCCGTGCCCGTCGATGTGTAAAGGAACGGCACCGACTCGTGCAGGTCGTGGAGGACCGTCGGATGATAATCAAGGAACGTCGCCATCTGGTTCCGCGTCAGCGCCAATGCCATGCTCATCGAATCTCGGTTGTTGTCGTGAGCGACGTACTTGCCCCAATAGATGAGTCCCGGCGAACGCTTGCCTTCGTTCGCCTTGCGATAGTTGTACAGATCGACCATCACGTCCCGGCCGTCGACTTCGAGCGTCGGCGTGATCATCACGATGACGTTTTTCCTGATAGCCTGAATGAACGGCGTTTCCTCGACGGCCAACCGGTAAGCCATCTCCATCAGCATTTCCGGTGACCCCGTCTCCGGCGAATGTATAGAACCACTCGCCCAGTACACAGCCTTTCCTTCGGCAACCAACCGCTTCGCCAATTCGTCGTTTATCGTTCGCGGGTCGGCCAGTTTCGATGCGACCTCCTTATACCGCGCAAGTTTTGCGAGGTTCGCCTCGTCCGAAACAACGACGAGCAATTGCTCCTTTCCGCCCTCGCTTTTTTCCGGAGCGGTGAATGTCTTCACGCGCGGCGTCGCTTTCTCAAGCTCGCGGTAGTATCGGTACTGGTCCTTCGTATAGGTCAATTTTTTCGGTGTTCCGATCGGATAGCCGAGTATCTTCTCCGGCGTAGGCACCTTATCCGACGCCGGAAGGTGATCGACCAGTTCGGTCAGGAACATCTTGTCGGTCGTGTTCCTGATGATAGATTCGGTATAACCAGCGTCAACCGGCTGGGCCGAGTTCAGAGTCCCGTCTTGAGGTGGTGCGTTCTTATTCGCTCCCGGCTGAGTCAGTCTGGTCTGGGCAAACAAGGGCAAACACAACGCAAACACCAACACCGATGCAGCAACGCGTTTCATAAACCTATCTCCGGCTCACTTATTGGAATTTAAAGAATTGAACAGCACCCATTGTACCAGAGGCTCAGTTCCCATCCTACAAGGGATATCTCCGGATGGTGTATCAGTTTTACATTTGTCGAGGATGGACCCGAGCCGCCCATTTCGCGCCATTGTGCATTAGTCTTCGTTTCCTTTGCGTTTAGAAGATCCTTAACGCTAAGGCAGCCAAGCTGAAGTCACTAAGGGCACAGAGCAGTCAATTCGAACTGATACATTACAAGCTTCGCGTCCGGCGGTCTATACCTTGCCGAGTTTCATCAGGGCCAGCCGTTCCACAACGCGGCCGTTGATCAAATGTTCCTCAACTATCTCCGCCACGTCGTCAGCGGAGACCTGGCCATACAATGTACCGTCCGGGTAAACCATCACCGCCGTGCCGATCGAGCAGAACCCGATCGAGCCGCAATCGGTCAGCAGTATCTCGCCCATCGGGTTTCGCCCCTTCGATTCCTTGCCCTGCCGAAGTCCCTTGTCTTCAAGGATCCGGGTAAACTCCGCCTTCACATCCGCCGCCCCTACCGCCGTACACGATTTGCCGTTGCAAACAAAAACCTGCCGCTTTATCGGAGCTTTCAGCATTGGGGCTAGTTTTTCCAGCTGCTGGCGGTCTTCTATGAATTTCTTCTCTGCCATCTGTTTTATTTTGCCACGAAACGCCGTCTTCCGGCATCGAACGAGATTGCGTTTGTGCTAAAATCTCACTTCGGTCACCGCAACCGAAACGCCCTGAGGTTGGGGCCGCGTTAAATGGCAGTAGGTATAATCATCCACATTTCGGTCGGGCCCGAAAAACGGACCGAGCTTTTCTCAGAACCCCGGCTGAGCATCGGCGCGGATGAAACGTGCGATCTTCAGATCCATACCAAACAGGTCGAACCGGCGGGCCTTTGGATCGAGCTTCAGGAGACCGACGGCGTGTTTCGTGTTGTCGAGTTCGAACCGTCCCTGACGTTCACCATCAACGACAAGCCGATCCGCCGGTTTATCGCGATATCCGACGGCGACGTTCTTCGCATAAGCGACACCGACATTTCTTTTGCGTTCTTTTCGATCTCGGAAAAGCAGACCCTGATCACAACCAATCGCGAACCGATGATCGCCCAGTTCATCGAAGAGGCCGCGCTCGAATCGGCCGTTTCAACCAAGCGGGATGACGCGAAAACGTTCCTCCGCGAATTCACACGCGAACTCCTCCGCGAGGTATCAGTGACCACAAAGCTGATCGCTCTGGTGCTTGCCATCGGGTTCATCACGGGTGTCCTTTACCTTGGTTTCGCCGTCAATCGAGAGCTTCGCGAAAGCCGCGAGGCGGCCGAAAAGCAGACCCAGTTTATCTCCGAGTTAGAAAAGCGGCTCGCCGAGACCAAGATCCAGATCGGGCAGATCGGTGACGCGAACGAAGAATTTCGACAGATCGTATCGCTCGCTCCGAACCTCAGACTTGAGTACGGAGACGGCGTTTGCCTGATAGTCGGCGTTTACGACCTCGTCGACCGCGCCACCGGCAAGACGCTCAAGTACGCCGACCCAATGGCGTTCCGGGCCGAACCGCTCGAACAAACACCCTCCGAAGATCCGAATCGTCAGCCGCAGGGCCTCAGCTACGGACTCACGACCGAAGGCTCCGGCTCACCCGTTGAGTACGATTTTATCGGCACCGGGTTTCACGTAGGCGGCGGCTACATCGTTACGAACCGCCACGTGCTCCAGCCGTGGACCGAAGATGATGTCGTCAAAGGCATGATGGCCGCCGCGAACGGCCGTGCACGTGTCAAGCGCCTTGTGATCTACTTCCCTAATCACCCGCAGCCTTTCGCGCTTCGAAAACGCGAATTGAGCAGCCGCGAGGACCTCGCTGTCGCAACCATCGATGTAAACGCACTTCCCGACGATGTTCCCGTATTGCCGCTGGAGACGGATTCAGACGCCGCAACAATAGGAAAATCCGTGGTGACGATCGGGTACCCAAGCGGGCCCGACCGCCTGCTGGCAATGGTCGATGAGAACGAAGCGAAATCAATCAATGAGCGCTTCGGCAACTCGCGGCAGAATCTGATCAACTTCCTTGCTCAGTCGCGAAAGATCGCTCCGCTTACGACCCAGGGTTCAATAACGGACCTCGACACCCGCCGTATCGTGCACGATGCAAAGACGGCCGAGGGCGGCTCGGGCGCTCCGCTTTTCGGCCAAACGGGCAAGGTGATCGGCGTGAACTTCGGCGTCTTTACGGAAAATACCGCGGCCAACATGGCAGTGCCGATCCGGTTCGCTTTGGACCTTCTCAAAAGCGCCGGGTGGACTTCGCCCAGCGAGGCCCAGCCGGCGCAGCCGACCGCAAACGCGAACACCGCCGCCGCAAACTCTCAGGCTTCGGCTTTGACGCAGAAGAACAAGTAGGAATGGAAAGTCTGGTTTTCTCCAACATGCTCCACCGCCCGGCGCGCACCGTCGTAAGCGTCCTCGGCATCTCTATCGGTGTGCTGCTCATCGTGTTTACCGTCGGCCTCGCCAACGGCTCTATCCGCGAACAGGCCACGCGCGAGGCGAACGTCGGAGCTGAGATATTTTTTCGAGCGTCCGGCTCGTTCGGGCCCGGCGGATCTGACGCGTTTCGCCTCCACGAGTCGATGCTTGCGGACCTGCTGACCGTCGAAGGCGTTCGCTCCGCCGCTTTGCTCGGGCAGTACTCGGTTGACGCATCTGACAACAATACGGGCAAACGCCTTGTCGACGCGGTCAGGTTTGAGCAGTACTCAGCGATATCCGGCCTGCACCTCATCGAAGGCAGGCCATTTGACGTCGGCAAGGACGAGGCGATCATCGACACCGCCTGGGAGCGGCAAAAGAGCTTAAAAGTAGGCGATACGCTGTCTCTGTTCGAGCGGCCGTTCACGATCGTCGGCACCTATGAGCCCGCCGGCGGAGCACGCATCAAGATACCGCTCGCAACAATGCAGGCCCAGCTCGGCGGCGAGGGCAAGGTGTCGTCTATGCTCGTTTCCATACAACCAGGATTCACCGAAGACCAGGTGGCCCAAAAACTGCAGGATCGTTTTCCCGATAACCAGATCATCCTTACCCGCGATCTCGAAGAGCTTTATATGGCCGGCTTTCCGGCGTTGAATGTATTTCTCAATGTCTTTATCGGGATCGCCGCGGTCATCAGCGCGCTTGTGGTCCTGTTGACGATGTATACTACCGTCACCGAACGCACCCGTCAGATCGGGATCATGAAATCGCTTGGGATGAGCAGTGCCCGCATCGGATGGACGATCACGCAGGAGGCGTTGTTGATAAGCCTTTGCGGTATCGTTCTTGGCGTACTTCTCACCGTGTTGGTGCGGGCGATATTGACCCGGATGGTCACTCTCGAAGTGGAGATTAGCCCGGTCGTCATACTCATCACTTTCGTCGTCGGCCTTATCGGCGGAGCCGTCGGAGCTCTTTATCCGGCACTTCGCGCGGCTCGCCTCGATGCGGTCGAGGCGTTAAGCTACGAATGACCGCCGCACGGCCCGCCAAATTTCGCGATCCAGCCTTTTATTGGCCGAATTCTTTATGACAACATCCCTTTCAAAACACACGGGCCTCTCCTTCATCGGCTGCGGAGTGATGGCTGAGTCGATAATCGCCGGCCTGCTCCGCGACAAACTGGTCGCGCCGAAACAGATCGCTGCCAGCCACCCGCGGCGCGACCGGCGAAATGAGCTTAAAAAGCGCTTCGGGATCAAGGCCTTCGCCGACAATGCGGCCGCGGCAAAGGCGTTCCCCGGCCCCGACTCGGCGGTGCTTCTTTGTGTAAAGCCGCAAAGAATGGACGCCGTGCTCAATGACCTCGCGGGAGCCGTTACGCCGGAACAGCTAGTTATCTCAATAGTTGCCGGGACGACCATCGGCACCATCTCCGAGGCTTTGAACTGTCGGCTGGCCGTCCGAGCAATGCCAAATACGCCGTCGCAGATCGGCAAGGGAATGACGCCGTGGACATGTTCGGCCGCCGTCGACGCCGGACACAAGCAAATGGTCAAGGTGCTTCTTTCGGCCCTCGGCACCGAGCTTTTTGTCGAGTCAGAGAATATGATCGACATGGCCACCAGCTTGAGCGCGACCGGCCCGACATATACGTTCCTCGTAATGGAAGCCATGACCGACGCCGGCGTGCACCTCGGCTTCTCGCGCGAGGTATCGAAGGAACTCGTGCTTCAAACCATGCTCGGGTCGGTTCTGTTTGCGATGGAGTCTCATAAACACCCCGCCGAACTCCGCAACATGGTCACCTCTCCCGGCGGAACTTCCGCCGAAGCCATCTACCAAATGGAAAAAGGCGCCTTGCGCACAGTGCTCTCAAAGGCGATCTACGGAGCCTACCGACGCGCTGTTGAACTCGGCAAACGCAAATAGGCACCCGGTCCGGGACAACCCTCATATGGCACTCCGCGCGAACTCTGTGCTCTCTGCGTTTAAAAAGCCCCCGCCACACGGGTAAATTGATTTTTAGGCCACGAGGCGCAGCGACCGTGTCGTCCGCGTCGCGGCAATATCTCCTACTATCCCATCCACCTGTCGGCCGTGTCTTAAATGTAGGTTGCTGACCGTTTTGAGCTGTTTTGCTTTTTGATTTGTTTCGTGATTTTCGTGGATGAAAGAAGGTATTCCACCGCCCACTACGGGGCATCGGTCACATGCGGTTGGTTGCGGGCGTTGATGTTCGTCTGTTCGGCCATCACGAGCCGCTCGCCATCGACCTCCGTCAACTGCTCGTGCGGTTTCGGGAGAAACAGCGAGACAATGAAGGCCAGAAACGACATCAAGGCCCCGACCCAGAATACCGGATGGATCGCTCCGGCCATTGCCTGCTGAAGTATCGCAAGCTTTTCCGGCGGAACGTCCGCTTTTGCCGTGGGCTCGATTATCACGTTCGGGTTCGAGGCAAACGCCGAGGCTTCCTCGTGGGTGAACGTGCCGCCGGCATCGTCCGCGACGGCGTGGAGCTGAGACGCAAGCCCTGCCGTCAGCACGGCTCCCATAACCGCAACGCCAAGGGCACCGCCGATCGAGCGGGAAAACTGGTTCATCGAGGTCGCAATCCCGAGCTTCGTTCGTTCCACCGCCTGCTGGACGGCGATAAGCAGTGTCAGCATCGTCAGGCCGAGTCCTGCACCAATGCACATCAGGTTCGGATAGAGCAGCCACGGCGGCGTGTCCCGTTGAAACAGCGAAAGGAAAACGAATCCGCCGGTCAGGACCAGAAAGCCGAAATTCGTGATCCTGCGATACCCGAGCCGGAGCATCAGACGTCCCCCGATAATGGACATCGTCACCCAGCTCAGCATCAGCGGCGTCAGCAGCGAACCGGCCTCGGTCGCGCTAAACCCAAGCACACCCTGCGCAAACAACGGAATGAAAGAAATCGCTCCAAACATCGCAACGCCGCCAAGAAATCCCGCGATCACGGCGATCAGTACCGTCCGGTTGCGGAACAGCTCGAACGGGATCATCGGGTCGGGAGCGCTCCGCTCAACCCGAATAAAAACGAGAAGAAGTATCGCGGACGCCAGCAGCAGCCCGAGATTGCGCGGAGAGAAAAGGGTTGCCCCCGGCCCGGCCTCGACCATGGCCAGCATCAAAAGGCTTATAGAAGCCATCAGCAATGCGGCACCGGCGTAATCGATCGAAGGCTTTTTGTCGATCTTTGGCTCTTTCAGAGCAAACCCGATGATCAATGCGGCCGCAACGCCAACGGGAAGGTTGATCCAAAAGACCCACCGCCACGAGATCTGGTCGGTGATGAATCCGCCGATCACCGGTCCGACAACGCTCGACAAGCCCCAGACGCCGCTGAACAATGCCTGCATCCGGGTTCGTTCCTCCACCGTAAAGATGTCCCCGATGATCGTCATTCCCAGCGGGACCAACGCCCCCGCACCGAGCCCCTGGACGGCCCTGAAGATAATCAACTGCGTCATTGTCGCCGAGAAACCCGACAGGAGCGTACCCAACAGGAATATGCCGATCCCGAGTTGGTACATCAGCCGCCGTCCGTAGATGTCTGAAAGCTTTCCCCACACCGGGACTGTAACGGTCGAAGTCACGAGATATGCCGAGAAAACCCAGCTATAGTGATTCAGCCCGCCAAGCGTCGCGATCACCGTCGGCATTGCGGTCCCGACGACGGTTGCCTCAAGGGCCGCAATGAACATCCCCGTCAGAACGCCTGCGACCACCGCCCAACGTCGCCGTTTCGACATTTCAAGCAGCGGCTTGTCTGTCCAAACCGGAGAGCTACCGATGTTGTCCCTCGCTCGCTCAGCCATTGTGTCCGAATTCGGCCCTGTCCCGTTCGCCAAGAGCTGCGATCCGCTCCATCAAAAGATCGGCGACTTCCTTTTGCGTCCGGCGCGAGACCGCCTTGTCGTCGTATGGCGAAAGGTCGATCGGTTCGCCAAACCATATCCGCACCTTTGGTCCGCCGGTCCAGTTCCCGGCTATCTGGCTGGGAAGATGATTGCTCAGTCCCGCAATGAACACGGGCACGACCTGCGGGCGTGCCTCGAGAATGACCTTTCCTATACCTGGCTGGGCCGGAAGGAGCGAGTAAGGATCGGCGTCAAGGTTACGCTTCCCTTCCGGATGAAATCCGATGACATGGCCTTTGCCGCTGTGGCACAACCGGATCAATTCGCGAACCGAAAATTTGTCGAAGTTCCGTTTCGACGCCTCATTCTGCTCGCGAAAGAACGGCGGGTACATCGCCCACCAGCCCATGACGAGATTTACAAACCAGCCGGCCGGATTGTCATAAAAGAATTTGGCCCGAACCGGAAAAAACAGCTTGATCGGCCGCCGTGTTTGTCTGAACAGAACGCTCGAAACCGTGTACATGTCAAAGAAGGAACGGTGGTTGGCAGCCAACAGAACCGGACGCTCCGGATCGGACGCCTCAAAGTTCTCGAGCCCGCGAACATTCATCAGGTTGTACGTTGCAAGATATATCCAGAGCGATCCGATATGCCTTTGGCAAAAGGTCCAAAGCCCCTTCCAGCCGGGCCGGTTCATTGCCCGGACAAGCCGAAAACCGACACGCTCAAGCGTGCTGAGGACCGAAAGCTCTTCAGTTGTTGGTGCGGTTTCGAGCGGACGCTGAACGGCGGCCTTTCCGGTCACCGCTGGGGACTCGGCTTGCTGCATATCCAGGGCATAATTTTATCATCCCGAACGAGATCGGTCGAAACGGGAAACTTATGGACATTGAGTCTGTTTTCGGATAACATAGCTTGCTTAGAGCCGATAGACGTTCCGCTTTTCTCGAACCAACCAGGTTGAATCGGACTTATAGCGGCGCATCTTAATATCGCTCGTCTAATTGCCTAAACGTCAACATTTTACCAATAACCGCAAGGAGTATTCCCCGAATGTTCATCAGGACTATCCGCCCGCTCTTTTTGTTCATCGTTGTATCCGTTATCGCCGGCCAGGCATTGGCTAAGGGTTCGGCCGACGGTGTGTGGAAAGAGATCAGCACTACCAGCGCCGCGCTTCGTTCGACTGAGCGGTCAATCGATCCGTCCAGCTACAGGACATTTCGACTCGACCGGATCATGCTTCAAACGATCCTCCAATCAGCTCCGCAAGAGATGCTCGGGTCGTTCGGGATCTCAAACACCATCCTCAGCCTCCCAATGCCGGACGGGACCTTCGAACGTTTCCGGATCGAACACTCATTGATCGTCGAACCAGGACTGGTCGAAAAATACCCCGAGCTGGGCAGGACGTTTGTCGGATACGGCATTGACGATCCAGCGGCGACGGTCCGTTTCGACCTGATGCCGCACGGTTTTCATTCGATGATACTTTCCCCGCGCGGGACCGTGATGGTCGATCCATATTCGCGCGGCGATGCGGACAATTACATCAGCTACTATAAGCGCGATGTTGAAAAGCCCGCATTTGCGTGCGACTTCGACCGCCAGGACGCCGGCGACTCCATCTCCAGGGTAAAGAAGTCGGGTTTTGGTGAATTTATCCCGGATGCTGCGGGAGCCGCCCCTTCGGTAACATCAGGAACGCAATTCCGCACGTACCGGCTGGCTCTGGCGGCAACCAATGAGTATGCGGCCGCAGTGGGCGGCAACACGATTGCGGGCGCGCTTGCGGCCCAGGTGACGATAATGAATCGCGTCAATGGAGTTTACGAACGTGAACTGTCCATGAGAATGGTCATCATCGCGAATAACAATCTGATCGTTTACGCCGGTGACCAACTGTGCGGCGGGGTTGCCTGTACCGCAGCAAACGACCCGTACGCCAACGACGATGGAAGCACTATGCTCAACCAGAACATCACTAACGTCAATACTGTGATCGGGTTAGCGAACTACGACATCGGCCATGTGTTCAGCACGGGCGGTGGCGGCGTCGCCGGCCTTGGGGTCGTCTGCGGATCATCTAAGGCCCGCGGAGTGACCGGCCTGTCAAACCCGGTCGGTGATGTTTTTGCGATCGATTTTGTCGCTCACGAACTTGGCCATCAATGGGGTGCAAATCACACCTTCAACAGCACGGTGGGATTCTGCGGTTCAGCGGGCCAGAGGGATGGCACCAGTTCATACGAGCCCGGCAGCGGGATCACCATAATGGCCTATGCCGGCATCTGCGGCTCACAGAACCTGGCGGGAAACAGTATTGATTCATTCCACGTCAAGAGCCTCGAAGATATCGTCGCGTACAGTCAAACTGGGAACGGGAATACATGCGCCTCGACCGCGGCGACCGGGAATACGCCGCCGTCGGTAAGTGTGGTGGGCGGCCCGACGTTCAATATTCCGCGGCTGACGCCGTTTACGCTTGCCGCCAATGCGACGGACGCCAACGGCGACACGATAACCTACGACTGGCAGGAGTACGACCTTGGACCAGGCACTGGCTCCGTCCCGAATACCGATTCTGATGGAAGTGCCCGGCCGATCTTCAGGGTGTTCGCACCGAATTCGAGCCCATCGCGGACCTTCCCGCAGTACCAGCATATTCTTGGCGGCAATGTGCCCCCGGACACGACTGGCGGCTTCCTGACCGGTGAACTGCTCCCCGCAATCGCACGAACGATGAACTTCCAGGTGATCGCTCGCGACAACCGAGCCAACGGCGGCGGCATCAATACCGCAACCGCAACGGTCAACGTCGCGGCGACCGGGCCGTTTCAGGTGACATCGCCTAACAGCAACATCACCTGGTTCCTGAACTCAAACCCGGTCGTAACCTGGAACACCGGCGGTTCCGAATCAGCCCCGATCAATGTAGCGAACGTGAGGATACTGCTCTCAACCGATGGCGGAGCTACCTTCCCGACGGTGCTTGCGGCAAGCACAGCGAACGACGGCGCCGAGGCGGTCGTGTCGCCGGCCATCAACACGTCAACGGCCCGCATCCGCGTGGAGCCGATAGGCAACATCTTCTTCGATATCAGCAATACGGATTTTACGATCTCGAATGTGATCGCGCAGAACGGGGCGATCGCGGGCCGAATAACAACCCCGGGCGGCCGCGGAGTGGCCCGCGTTTATGTGGTGTTGAGCGGCGGCGGACTGCCGTCACCGCGCGTGGCCCTTACCAGCACCTTTGGCTACTATCGGTTTAACACGGTAGGCTTCGGCCAGTCATACACCATCACGCCTCAGCCCAGAAAGAACATGACATTCAACCCGACGAACATCGTCCGCAATCACTCTTCGGAAGCGACGGACGTGAATTTCACGGCTAATTGATGATCAGGGTTGAAGGCGTCGAGTTGTGGAGTTGCAAAGGATAGGAAGGAGGAGAAGCAGTTCTCCTCCTTTCAAATCTCCACCACAACCGGCGCCTGGATCGGCGCATACTCCTCGTCGCAGTTAGACGCATTTGCGAACTTCATGCCCAATTCATCGCGCGTACCATATCCGCAGTGAATATGCCCGAAGGCGTGCAGCTTAAGTCGCCCGAACCGCGCTATCTCTTCAATTCGTTTTCGGAGCTCTTCGCATCCGGTATTCTCAGTTCCCCAGGGTCTCGGCACGCTGTCCAAAATGCCATGCGGCGGCCCGTGGGTTATTAGGATGTCGATATCATGCGGGATCAGCTTCCACTTCTCCGCCAGTTCGTAGCCACGATTCAGGTTGAACGCCCAATCGAAGAACCTCGGCTGCCACGGAGACCCGTAGATCCTCAACCCGTCGATCTCGACCGACGAGTCCTGCAAATAGATGATCGACCGGTCAAGCATCGACCGGGCCAACTCATTATCGCGTTCGAACAACCAGTCGTGATTCCCCGCGACGAAGATCTTATGCCGGTGCGGCAAACTGCTGAACCATTCGTTGAATCGTTTGACTTCCTCGACAGTTCCCGTGATAGTCGCGTCGCCTGAATGGATCAGGATATCACCGTCAGGCACCTCGATCCCGTTCGTGCAATTGTGCGTGTCGGAAAGGCAGACGATTTTCATCTTCGAACGAGACACCTTCCGGATACCGGCCTGAGCTACAAAATTGCGGCCCGACTCAAAATGCGTTTAGCTGAAGGCTGACAGCTAACGGCTGGTTGCTGGATTTCAAAATTACTCAATATTGAAATACTTCGCTTCCGGATGGTGAACAATGATGGCAGAGGTCGACTGTTCCGGATCGAGCATGAATTCATCCGTAAGCTCTACCCCGATACGCTCTGGCTGGAGCAGCTCGAATAATTTCGTTTGGTCGGCAATGTTCGGGCAGGCCGGATAGCCGAAGCTGTATCGCGAGCCTTGATAGCCCTGATGGAACAGCTTGGCCAACTCCGGTGCGTCGCTGCCCGCGATGCCAAGTTCCTCCCTTACTCGTTTGTGCCAAAGCTCGGCCAACGCCTCGGCAGACTCTACCGAAAGGCCATGGAAAAGCAAGTATTCCTGGTAATTATCCGCCTTAAACAGTTTCGCCGAATGCTCACTCGCACGACGGCCCATTGTGACAAGCTGGAATGCGACGACATCGAACGGAGCGCGGACACTCTTGTCCGCATCGCCGGTTCTTCCGGCGAAACGGTCTCTGTCGATCGGAGACTCTGGATCGTCAATATCCGTTCGCGTCGGGTCGACGCTCATGCGGACAGGAGTGTCCGCGCTCCAAAAATAATCGGCCAAACACAGATTCTTCCCGCCCCGCTGATCGATCGGCTGGCGCGGGAAAGTGAATCGCAGCCGTTCCGTCCGTTCATCATCCTCGTAGATTATCAGGTCGTTCCCCGACGAACGGCACGGAAAATACCCATAGACCACTTTCGCCTCAAGCAGCTTTTCACGGATCGCCCGGGCTTTCAATTCTGCAAACTTCGGATAGACGGTTTCGTCAAGGATCTGTTGATACTCTTCTCTCGACCGCTTCCCTTGTTTATACTGCCACTGGCCCTTGAACAGCGCAGTTTCGTTGATGAAATCGAAAACTTTGGTCAGGTCGGTTATCTCGACGACCTTCGATCCGTAGAACGGCGCCTTTGGAATGACAACATCGGCAGAAACATCGGAACGGGTCGTGTGGGTCGTGTCGCCGCCGGAACGAGCGGAAACTCGCGCGGCCTCGACGCCTAGTTTTGCGTCTTCACCAACAAGGTCTTCCGTGTCGGGCGAAAGAACCGCCCCGTCCGCCGAAGCGGCGTCCACCGCTCCTTCGTAAGCAGGGGAGTCTATGTTTCCACTCCCCGCCGCGACGACTTTGGACTTGGGACTTTGGACTTGGGACCTTTGCGTAAGATCGTCCATCGCGTGCAGCCCATCAAACGCATCGCGAGCGTAGAACAATCTGCCGTTATACAAAGGAATCAGATCGTTATCGACATAGCGTCGATTCAACGCCGCGCCGCCAAGGATAACCGGCACGTTGATGGAGCGCTCGTTCATCAGTTCGAGGTTGTCGCGCATTATTAGCGTGGATTTTACAAGCAGCCCGCTCATGCCGATCGCATCGCAATTCGAATCTTCGGCAGCACGCAAAATGTCGTCTATCGGCTGTTTGATACCGAGATTGACGACCTTGTAACCGTTGTTTGTGAGGATGATGTCAACGAGATTTTTGCCAATGTCGTGCACGTCGCCCTTGACCGTTGCGATCACCATCGTGCCTTTTTCGACGCCATCAATGCGATCCATGAACGGCTCAAGAAACTTAACCGCCGCCTTCATCGCCTCAGCCGATTGCAGCACGAAAGGAAGCTGCATCTGCCCCGAGCCAAAAAGATCGCCAACCACTTTCATCCCGTCGAGCAGAATGTTGTTGATAATATCTAGCGGCGGATATTTCGTGAGCGCTTCTTTCAGCGAATCTTCGAGCCCTATCTTTTCGCCCTCGATTATGTGCTCTTTCAGCCGCTCCTCAACCGGCAGGTTCGAGATATCGGGCTTTATCGACTGCGCCGTTTTGCCCTCGAAAAGTTTTGTAAATTCTACCAGCGGGTCGTACGTGCAAATAATCGGAGCGCGGACACTCTTGTCCGCAGACGGAACGCGGACACTCTTGTCCGCAGACGGAACGCGGACACTCTTGTCCGCAGACGGAACGCGGACACTCTTGTCCGCATGAGCCGGTTCCTCCGGCGAACCCACTTTCGCATCCGGCGCGTTGTTCGGGCCGATGCGGCCCTCATTGCGGACAGGAGTGTCCGCGTTCCATTTGCGGCGGTCATAAATAAGGTCACGTGCCGTATCTATCTCGTGTTCGTTGAACCGTATCAGCGGCAGGATCTTCGACGCGTTTACGATCGCCGAGTTCATTCCCGCTTCGACGCAATCGTGCAAAAACACCGAATTCAAAACGACGCGCGCAGCAGGTGACAAACCGAACGAGATATTTGAAACGCCGAGAATGATATTCGCCTCCGGCATTTCCGCTCGTATTTCACGGATCGATTTGATCGTCTCATCGGCGTTCTTCCGATCCTCCTCGATGCCGGTCGAGATCGGCAAGGCGAGCGGATCGAAGAAAATGTCATGGCCCGGGATGCCAAACTCGGTAGCCTGCTTGTAAGCTCGGCGCGCGATCGTGAGTTTGTTCTCCGCGGTGCGAGCCATGCCTTCTTCGTCGATCAGGCCGATCACGACACCGGCTCCGTACTCTTTTGCGAGACTGAGAACTTTCAAAAATCTCGGCTCGCCGTCCTCATAGTTTGTCGAGTTAAGAATGCATTTGCCGCCCGCGTGCTCAAGGCCGGCTTCCATCTTTTCCCACTCGGTCGAATCCAGCATCAGCGGGATCTTCACATTGGTCACGAGTCGCGACGCAAGCTCATGCATATCGGCGAGGCCGTCGCGGCCGACAAAATCGACGTTCACGTCCAGAATGTGGGCGCCTTCTTTTTCCTGCGATTTGGCAAGGTTGATAAGGCCGTCCCAATCTTCGGCCTCAAGCAGGTCGCGCATCTTTTTCGACCCGCTCGCGTTGACGCGTTCGCCGACGATGAGAAAAGACGCATCCTGCGTATAAGGCTGCTGAAAATAGATCGACGAGGCCGACGGAGCAAGTTTCGCATCACGCTGTTTCGGCGAAATCCGCCCGACGCGTTCAATCACCTTTTTCAGATGTTCAGGCGTCGTTCCGCAGCAGCCGCCGACGATGTTCGCTCCGTAATCTTTTGCAAAATGTTCGACTTGCGTCGCAAATGTCTCGGGCGTTTCGTCGTAATGCTGTTTGCCGTCCTTCACTTCGGGCAGGCCCGCGTTTGGCAAAACAGAAACCGGTATCGGCGAGTTGTCGCAAAGGTACTTCAAACTATCGGCCATCTGCCGCGGGCCTGTGCCGCAATTCATTCCGATAACGTCGATCGGAAACGGCTCAAGCGCCGTCAACGCCGCCCCGATCTCAGTTCCGTTTAGCATTGTCCCGAAAGTTTCGATCGTCACCTGCGCGATAACTGGAATACGCGTCTTGTTCTTTTCGAAATGCTCAAAGATGGCGGCAAGCGCAGCCTTTGTTTGCAACAGGTCCTGACAGGTTTCGACGATCAGCACGTCACTCCCGCCGTCAACCAATCCGCGCACCTGTTCGCGGTAAGCGTCCTTCAGATCACGATAAGTTATGTGCCCAAGTGTCGGCAGCTTCGTCCCCGGCCCGATAGAACCGGCAACAAATCGCGGCTGCGCGGCGGTCGAAAAATCGTTTGCGACCCGCTTTGCTAGTTCCGCAGCCCGCAGATTTACGTCATACGTTTTCTCTGCAATGCCAAATTCTTTCAGCACCACCTCGCTGCCGCCAAAGCTGTTCGTCTCGATCACATCGCAGCCGGCTTCAAGAAACGCGTTGTGTACCGCCTCGATCGCATCCGGGCGAGTGTAAAGCAGATTCTCAGAACAGTTCTCAAAATTCGGCCCGCCCCACTCTTCGATCGGCAGATCGAGCGATTGAAGATACGTACCCATCGCACCGTCGAAGACGATGACTTTGTCCTTAAAGAGATCGAGAAACTTTTTCATTTGCGAATTTCGATTTTCGATTTGCGATTGTTTATTCCGTCACGAGTTGTTTTCTTTGAAGCGACCATGATCGCCGTTATCTCGTTCGCTTCCTTAAGCAATGGGGTGACGAGTTTTTCAGCCATCAGGCCCGATTCGACAATCAATTCCAGCCAATGGCAGCATTCATCGGCCTCCTCCTCGACCACCCCGAGTTTAGCGAGAAACTCAGCCTTCGACCTGCCCCGACAAGCCGCTCTATAATTTGCCGAAACCGACATGCCGCTTCGAATCAATTGTCCGCCGATCGACCTGCCTGCTGTCGTATTCGGTAACGCATCGACAAGCTTTATGGTCCTGAGCGAAAATACTTTAGTTCGTTTCAAAAGATCGTTTTCATTCATCTAAACGTTGATCCCGCCCATTGATTTGCTGTGACTTAATTTCCCCAATCGCAAATCGAAATTCGCAAATCGCAAATAAAAAAGCTCCGTGCCGCAAAGCACAGAGTTTTCTTCAAAATCTATTCAATTGAACTCTTAGCTTTTTAGCGATTTTTATCGTGGCCGCAAGTCGCAATAACTCACCACGCGAGATTAAAGTTTATCGAAATTCCCCCATTCTGTCGAGCGGTTCCAGTTTTACCATATCGATCTGACATCAAATTCAAAACCTGGCAAAACGTCCTCGCCCGTCAGTTTTTCCGGTTCATCCAGGATCTCTATCTCGCCCTTTGAACGATAAATATACACGCGATGCTCTATCGGATCGATCAGCCACGCAAGGAGCACCCCGTTCTGGATGTATTCAGCCATTTTCTCCATAAGTGCTGAAGTGTTGTCCGACGGAGAGCGGAGTTCGATGACGAAATCGGGAACGACCCGCGAAAATTTACCGCGTTCAGACGGACTTAGTGCGTCCCACTTGGCTTTCGACATCCATGAAACATCCGGCGACCGTTTCGCACCGTTCGGGAGCGTGAACATCGTCGAGGAATCGAATACAATTCCCGTGCCGTTCGTTTCAGACCAAAGATCGGTTTTGGACGTTAATTTTGTGTTTCTCCAACCAGATTCCGGACTCGTGGGCGCCACTATTATTAGTTCTCCTTTACTTGAGAGCTCAAACTTTAAGTCCCTGTGATTTTGGCAGAGAAACTCGAACTGCTCGTCCGTCAGCGGATGCGGGCTGAAATTCAAAACGGTCGGCGGATAGGCGTATCGTTTGAGCGCAGTTTCAGTCATCATAAGTTCACCAGATCCATTGTAACATCCTACCCGCACAGACAATCCGCGCAACCGTTACTTCTTCGTAATGTAATTGAACGCCATCGACGCGATGTCGTCCAAAGCGCTGCCGTCGCGGTCGCTGTCGAGCATGCTCGAGGCCATGTCCATCATCGGATTCCCTGATGAAGGGGCCGCGGCCGCCTGCTGCCCACCGCCCAATAGCCCGCCGAGCAATCCGCCTAGCCCGTCCGCCCCAACGTTTTGCTGCTGCTTTTGCTGGCCCAGATAGCTCATCACGATCGGCGCAAGCATCATCAATATTTGTGCAACCTGTCCCATGCCGAGTCCGCTTTGATTGCTGACTTCCTGCGCCACCTGGCCCTGCTGGTTGCCAAAAATGTGGCCGAGGATCCCGCCGGCGTCAGCCTGACGCGGAGCTGGAGTTTGCTGGCCGCCGCCAAAGATCAAACCTCCCAGGCCGCCCAGGTTCCCAAGCACTCCGCCACCGCTGTGATCCTGTTCCAGAGCGTTGTTTAGGCTTTCGGCCCCTTGCGGAGTCGAAGCGTTGTTGGCAAGCCCGCCGAGGATCATTGGCAAAGCGGCCTGTATCGCGGTGTTAACCAATGATGGTTCCGCTCCGACATTCTGGCTGATCTGTTCAACCGCTTCCGTCCCCTGCTCCTGACCAAGCAGGTCTTGTAGTGAAAACATAACTTCTCTCCTTCTTTGTTGATTCGAAATTGTGCGATTATGATATCATGCTCACCCGCAAAAAAGCACTCTGCGATGTCCAACCGTAAACGTCTGTATCTTCTCTCGGCGGTTGCCGGAGCGGCCCTGATAGCGTTCGCCGCCATCATCGGCTTATTGTATTTCACTTTCTCGGGGGGCATTTTTGCCGCCTCGGCGGTAAACCTCGAGAGGGTAACCGCCGTAGCCGATCCGGACAACAAAATGGGCGAACCGTTCGGCATCGCCGTTCTTGGTTCCGATATCTACGTTTCCGACGGCTCGCGCGACACGATCTGGCGACTACCCGACGGAGGTACGCCCGTCGCGTTTGCAACAGGACTCTCCACGCCATCCGCTATCGCTTTCGACGACTCCGGCAACCTCATTGTTGCCGACACCGGCTCGCACACGATAAAGAAAGTTGACAAAAATGGCGTGGTCTCTTTGCTCGCCGGGACCGAAGGTGAGTTTGGAGATCAGGACGGCCCGGCCCTCTCGGCAAAGTTTAATGGGCCGGTTGGACTAGCGGTCCTCAAAAACGGCTCGATCGTGGTTGCTGACACCTACAACGACAAGGTCAAACTGATCTTGAATGGCGAGGTCACTACGCTGGCTGGCTCAACACGCGGATTTGCCGACGGGCAAGGAGCGGCTGCGAAGTTCGACACGCCGTGCGCCGTTCTCGGCTGGCCGAACGGGAGCATTCTGGTCGGGGACACGATGAACGGACGGATCCGTATCATCAATTCAAACGGCACTGTATCGACGATCGCCGGCCGCAGCGAACCCGAAATTCGTGACGGGCCCCTCGCCATCGCCGCGTTCGACCGGCCCTACGCTCTCGCCGCGGATCCGGATGGAAGCCTGTTCATTGGTGATAACAACGCTGTTCGGGTGATCAGGAACCGTCCGCTCCCGATCGTTGAAACTCTATCTGAAAACCGACGGGGCTTTACCGACGGAGCTCTCCGCCTCGCCAGATTCCATCGAGTTTCGGGGATCGCGGTCACCGACGACTATGACGTTTTCATAGCCGACAGCGACAACTCGGCGGTGCGACGCATTGGGCCGGACCCTGATACGGACGTAGGCGGCCCCCAGGTGATCTTCCGGGACAAACAGACGGACCCGGTTGAGTTTCGCGCACGCCAGCCGGCGCGCTGGCCGTACGACCCTCCGGACGTAAAGCGCGATATCGCCGGTACACTTGGCGAGATACGAGGTGAGGTCGTCGATTCACGATCGCAGGTGTGGTTTCATAACGGCCTTGACATTGCCGGCGGCTACGGCGAAAAGGCCCGGTTCATCCGCGACGAGACGGTACTTGACCCGATATCCGTTGATAACTTCAATACTCTTCGCGAACTCTTGCGCCTTCCAAGTGTCGGATACATACACATCCGGCTCGGACGAGATGCGTCGGGCCGGCCGCTTGGCGACAACCGATTCCAGTTCGATCCGGGAATGACGGGCGTGCGCGTCCGTCGCGGGACGACATTCCACGCGGGCGATGTGGTCGGGACGCTCAATCCGATGAATCATGTCCATCTGATCGCGGGTCCGCGTGGGGATGAGATGAATGCCCTGGACGCGTTGGTCCTGCCCGGCGTCGCGGATACGATCGAGCCAACCATCGAGGACATCGCATTTTTTGACGAAACCTGGCAGCCGCTCGAAACCAAAGGACCGGGAAAACGTATTAGCTTGGCAGGAAAGGTGCGTATTGTCGTCCGGGCGTTCGATCGGATGGATGGCAACCCCGAACGGCGGCGTCTGGGAGTTTACCGGCTTGGTTATCAGGTCCTTCGCCCGGATGGTTCAGCCATCGCCCCGGTAAGCTGGAACATCACCTTCGACCGCAACCCGTCGCCCGATGCGGTCAAGTTTGTTTACGCACCTGGCAGCAGATCTGGAGCGACAGGCGAGACGGTTTTCCGTTACATCGTAACGAACACGGTCAACGGCGATTCGTTTAGCGAGGGGTTTCTCGACCCGGCCCGGTTCGGGCCCGGCGAGTATGTTCTCCGAGTATTTGCGGCAGATTATTTCGGCAACACCGTGTCAAGCGACATCATCTTTGAGGCATCGAGATGAATGCCTTACACCTGAATCGTATTTATCACATCCACGGAACGCCGACGACGCGCTGGCGTTCGCCCTTGAGGTAGCAGAATGAAACGTGTAATCACCTGGATCCTATTGATCGCATTCGTCCTTTCCGGTTTGGCGGTAGTCGTATTTTCTGCCGGAACATCAACTTCCCAGCCGCATCTGACCCGTCAGCCAGGCTCGGGCGTTCCCAGCGACCCGATCCCGAAAACGCCGCCGGCTCCGAAATTCACCGATACGGAACGCCAGGCTGAGTTAGCCCGCCGCCGGGCGGCTGTTGCCGCAAAAATGGCCGATAACAGCATAATGGTCCTGTTCAGCGCAGAGCCAAGGCTTTACACGAATGACGTAGACTATGTCTATCGGCAGGAGAACAATCTTTACTACCTCACCGGCCTCAAGCAGGATGGGGCCTCGCTCGTCATCAGAAAGGCTGCGGGAGCCGTGACCGAAACGCTGTTCCTGCCGAAACGTGTCCCGCGCCGCGAGGCATGGGAAGGTAAAATGTACTCCCGCGAACAGGCGACGCGGATCTCAGGATTGAAGAGCATCGTTGACGCGTCGGAAAGGGACGCGATGCTGGCGGCGGTTAAGAACCGCGGTACGTTTACCTCAAAGGACGGTTCGGTAAAGATCACCGGCGCCCCGACGCTCTATCTCCTGCTTCCAGAAGGCGAGAACGACGAGAATGGAAAACGCGAGTTCAGACAGGAAGACGCATTCTCAAAGGCCTTGACCGAATACAAGGTTGAAAATGCACAGCCGATCTTTGCTCAGCTCAGGCATATCAAATCGCCGTACGAGCTCAAGCTTCTCCAGCACGCGATCGATATCACGACCGAGGCCCAACTCCGTTCGATGGCAATGGTCGGCCGTGCGCGGTGGGAATACGAGGTCCACGCTGAGGTCGAATACACGTTCCGGCGGCGCAACGCCGATTTTTGGGGCTATCCGTCGATCGTCGGCTGCGGCTCGAACGCCACGACGCTTCACTATGTCGAATCGCAAAGCCCGGTAAAAAAAGGCGAGCTCCTGTTAATGGACGTCGGGGCCGAGTATGACCACTACACGGCCGACGTGACGCGCACCTTTCCGGTCAACGGCAAATTCACAAAGGAGCAGGCGGAGATATATCAGATCGTATTTGACGCCCAGGAAGCGGTCGCGAAGGCGACAAAACCTGGGGTCTCTTTCGGCGAGCTAAGCCAGATAGCCCGTAAGACTATCAATGACGGCCTGTTCAAGTTAGGCCTCGTTACCGACAAGAACGGCTCGCAAGCCGGCCTTTGGTTCATCCACGGCCTCGGTCATTGGCTCGGAATGAACGTCCACGATGTGGGCGACTACGCCGCTCCGCTCAGGCCGGGAATGGTCTTTACCAACGAACCGGGAATATACATTCGCGAAGATGCCTTGGATAATCTGCCCGATACACCGCAAAGCCGTGCTTTCAAGGAAAAGGTCCGGCCCGCCTTTGAGAAGTACAAAAACATCGGAGTTCGCATCGAGGACGATATGCTGGTTACGGAAACCGGAGTCGAATGGATGACCGCCAAACTGCCTCGCAAGATCAGCGATATCGAGGCGTTCATGGAAAAGGCCTCTAAAGAATTCGTTTGGACGTCATTGAATGCACCGTCGCCCGCAAGCGTTTTTTATGAATCGGTTGTAAACCCGCTCGCGACCGTCTCCGTCCGCGACTCCCGGATCGATGGCCGATCGTGAATTCAGTCACGGGACACTTGAATTGCCCTTCCGACAATGGGCCCTTTTCTCTCGAAAACGAAGAGGCTCCCGCCTGTCCGCAGTTCGGAGTTTTGGATCTGAAGCCGGCTTTGACCCGAACCTCCCGGGCGGGTGTTACATTCCTTTTCGACACAGTGCTACAATCGTATAAAGCGACTTTTCTTCTCCCTTAATTGTTTCCACCCGTAACGGGTTTCGATCACTCGATCAAGGAGTTCACTATGGACGCAGTAAAGAAATCTTTCGACATCCCAAAATTCAAGGAACAATACGAAAACTACATCGGCGGCGAATGGACCGCCCCAAAAAGCGGCGAGTATTTCGAATGCATCTCGCCGGTTGACGGCAGATCGTTTACGCGGATAGCGCGTTCGAACGAACAGGACATAGAGGCCGCTGTGGATGCGGCACATGAAGCATTCAAAACTTGGGGCAAAACCTCGGCGACCGAGCGGAGCAACATTCTGCTAAAGATCGCCGACAGGATGGAGCAAAATCTTGAGCTGCTCGCCCGCGCCGAAACTTGGGACAACGGCAAGCCGATCCGCGAGACGACCGCCGCCGACCTGCCGCTGGCGATCGATCATTTCCGTTATTTCGCGAGCGTGATACGCGCCGAAGAAGGAAGCGCGTCGGAGCTCGATCAAAACACGCTTTCGGTAATTATCAAAGAACCGCTTGGCGTTGTCGGGCAGATCATCCCGTGGAACTTCCCGCTGCTGATGGCGACGTGGAAGCTCGCACCGGCTCTCGCTGCCGGAAATTGCGTTGTTATTAAGCCGGCCGAGCAAACGCCGGCGAGCATTATGGTCTGGGCGGAATTGGTTGGCGACCTTATTCCGAAAGGCGTGTTGAATATCGTCAACGGCTTCGGTGTCGAAGCTGGAAAACCGTTAGCCACGAATGCACGAATTGCGAAGGTCGCGTTTACCGGCGAAACCACGACCGGACGTTTGATAATGCAATACGCCTCGCAGAATCTGATCCCGGTCACGCTCGAACTCGGCGGCAAATCGCCGAATATTTTCTTTAAGAGCGTCATGGACGCGGACGATGATTTCTTTGACAAATGCCTCGAAGGCGCGACGCTGTTCGCGTTGAATCAGGGCGAGGTCTGCACCTGTCCGTCGCGTGTTCTGGTGCAGGAAGACATCGCCGATAAATTTATCGACCGCTTCGTCGAACGCACCAAGCAGATCAAGATGGGCCACCCGCTCGACCCGACGACAATGATGGGCGCGCAGGCCAGCCAGGACCAGTACGAGAAGATCCTGAACTACCTGCAGATCGGCAAGGACGAAGGAGCCGAGGTTTTGTGCGGCGGTAAAGCTTACAAGAACCCCGACCTTGAAGACGGTTACTACATCGAGCCAACAATTATGAAAGGCCACAACAAAATGCGAGTCTTTCAGGAAGAGATCTTCGGCCCCGTCACCTGTGTCACGACCTTTAAGGACGAAGCCGAAGCGATCGAGATCGCCAACGACACGCTCTACGGCCTCGGCGCCGGCGTTTGGACCCGCGACGCTCACGAAATGTATCGCGTGCCGCGTGCCATCGCGGCCGGCCGCGTCTGGGTAAACAACTATCACAACTACCCGGCACATGCCCCGTTCGGCGGCTACAAGAAATCAGGCTTCGGCCGCGAAAATCACCTGATGATGCTTGACCATTACAGGCAGACGAAAAATATGCTCATCTCATACGACAAGAACGCGATGGGATTTTTCTAGAAAACGTCGATTATTGACGAGGAAGGGTCGAGTCGAAGTTCAGATTCGACCCTTCGTTGTTGCGAGGGAACAATTTTCTTTCGATCGTGTCTAACAGGGAATGAAGGATCGTTCATCAATTCGACTCGGGTTCATAGTCTTATTCATTTGTCTGCTTACTCCGTCTCCTTTCCCGGCCCAAGGGAATCCGCAAAATAATCGATTGCTTCCCGTTAGGGTGAAAGGAAAATGGGGTTATATAAATGAACGAGGAAAGGTGATCATAAAGCCTTCCTTTGTGGTCGCCGCAGAATTTTCCGAAGGTCTGGCTCGCGTTCGAGATGACTGTATTTGCTTCTACTTCATAGACAGAAACGGAAAGGAAATCTCCGGTGATCGGTTTCGATTTGCAGACGATTTTTCTGAAGGTCTAGCCATGGTTCAGGGCGGGAATCCAGGAGATAAGATTGGGTTCGTAGACACAAGAGGGAAATATGTCATTCCCCCGATATTTGACAGTTTCGATGGCAGTCTCGTCTGGAGTTTCCGAGACGGGCTTGCAATTGTCGCGTTAAACGGGAAATTTGGCTTTATAGATAAGCAGGGAAAATTCGTCATCGAACCGCAGTTCGATACGGCAAGTCCATTCTCGGAGGGTCTCGCCGTTGTTTCGAAGTACGGAAAATTTGGCTTTATAGACAAAGAGGGAAAAACGAAAATACGGTTTCGATTCACGACGGCTTTCAGTTTCAGCGAAGGCCTCGCATCATTTTCTGTCGATCGACAAAAATTTGGCCTTATCGATAGAGATGGAAATGTAGTCTTAGAACCAAAGTTTGACTGGCTGAGTGGATTTCGCGAAGGACTCGCGTCAGTCAATTTGGGAATGGCATGGCACGGCCATCAAAAGTCAGGCGGGAAATATGGCTTTCTCGATAAAAGTGGTGCGATTGTAATTCCTGTGAAGTACGACACGGCCAATTCGTTCTCAGAAGGACTTGCTCCGGTTCGAATCAATGCGAAATGGGGTTTTATAGACAAGACCGGAGAAATGAAGATCACGCCGCGGTTTGATTGGGCCGAACCGTTTGAAGGCGGTATTTCCAAGGTTACGGTCGGCGAGAAGGTCGGATATATTAGCAGGACAGGAAAATATATCTGGAAACCGAGTGAATAGGAATGCAAGAGCAAAGACGTTCGCTGGATAGTTGCGGAGCCAGTTTGCCCCCGAAATTACGCCAAACAGCTCGAATCATTTCGGCTTATTTGATGTATTTCGCGGGCAGACCTGTTAAAATCGAACCGAGGTTCTATGGTTACAATCACATTCCCCGACCGTGAGACGGAGAAAAAAGCGATCGTTATCCTGCTGAACGGGTTTTCCGGTCGCATTCTCAAAAATGGAGAGCATATCGTCCCGGAACAGGCTCTGGAGGCACTCGCTCTTAAAGGAATAAGGTTTACCGTGCAAGGGACATCAACGTATGAACAGCTTACGACGGTTCGAGATATTGATCCCGTTGCAGTTCAATGACGGCTCCGACATTTCGGATGATTTTATATCCGATGCAATTCTGGAAATAGTTGACGAATTCGGAGCGCTTAGTTACTACCACAATTCGGTGCAGGGTCGTTGGACCAGCGAAGGTATCGCGTACCACGACCGGAACTCAAAGATCGTGATAGATATCCCCGACACGCCCGAAAACATTCAGTGGATGCGTGATTACAAGGCCCGCTGGAAGGAAAAGCTGGACCAGCTCGATCTATGGCTTGTGAGCTATGAGATCGATGTTTTCTAATGTCTAAAGTTTCGCGAGTAAAAATAACGGAAGAGGCCGCCAAGGCCGTCAAGCAACTTCGTGCAAAAGATTGTCAAACTACGTTTTTTCAATCAAGCTTACTACCTATGTTAGAATGGTTCCGATAAGCAGATTGTATGAATTCGACCGATAGAATCGTTATTGACCCCGATATTTTGAATGGAAAACCGTCGATTCGTGGAACTAGAATTTCCGTGCAGACGGTTTTGGAGTTTCTTAGCGCGGGTGATTCGATCGATGAAGTGCTTGAGAACTATCCCTCGCTGTCCAGAGAGGATGTTTATGCGTGTCTGGGCTTCGCGTCAACCTTACTTGATCATAACTTCGTAGTTCAGCCTTCATGAGCCGCTTTTTGATCGACGAGAATTTGCCGGTAAAAGTGAACGTATGGCAAGGCTCGGATTTTGAGTTTGTTGGGGCAGCCTTTCAGTCTGAGTCCGACAGTTGGATTTGGGATTACGCCCGATCGAGAGACCTGACTATTGTCACCAAAGACTCAGACTTCTCCTATCGAATATTGACCGCAATTCCACCGCCGAGAGTTATCCATTTGAAACTCGGAAACGTAAGACTTCGGGAGTTTGCGGAAATAATGAAGACCCGATGGACTTCGATCGCAGAATTATCGGCTACTCATAAGTTAGTAAACGTACTGCCTAACCGCTTAGAAGGTATAGTATAGGCATTCCGCGTTACCATTCATGATCGAACGAGTAAAAATAACCGAAGAGGCCGCACGGGTTGTCGAACAGCTTCGCGAAAGCACGGCGAGTTGATGTTCCACCAGTCGGGTGGGTGCTGCGACGGGTCTTCACCGATGTGTTATTTCGCTTCGTGTTAGAATCACTGATAAGGTGCAAAGCGATGCAAAACACAGTAGAATTTAAGATAGAGTTGCCGCCACAGATAACCAAGGACGAAGCCCAAACGCTCCTGGCCATAAAGTTGTACGAGACCGACCGCCTGTCCCTTGGGAAAGCTGCCGAGTTGGCGGGTTATTCTGTCCGCGCGTTTCTCGAAGTACTCGAACATCATCAAATACCCGTTATCAAGTATTCGCCGGAGGAGCTTAGAAAAGAAATACGCCTGTGAGCATCGTCATCTCCGATACTTCATGTTTGATAGCTTTTGAAAGAATTGACAGGCTCGATATTCTACCGGGTCTTTTTGATACAGTCTTTATTCCTCCTGCGGTTGATGCGGAATTTGGCAAACAATTTGAATGGCTCAAAGTACAGCGGCTAACATCTCAAAGGCTCAGTGGGCTGTTGAGCGCAACTCTCGGTAAAGGTGAATCCGAAGCGATCGCCTTAGCCGTTCAGTTGGACAGTTTGTTGCTCACCGACGACAAACAAGCGCGGGCGGCCGCTGAACAATTAGGATTGATCGTCAAAGGCGTCATGGGAGTTTTGATCGCCGCAAAAGAATCAGGTCATCTTGCCAAGATAAGACCACTTATCGACGATTTGGAGACGAACGGGTTTCGGATCAGCCGCCCTTTGCGCGAGGAAGTTCTTCGGGTAGCGGGAGAAATCTAGATTTTGCAGATATGTCCGTAATTCCAAGAGTAAAAATAACCAAAGAGGCCGCAGGGGTTGTCGAACAGCTTCGCGAAAAGCACGGCGAGCTGATGTTTCACCAGAGCGGCGGGTGCTGCGACGGCTCTTCACCGATGTGTTATCCGAAGGGCGAGTTTATGGTCGGGTCGAGCGATGTTTGGCTTGGCGAGGTCGCCGGTTGCGATTTTTACATGGCCAAAGACCAGTTCGAATTCTGGCAGCACACTGAACTGACCATCGACGTAACAAAAGGCCGCGGGGCGAGCTTTTCGCTTGAGATCCCGCTCGGGCTAAGGTTTGTGACAAAGTCGCGGGTGTTCACTTACGAAGAATCGCAGAACCTGTTGGAAACTCATCCCGGGGACGCGGTCGCCGCGTAGGCAGAAACACGACCGGTAGGGAGTGTGCCTCTTTGAGTCGTGAGTCGCGAGTCAGAAATCTTGGACTATGAAAATTACCGTTTACGAAAAACCTACCTGAACGACCTGCCGCAATCTGGCGACGCTGTTTCGTGAAAACGGCATTGATTGGGAGAAGGTCAATTATTTTAACGAGCCGTTTACGGTGAAAAACCTGACGGCTCTGATCAGGAAAACCGGCGACAGGCCGATCAAACTCACGCGTGGACCGGCCGCCGCCGGCATCACCGACGAGACTCCGGACGCAGAGGTTATCGCGGCAATGGTTGCGGATCCCAATCTGATCCAGCGGCCGATCGTCGAGGTCGGCGAAAAAGCGGTCCTGGCGCGGCCCATAGAACGAGCACTGGAACTCATCGGAAGATGATAAATCTTCACACGTTTAGCCGACACTATGATACACTTGTTGTATGAGGGGCTAGATGGCCCCTTTGCGATAGTTTTGTCGGCAAGATCGAGGCCAGGTGTCGAATATGCGGCTAACACCATTTACCACAGTATTGACGAGTGTCTTGTCCTGAAATAGGTTTACACCGAAAATGGGACAAGGCGATGAATAAAGTAAAGGAATTTGAGACAAGTATAAGGGTACTTGTGGTAGGGGAATATCGTGCGGGTGGGACGACTTACAGGC
>JBFWPK010000002.1:0-271840 GCA_050250045.1 Pyrinomonadaceae bacterium | reverse complement strand
CTCCGATCACCTTGTCGCACACGTCAACCATCGTCTAAATAACCGCCCCCGCAAGACTTTAGGCTACAGAACACCAACCGAGGTCTTGTTTAACCAAAATGTTGCACTTATCACTTGAATCTAAGCGGATCGCCCACCCATTCATAAAACATCTTGCCACAAACGCAACAATTGTGATAAAATTTGGTCTGGTCTATCGCTGTTTGACAACCGACGGCTTGCTTGTCCCGACTCACTTGTCCTGGAATAGATTTACAAATAAAAAAATGGCGGGACAGCGGGACAATGAGTGGAAACTCAATAGATACAGCAATTACCTGTCCCAAGTTTGTCCCAGAAGTTGGGACAAACTCGACCGCCGAGATCAATGTCTACTCGGCTGATCGCCGCGGTATTGCGTTTATCATGGGCGATTACACCAGAACTGCCAACTCGACCTGCAGTCTCACGCCGGAGAAGTGTATATCTGCTCAGATCTGTGCTTAAATTGAGTCCTATGGCGAAGGAAAACTCATTCGATATTGTGTCAAAGACCGACTATGCCGAGGTCACGAACGCGATACATCAAACAACCAAAGAGGTCTCACAGCGTTTTGATTTCAAGGGCAGCAAGGCCAATGTCGAGCTGCAGGGCAAAGACCTGGTCCTCACCGCCGAGGACGAGACCAAACTGAGAAATATGAACGATATTTTTCAGGGAAAGCTCGTGAAACGCGGGATCTCGCTCAAGGCGCTGGACTATCAGAAGATCGAGCCCGCCGCCGGGGGCACCGTTCGGCAGGAAGTGAAGGTCCAGCAGGGAATTCCGATCGATAAGGCGAAGGAGATCGTGAAGTTCATCAAAGATGCAAAAATAAAGGTCCAGGCGTCGATCCAAGGCGAGACCGTCCGCGTTTCCGGCAAGGACCGCGATACATTGCAGGAAGTTATCGCCAGCCTCAAGTCGAAGGATTTCGGGATCGATATGACGTTCGATAATTATAGATCAAACTGATATGACAAGAGATTTCAACGTGATCATCGAAGAAGATGAGGAAGGAATCCCGGTGGCCTCGGTGCCCGAGCTGCACGGCTGCCATACTCAGGGTAGGACGCTATTGTTACGGAAAATTCTTTCGGATTGCGATTTGACGATTGATGACCTGCTGAAACCACGATGAACTCTCGCTTCACAAATCTCTTCAAACAAACCGACCCCGACGAACAGCGGGCGTTTCAGACGCGTGCTTTGGGCATTTTGCGGGAAGAATACCCCGATAAGGACTTTGCGCGGCCCGATGATCCGCTGACGATCAAGTGCGGCGAGAGCATTTTCGGGCTTGGCAATTTGCGGTCGAAAGCCTTGGAAACGCAAAACGACGCGGAGATTCGTCAGATCGTTGCCGAACATTTTCAGAAAGTGTTCGGGGGAGCCGCGGCTGCGGACCGGGACGGCCTTTTATGGGAGCAGGCAAAACCGCGGCTTATGCCGCAGCTGATGCCGGCGGAGTTCAATTCAAAGCTTCCGCTCGTTTCATCCGATTTTGGCAACGGAATAAGCCTTGGTTTCGTTCTGGATACCGAGGAAAGTTATAGCTACGTTTCGCACAATGATATTGAGGGATGGAGCGTTGCCGAAAGCGAGGTGCGGGAGGCGGCAACGGAGAATTTGAAGGATCGCACTCGGGGCATGGAAATGCTGACCATTCCGGGCGACAACGCGTTTGCCATCGTCAACACAAGGGATGGCTTCGATGCCGTTCGCATATCGCTGCCGGGCATGCGAACATTTTTTGCCGAATCAATTGGAAGCCCATTTTACTTCGGCATACCGAACCGCGATTTTCTTATCTGTTGGTCGGCGAATGGCGATAAAGAGTTTCAGATGCAAATGCGTTCGCAGATCTCGGCGGACTTTGATCAGCAGCCCTATCCGCTCTCGCGCTGCGCCTTTGAGGTGACTGAGGAGAATGAGATCAGGCTTGCGGATGATTTGGGCGACGATACCTACGTGGTTACGGCGTCGAATAATTGATCTCTGCAGATTGCGATTTATTAGCGTTAGATTTCGAATTTATAAGCAGTTCGATTTTCGATCCTGCTTAACAATCAGGTGGTATTGATCGATAATTGCTCGACCATATTGATCCAAAATGAAGACCTTCGCCGCGAAAATCGAATCCGAACTACATCCGAATGCGGCGGCGCGAACGATCTTCGGACTCATTGCCGACGAAATGGCGATGGTTGAACAGGCATTCGCGCACCAGGCAAGCTCGAATGTTCAGATCGTCGATCGCCTCGGCGAATATGTTCGCTCGTCTGGCGGCAAACGGGTACGGCCCGCTTTGTTGATCCTTGCGAATTACGCTTTGGGCGGAGATGCGAGGAGCGAAAATGTGATCCGAATGGCGACCGTGATGGAAATGCTCCACACGGCCACCCTGGTGCACGACGATATCATCGACAAAGCGGACAAACGGCGCGGGCGCGAATCGGTGAACGCTCATTTCGGCAATCAGATGGCGGTGCTGATGGGCGATTGGCTGTATATGTCGGCATTCGAGACGGCGTTACAGGAGCGATCGCTGGAGATCCTTGACATTCTCACCCGCCTGACGCGAAAGATGACCGAGGGCGAACTCATCCAATTGACGGTCATCGGGAACACCGATATTACTGAGGAAACCTACTTTGATATCCTGAGTCGTAAGACGGCCCACCTTTTTTCGGGCTGCTGTGAGATCGGTGCGATAATGGCCGATGCCGACCCAGAGCAGCAGGCCGCTTTTCGGGATTACGGGATGAACCTCGGCATAGCCTTCCAGTTGGCCGACGATCTACTTGATTTCACGTCGGACGAACGGGTCACGGGTAAAGCATCCGGAGCGGACCTGACCGAAGGAAAACTGACCCTTCCTCTTATCGTTCTATGTCGCCGTCAGCCTGAGTTTAAGCAGTTTCTTAAACAGATCATCGCTGACGGAACGTATCAAAATGGTTCCCGTGATGCCGTTCTGCGGCGTCTTGACGAGGATCGTATACTTGAAGAGATACGTTCGGTCGCGGCGGGCTATGCTGACGCCGCCAGAAAAAACCTTGAAGTTTTGCCTCAAACAAAGTATTCTCTTGCCTTAGAAGGGATACCGGGTTTCGTGATCGAGCGAAACAGCTAGGTTCGATTCAACGCTCACAAATATATCTCCGGCCGTATCAGCTAGAAATCCAATTCTGTCAGCATGATAGACGCGAAACATATAGCAGCACTCGAAGCGTGGCTGAACAAGACCCGCGACGAACAGAACCAATTGATCGCCCGCCTGCGTGAAACTGAGGAAGAGATCGAGAAGCTGCGCGGGCAGATCGGGGCACTCGACGATATCGCCCAGCAGGCCGAATCGATGATAGACAATGCTCTCGTCCTGATGCGTGACGGCATTCGAGGCACGTCCAAGAAAACGCCGACGAGCATAACGATCGACGACTCAGTACCGGTATCGGCTGCCGTGGGGCGGCGTGCGGCTGAGAGCCAGCCGACATATACCGCACCCGTCCACCGCACGGGCGGATCCGGCACGATCGCTTACCTAGACCGATCACGACCGGCTACGATACGGCAGAACAGGATCGAGCCCATAAGCAACCGCTTTGCCGACCGTACGATCACACAGGCGTGCACCCTTTTGCTTCGTGAGGCGGGTGTACCGCTTCATGTGAACGAGCTTTACAATCTGCTTGTGGCTGGCGGGATGGAATTTAAGGGAAACAATCCCACGATCTCAGTGGCCGTTTCGCTCAATCGAAATCGGCGCTTTCGCAAGGTTGGACCGGGAACATTTGACCTGATGATGCGCGAGGCGTCGCAGCAGCAGGCCGCGTCTTGAGCTCGACGTTGGCCGAATGCTTTTGAACCGAAGGAATACGATCCCGAAATAACACGGCCGTCCGAAATGGTTTCGGGGCGTGTTCGATCATTGCTTAGTAAGAATGCGAATTTTCACACTTGCCGCGCTGTCCGCTGTTGTTGCGGGCATTTTGTTTGTCTTTCCTATCTCAGCTCAGAATGTGCGTTTGCGTGCCCAGATCACACCGCCATGCGATAGCCAAGGATCGAGCTTCAAATACGCTGATATCTACGCGGACGGCAACATCGCCGTCCAGGGCAGCTACAATTGCCGCGGAGCTTTCATTTACGACATTTCAAACCCGGACGCCCCGTTTCTTGCCGGATGGTACAACCCGGGCAACAATCAACAGTTCCTGGAGGCCATCGTTGTCGGCGATCGCGGCTACTTTGGCAGCGGCAACGGCGGCGGGGTTCATATCGTGGATCTATCGAATCCCGCGAGCCCTCAACTCCTGGGCGTTGTGAACTCGACAAACGGGAACGGCCTTAACAGTATTCACGAGATGTTAGTTTGGGGAAATTTCCTCATCGAGAACGCGAACACCTTGTCAAACAAGGTCATCAAGGTCATCAACATAAGCAACCCCGCGGCCCCGGTTTTTATTCGCGATATCACTCCGACCGAGCCGCGTTGGGTCCATGCAATGCACATTCGCGGCAATCGGATGTTCACGTCTGGTTGGGGAACCTCGACCCTTCGCGGGCGGACGGAGATCTACGATATATCAAACCTCGGCACACAGGCTCCAACTCTGCTTGGCTTCATAGAAGATCCGAGTCCAAATACGACCGCGGGCAACAACATGCACAGTAGCTGGACAAGCGAGGACGGAAACTTCCTTTACAGCGCCCGCGAGACGCTCAACGGTACGGGTGACTTGCGAGTGTACGATATTACCAACCCCGCGACGCCGCTATTGGTAAAATCGATAAAAATGGCGGACCTCGGGCTGAACGCTGTAACACCACACAACCCTGTGGTGATGGGCAATTACCTGTATGTGTCCTGGTACCAAGCGGGCGTGCAGGTATTTGATATCTCGGACAAATCAAATCCGAAGCGCGTCGGCCAGTACGACACATTTCCTGCGGAGTTCGCACCTTCGGACGAGGAACTGAAGGCTCTCGCAAATGCCGAGCCGTGGGACTTGATATGTTCCAGCGAATTTCGCCAGAACGTGCTGCCCACGACCTACGATGGGAATTGGGCGGTTTACCCTTTCCTGGGAGCCTCAAAGGTGCTAGCGGGCGACCTCACTTATGGGCTGCTCGTCCTGGACGCAGGCAATGTAAGCGGTACCCCCAGGAACAAGATCGCGGACTTTGACGGTGACGGGCGGACGGACCTCTCAGAGATCAGCGACGATACAACCTGGTCGATCGAACAGAGTTCTGACGGCTCGCCGGCCCAATACGGTTGGGGCGTTCCCGGTGACAAGCTGGTGAATGGTGATTTCGATGCGGATGGGAGAGCGGACGTAGCAATTTGGCGGCCGTCCAACGGGACCTGGTATCTGATTCAAAGTTCCGGGGGCCTTCGCGTCGTCCAATGGGGAGCAAACGGCGATGTCCCCGTGCCGGGTGACTATGACGCTGATGGCAGAACTGACCTGGCGGTCTGGCGGCCCTCGACAGGCCTTTGGTATATAGTCCAGAGCACGCTCGGTATTCGGACCCAAAAGTGGGGCGTGGACGGTGACAAGCCGCTGACCGGAGATTACGATCTCGATGGAAAAGATGACGTAGTGATATGGCGTCCTTCGAACGGGAACTGGTACATCATTCAGAGCTCTACTACCCGGATCTCGCAGACCGGTTGGGGACAAACGGGCGACCGGCCGCTGGCCGCCGACTTCAATGGCGATGGACGGGCTGATCTGACCGTGTTCAGGCCGTCAAATAACACTTGGTACATTTTTGACCCCGCGACCTCGTTTTTCCGTACGCAGACGTTCGGCACCGCCGGGGACGTACCGGTCCCGGCCGATTATGACGGTGACCGGATATCCGACGTCGCGGTGTATCGCCCGGGCAACAGGCTTTGGTACCGGCTTAACAGCTCGAATGGCGGCTTCGTTGTCCGTTCGCTCAACAGCGGCCAGACTTCGAATATTGAACCGGTGCCGGCTTCGGCCAACCCTGAGTAGCGGCGTTTCGATGAAGAAAGTCTAAAGTCAGGTGAACAACTTGACTTTGGGCTTTTTGTTTTTATCATTGCTGTATGAAATTACAACTTACCGTGAATAGCGGCACCCTGGCTGGGCGGGTGTTCGAGTTGGAGAGCGGCTTTCTGACCGTCGGACGTGGCGAGAACTGCAGCGTCCGTTTTGACCCCACGTCGGAAAGGATCGCATCAAAACAGCACGCTTTTATCGAGGCACGGGCCGATGGATATTATCTCACCGACAACCAGAGCACGAACGGTACCATCCTGAACGGCGAGCGCATTCAGGTTTCAAAACTAAACAACGGCGATACAGTTCAGTTTGGCAAGAACGGTATAACGGGGACTATTCAAATTGAAGCCTGGCAGGCTCAGCCGGTTCCGGTGCAGCGTTTCCGGGAACATGAGGTGCAGCAATTTCAGCTGACCGCCGCGCAGGAACCCGTAAGCATCTCAGCATCGCTCAAGAATCTTGGTCTGGGTTCGATCGCCTCGGCGCCGGCCGTGAGACCAGCGGAGAAAAAGACAGGCTTATACGTCGGACTCGGGATCGCGATAATGCTGTGCATCCCGCTTCTTTTGATAGTCGTCGCGATAATGTTTCTGAGTGTTGGCCTTGTTCCGGCGGTGATGGCGTCGGTCATCGCATTCGTTCCGGCGGCCCTTTATATTCTGCCGCTGGTTGGGCTTGACCGCTACGATCCCGAACCCTTCTGGCTCCTTGCTTTCGCGTTCTTGTGGGGAGCTTTGGTTTCAGTGATTGTGTCCTTCTTCGTGAATACGTTCTTCAGTGTAGCGGTTGCCGTTGGCACGGGAAGTCCCGGGCTCGCTAATATTGCGTCCGCTGTGATCTCCGCTCCGATCGTCGAAGAAGCGTCAAAAGGCATTGGCCTCCTAATATTGCTTATCTTTTTTCGTCGATACTTTGATGACATACTCGACGGCATCGTTTACGGCGGCGTGATCGCTCTTGGTTTTGCGACGGTCGAGAACGTCCTCTACTATGGCAACGGGCTGAACGCGGCGTATATCGAACACGGCATCACGTCAAGGGCATTGCTCAGCTTTCTTTTGCTGTTTTCGCTTCGCGGGATACTTTCACCCTTTGCTCACGTAACGTTTACGGCCATGACCGGCGTCGGATGCGGCATCTCGCGCGAATCGCACAATGGACTGGTTAAATTTGCGATGCCGGTACTCGGATACATCGTCGCCGTGGTACTGCACGGCATCTGGAATGGAATGGGCATCGTGCTTACGCTCATACTCATGGGCGTCGGGTTGACATCGACTTGCGAGGGTATCGGCCTCGGGGGTGAGAATATAGGGCTGTGCGGATTCTTAACCGGTTATCTGATACTCGAGATCCCGCTGTTCCTGATATTTGTAGGCTTTGCATATTTCCTGATGCGCAGGCAGCGCAAGATACTTAATGAAATGCTCGCGATCGATATCGCCCGGGGACTCATTTCGGAGGAACATCTCAATACTGCGACCTCCGCGATCAAGAGCACGCGATGGCTTCTTGCCGGCCTTGGAAGTGGTAAATTCCTCGCACGCAGCCGATATATGCGGGCAATAGGCAAACTCGGCCTGAGCTACTGGCACATCCAGCGTGCGACCGCAGCTCAAGGCCAGACTGGAAGCTTTCAGCAGAATCCAATCCTTCGCGAGGAAGTGTTGAAATGGAGAGATAAAGTATGAGAATAGTTGGCAGCGGGATCGGCATTCGACAGCAGCGTAAAAAACTACCGCAAATGCCTTCTGCCGCTGCCAACCGATTCTGGTAGGCCGTGCAGGGATCGAACCTGCGACCCGCGGATTAAGAGTCCGCTGCTCTACCAACTGAGCTAACGACCCGAAAACAAAGAATTATACCAAGTTAGTTTTTAATGTCCAATCAGCAAGTCGCGGAAGGCAGGGGCGGATAATTTCCGCGGACATCCGCGAACCGCATAGCGCTCCCGATTGCTTCTCAAGCATCTCCCTTTCGGCTAAAATGGCAACAATCGGGATGTTCATTCCGTAATGCCCTATTGGATGGCAGAAGGTACAAGAGCAAAAAAAAAACCGATGTCGGCCGATTGGTTTGTCCAGGGAGCGCTGGCTAAGCTCGGGGACATATTCGACCGGTTGACCGGGCGCGGGTGGAGACCATCAAGCAGTTTGGCGACGAGCGAACTGGCCGAACGCCTGAAAGCACTCGTTGATTCCGAGGTTCGCGAGACCGGCAAGAGAAAATACGTTCCCCACAAGATCGCACTTAAGATGCAGTGGGACAAGTTCTCGACCGATTCGGACGACGGGCTGAAAAAGCTTGAACACCAGCTATTGACTTCGCTGATCGACCATATCAACGACCGGCGATACTACACATACGGCCCAATAACCCTTGCAGTGAAACCCGATTATTTTACAAACGGCGTTAAGTTATTCGCGAGCTTCAGCGAGGCGGATGAGGAAGAACGTGAGGTATCGCTCGATGTCATCGCCCCGGATTCGAAGATCGATGCGCCGAAAACCGTCGACGCTCCCGCAAACACGCCGGCGGCCCTTCGAGCGGTTGCTCGGTTTGCCATTGCGGGCAGGGAGTTTGAAAAGGCTTTCGAACTCCAGTCGGGCGAACGGATCTCAATTGGAAGAACCAGGGAGAACGACCTTGCGCTCGACGACGCGAGTGTATCGAAACTTCACGCATCAATTCTTCTTAGCATCTCTGGTGAGGTCCTGGTCGCGGATACTGGCTCGACGAATGGAACGTTTATTGACGGCGAACGTATAGCATACGGCAAGGGGAACACGTTTTCCCCGGGGCAGAAATTACGTTTCGGCTCGATCTACGTAGAACTGGATGTGATCCAGCGGACGCTGCCCGCGACGGCTGACGGGCAGGCTGAACCTGTTGAACCCGTCAAGGATGATACGTACCGCCTCGGCGAGTTCGAGTTCACGCGAAAGCTGGATGAGGAGTACGAGGGACAAGCCGGCACCGGGAACGCTCCGGCTCCGACACTTCCTGCATTCCAGGCACCTGAATTGACGATCCTGAAGCCTTTGAACATAGATAAACCGGTAACAGATTCGGGCAACGGCGGGGAAGCCGAGACATCGAACAAAGAATGATCGCAGGGTTTCTACTTCAAATCGACTGGAGCGGACTACGCCCCGAACGGCTATTCGGCGGACAGGTCCTTGAGCGCACCCCGGCTGGGTTGAGCATCATTTTTATTATCGGCGTCGGCATCCTGATCGGTTTTCTCGTTCTTTCGTTCTTTGATAACTTTCGCCGTCCGTCGTTTCAGTTCGAACGTGGATTGCCGCGCGAGGTTACGCGGAAACTGACTCAAACGATCACCAATCGAAGCATTCGCGTCTGGCAGATAGTCTTTGTCCTGCTTGCATTTACGGTGTTCGGGTTTCAGGTTTACTGGACATATTTCGCAGATGAGGCGAACGAGCAGTTTCAGGCCCTGGCTTACAAAGATCTGAGAAATCGCCGAACATCGGCCGCGGCGCTTCGGGGATGGATGCTTGATCGGACGGGCAAACTTGGGGCGGCACTGGCGTACTACAAGGTGAGTGCAGATGGCGAGATCGATCGTACCTATTCGCTTGAACAGGAGATGGCCCATATCCTTGGTACCGAACGCGGCACGCCCGGCCTCGAACGAACCCTCTACGAAAGTGTCGCCGATCCGATGCCCGAGGCTTGGGAGATCCTTACAAAATATAAGAAACGGGAACCTGAACAGAAGGACGTAAGATTAACGATAGACCGTGACTTGCAGGCGTTTGCGGCGAAGCAGCTTGAAGGAAAGCATGGCGGTATTGTCGTGATCAACCCGCAAACCGGAGATGTCCTTGCGATCTACTCGAATCCATCGTACAACCTTTCGCAGGCTGAATCGCTGGCAGGTTATCTGGAGTTGGAGGCTGACAAGAAGGACAAACCCTTGCTCAACCGAGCTACTCGAGAGTTCTATATTCCCGGCTCCACCTTCAAGACATTTACGATGATCGCGGCATTCCGCGCGGGGCGACAGGGCCTGACGTTTCCGGGACGTCCGGCTGACGCAAACCCGCCGTGCTATACGCCGTTTCGTGGATCAAAGCCGATATGCGACGCCGGCGGAAGCTGTCACGCCTGTGCTGAGAATATTCCGATCCGCGAGGCATACAAGGTTTCGAGCAACCAATATTTCGCGCAGCTTGCGAATGCTCTGGGCCGCGACCGACTGGCCGAGACGGCTCGCATCTTTGGCATTGAGCCCACGGAAACGCCCGATGAAGCGTTGCGGCAGGGCTATTTTCCCGACATTTGGAATACCTCCAACCGACGCATCGCAAACGCAATGGCCCCGGCCCGTTCGACCCTGGTGACGGGCGAGGAGCTTACCGCGTTCGATATTGGCCAGGTTGGAATGGGACAGGGGTATGCCGGACAGATGACGCCTTTTCAGATGGCCCTGATCGCGGCGGCGCCGGCGAACCTTCAGGGGCGGCTAATGAAACCGAAGATCGAGGCCGACCTTCCGCCCCAGATGTTCTCGCAAGTACTAACGCCGCAGCAGGCGGCGGTTGTGCGCGAGATAATGTCTACCGTTACTGAAGAGGCTGGCGGAACTGGTTCGCGGGTCAGGGCAAAGCTCGCCGGTACTGGGATAGTTACAGGCGGCAAGACCGGCACTGCCGAGAAGGATGGCGTTCCGGCATATGACCGCAACGGCAAGCGGATCACCGTCACCAAACGGAAGAAGAACGACGCTGGCGAGTGGGTGGAGTATCAGGAACCCGTCTTCAGGCGACGCACGGACGGGTGGTTCATCTGCATCGCTCCGCTCGAGAATCCGACGCTGGCCATCGCCGTCGTTGTAGAGGATATCGGCCACTCGTATGGCGGCAGTACGGCGGCCCCTATCGCGGCGGATGTGATATTGAAAGCCCGGGAGTTGGGCCTGCTTGGCGAGAAATATGGGCCGCGGGCGGCTCCCCCAAAACGAAGACGATGACCGATCGCACTGGACGAAGACCCGCCTCTCTGGGGCCGCAACGGATTTGAAAAACAGGACCTCATCACATTTTTTTATTCTCGTCCTGGTCGTGCTTCTGGCGGCGATCGCTCACTACGCTATTTATTACGGCGGGTTGATCCGCGGGTACGAAACGTCATGGTATACCGCCGTACGTAATATCGGGCTGCTTTCGCTGCTTGCGATCGTACCGATATTTCTGAAGAAATTTCTCAAGTTTCAAGGAAGCTGGACCGTTTACACGACGGCAGTATTGCTGTTCTCGATCGGCTTAACTATCCAATACCGTCTGTTTAGCGATCCGGAATACACCTCGCGTCGAGACAAAGCTGAGGCCCGCGAGCAGAAGATAAAGACGCTGCAGCTTCATTACATTCAAGAGAACTACTCGCCCGAGAAGAAACAGATGATGGGCCTGCCCCCTACGCCGCCATCGCCGGTCGATCTGTCAGCGGAAACTCCGCGGCCGGCGCCTGACACGTTCTGGGGTGTCATACTGTCGGGCCGAACGATCAATCCGCTGTTGGGTATTGCGGGGTTGATCGTCGTCTTGATCCTGCTTCGCCGCGAAGGATTTCTCGAGTTCCTGCAAAACAACGGCTTCCTGATCGTCCTTCTCACGCTTGTGCCGCTGATCCTTGCGGCGATCACCTCGCGGGCGGGTAAGTTCATCGGGAATATGACGCCATGGGAGACGGCGAAGATACCGTTTCTGATCGGCTTTGCCGCCATTCTAGCGATCCTGTACAAGAACCTCGCCCGAACCTATTGGGGCCTGCCGCGTGCAAAGGACGTGATCCCGCTGGTTGTCATGGCCATACTGCCTTTTGTCCCATTTTTCGTTTTGAAGGACTTTGGGCAGATGATGGTTTTTAGCGGAGTCTATGCAACCCTCTATTTGGTAGCCGTGCGCCGCTTCTCGCAGCGGTTCGTCCTTGTCGGAAGCGTGGCCCTGGTCGTGGGTATTCTGGTTGTCGGCGCCTTGCCGGACAAGACTCAGGATAAGATCCCGCTGCTCCCGACACTGGCAAGACCGGTAAAGGCGGTACTGCCCGACCGCATTCAGCAGCGATTTCATCTCTGGCTGGACGGATTTAACCCGCCAACGCCTGAAACGTCTTGGTGGAAGGAAGACTACGATAACTACTATAAGAAGCTGGTTGAGAAGGATCCGAACTTGCCGCAGGTGCTTGAGGAGGATCCGGGCCTGCAGCGGACCATCAATGTTGACGCCTGGTTCGATATCCTCGCCTTTCAGCCCGCCCAGGCAACCTTTGGGCTGGCATCTGGCGATACGACCGGCCGGGGGCTCGGGCTCGGCTATCCCGAACTGATCCCGGTCGCGGATTCGGACTACGTGTTTGCCGCACTGGCTGAAGAACTTGGACTTTTCGGGGGATTGTTGCTAACCTTTGCGCTGATCGTGTTCGTAAGCGCAGGCGTAAGGACAGCGCTGGATTCCAGGGACATGTTCAGCAAGCTTTGCTGCATTGGGTTGTCGGCTTTCATCGGATTTCAGGCGCTCGTCAACATCGGCGGGATCACCAGGGCTTTACCGATGACGGGGATCACTCTTCCTTTTGTGAGCCACGGCGGATTTTCGCTTATCACAAGTTTTGTAATGTTGGGAATGCTGATGGCGTTTTCGCACAGAAATGCGGTCGACAGGAGTGCGAATGATCTTAAAGTCTTACCGTAACCTTACGAATGTAAATGGTTGACGAACAGTTATTTACGGCCAGTAACGCGGCCCGGTCTTGACTCGGGCAGAAGAATCAAATGGTGACAACAGCTACTGAGTTTACCTCCGCTGCGGTGAGCGACCGCGGGTTGAGCGAGGCGCGGCCGCAGAATGAAGACTCGTTCATCGAACTTCCTGAACATGGGCTTTTTGCGGTTGCTGATGGGGTCGGCGGGGCCCAGGCTGGCGAGGTCGCGTCGCAGATGGCGGTCGAGATATTGGGTGAGGCGTTTGTGAATATGGACGCCTCGGCCGACCCGGAAGACACGATGCGGATCGCTCTCGACAGGGCAAATGAGGCCATCTATCAAATGTCCCACGACCTGCCGCAGCTCTCGTCGATGGCAACAACGATCGTTGCCGTGCATGTGTCCGGCGATATGGCGACCATCGCGCACGTGGGCGATTCGCGGGTTTATCGGATCGATGGAAACGGCCGGCTGTTCAGAGAAACGGACGATCACTCCCTGGTAGAAGAAGAGGTCAGGGCCGGACGGCTGACGCCAGAACAGGCCCTTAATCACCCCAGCCGAAACGTGATCAGCCGAGCCTTGGGGGCCGAAGATACTGTGTTACCCGACATAAAATGTGTCCTCATTCACCCGGGAACAACGTTTCTCCTATGTTCCGACGGGATAACCCGTCACATCGAAGATACTGAGATCGAACAGCTTCTGAATTCGGAGTTTGGCCCGGACGATGTCTGCTCGCGGATGAAAGAGATATGCTTTAGCCGCGGAGCCGAGGATAACCTGACGGCCGTCGTGGTAAAGTTTCCCGGCGGCGGCCCGCTTGCCACTGTCGAACCGGCCGATGACGCGGATATCGAACAGGTAACTTTGTCAGGCATTCGTGAAGCTCCGGACGATTCGACCCCCACAGAACCGGACATCGCGATACCCTCCGAGGTGCTGCTGGCCGACGACGTTCGTGTCGAAGCCGAAGACCATGATGAGAACGGCCTTGCGGTTGAAGTTGACAAGGAGATCACAATACTCGAACCGGCTCCGGAAACTGAGGCGGAGCCGGCCGTTCCCTTTAACTATGTGGAGATCGCCGAGGCGGCCCCCGAACGCGGTGTTTCGACCGTTGCGACCGCATACGAAGCGGAGCAACCGCGCGATGCGGGATGGGGAGCACTCGCTCTCTTTTTGCTGATCGGGATCGGTCTCGGTGCCGTCGCCGGCTATTTCTTTTTTGGAGGAGCGCCGAAGACGGCAAATGTGCCGCCTGCCCCAGCCCCGCAAAGCAGCAATATTTCGCTGACGGCGTTTGAATCAACACGGCGCCTGGTGGATGAAGACCCGATCGCGTACCTGAACGCGAAAGCCGCAACCCCGAGGACCGCAGACGATTTCTTCTGGATCGGCCGCTCCCAGATGCTTACCGGGAGAACGGTCGAAGCAAAGCGCTCATTCGAGGAGGCGCGAAGACTGCTCCCCGAATTTGACGACCGCTCAAGTGCCCGCACGATGGCAAACGAGATCGCGATGGCAATGGCGATCCTCGACAACCGGACGGTAACTGATGCTTTCGTAAAAGAGGTCCAGTCAGGGGCCGCGAACGCCAACTCAAACACTGCGGCGAACGGAGTTCCGCCGGCGGTCAACGCGGCCGCTAACCGGATACCGTAGAAATTGCTGAGGAATTCTGCCTGACCGCCTCGAACAAGATGATCCCGGCCGAAACGGCGAGGTTCAGGCTTTCGACACCGTTATTCATTGGGATCGTCACCGTTTTGTCCGCAATTGCAAGGAACGCAGGGTCAAGCCCGCGAGCCTCAGAGCCGAAAACGACCATCGACGGCTTCCGCCAGTCGATCCGCGAATAACTAAGCTCGCCGTTTATGTCGGCGGCGATCACTTTCATTCGATGTCCAAGGGCCCAGTTTATAGTGTCGGCGAGGTCGGCGTTGTCCCAGGTCGGTACGCGCAAATTCGATCCCATTCCCGCCCGGACCGCTTTGGCGGAAAAAGCGTCCGCCGAACCTTTTGAAAGGGCCACGCCGGTCACACCGGCCGCCTCCGCCGTCCGGAAGACCGCGCCGACGTTCGAGGGGTCGCTCACTTCGGACAGGCAAACGACAAGAGTCGTCCGATCATCGGTGAACGCATCTTCGATGATCTTCCGTCCGGTCAACGGCCGTCCGGCGATCAGAGCGATCCCTTGTGCGTGTACGGTATCCGAAACCGACTTGAACAGGCTAGCCGAAACCTTCAAAATTGGCACTCCGTCGTGGGCTAACCGAGTGCGGATGCGCTGTCCACTCTCGGACTCCGCAAATTCGTCGGAGATGACACATTCGATAACCTTCGCGGAGGAACGGGCCACCTCCTCGACAACGCGGCGGCCCTCGACAAAAATTTCGTTCTGCGCTTTTCCGTCGCGGACCTTTCGAATTCGAGCGAGCCGCGGATTGTTCCGGCTCGTGATGATTGATTCGTCCATCTTGATATTCCAGGCTGCCGCGAATCCAGGGCAGGCTCGGCGACACCTTGCAGAACAACTGGATTACGTTAAAATTAGCTAACATTTATGAAACCCGAAACGCGTGTACAAAGCAAATTGGAACGTCTTAAAGAAAAGTCGATTCTCGCCGAGCACGGTGGCGGCAAGGCCCGGCTGGAAAAACAAAAGGCGGCTGGCCGGATGACGGCCCGGGAAAGGATCGACTTTTTCCTCGATGAAGATAGTTTCGAAGAGTTCGACAAATTCGTTGTACATCGCTCGACTGACTTTGGGCTGGGCGGCCAGAAATATCCCGGTGACGGTGTGATCACGGGGCACGGCTTGATCGACGGGCGGGAAGTTTTCGTTTTCGCTCAGGATTTTACGGTCTTCGGCGGGTCGTTATCTGAAACGCATGCACAGAAGATCTGCAAGATAATGGACCTGGCGATGAAAACGGGTGCTCCGGTCGTTGGGTTGAATGATTCGGGCGGCGCCCGTATCCAGGAAGGTGTTGTTAGCCTTGGTGGTTATGCCGATATTTTCTTACGTAACACTTTAGCAAGCGGTGTTATCCCACAGATAAGCTGCATCCTCGGCCCGTGCGCCGGCGGTGCGGTTTATTCGCCGGCGATCACTGACTTTAACGTGATGGTAAAGGACACTTCTTATATGTTCATTACCGGCCCGGACGTGATAAAGACCGTTACTCATGAAGAGGTCACAAAGGACGAGCTAGGCGGGGCGATGACGCACAATGCCAAGTCCGGCGTTGCCCATTTTGCGGCGGAATCGGACGAGCATGCTCTTCGCATAACGCGGGAATTGATCTCGTTCATCCCTTCAAACAATCTTGACGACCCGCCGTTCGTTTCGACCAGCGATCCTTTAGATCGGACCGACGCGGCCCTAAACTCGATAGTCCCTGAGTCTTCCAATCAGCCATACGACATCCGCGATATCATCCATTCGGTGGTCGACGAACGCTATTTCTTTGAGGTTCAGGAGCATTACGCGCAGAATATCGTAATAGGCTTTGCCCGGCTGGGCGGGAGTTCAGTTGGGATCGTCGCGAACCAGCCGGCGTTCCTCGCTGGGGTCCTTGATATCGACGCGTCGGTCAAGGCCGCGAGATTTGTTCGGTTCTGCGACTGTTTTAACATTCCGCTTATCACTTTCGAAGACGTGCCGGGCTTTTTGCCGGGCGTCAATCAGGAACATTTCGGCATTATCCGGCACGGAGCAAAGCTCCTATATGCGTTTGCCGAGGCGACCGTGCCAAAGATAACGGTGATAACCAGAAAGGCCTACGGCGGGGCCTACTGTGTCATGGCGTCAAAACACATTCGGACCGATATCAACTTTGCTTATCCAACGGCAGAGATCGCTGTAATGGGAGCGGAAGGTGCGGTCGGCGTCCTTTATCGGAAAGAACTTGCCGAAGCTCCGAACCCCGATGCGGTACGAAAGGACCGGGTGAATGAGTTCACTGAGAAATTTGCCAATCCTTACGTGGCGGCCGAGCGCGGTTATATCGACGAGATCATCGAACCAGCGTTTACCCGGCCGAAACTGATCCGGGCCCTGTCGCTGCTAAAGAACAAGGTCGATACCAATCCGAAAAGAAAACACGGCAATATCCCGCTTTAGAAATTACTTTAACTGTCGACACTCTGACACTTAAAGTATTGCCTTCAGTTCAATCAGCCACGGGTATCATTCAGATGGACCAACAAATTCCCCAGCGCCCGACCTACGCACGCATCGATCTCGACAATCTTGCGTTCAACTTTCGTTCGATCAGAGAGTTTGTTGGAAACGACGTGAGAGTAATGGCCGTCGTCAAGGCGAATGCTTACGGTCACGGAGCGGTTGCGTGTGCCAGGCGGCTGGCGTTGGAAGGAGCCGACTGGTTTGCGGTCGCAACGCTCGAAGAATCGATCGAACTTCGGGATGCCGGTATCACGAGCGACATCCTTTGCATGGGAGGCTTTTATCCGGGTCAGGAGTCGGCGGGTTTGAGCTACAATATCATTCCGGCGATCATCGAACCCGAACAGGCCGAGCGAGTGAGCCGTGCAGCAGGCTCGATAGGAGCAGCCGCCCGGGTCCACGTCAAGATCGACACCGGAATGGGGCGTGTCGGCATTCCGCATCTCCAGGCAAGCCAATTCGCCGACCGGCTTTCGATGCTTCCGAATCTGCAAGTTCACGGCGTAATGACACATCTGGCCGCAGCCGATGACCTGAACCAAAATGAATTTACTAACGCTCAGATCGAACGACTGAACGCAGTGGCCGAGATCTTTCGCGGAAAGGGGCTATGTCCCGAGTTTGTCGATATTGCGAACTCCCCCGGTGCTGTTGGCCATCCATTGTCGCGAGGCGGAATGGTCCGTGTGGGCGGCCTACTTTATGGCCTTGGCCGCGATGTTCTTCCGGGCGGCGTTCCGTGGCCTACCCTGAAACCGGTGCTTTCTCTTCACACGAAACTCGCACAGGTTAAGCGGGTACCACGAGGTGCGAGTATCGGCTACGGGAGGGAATTCGTAACAACACGCGAATCGATTATCGGAACTATACCGATCGGCTATAACGACGGCTTTCGACGTGGACTCTCGAACCGCGGCCGGGCCATTGTTGGGGGAACTGCCGTCCCCGTGGCGGGCCGGGTTTCGATGGACTGGACCACGCTCGATCTTACAGCCCTTCCCGCGGCGGATGTCGGCGATGACGTGGTCCTGATCGGAGCTGCGGGCAACAATGCAATAGGGGCAGCGGACGTGGCTGAGGCTGTCGGGACGATCTCGTATGAGATCACGTGCGGCATTTCTCAACGTGTGCCCCGGCTTTATCGCGGGATCGGCCAGAATGCTTCGATCCCCGAAAGTAGGTTAAGATAAAGTCAGCTTGAAATATTCCAGAGGAGAGACGGTGGAATTGAACTATCCGATCGAGCTTTCGTTCAAATTGCTCGCTATCGCCAGCCAGATTTACATTCGTGACCGAAGCGGCCGAACTCTGGGCTACGCAAAACAAAAGCTTTTCAAACTAAAAGAAGATTTCAATATTTTTTCCGACGAGAGTCAGACCCGGCATTTGTTCAACATTAAGGCGGACCGCGTGTTGGACTTCTCGGCCAGGTACAATTTCACGGATTCAACCGGCCGGCCGCTCGGCTCTATCCGGCGAAAAGGAATGCGTTCGCTTTGGAGGGCAAATTACGAGATATTTGACGGGCGGTCCAACCACGTGCTGACCATTAACGAAGAGGACGGCTGGGTAAAGGTGGTTGACTCGCTCCTCGGTGAGGTGCCGCTTGTGGGGATGTTCAGCGGCTATTTTTTTAATCCAGCGTACATAGTTTCGAGGGTAGACGGAACGAAGGTCGCGCGGCTTCAGAAGCAACCGGCATTTTTCGAGGGAAAATTCCGGTTGACGTCGTTGGCTGAGTTGAGTGAAGACGATGATACGCGGGTGCTTCTTGGCGTGATGACCATGACCCTGCTCGAGCGTTCCAGGGGGTAAATGGCGGTGTTTGGCCGGGATCAATGGAAAGAACTCTTCCTCGGGCTCTACAATAGGGTTGATTCCACCGATGTTTTCAATCGGGCAGCGGCGGTAGCATTTTATTTCTCATTTTCACTTTTCCCGCTGCTGTTTTTTCTCATCACGCTGGCGGGCCTCGTGCTTGACAGCACCGACAGCCTGAGACACGACCTCTACAGGTACCTGTTTCAGATAATGCCTGTTTCCGCTTACACTCTTGTCACGACGACGCTTGACGAGATCATCGAGAACAGCTCAGGGGGCAAGTTGACCATCGGGATATTTGTCACATTATGGTCCGCATCCGCAGGTGTGGACGCGCTCAGGAATTCGCTTAACGCCATATACGAATTGAAGGAATCCCGATCCTGGTGGAACACCAAATTTCAATCGCTTGTACTAACCTTCCTTTTTATTTTGCTGCTCACGGTAGCAATTATCGCCGTCTCAACGGGATGGGAGATGTTCGAGCACTTGTTGGATATGATCGGGTTGTCGATCGACTCGCCGGTATTGCTGGCAGGCGTGCAGTGGCTATTGATCCTCCTGATGCTGCTCTTTTCGACCGAGGTGATTTACAACTGGCTCCCTGCGCATCGAAAGTTTCGCTGGTACTGGATCACACCCGGCTCACTTGTTGCTATTCTACTTTGGGTATTATTTTCCGGCGGGTTCAGGATCTACCTGCGCTACTTTAATTCGTATAACAGGGCTTATGGATCGCTCGGCGCAGTAATCATCCTGATGCTCTGGATGTTTCTTACGGCCACCGCTATTCTTATTGGCGGCGCGATAAATTCTGTTCTTACCGAATTGTTTCCCGACGAGCCGGAACCGAACGACGATAAACCGGCCAGCAAGGACGACAATGCAGGCGTCGGTAAGTGATGTAGTTATACAACTTAGAATCAAGTTTCTTAAGCAGTACACTAACTTTATGTCTTTAATGCTCACCGAGATCCTCGAACAGCCCGAGGCACTGCGACGGACGATAGAAGGCGAACGCGAAAAAGTAACGCGGATAGGTGATTTCCTCCGGCAGAAGGACATTGACCTGATCGTACTCGTGGCCCGTGGAAGTTCGGACAACGCAGCCCTGTTTGGCCGTTATCTTCTCGAGGTCACAACCGGTATTCCTGTATCGCTTTCCGCGCCGTCCGTCTTCACACTTTACAACGCGAAACTGCGGCTAAAGCGGGCCGTCGTGATAGGGGTCTCTCAATCCGGCGAAGGAGCGGACATTAACATTGCGCTGGAGAGCGCGAAAGCATCGGGAGCATTCACCATCGGGATCACGAACGAGGCCGGTTCGTCGATGGCAAAACTGGCGGATGAGACCTTGCTTATTCACGCGGGCCGCGAAAGATCGGTTGCGGCCACAAAGACCTACACGGGACAGATGCTCCACTTCTATCTACTGGCCAATGCGATAGGTGACCAACGGCTTAATTATCACCAGATACCGGAACTAACCGAGAAAGCACTTGAACTTCGCGCCGAGGTAGAACAGGTCGTTCAGCGATATGTCTTCATGGAGAATTGTGTTGTCGTCGGACGCGGGATGAACTACGGTAATTCTTACGAACTTGCGCTTAAGCTGATGGAAACCTGCTATGTTGTGGCGGAGCGGTTCTCGTCAGCGGATTTTTTTCATGGCCCGCTGGCGATCGTCGAACGACGGTTTCCAGTTATTCTCTTTGCACCCGCGGGAGTGACCGAACCAGGGAACATCGATCTTTTGAACCGGCTGAAGGAGCTGCACGCGGACTGCCTGTCGATAACAAACAGCCACGAGGTGGCGAAACTCTCAACCAGAACCCTCCGGCTCACCGAACCGACGGACGAACGATTGACGCCGATACCATTTGCGGTACCGGCGCAGATGTTTGCGGCTTATCTTTCGGAGGCGAAAGGACTCGACCCGGATGCACCACGATCATTGACGAAAGTGACAAAAACCATCTAAGTCGGCTTAGACGCTTGAGATGGCCCGGAGCAGGGCCTCACGCATTTCACCAGCCGTTCGCCAGCGCAGATCGACCTGTTTTGCCAGGGCCGTTTCGAAGACGGCCGCGACGCGAATCGGTACGTCGGGCATGCGCGACAAGATCGGAACAATAGGCTTCTCGAATATCGCTTTGACTGTTTCTGAGATTCCCGCATTTGGTGCGATATCCAGTGCGTGAGCGCCGGTGAGAAGGCTGTACGCGGTCATGCCGACGGCATAGATGTCCGACGGCGGACGAACTTCCTTGAAATCCCTCACCTGTTCCGGCGGCATGTAGGCGATGGTCCCAGCCACGTCGCCAACCATAGTTACGCCGCTCATACCTGTTTGCTTGTAGCTCTTGGAAAGACCGAAGTCGGTCAGCTTCGATATGTATTTCGGATAGCTGCCGTCAACCAGAATATTCTGCTCTTTGATATCGCGATGAACAAAGCCCTTCTCGTGGGCGAAGTCTAAGGCTGAAAGTGTTTGCTCAATTATTTTCGCGACCTCCTTGTAATTGAGCTTTCCGCCGCGATGTTTGGCAAGTTTCGAGGCGTCCATGCCGCTCACGTATTCCGTTACGAGAAACACGATCCCGTTGTGCGTCCCATGCTCGATGTAGCTGACGATGTGCTGATGCTGAAGCGACGCGGCAACCTCGATCTCCCGCATGAACCGCTTTAAGGATTGCTCGCTGACGGCCACCTCAGGCAGCAGCGTTTTGATAGCCACGGCGCTTCCGTCGCGTTCGGAACGGGCGAGCATGACGCTGCCCATGCCGCCCTGCCCGAGGACGCGCATCATTTGATATCCGGGGATTGGCTGTGGATTCTGGCGGAGCTTTTCGCGGCAGTCGTCACAGACAAACGAGAGCTTGGCGTCGGGCCTCGATGCCTCGGCGTTCGACGGTACGCCGCAGTTCAGGCACAGGACAGTGATCAGCGACGGCTCGGTCTTATCCGATTTCCTGGCGGGATTGTACTCGCCGTCAACTTGGTCCGCCGCCACCTCAACTTCAAGCACGGTTTCGCCGCCCTGAATACGATCGCCATGTTTTAGATGAGCGGTATCAACGCGGATACCGTTTACAAAGGTTCCGTTGGTCGAGCTAAGATCGCGAAGAAAGCACTGCGGCGGTGCGATCTCAAGAATGCAGTGGTGGCGCGAGAAAAAGCGGTCGTGCGGCAGGCAAAACTGAGCATCCTCGCTTCGCCCGATCATGAATGTGTCGTGCTGGTCAAATGTGAACGCGCGTCCGGTTTGCGGCCCGGCCACGACATGAAGGGTTACACGCATCAGCTAAAGGTAAACATCTAATAACGCTTGTATTTCCGAAGCCGATTAGGCTAATTCTAGATACTGCTTAACATCGCCATAAGCAGGTAGAATAATATTAACCCTAAATAAGCCACGATAAAAACCGCCGCCGTGATAATTCCACCGAGAGCGAACCCTCGGCCACTGTATCGCGCAGGATCCTTTTTGATCTGGGACAATGCAATAAAACCAACTATGAGCGCCGCCGGTGACAACGCTAAGCCAGACGAGCAGCACCATCCGACCGTGATCGCACCGACTCCAAGCCCCAGCGAAACGATCGCCAATGTCTGGTTAGGCGTAACATGCGTCGGATACTGTGAAAAAGGGGTATTCGGCTGCTCTCCCTGCCATACCGCGGGCGGGGCGTGGGGAGGCGTCCAAGCGGTGTCGCTCGTAATTCTGGCGGAACCGAGAAATTCGGTCGGCGGCGGCTCGTCCGTCAGGCCCGGCCTTTCGGAAAATGTCCGTGTCGGGGCATCCTCGGCCAAAACGCTGAGCAACTCGCCATCGTTGTAGCAGAAGTTCAGATCCTTGTCGTCGTAGGTCTGGCCGCATTTTGGACACCGTTTCATGCAGGGTCGAGACGAATTCTCCTATTTTGCGATCTCAAGTTTTTTGAATCCGACTTCGACCCCATCACCGGCATATAGGCCGACAACGCCGCCGCGATAGCCGTGGGTGTTCTTGATGGACGTCACCATGTCGCCGTTAATGTAGAGCTCGATCTTGTCCGGCGTATCTCTCACCTCAAGCGTATTTTCGTCGGCGCCGTCATTGATTGCGGAGGAATTGGTCCAGGTAATAACATCGATCTCCTTTCCGGGTTCATGGCGGGCCACGCGAAATCTCTTCTTCTTACTGTCGATAAGGAAAGCGTAGCCTTTCTGCAGGGGTTTCGGGTCACTGTGGAATACCAGGCCGTATCCGAGCGTCGAGCTTTGGTTGTCCACATTACGCAAGGTTACCGTTGTGCTGGCTGACTCTGTCTTGAATTCCTCCGGGGCGGCCACCACGTAATAGTAGCCTTTTCGCTTGGAGCTCATGAAGAACTCGCCATTCTGGTATTGCGTGTTTCCAAACTCCGAATTCGGCCGGACCCAATCATTCAGGTCAATGGACTGCACCTGGTCACGCGGGAAAGGGGTTGGCGTCGGGGACGACCCGTTTCTGGTCGGTGAAGGATCAGGCCCGCTGTTTGTATTCGTGTCGATAGACGATAGGAAAATGGCCAGTCCGGCAAAACCGCCTCCGCACACAAGCACCAGTACTGCCAAAATGCCGAGGACCCATATCCACGTCTTCGAGGCCTTTTTCGGCGGCTGCATGGAATAATTGCCCTGGTTGCCAAAGGACGACTGAACGCCTTGCTCGCCTCGCGTTCCCACGTTCGGGTTGGTGAACGGCGACTGATTCATCATCACCGTTTCAGGGGTGCTGTCGCCGGCCAGAGTCAAAACTGAACCGTCTTCCAGGCAGAAATTCAGGCCATCGTCGGCGTAGGTCTTGCGGCAAGTTGGGCAAATCTTCATTGCACTGTTTCCTTTGCGAGGATATAGAATCGTCGTAGGACTGTCACATTATACGCATTTTACGGGCGAAACGCGACTAATCGAGCCCATAACCACATCGTCCGCAAAACTTAATGTGCGGCGGATACGAACTGTTGCAGCGTCGGCAAATGCGCTCGGCCTGTTGAGGAGAGGTGAGCCTCGATGGACTAGTGACAAACCCCACTGACTGGCTGGTCGGGAGCGGTGCGGTAGTTCCGATGCTTAGTCCGCATCGGCCGCAAAAGCGTGAGTTTTCGGGCAGCATGTTGCCGCATCGCGGGCATGGGAAGGCATTGGGCGATTCACCGGGGCTGATCATGGCGAATGACCGGTTGCCGCAGCGGCCGCAGAATTTCACGCCCTCGGCGAACCGAGAGTTGCAGTTCGTGCAGGCGACGATCCCCGGCATGAGGCTCGAGTGGACGCCGCTGGAACTGCTGCCCTGCGACGGTGACGGGTTGCTGCCGGCATCGGCCCGAGAACGCAAATGTGCCTGGATCACCTGCTCGCCAGCCTCTTCGCGGATCTCGATCACGCGCTCGTCATCGCGTTCACCCGCTTTTGCTACCCGAAGAATATGCTGGCCCGGAGGAATATTGCTTAACACCAGCCGGCCCGAGCTTCCGACGCTGGCCTTTCTCTCATCGTCGACATAAACCTCGGCAGAAACGGGCGCGAGGATGATCAACCGGGTCCCGCCGGACCGCTTGGCCTCCTCAAAATCCGATGCCGCTTGCTCCAGGTCCGCTATCCACTCGGCGACCGACGCTTGCCGCGCCCCGGGTTCGATCTCCAGCGACCGCATTATGACCATCTCGACATCAGCGGGAATATCTGACCGAAGTGACGACAAGGGCGGGGCCTTGTGCATGATCTTCTGCATCACCAGCTGCATCATATCGCCGGAGAAGGGCGTCTTGCCGCCGAGCATTAGATACGCGATCGTTCCCAGGGCATAGACATCAGCACGAACATCGACCCCAACCTCGGGCTGCATCTGCTCAGGCGACATGAACTCCGGCGTGCCGATGATGCCCCGGGACGAAGGCGTAGCGTTCGAGCTGAAATCGGTAACGGTCTGATTGATTATCTTGGCGAGCCCAAAGTCGCCGACCTTGATAAAACCATCGCCGCCTTTTCCTTTCTGCATCAGGAAAATGTTGGCCGGTTTCAGGTCGCGGTGGAGGATGTTGATATCGTGGGCCGCATCCACTCCGTCGGCGATCTGGCGAAGAAGCCGGACCGCCCGTTTTACGGGCAGCGTTCCTTCACGGCGGAGCAGCCTGTGCAGCGTTTCGCCTTCGACGTACTCCATGACCAGATAGAAGATCCCATCGTCACTTTCGCCGAAGTCCGTAACGCTGACCGTATTGGGATGCTGGATCGAGGCGGCCGCCTGGGCCTCTCTTTCAAAACGGGCGATCGCTTCGCCTTCCTGAAGGTCCTCACTGTTCAGTATGTCCTGGCGTACCGTTTTTATCGCAACATTGCGCGACGCGAACTTGGTGTCTCTGGCAAGATAAACCTGGCCCATAGCTCCGCGCCCAAGCCGCTTTGCGAGAAAATAACGATCGGCGAGTAGTTGATCACCTGGCAGCGAAAGCCGCGTCGCCGTCTGGTCGTTAGGACATTCGGCAACGGCATCGGGGTAACAAGACTCGCATTTCGGACACTCCTTCATTCGGTATATTCTGAACGAAATCAAAAAAAGAGCCAAATCCTGAACGCGATCGGCAGCAATTCTTGCGGATGAAATTCCCCGTCCGCACACAGACCTGAACTTCTACACACCTTTTTGCCGACACTATTGCATCGAATGGTTTAACAATGTACAATACTTTTGGAAATTCTTTTCCGTTCACCATTTCTTTCCTATAAGTTCCCGATATAGCGGGAATCCAGCACAATGCCACCCGTACCGCCTCTTGACGGGGAAGTTCGCTCGCGAACAGAAAGGGCTTCGACTATGTCAAATTCTCCAAAGCTACACGGACCGCCAGAAACCGGACGACATAATGGGATGCGAGGCTATTCGCTGATCGAGATCGTCGTGGTTGTGGTCATAATCATGATCCTTATGGCAATGGCCTTGCCGCAGTTGGTCAACTTCAAGAAGCGCTACAAATCCGAAGACCAGGCAATTAAGGTAATGGACCTGATGCGAGAGGCGAGCCAACTCGCGCTAACAAAGCGGCGAGTGATCCGCTTCGAGCTTGACCGGAGCGACACGACCAGAACGGTTGTGCGTCTGATTGACGAGAACGGGAGCGGTGCTGCCGACGATGTTCTGCTCAAGACGGTACCACTGGAGCCGATGAGCGAGGTCAGGATGGACGCCGCGCCTGACGGTGTATCCGTGCCCGCTCCACCCAACTATCCTGAAGCTGTATTTGCAAGCAACGTCTGGAGCGTATCGTTCACGAATACCGGCACCGTGGTGAGTCCCGGCGGAACTCCCGTGAGTGCGACGATCTATTCGTGGCCGCCAAAAAGTGTGCCGTGGGATCCGAATGATCTCACGCCGCGGAGCATGTTTGAGGTCCGGGCTATTACTATCTACGGGGGCAGCGGCGCCGTTCGGTTCTGGAAGCATGACGGTACTGCATTCGTTCCGTACCAATAAGGAGCGGAGAAAGAACGTATGAAAGACAACTCATCGGCGGGATTTTCTTATATCGACGTGATGATCGCGATCGTCATTCTGACGGTCGGGATCCTTGCGCTTTTGTCGGGATTGGCCGGGGCGGTGCTTCAGTCGAAGGGGCAGGAATCACAGTTGCTGGCGAAGCAGGTGGCCGCATCGACGATGGAATCGATCATGTCCCTGAAGGAAACGGATCCGAATCGGATGGGGTGGATCACTGTCGGAAACATCGGCACCAATCTGGACATCAACGGTTTTCCGCGCGGAATGTTTGTCAATGGCGAGCAGGAAGTGCATGAAGATGCTGGCCTCGACGAAGTACTGGGAACGGCCGACGACGACGGCCCCGTGATTCCGGGCTTGACGCGCGAGATCGTCATAACGGACCAGTGCGATCCTGACAGGCCATCGTACAACTGCCCGACGCCCGGAACCTGGGGAGTTCGAATGCGAACCGTCAGCGTCACGGTACGCTACTTCGTTGGCTCGGTACGCCGGGAGGAGCATTTGATGACGGTTTTGACTGATTACGCCATCACGGAGGAATAGTAAATTATGCGGAAGTCGAATCATCAACCTCGGGCCGCGAGCCGTGAGCAGGGATTCTCTATTCTCGAACTTGTCATCGCGATGGTGCTTTTCATTGTGGTATCGGGTGCGATATTCGGGCTGCTGCGAGTGGGCCATCAGACGCGGGCCGCCGTGAGCAACAACGTGCAGCTTACGAAAAGCGTTCGCCTTGGGCTGAATCTGATCGGCCGCGATACCTATAACGCCGGGTTTGGATACCCGCTGCTGAACGCGGTGATCCTTCGTGATAATCGCATCGCGGCCGGGATCGGCGTTCCGGTAGATCTGAATGCAGATCCGGACCGGGTGCCGCCAATTATCGCCGGAAATGACTTAACGTCCAACACATTCAACACTACCGCGGGCGTCATGACGGATCAGGTTACGTTCTTGTTCAAGGACGTGAGTTTTAACCCAGTCGGCCCCGCCGGGCTTGAGGTCGCAAAATCGGTCAACGTGACTGCCAACGCGAATGCGGACGTCCTCACACTCACGTCTCCGTCAACCAGTGCACTAAGAGTAAACGACCTGTTCCTTGTTGGCGGGCGAAACGGCGGGTTCACTCTCGGGGTCGCTACCCGTGTCGTCGGCAACACGGTGACTTTCGCGAGCGGTGACGTTCTGGGCTTTAACAATCCGGGTCCCGGCGGCGAGATGAAAACTATCGATCCGGTCTCAATGCTCCGCGTCAGGATGGTCACGTACTTTGTGACTTCGGACGGGACACTTACCCGGCGAGAGTTTCTCAATGTACCACCGCCGGGAGCGCCCATGATGGGCTATGTCGACGTGCCGCTCGTTTACGGCGTCGAGGACTTTCAGATCAAGTACGTCCAGGATGACGGAAGGTTGGTGGATAACCCGACTGCGGGCGCAGACGGAATTCTGGGCACGCCCGATGATGACGAAACAAGTCTTGCAAAGGTCAGGCAGGTCCGCGTAAGGATACACGCAAGAACAACCGAACTCGATTCGCGTGGCGTTCCGGTCTCGATAGACCAGACGGCAACATTTGCGACACGCAATTTGGGATATGAGGCGAACTAAGTCGCCGAAAGAGGCAAAGAGTATGAAAAATATTGAACGATCAAGAAAGAAATGGGCCCGCAGTGCACGGCTGTCGGACGAAAAAGGTTCAACTATGGTGCTGGCCCTGTTTGTCCTCGCCCTGGTCAGTGTTTTCGTAGCCTACGCCCTGACGCGATCGTCAGCCGAGGCGGCTTCGATCGGTAACGAATCTTCCGAAGCAAGGACGCTCTATGCCGCCCAGGGCAGCCTCGAGATGATGACTCGAAACTTCAACAAGGTTTTTGAGGTCAAGCTAAATCCGGCGGGGAAGGACATCACGCGGATCGAATCGGCCGTTGTTCCAGGCCTGAGCGCGGATTACGATTTTCAGCAGGACGTTGAGCAAACGTCGAAGAGCACCACCAAGTACCTTACTGATGGTGCTTATGCTGGCCTTTACGCCATCCGCGACGACTGGATGCTTAAGACGACCGCGACAAGCCGAAGCGACGGCACGCAGATCGAACTTACCAGAAACATACTTAATAACCGCATCCCGATCTTTCAGTTCGGCATTTTTTACGATGACGACCTCGAGCTCTTTCGTCCTCCGCGATTCAGTTTTGGTGGACGTGTTCACTCGAACCGGCACTTCTTTGTCTCGCCCGGCTCCGAGGGTGTTTACTTCGATTCGCGCGTAACCGCGGCGGGCTTCATCATTACGCAAAGCTGGAGAAACTGGTTCACCGGCGATAGCGGAAATGATGATACGTTCATCAAGGACGCTTCCGGGGTTTTCAGACGCCTTCGGCCGAATCAGGGAAGCGTTCTCAACGGATCGCCAAATATTTTTGGTTCGGGCAAGTGGCTCGATCTCGACCTGCCGCCGAGCCACCGAAACCCTAACTGGGCCGCCAACAGCGCCGTATTTGACGGCAACCTCCAGGCAGAGACAAAGGAACTGAAACTTCCACTGAAGGTCGGTAACAGCAATGCGGACTTGATCGAGATGATAAAACGCGGTAGAGAAGAGGCGAGTTCCGCGGGTGGCGACCTCTGGCGCGACGACACAGGAAACGTTGTGCCGGTGACGGCCGCCGACTCGGACACTCCGATCCAGCGTTCGGAAAGATTCGCGAATAAGACCGGGATCCGGGTCAGCCTTGCCGACTCAAAAGCAAAGCTCCCCGGATGCGCGAGCGGCGTCGGAAATACAGGTGCGGTTTCGGGGCCCTGCGGCGTTCGACTCGACGGCCACTGGCGGGGTGACGGCACGGACAGAACGGCTTTACCGTCGCCGCTTCCTACGTCCACGCCGACAGCGTTCCCTAATGCGCTGGCCGATGCGGTCCGCGGCTATCAGCCGAAATCGATGAAACTCTCAACATCGGACGCGGGTTTCGGGTATACGGCTACGCGACTCAACGGTGAGCGACTCTATACCGGGAACGAGGTGTGGATAAAGATCGAAACGGTAGCGACCGATTCCACCACACAGGCGATTATCACTAAGGACATTACGGAAGATATATTGGCCCTGGGGGTGACTGAAGAAGCTCCAACGAGTTTTGGCGTAACCTCGCCATACTCTGGTTCATACTCGGGCAGCGTGGCGAACAACGGCTCGCCTTCAGCGCCAAGTTCGAATCTCTTGCAGACAACGGCCCAGAGTGCCTCTACATATCCAGACAGCCGGTCGATCATAAAGCTCCAACGATGGACGATCCCTGGACCGGCGATCCCGGGCGATCCGTCGGGCCAGAACACCCTTTATTCGTACAGCGGGACGAACGTCGTCCGTCGGTTTACAAATGGATCGGTATCAAAGATCCAAGCCGGTTGTCCAACGGCGAGTCCTGCTCCTACTACACTGCGGTGCCAGGCACGGAACGGAGCGCCGGTTGACCCGGTAGTTGGGAGTACCCAGAACAGGGAAGACTATGGCCATCTCAAACTGGCGACCGTTAACGGTACAGCCAATGTAGCCATCGTCCCTTTCCCGATCGAGATATTCGATACTCGCGAAGGCGAGCATTACGACGAGCGGAGCTCAAGCCACTACGCCAACCTAAACCGCCTGACCCGAAACGGGATAATGAGCATGATCGACATTGACGTCGCAAATCTTCGCAGATTTTTGCGCGGCGATTTCAACGGCTTGTTCCCAAGCGGGACGGCGGCGACCACGGGCACGCCTTTTTCTGAAGCAAAAGGATCCGGACTCACGGATGCGGACATTCCGCAATCCGAAGGCTGGGTTATCTATGTTTCCGACCGCCGCGGCGACGCAGATTTCGACGGCGAGTTTGACATGGAAGATATTTACGGTTCAGGTTTTGGCAACGACGGCACTATGCAGACCGGCGAGGACCTGCAAAAGTCCGGATTTGGTTTCGGTGTATTGAACACGAGTTACGGCACGGAAACAGAGCGTTACAACACAAATACCATCTCACCTGACGTGGCTGCCGTGATGGACCACAAATACTATCGCCGCGGGGTCAGGCTGGTCAACGGCACTGTCCTGCCTGGTATTTACGATTCGGTCACGCCCTCTAATACTCGCGGCGTGACGTTCGCGTCGGAAAACGGGGTATATGTCCTCGGCAACTTTAACGCCACCCATGTGACCAGCGTTCCCTCAACCGGAAACACTCCGTACGATGACTACAGGCCGTTCAACACTCCGACACATATACCGGCGTCGATCGTTGCCGATGCCGTGATCGTTCTATCGAATAACTGGAACGATGCGCAAACATTCTCGTCGCCGTACTACGAAGGTGCCCGGCTTGCTTCAGACACCACGATCCGCTTTGCGATGATCGCGGGCGACACCATCGCGAGTCGAGAGGAGACACCGAATCAGGGCGGTATCTCGCCACGGTTGAACGGCGGCGTTCACAACTTCAAGCGGTTCCTAGAACGCTGGACCGGCGAGCGACTGAACTATTCAGGATCACTGATCAATTTGTACAATTCGCGCAACAATAACGGTTCGTTCAAGTGCTGCAATACTGTATACGATCCGCCATATCGTAATTGGGTATTCGACAGTACTTTCCTTGATCCGACACGGATTCCACCGGGGACGCCGTTCTTCCAGTACGCCCAGACGACGGGATTTGAACGGGCGACTGACTAGAAAAGCTCGGGGCGGGCATTGAGCTCGCCCCACCATCTTCTGACTTGGGCCGAGTCCGGCCTGTTCCTAAGACATACCATTCTCGTCCATCGTCCACCTCCGCGGATGATGTTTTGCCCGCCGCTCGCGAGTCCTTCGAGCTAGGCGGGCTTTTTTCGTGCCGTGTGTTTCTTGAACTTTCGAAATATAATGTCGTAATTAAGTGCGGCGGTTCTCATCTCAGTCAGTACGCCGCCGGTTCATAAAGGCCGGATGAGGAAACGGCCGGTCTTGACGATGAAGGAACTTTCGCTCGACAATTGCAGGCTGGATAAGCGCTACGATATTTTTGAGCAGCTTGGCCGCGGAAGCTATGCCGAGATCTTTGCGGCGCGCGACACTTTGGCGGCGGAACAGTCTGCCCACCGCCTGGTAGCGATCAAGGCGTTGAACGTTTTTCTGCAGGACGATCTCGATCCCGACCTTGAGCGAACACTCGTAGAAAATTTTCAAAACGAGGCGGTCGCGCTTGATCGTGTTCGCCATCCGAACATTATTAGCCGTCTTGGGCACGGGACCGCCCGCGATACACGAGGGACGCTGTTCCACTACCTTGTTCTCGAGTATCTTGAAGGCGGCGATCTTCAGAAACTCTGTCGCAGCGGGCCGCTTAGCCTGAAGCAGGCGCTCAAGTACATCGAGCAAACGTGTGCCGGCCTTCGCCACGCGCACAATCACGGGATCATTCATCGCGACATCAAACCTCAAAATTTACTACTAACGAAAGACAGGTTGACCGTAAAGATAGCCGACTTCGGTGTCGCCCGTATCCATGCCTCAGATGCCCCGATCACGCGGGTCGGCACGAACATCTACGCTGCGCCGGAACACAGTCCGCTGAACGCGGGCGGCGACATCATGACGGTCCCGACGCTGACACCCGCCGCCGACATCTATTCCCTCGGCAAGACCGTGTATACATTGCTCACGCGCGAATCGCCGCGGTTCTATGCGAATCAGCCGATCACGGATCTGCCGCTCACCGTCCGAAACGAAGAATGGGCCGAAGGCCTGAAACCGGTCCTCGAAAAGGCGACACAGAGGGAGCCTAGCGGTCGTCACCAGTCGGTCGACGAGTTTTGGCAGGACCTCGAGGCCGTCCGTAGATTCTCCGAGGATTTTGAGACCGCGACGAACGTTCGTCCGAAATTCCACGCAGTTCCCCAGCCGCACGTCGCCAAAGGCTACTTGCCGGTGGCCCCTCGGCAGCCGAAGTTTGACAGCTCGCGCGACCTGAAGCTCCGACATCAATTCGGGCCTGCGATCTCGGGCCCGGCGCTTGACCTGGTGAACGGAGCTAAACCACGCCATCCGGCGCTGTTGCCGGACGCGGAGCCATCTGCCGAGTTAGGCCCTTCGGCCGTCAAGAACAATTCGCATGTAAGAATCGATATACCTAATGCGTACGTGGCCGAAGCGGGACGGCCGCAGCGAAAACGAACGGCCTTTAGGAGCCTGGCCGCAGTGGTCGTTTTTCTGGCAATGTTTGCGGGCGGACTTTTCGTTACCCATTCTTTCCTCCAAAATTCCGGCTTGCTTCCGGCCGGTATTTTCGGCGGTGCCAGCTACCCGACGGGGCGGGCGAATACTGACATCAATCTGCGGCCCGAACCGAATACGGAGAATGATCCGATCGGCTTGGTCACTCGCAACTCGCGCGTCCGCATTGTCAAAATGCAGAATAATTGGTATGAAATTGATGTGATCGAACAGGGCCGCCAGCGTGACGACGGTTCGTCCGCAACCCATGGCTGGCTGAACGGACGGTATATTGACTTGGACGAATAAAGATCAGAGCGAAGTTCTCAACATCTATACACTCGAAAAGGAAAATAAGATTGAGCGTACTTGATAAAGTCAGAAAATGGATCGACGGCGAATCGGCGGAAGGCGTCCTTGAAGATGCAGCCCGCGACGCGCAGGTTAAGCCGCGGAGCAAGGCCGAAGAGTTCATCGTGAAGATCGCGCGAGCGGTCGAATCTGTAATGCAGGCCGAGATGGTGCCGCTGCCGCAAGGGACGACCATCATCCCGAGCGAGTACACGATCTTTTTGAGCAGCGACGACGATAAGGAATGGCAGGGTGTCAAGCGGCGCGGCCTGGAACAGGGGCTCTATCACATCCTAGCCGAACGTGCGAAGGAGATCGCGGGAAAGAAGAAGCTTGAAACTAAGTCGTTCGTGATCGAACTTAGGGTTGACGGGACTCTCGAAAAAGGGGATCTCCGCGTTCAGCACAGTTGGGAAGATTCGTCAGCGAGCAAGACCGGCGTGCTGCCGCGGCCGAAGTCTGCGCCGCTGGCCCATGAAGCAAAAGCGAAAGCGACCCCTGCCGCCCAGACGAGCCCTAACTTCAAGCCGCGCATCCCAAACTCGCCTGACTATGCTCCACCGTCGAGTATTCCTGGGACGCTGCGCAGCACCGGGCCGATCGTGCCGAAAACTGATCCATCGGTCGAACAAGCCGAAGAAATGACCAATGTTCGACGCAGGGTAGCCGAGCTTTACCGGCTCGAGATATGGCTGAACGGCGTTCGGCAAAATGTGGTCCCGATATTTCAGAACGAGGTTGTCGTCGGACGCGGTTCTAAATCCCGCCCGGTCGACATCGCTCTCGCCGGTGATACAGAGATCAGCCGGCGACACCTTACGATCTCGACCGACGGTAACGGTAAGTTCTGGGTGGTAAATGAAGGCCGAAACGCGGCCGCAATAAACAACTTCGAACTTCCTCAAGGTCAACGCGTCCCGCTGGCCCCTGGCGTCAGCCTCGCGGTCTGCAGCTATATCCTTCGTGTCCAGCCGCGTTAGATCCGCTGCCTGTTGTCTCTGCGCCAAAATAAGAGCTGTTCGAATACGCAGCTATCCGTGATGGTCGAAAGGGAATTCGCGGCCCTCGATCATGCCCATCAATTCTGCTATAGCCGCCGTTGTCATTTCGCGAACCTGGCCTGTATAACCAAAGCGTTCGGCATTCTCGCGAAATTCCTGTTCGTCCAATACCTTCACGCTGCCAAAGGGATCAACGGCAATATCGATATCAAGGTCAACATACTCCAGTTTTGCGTTGTGAATCGTCGGAGGCATGCAGATGTTGCAGTAAAAGTTCCGAAAGGTGCCATCCGGTTCGTGAAAACGGAAAACGTTGTACCATTTACCGGGCCAGAAGAATTCATGCGATAGCGAACCAGCGCGGATCGTTCCCAGGTCCGGATGCGTTACCCGCCGTTCGAATCGGCCGACCAAATACACCAGCGAATCACTCCACCTGACGACCTCGCAGGTCCATGACCGCTTAAGCGAGCCGTCATAGAAACGAGAATTTACGGTAATGATATTTCCCGGAAGGATCACTTGGAAATGCTTTCGAGATGGTCGATGACGGCCGAATTAAATGGGTCCGGCCTTTCAAGATTTGAAAGATGGCCTGAGCCGACGATCGTTGTACATGCGGCGTGAGGAATCGCGTCTGTCAGGCCCAAAGCCGCGTCGCGCCCGGTGATCTCATCTTCTTCGCCGAAGATGAGCAATGTCGGCACACTCACCCGTTCCAGCAGTGTTGTGGAATCAGCCCTGTCGGCCATCCCGCGGAGCGCCGCAATAATACCATTTGGATCAGCGTTCCTGATCCATTGTTCTATCCGGCCAGCCAACTCCGGCTGAGAATTCATGGTTGAGACACCAATGAGCTTTGGGAGGAACGCTTCGACGACGGCCCCGACTCCTTCCGACTCGATCCGGCCGATCAATTCAAACCGGCCATTTCGTTTCTCTTCAGTGTCGGCGGCGGCGGTCGTGTCAAAGAGCATTAGCGATGTGAACCGCCGCGGGTCAAGCCGGTACAGCGCCATCGTCACATAGCCGCCCATCGAAAGCCCACCCACCGTCGCGGCCGGTATCGAGAGGTGGTCCAGCAGGTCGCGAACGTCACTCGCCATCTCGTCCATCGTGTGGATGTCCGCGAGGCTCGAATTCTCGCCAAACCCTCGATGGTCGGGCGTGATCACGCGAAAGCCCGCTCTGGCCACAGCCGCGGCAGTTTCGGCCCACATCGATCTTGAAAGTGGAAAGGCATGGATCAGGACCACGGGCGGGCCTGATCCGAGTTCTGAGTAAGGAGGCAGCATACTGTTTGTCAGGCGGCATCGCCCTTCGCCCGGACAACCAATACTGAACACGGCGCGTGGTGGACGACCGAATTTGAAACGGATCCGAGCAGCAATCGCTCCCAGCGGCTGTACCCGTGCGAGCCGACGACGATCAGTGTCGCCTCCCATTCCTCGGCGGTTTCGACTATCCGGCTGTCAGGTGACCCAAACAGGATGTCGGTGGAGATCGATACCGCTTCCGGATCGGCAAATGCCTTCATCCTGTTGGCTGTCTCATCAACGATCTTTGCCGCATTCTCGCGCGCCGTCTTTTCAAGCTCGGAGGTGTCCGGCAAAAATCCGCCATAAATATCCACCGCCATCGGCAGTGCCATATCCACGACGCTGATGATCTTTATTTCGTCACCCTGTCCGAATGAAAATCGTTTGATCGTTTCGATCGCTGCTTCGCTGTGGGTCCCTCCGTCGGTAGCAAATAGGAGCTTCATTCCGGTTCCCTCGCTGAGTTTGTTCTGATCTAGTTCACGATACAATCAATTGCGGGACTACGGCAAGTTTCACGCACTCAGTTGTCCGGGTTTCAGATCAGATCCACAACCAACTTTGCCAGAAGCTGCCGAAGCATCAGCGCTTCCGTTTCCGTCAGTCCACCGAGGGTGCGTTCCTCCAGAACGGCCCACTGCTCGGCAAGTTTCGTTCGCACCCGAACACCCTTATCGGTGAGAAAGATCCTGGTTGACCGTGCGTCATTCTCGTAATGAGCCCGCGTGACAAAATCATTCTCCAGCAGCCCGCCAAGTATCCTGTTTACGGTCGGGGGCGTGAGGCTTAGCTTTGCGGCCAGGTCGACCTGCCTCTGGCCGTCCTGCTTCCAGAGCTCGAACAGGACGAACGCCTGTCCGCTGTGCAATCCCGCACCTTTCGCGGCCTTTTCGGTCAGATTTCTGTGTGCCACCGCGATCTTGGCGAGCAGGAAACTAACGGTATCCTCGAATTCCATAAGCACTCCTTAAGTATAAGCGTTTAAGCCGCTTAACGTAAGCAATGAGACGGCGAATAAACTATTGCCAGCACGCTAATATGTAATGATTAGCCAGCTAATAAGCTATCATTAGCAGGCTAATAAACAAAGCGTAGGCAGGTCATAAATTTTGATTGGCTGGTATACTATTTAATATGACGCATACGGAACTGCTTAAAGCGGGTCGCGATCAGCTGCTATCTCTACACAAATCGTTGGTCGATCTGGAGCGCACCGGTTATGAGGGCGTGCATGGAGAGGTGACGGCCGCTCAATTTCTTAGTCTATTGCTTGAGAACCCTGACTTTGCGTGGCTGCGCAAATTTTCGACACTGATCGTCGATATCGACGAAATGTTCGCGCAAAAAGACGGCTTCAGTGACGAAGCCGTCGAAGCTCATCTGTCGAAATTGCGTTCGATCGTTCAAATGACCGGCGAGGACCAGGATTTTATAGCGAAGTACGAACGCGCGATCCAACAGGATATTGACGTTGCCGCGAAACAAGCCGAACTGCGCCGACTGCTTTCTTAAGCGAGCGTCAATCCCGGCCGCTTTTTTTCCAATCGGCCAGAAAAGCGTCTAGGCCTTTATCGGTCAGCGGGTGCTTAACGAGCTGCTGGATCACCTTAAAGGGAATCGTCGCCACGTCGGCTCCGACCAAAGCGCAGTCGACGATATGCATCGGATGGCGGATCGACGCGGCAAGTACCTCGGTCTTAAAGCCGTAATTGCCGTAGATCTGGACGATATCCTGGATCAACTGAAGGCCGTTTGTAGCAATATCGTCCAGGCGTCCGATAAACGGCGAAATGTACTTTGCACCGGCCTTAGCCGCAAGCAGTGCCTGAGCCGCGGAAAAGCAGAGCGTTACGTTCACACCGATTCCTTCGTCCGTTAAAGTTCTGGTTGCCTTCAACCCATCGAGCGTCAGTGGACATTTAACAACCACATTCGGCGCGATCTTTGCGTACTCACGTCCCTGCGACAACATTCCCTCGGTATCGAGCGCCGTAACCTCGGCCGAAACATCGCCTTTTACCAAAGAGCATATCTTTGCGATATGCTCTTTGAAATCCACGTCCCCTTCTTTTGCTACAAGTGAAGGGTTTGTCGTAACCCCGTCGATGACGCCCATTTCGTTAGCGTCGCGGATCTCAGCCAAACTTGCTGTATCAATAAAAAATTTCATAGTCTCCTTAGTTCGATCTATCGTCGCGGCACCAGGAAAAGTATTAGGTTTATCGCCAGCAACAACAGGGTTATTATTGCGAATGTCTTATCTTTCGACCGCTTGAATGAGTATATGCCTGCCGCCGTGCCCGTCCCAAACAGCAGGAGCCACATCAAGAAGTTCGCCGAGAGAATGTAGTCGGTGATCGAATAAACGTACGTCTTTTCTAAATAGAGCCACTGCCACCAATTGTGTGCGAGGGCAAGGCCGACACCTGCCCGCTCTATTACCCCGATACTCGATGCGGGCTCCCGTATCTGTTCGGGCCGAGGCTCAGTGCCGGTTCGCTCGTGCTTCGGCGGTCCGACAACGACCGTCTCTTCTGAAACTTGCGAAGCAATCGGGCCGGCCGTTCTTGCAACTGGAGGTATCGGAACCGTCGGGTTGGCAGTCATCGCCGGCCCTGGTGACGACGCCAGTTGTGTTCCGTCCTCGAGGCAGAACTCGAGCATGTTGTCAAAATAGTTCGCGTTGCACTTCGGGCATCGTTTCATTCGCTGACGACAGGATTCGTCAAGACGCCGATGCCCTCGATCTCAATCTCGCATATGTCGCCCGCGTTGAGTGTGGAAACTCCCGATGGCGTCCCGGTTGCGACGATATCTCCGGGCAGCAGCGTCATCATCCTTGAAATGTATCGTAACAAAAAATCGACAGGAAACACCATTTGCGAGGTCGTTCCGGTTTGTCTCTCAACACCGTTAACGCGGCAGCGGACCCGGATGTCCGTTACCTCCATCTCGCTTTCTATGTGCGGACCGATCGGGGAAAAAGTGTCGAAAGACTTTGCCCGGGCAAACTGGCCGTCATGGCGCTGCAGATCCCGTGCCGTGACGTCGTTCAGACAAGTAAAGCCATGGATGTACTGGAACACGCCTTGTTCGTCTGCGAGGTTTTTGCAGCGCTTACCGATAACCACGGCAAGCTCGGCTTCGTGTTCGACCTGAGTAGAACTTGCGGGAAGAACGATCGGTTGTCGATCGAAAACTATTGCCGATGGGGCTTTGAGGAACAAGAGAGGTTCGGTTGGTACGGCATTCCCGAGTTCGGCGGCATGTGCCGCATAGTTTCTTCCGACACACACGATCTTCGACGGTTGAAAGTCCGGTTCGATCTCAATTTTCATGCTTACAGAACTGCGTTTGTGATCTGACAGGGTAAATTGCCGGTTCAACTTTAGTCCTGGAGAGGGTAATTGTCCAACCTCCCGTTATCGCAGCGTGCCGCGGGAATCCTGTACTACGTTTCTTGTCTGGCGGCATCGAATAGAAACGAATCCGCTTCGGGGTTTCGCGGGATCGGGAAGGCACAAACGAACGATCAAACAGCTCCAATAAAAAGCAAAAAAACTTTTAAAAAATGAGTTGACAAACGATCGGATACCCGCTAATATGTTCTTACTGAGCGCGTTAGGTATCTAGGGAACAATTGTTCCCAAGCCTGTTGGTTGCCCATTTGCAAAATCCGGCGTGGAAAGTAGCTTTGGGAATTCCGCCCAGCGGGAACACTTCTGAGAGTCTTGTCGGCGCAACGCTCTTGACTCGAGATGAAGTTGCTAGAAAAGAAATAGAAGGCTTGTTGCCGGCATGCAGCAGGCCTTTTCTTTTTATTTGACGGAAGGCCCGAAACTTTTTGCGGTTATCATATTGTTCACGGTACCGTATCACCCACGACCTCGCTTGGCTTGCTCTCATTCTCGAACTTGTCGACCGCTGTAACGTAGTAGAAATATACTTTCCCGGATTCAACCGTTGTGTCCTGAAAAGTATTGGCATCCTGATATTTTTGCGTCATCACCTGCCAATCCGCCTTGGGGGCTGATTTGTCTGTTGAACGAAATATCTTGTATCCAACAACATCATTCTCTGGATTCGGCGGGAAGAACAGGGAAATAGACGCTGGCGATGCGGCTATCGTGATCGAGACTGGCGGGCTGGGCGGAAAGGTATCCTTAGGCTTTAGTTCAACAATGTTCGACTCGGTGCTTTCGGTCGGTGAATCGCCGGCACCTGATGAGACGGCCCGGACAAAGTAGAAGTATTCCTTATCAAACTCGAAAGTCGTGTCTGAGTAACCAGCTTCCTGCACTGGAGCACGATTTAGCAAGCGTCCGGGAAGTTCCCGCGACTCGGAACGATAGATGTTATATCCCTGGATGTTCACGGGTGAGCTGCCATCCGCATTGTTTGTGGGAGGCGTCCATTCAAGCGCTATGGAATCCTGACTGACCTCCGCCACAAGCGCCGTCGGGGCAGATGCCACTCTAGGGGCAGGCTCGATAACAAGAAAATTTGAAAATGCCGCCTTCTGTCCGGCAGCGTTTACAAAACGGATCGCATACCTAAGCCGCGAAGGCTCACCGGCAAACTGCAGTGAGTCCGTGTACGAATAACGCTTTGGCCCGAAGTCGGAGTCACGCACATTCACCGATGCTATCAAAACGCTGCGGTCGGCAAACTCCTCCTCGGAAAGCGTTCGCGGCGAGTTTAGCTTTTCGGCGAGCCGGTAAATGTCAACACGCTTAATATGCTGAACATCGCCGGGTGAGGCGTTCTTGGCCGGCATTTGCCACGACAGTATTACCTGGTTGCCCCGTTGAAAGCCGCTGATCTGGGCCCGCTGAGAAACCTTGGGCAGCGGCGGCAAGGGTGGCTTCCTCTTTCCGCATCCGACGACCGCGATCGCGTAGAGGGCGACCACGAGGACCGTTAGTGAAGTGAGGATCTTCCCGATAATTCGGTTCATTTCCATTGACAGTCGGTGAGCAGGAATTGCGTTAGGAGCTATAAGACATACTGCCGCAGATCCTGGTCTTTGATCAGTCCGCCAAGCTTCCCATCCACATAAAATGCATCGATTACCTGAAGCTTTTCTTCAAGTTCGCCGCCCAGGAAGCTAATTTCCTCTAACAGCTTTTCGAGCAGCGTGTGAAGGCGGCGGGCACCAATGTTTTCGGTACTGCGGTTTATCTCGGCAGTCATCTCAGCCAGCCTCGCGACCGCGTCTTCGGTGAACTCAAGCTGTATCCCTTCCGTATCGAGCAACGCCCGGTACTGCTTAATGAGCGAGTTTCGCGGTTCCGTCAGGATTCGTTTAAGGTCGTCGATCGTAAGCGACTCAAGTTCCACACGGATCGGAAAGCGCCCCTGCAGCTCTGGGATCAGATCTGAGGGCTTTGAAACGTGAAACGCGCCGGCGGCGATAAACAGAATGTGTTCGGTATTCACCATGCCGTATTTCGTGTTGACATTTGTTCCTTCGACAATGGGCAACAGGTCGCGCTGGACCCCTTCACGCGATACATCAGGGCTCCCACCAGACTCGCGGCCCGCCACCTTGTCTATCTCATCGAGGAAAATGATCCCCGAATTCTCGGCACGCTTGATCGCTGCACGCACGATCTGCTCCATGTCAACCAAATTCTCCTGCTCGTCCCGCAGCAACGATGCACGGGCGTCTATCAGTTTCATTCGGCGTCGCACCGATTTTGCAGGGAAGAGGTTGCCGAACATATCTTTTAGATTGACGCCCATTTCCTCCATTCCCTGGCCGCCGACAAAATCGATCGTGGCGTTTCCGCGATCCTGGGTCTCTATCTCGATCATCCTGTCATTCAGATCACCCCGGCGAAGCTGCTCACGCAGTTTCTCCCTCGTGCGATTCTGAGCGGGTTCAGAGGTCTCGCCACCATCAGGCTGCGTCTGATAATGCAAGGCCGACGGCGGGAGTAGAATATCAAGCAGCTTTTCCTCTACGTTCGCTTCCGCAGGCGGCTTGACCTCCTCAAAAGCGGTCTGCTTAGACAGTTCGACGCTTATCTCGGTCAGTTCCCGGATCATGCTCTCAACATCGCGTCCGACATAGCCAACCTCGGTAAATTTGGAGGCCTCGATCTTGATAAACGGTGAATCGGCAACCCGAGCCAACCGACGCGCGATCTCTGTTTTGCCTACGCCGGTCGAGCCGATCATAAGAATATTCTTTGGAAGAACGTCCTGAGCGATCTCGGCCGGAAGTTTCTGGCGGCGAATGCGGTTGCGGAGAGCGACCGCCACGGCCCGCTTGGCTGCGGTTTGGCCGACGACGTATCGATCGAGTTCCTCCACGATCTGCCGTGGAGTCAATTCATCAAGTTTCGGTTTGGCAGCGGTTGTGTCGCCGCCGAGGTAGATAGCCATGAATTTTTTTTCAACTCCGACATGACCGAGGCGAAAATGGCCCCTAAAGCTCTTCGATCGTCAGTTCCGAATTAGTGTAAATACAGATCTCACCCGCGATCCGCAGGGACTCGGCAGCGATCTCGCGCGCAGGCATCTTCGTGTGCTTCATTAGTGCGCGGGCCGCTGCAAGGGCAAACATGCTTCCCGATCCAACCGACAGCAAGCCGTCGTCGGATGAGATTACGTCTCCTTTTCCAGAGATCAAAAAGGCGTCAGTCTTGTCTGCGACGATCAGTAAGGCCTCGAGGTGACGCAGATATCGGTCAGTACGCCAATCTTTGCTGAGTTCGATCGCGGACCGTTCCAGTTGGCCCTGAAACTCTCCAAGCTTTGTTTCAAACCGGCTAAGCAGGGAAAAGGCATCTGCCGTTGCGCCTGCGAACCCTGCCAGTATCTCGCCGTTCAGCAGGCGTCGGATCTTGCGCGCATTGCCCTTTATGACCGTTTCACCAAGCGTCACCTGCCCATCTCCCGCCATGGCAACCTCACCGTCGCGGCATACAAGCAGCACCGTCGTGGACCGAATCGTCGGCATCGAATCTCTATGGGTCATAAAACCTAAATGATAAGTCTTTAGAGGCAAATCCTCAAACTCCAGATCGGTGGTCAACCGGAACCTGCCAGAGTCAAATGATCATGGGGCAAATTGACAGATATGAGCCAATTGGTTGAACATTTAGTTGAATATGGCGTACAGACCTCGGATCGGCCTGACAATGCGGCTTGAGTTGGAGACTCGTCGATTTTATCTCGGGCGTGATTACAGCGAGGCTCTCGAGGCATTTGGAGCGTTGCCGGTCCACCTTCCCTTGATCCCGGACCGTGAGTACATATGCGGGATAATGAACGGCCTGGACGGAATGCTGCTTCCGGGCAGCGATTCGGATGTCGATCCGGCATATTTCGACGAGGAACCGCATCCAATGTTGAACCGTGTGGTGCCGGAGAAGGACTTGACGGATCGACTTGTATTGGAAGAGGTTGAGAAGCGGGAACTACCTCTTTTTGCAATATGTTACGGTATGCAGGCTTTGAATGTCTCGAGGGGCGGGAGTTTGATCCAGGATATCGGGGCGCAGGTTAAGGCAAGTATTAAACATGAGCAGGGGCTGCCGCTTGAGAGGAATTCGCACAGCATCGTCGTAACCGAGAACAGCATTCTGGGGAGCCTCGCCGATGCTGAAAAAATTAAAGTAAACTCTCATCATCACCAGGCTATCCGCATGGTTGGCAACGAGTTAATTGCGACGGCACGGGCTGATGACGGCATTGTTGAGTGTATCGAAGACCGACGCTCCGGCCGGTTTGTGATCGGAGTTCAATGGCACCCCGAGTTGAACTGGCGCTCCGACGTATTGTCGACAGGACTGTTTCGGCGTTTTGTTTCAGAATGTGTCAATTTTAACGCGGCCCGAACTTAGCGAATTGGACTGGCTTAACGTAATGTGATTAGTTGATGTTACCAAGGATGGATTAAACCACGTTCTTCAGAGTCGGCTTACCGACACCTAAGGTAGTGGTCGAAGCGAGCGAGCACGAATTTCATGGATAACCCACTTATGATCGGGATACTTGCCTGGTTCTTTCCCGGAGCGGGACACCTGGTGCAGAAGCGGTACTGGCGCGGGTTGATTATCTCAGCCGCGATCTGGACGATGTTCCTGGTCGCGATATTGAGCGGCGGGGCTTACTACCCCGGATTTGAGTTTAAGGACGGCCAGCTTTTGTATCTTCTCAATCTATTTGCGACCTTCGGCAACGGACTCGGAGACCTGATTGCTTTTCTTGTGTCGGTTGAACCGTCAAAGGATGTTGCTGCCCGCGCAACATTTGAGTACGGCGGAAGGTTTCTCGAGGTCGCCGGCCTTTTGAACTACCTTGCGGTGATCGATGCGATCGACATTCATCTTGGGAGGAAGAAATGATCCATTTTCTCTATCTGATCGGATTCGCGCTCTTTGTCTCCGTATGTTTCGGCGTGTTTGCTTCCGGAACAACCAAGGAACGCGTCTGGTACGGTACGAAGGCCTTTCTTCAATTCGTCGGCATCAGCTTGCTCATTGCATGGGTCCTCTACTTTATTCCGTGGTAGACAGGTAGCGATCTCCCGCCGGCCCGTGCGTTTTTGACGTAACTGGCTTCTCTGAAAGTGCATCCAAGTCGGTTGCCCGGTTTCATCATTTCGGTTTTCCGAATCGCCGTGAGTCATGCCGTTGTTCGAGAGTGAAAGTTTGGTATTGAGAAGCTACGATCTTTCTGAGGCCGACAGGATCATTGTGTTCTTCACGCGTGAACATGGGCTCATCCGTGGGGTAGCAAAGGGAGCAAAGCGGCTCAAAAGTCGTTTTGGCAGTACGCTCGAGCCTTTCTCGACCGTTAACCTTTCATACTTTCAGAAGGAAGACCGAGAGCTTGTTTCGATACAGGGCGTTGAGCTTATCAGATCGCGGTTCGGCGTGGCCTCGCACCCGGAAACACTCGGGACCTATGCCTATCTGGCCTCACTTCTGATGGCTTTGCTTCCGCCCCACGATCCGAACCAAACTGCCTATCGGATGGCGAATGCATGTCTGGATGCTGAACCCGAAGGCCCTGACGAACTTGCAGTGGTGAGGCTATATTTCGAACTATGGCTTCTTCACCTGGGCGGCTATCTCCCGGATTGGTCGCGATGCTGCGAATGCCGGCGACCACTGTTGTCGGCGGAGGCCGCGGCCTTGCACAGTGATCTGACCCTCTTGTGCTCTAGTTGCGGGCGAACGCGGCGAATACCTTCGGTTTCGGTCCTTGAGAGGGATCTGTTTCAGGCCGCAAGGTCGGTTGCACCAGCCGCGTTTGTTGAGCGGGCAGGCCGGCATGTCGAAACTGTCCGAGATCTCTCGGGCATTCTGCGGACAATCGTGGTGAATGTAGTGGGCCACGATCTTATGAACGAGCCGGCTTTGGCGGTAAAGTTGTAATGATGCGGATCGGTTGGACGATATTTGCATATCTGATTCGGGCAGTGATGCCGTATTTTATCTTTTCGTGGCTATTGCTGAGCGTCGTTCTCTTTGTCCAGCAGGCTAGTCGATTCTCCGACATTTTCTTTAGCGCCAATATTCCCCCGAACCTTGTCTGGCAGCTTACCTTTGCCCTGATCCCGAACGTCATCGCTTTTACATGCCCGATGGCCGCGCTCGTCGGGGTTATCATAGGCCTGACCAAAATGCAGGCCGACAGCGAACTTGTTGCTATCAGGGCCGCGGGTGTCGGCACCGTCGGCATTCTGCTTCCCATCATTGGGCTTGGGCTGATGCTGTCACTCTTTGCATTCTTCGTGAACCTGAAGGGCGTGCCCTTTGCGGCGGGCATAGTTCGGCAGGTTGCCCTGCGTACTGCGCTCTACAAGCTCGAATCCCCCATAGAACCGGGCGTATTCAATACGGAGGTCGCGGGTTACACCATCTATGTAAAGGACGGTGATATCGAGAATGGAACGTGGAGGAATATTTTTGTCTTCAACGAGGACGAAAAGACGAAAACGACGCGTCTGATAACGTCTTCGAGCGGGCGCATAGATTACTCGGATGAGAACTCCGAGCTGGTACTGAATGATGCCGTCAGCTCGACATTTACAAGGGCCGGCGGCGAAGAGAAGTTCTTCTCTGAGCGGATTGGGCAAGTCAGGTACGCCGTTAAAACCAAAAGGTCCGAACTCGTTAATCGACTAAACAGCGGAGAACTTTCCCCAGAAGAACTTGGGCTTGCCGAGCTATCCGATTACGCTCGAAGCAAGGACGGACGGGAAAGGATCGAGGCCGAGCTTTTATGGCAGCGTAGGATAATGCTGTCGGTTACTCCGCTGATCTTCTGCCTTTTCGGAGCTGCTCTGGTGCTTCGATACAACCGCAAGAGCAGGGGATTTGCCATTTTCTCGGCGCTTCTTAGCCTTGTCGTCTACTTTCTCCTTGCTTTCCTCGGAGAACAGCTTGCCCGCACGGAAAAGATCAGCGTCCTCTCAGCCGGCATTTTCCCGATAGCGGCGAGCGGAGTCGTCATTCTCTGGCTGCTGGTCGCCGGACGTTTTGCGAAGGCGGGAGGCGTTCGCGAGTTTATTGCAGCAAAGCTCGCCAGAGTGAAACCCCGCTTTCGCTGGGTTGGCAATGCCAATGTGTTCGTCGATCTCACGACTGGCCTCAGGGACTTTGATATTCTTGTGAACCTGGTCAAGTTTTATCTGCTTTCGCTGGCATTCCTCGGCACCGTTTTCTTGGTGTTTACCGCGTTCGAGTTATGGAAGTTTGCGGGAACGATCGACAATGGCGTCAGCCTACTGCTCAGGTACTTGTTTTTCCTTGTCCCGTTCATCTACCTGCAGCTTGCTCCGTCGTCGGCGATGGTCGCAACTCTTGCGACCTATGTGATCAAATCACGCCAGAACGAGATCGTGACATGGACCTCTGCCGGCCAGAGCGTTTACCGACTGCTGCTGCCGTCCATGCTGTTTGTTATTTTCCTTGGCGTCGCGAACTGGCAGATACAAGAACGCGTCTCGCCGTACACCAATCAGATCCAGGATGACCTTCGCTCCCGCATTCGAAGCCGCGGGATCATGGCCAATCGTTCCGGAAAACTTTGGGTGGCCAACGACCGACGGATCTATTCTTTCGAGGCCAATGGGGCCGCGTCTGATAACGTCTACAGGTCCCAGGGTATTTGTTCTGGCGTATGTTCCGTAAAGAACCTCACGATTTACGAATTCGCCGACGATAGGACAAGATTGCAATCGGTATACCGCATTCCAGAGGCCGTTTGGGAGCGCGATCGGATCGTTTTCAGGGGCTCCGCGGACAAGCTGGATCTCGGTGGCGGCACGATACTTAAATCGTCGATCCCTGGCGGAGAGCTAGCCGAAACTTCGAATCCATTCGGCGAAGCACGCACAAAACCGAGCCATCTCACGGCTGGTGAAACACAGGCTCAACTCGCCGGCAGCGAGTCTGATGCCGAAAGGCGAAGTTTTGCGGTTGCGCTCCAAAGAAAATATTCGACTGCGTTTCTTCCGTTTGTCATCGCTCTGTTTACCGCCCCGTTTGCCCTGAGCCTGAGCCGAAAAGGGAAGGCGGCGACAACTGGCTATGCTGTCGGCCTTTGGCTCCTTTTCATGGCGGTCACGAGTGTGTTCGAGCAACTTGGGCTTAACGGGTCCCTGCCTGCATCAATCGCGGTTTGGGGGCCGCTGCTCTTGTTTGGGATCCTCGGCGTTTTCCTGCTGTCGAGAATAAAAACCTGAGTCAGATCGAAGATCTAGCGGAACGCGTTGTCCGTCGCGGGTGGGTTTGGTCCCTCGCAGATGTATTTGAACAACGTCTCCCCGATCGAACCCGGCTTTACCGCATCTTTTTTCGATGCCGGTATGATCCCATCCAGTTTCCCCTCGATCTGTACATCGTGCGAATTAAAAGCCGCTGTCCTTTCAAGCGAGAGCGTATTTCCTCGACAGTCGACCGTCGCGTATTGCAGCACGTACGAAGACCCGCCCGGCAGACGATAGCGCTTAACAAATGAGCCTCTGTTGGTGGGGGAGATCTTCACCCAGAGTTCGTAGAGCCCGCTTCCGTTGAGTCTGATACCGCGTCCGCTCAAGGTGAACCCATTCGAGCCTTCGACCGTTGGCCCGAGCTTTGACCAATTGGACGTCTCCGGCTTATCCGCGACGGTCGATCGTGCATCCTGGCAAAAGACCGGAGCCGCACAAAACAATAACAGCAATCCGCACGTATACTTCATATCGACAATATCGTCGAATTCGACGCTCATTGCAACCATTCGTTCGAAGGGCAATCGCATTGGAAAACCTTCGAGGTTGTCCGCGTGGCAATTTCGAGTTACTCTTTTCTTCACAACCTCAAACCAGCAAGCAAAAACATGAAACAAACATTCGCGGCCCTGATTCTCTTAACGTTGATCATTACCATTTGTCCTGTAACCTTAACTGCTCAAAAGACATCGGATGATGCGAAACTGGTCGAGAGAGCGAGAAAGATCCACCGGGATGTGATCACCCTCGACACCCACGACGACATCAACACGGCAAATTTTACCGAATCAAAGAACTACACCCAGGACCTGCCGACACAGGTGAATCTGCCGAAAATGCGCAAGGGCGGACTCGATGTCTCGTGGTTGATCGTCTACACCGGCCAGGGCCCGCTTACTGACGAAGGCTATGCCGCCGCGTACAAGAACGCGATCGACAAATTCGACGCGATCCACCGCCTGACCGAAAAGATCGCGCCGAACGAGATCGGGCTTGCACTGACCTCGGCCGACGTTCGCCGACTCACGAAAGCCGGAAAGCTCGTCGCGATGATCGGCGTCGAGAACGCTTATCCGATCGGCACCGACCTCAGCCGCATCAAGGAATTTGCCGACCGCGGAGCGCGATATATGTCACTCGCCCATAATGGTCACAGCCAGTTTGCCGATTCGAACACCGGCGAGGCCGACGGCAAATGGCTGCACAACGGCCTCAGCGAGCTTGGCAAGAAGGCGATCGTCGAGATGAACAAATGGGGAATTATGATCGACCTTTCGCATCCGTCAAAACAGGCGAACATCCAGGCGATCAAGCTCAGCAAAGCCCCTGTGATCGCCTCGCACTCATCGGCCCGAGCCCTTTGCGATCACAGCCGCAATCTCGATGATGAGCTTCTCGCCTTGATCAAGGCCAACGGCGGAGTGGTCCAGGCCGTTGCTCTTCGCGGCTACGTCAACAAAGAGAAAAGCGCAGCCCGGTCAGCAAGGGCCGCCGAGATCAGCAGGGAACTCGCGGCAAAAGAGAACTTCACGCTGATGTCGCGTGCCGACGTCATGAAGCTCCCCGAAGCCGAGCGCACAGCGTACATGACAAAACTGGCCGATTTCCGCACCCGCACAAATCCGATTCTCAGCGAGCGCTTAAAGGACATTCCGGACGTGAACGTCAAGGATTTCGTCGATCATATCGATCATCTCGTAAAGAAAATGGGCATCGACCACGTCGGCATCGCCTCCGACTTCGACGGCGGCGGCGGCATCGAAGGCTGGGACAACGCCGCCGAAACCTTCAACATAACCCTCGAACTCGTCCGCCGCGGCTACACCAAAAAACAGATTCAAAAGATCTGGAGCGGCAACCTGCTTCGCGTTCTTGACGAGGTCCAAAAGGTCGCCAGGAAAATGCAGTCAGAATAGTCCGAAACAGGGTATCCCGCGTAAACCATCGCGGATCAGTACGAGCGAGGCGTTCTTTGCCGCCCACGCTTGTCCCAAAACCTGGGACAAATTTGGGACAGGCTATTGTTGTATACAATAGAGTTAACCCATTTGTCCCGTTGTCCCACGAAAATTTTTCCGAGGCACATGCGATCTCGTGTAAGGCGTGCGATACCAGTAGTTTACAGAGACAAACCTGACAAGGTACTTTATCAATTATCAAATATCAGCTTCCCGGACGGAACTGATGTCCGCTCGGCTGGATATTGTTGCACATATGCAACGCAATGTCAACAATTTCGTGTGCGAAGCCAAGCCCTTCGATCAATCGGAGTCTGGAGATTCCAAATCGAGTCCGCTTAAGCGGGTGACAGGGCAAAGCACCGTCATCAAGAGGCTGGGTCGAGACTTGATCTTATCAATTGCCTCCCGCCTCAGCCGGAGGTTTCGGTCAAGATTATCGCTCGGCTTTAGCCAAAATTCTGAAGACCGTTGGGCTTGACTGTTTCGACACCGCCTCGCAAGGGGCGGGAGCACGCCCAACGCAAATCCATTAGGCCGAGCAACTGACGACAGACCTTCCTCGATCCATCGCACTGTCGCTATCTGCGATAGCTCTTTCGTGAATTAACACCTCCACCCAGGGCTCACGCCCTGGGCTACATGCTGCCGCCATCTACGATGGCTTAAGACCGATTCGTAATTTTAACCCGCGTAACGGGTGACCCTCCCCGACCATCGCACTATCTACGATAGCTCGTTCGCGAATTCACGCCTCCACCCCGGGGCCCGGATCTTGTCCACACCTCTTGACACCTATACTATCTACGGGTATAGTCAACGTAATGAAATTGACCTTCGTCGAGTTGCCGGCTTTCATACACCAGGTCGATAAACTCGGAAAGCCGCAGTCCGATGAAGTGCTGTCCGCAATCGAGAATGATCTCCTCAGCGACCCGAAACGAGGTGACGTCATTAGAGGAACCGGCGGGGCCAGGAAGGCTCGGGTCGGCAATCCCTCAAAAGGAAAGGGCAAGAGCGGCGGCTTTCGCTACATATACGCCTATTTCGAGCTGAATAGTCGGATCTATTTGTTTTACTTCTACGAGAAAACGACACAGGATGATCTTACCGTCGAACAAACAAAAATGCTGGCCAAGGTAGTTAGGCTGACCAAAGAGAGTCTGAAGGGAGCGAAGTAGTATGGACAAGAAATTATTTGAAGAACTAATGGAAGGTGCCCGGCAGATGGCCGATCATTCCGCCGGCAAAAAGGTCAAAGGTGTCCGCGAAGTGGTAAAGGAGGTAAAAGTTCCGAAGCCGCTCTCGAAAGAGGAGATCGTAAAACTCCGAAAGAGGCTCCGGGTTTCACAGTCGGCCTTCGCAATGCTGTTGAATATCTCGACGAAAACCGTCCAGAAATGGGAGCAAGGCGAAAACAGCCCCAACGGCTCAAGCCTTAAGCTCCTGGCGATAGCGAAGAGGGATCCGAAGGTGCTGTACGTGTGTTAAAGAACTAACTCCCCTCCTTGTCTAAGGAGGGGTGGATTCGGCTGTCTTTTGGCCGAAGACGGGTGGTGAAAACTCCCGCGTTAACTCAACATTGAATAATTATCAGCTTGCTCACCACCCCGTCACGCAAAAAACGCGTGCCACCCCTCCTTAACCCAAGGAGGGGAGTTTCGCGTGAGTAGTAACCTAACTTCACAATTGCGTTAACAGCAGATCAACAAAAGCTTCAATGAGGGTTCGGTCGCCGAAGACAACAAATATTAAAGCCCAGGGAGCAGCGAACCAGAGTGAGCGAATCCCAGGGTAGCGTGCCACGAGTCATACCGTCGCTGAAGGCGACGAACTTCTATCGCTCGCCTACAGCGAGCCGGATTTTGTCCGCCCGACCCGGGCAGTTGCTTGCGTGGCATTCCACAGTTTTTCGGTAACCATAAGCAGCTGTTGCTATGAAGCACGCCGAGGTCTTTATCCAGCCGAATGTCCGAGCTACGGAGTTTTCAGTTCCACAAGAGTCACACCGAACACGGGTTCGGCCAGCATCACATTGATCGCCGAATATTCCCACACCATGGACATTTTTTCCGACAACGTACCGAGATCCTCCACAATTCGGACAGTTGTCGAGAGCTTTGTATTGATGACATCTGGCACATTGAAATCCGTATTGCAGCGAATCGCCTACAGTAAATACCGTTGAATGGTAGTGGAGGTCTCCTGTTCGGCGAACGTATTCTTGGTGAAGGCGATAGTCGTCTTCCAAGTACTGGCGTTCGAATTTGGGCGTAGCCATAAGCGAGACGATTTGAATTGAATTTAGGATGGAACCCGTATCTCAAACCACAATCCCATAGTCCGCGCAAGTTTCTGCTCAGATCGCAGGCTGTTGGGATGCGAGAGGAATATAGAGCTTTGAGAGTGGCCCAGCGTCGTGCTGATTTGAATTGTATATAATGCCTGAAATGTTTGACCAAACGAGTGGCACGAAACGGCCCTTAAGGGACCGTTTTGAGGAGTTCATTCTAACTGTACATGGTGTGGCGAGTATTGACGATTTGCTCGCAGGCCAGCCATCAGAAAATGATGACCGTGCAGACTATATCGCGGACAATCACGGTTTGATTATTGAGCTTAAGACGCTCGAATCTGATACGGAATGGAAGGTCGAAAGGATTTTAGAGCCGCACCGAAACCGAGACGAATTCCCGAAATTTTATGGGGGGTGGCCTGTCGCAAAAATTCTAAAACATCTGCCTGATGGTGATGAACTCAATTTACGAATAAATCAGGCTGTTACGACTTCTGTTAGGAAACTTTTCCGAAAAGCCAACGGTCAAGTTAGAGCCACGAAAGCGACTTTTAAGATTTCCAACGCCGAAGGTCTGCTTATTATTCTGAATGAGAGAATAGAAGTGTTAACCCCCGAAACGCTTTGGTGGACTCTGAGGAAAATTGCTCATAGCAAGCTCGAGGATGGCTCTTATAGATACACTGACATTCGCGCCGTTCTCTTGTTATCTGAGGCACATGGCAAAGAACTGCCCGGCAACATATTGGGGCATCCATCGATGTTCATGCCTTTCGAAAATGGGGACGCATTCAATCATAAAGACTTCGTAGACAACCTTACGTCATCTTGGGCGAAATTTAACAACGCCGACTTGCTCGAAAACGACAGGAAAATTACGTCTTATGGCGATCTTGACTTCCTAACAATGTCGTCTTTAAAGAAAGTTCGGCGGCGACAAATGCCTAGGTACGAAGCCTGGGCAAAATACTATGCCTGGAATCCATATTTTCGGCGATTTGACGACGAGTGGCTTAAGTGGCTCTTCGGAATTCTTATTCTCGAAATTGGGAAGGGAATGTTTAAGGGAGGAACGAAGAAAGAAGCGGACAGAGCACAGTTTTTCTGGCTGGAGGTCTTCACCCACTTTATGGAGGAAGTGAACCATCGAGGAATAGACATGCGATATTTCACAAGCGATGAGCATTCATGGCTTGAACTTGACCGCCTTACGGCCTCCCGTTTTCCGGAAGATCCGCCACCTGACAGATCGTGGGTCGAAGGTTGGACGAAAAAAGATGAACAAAACAAATAGACGGAGAGCACCGCGACTTAGCCGAGAGTTGCACTGCTGAAATGAAACGCGACGCCATCAGCGATAGCCCCAGTGGCTTGACATGACAACGTCAGTGGCCGCGTCAAACCCGAGTGGCACGCGATTCACGTTGCGGTCGCGGATGGGAGGTCTGGGGGAATTTTGACGCAGGAATTCGGGATCTTGACGAAGGTTTTGCACGGCCTGACATCAGCACTGACGGAGATCCGGCCGCGGGGTGAAGTATTCTCTTTGTGCTCAAATTGCAGAGGCCCGCACGTTAGTAAGGGCTTAATTGCCAAGTTCAGTGTTAAGCCCTCCCTTACGGTCGGGCTTCCGCCGGGCGGGCGGAGGTGTTAGGATGTCGGCAGAGAGGGAGTATGAGCGACGAGACACTTGAGAGCGGGTACCCGGGCGTGGGGCGGTTGTATTATTTTTTGGGCCGGGTGATGCTGGTCATCGTGACGATCTTTGCGGTCGTGTATTTTGGGCCGGAGAGCAGGGTGTTCGGGATCGTGACGCTGGCGACGATGGTTGCCGGGGCCGTGCTGGACGTGATGCGGCTGAGGAACATCGGCGTGACCACGTGGCTGTTGTTTATAAAATATCTGCCGTACGGTGCTCTCGCTCTTTCGATCGGCCTGCAGACCGCCCAGACCGGCTGGGTCGAAACCAAACGGCTCGACCGCTCGGGCTGGGCCATCCTCGGCACGCACGCGGCGATAATCGCGCTGATATTCTACCTGATCCACCGCAGCCAGGCCTGGATGTCGATCCCGGCGATCCTGCCGTTCTAAATTGCCACGAATTACACGGATTACACGAATAGGAGAGTGGACCTATTTGTGTAATCCGTGTAATTCGTGGCTGAGTTTAGTTTTTAGGTACCGGTTTCCCAGCTCGACATATATTCGAGCATCTCGGGTGTCAGGGTATCCATTTTTACGCCCATGGCGTGGAGTTTGAGGTTTGCGATCTCCTGGTCGACCTCGGTCGGGAGGACGTGGACGCCGTTTTCGAGCTTGCCTTTGTTCTTGACGAGGTACTCTGCGGACAGGGCCTGGTTGGCGAAGGACATATCCATCACCGACGCAGGGTGGCCTTCGGCGGCGGCGAGGTTGATGAGGCGGCCTTCGCCGAGGACGATGACGCTGCCTTTACCATCTTTGCGGCGGTATTCCTCGACGAACGGGCGGCGGGTGACTGCCGGTTCGGACATTTCGCGAAGGGCGTCAAGGTTGAGCTCGAGGTCGAAGTGGCCGCTGTTGCAGACGATCGCTCCGTCCTTCATCGCTTCGAAATGCGCTTTGTCGATAACGTGGCGGTTGCCGGTGACGGTGACGAAGAAATCGCCGAGTTTCGCCGCTTCGCTGATCGGAAGAACGCGGAAGCCGTCCATCACGGCCTCGATGGCCTTGATCGGATCAACTTCGGTGACGATCACATTTGATCCGAGCCCGCGGGCACGCATCGCAACGCCCTTGCCGCACCAGCCGTAGCCTACTACAACTAAAGCCTTTCCGGCGAGGAGAATGTTGGTCGCGCGGATGATGCCGTCGAGCGTCGATTGGCCGGTGCCGTAGCGGTTATCAAAGAAGTGCTTGGTCTGAGCGTCGTTAACCGCAATGGAAGGGAAGTTTAGCACGCCAGCCTTCTGCATCGCTTTAAGTCTTACGATGCCGGTCGTCGTCTCTTCGGTCGTGCCGAGGAGGTTCGGGATGATGTCCTGCTTTTCCTTCAGCATCGTCGCGACCACGTCCGATCCGTCGTCGATGATCAGGTTCGGATTTGTCTCAAGTGCGGCCTTAACGTGGCTGACGTAAGTCTCTATGGATTCACCCTTTATCGCCATGACCGGAATGCCCCAGTCGGCTACGAGCGAGGCAGCTACGTCGTCCTGCGTCGAAAGCGGGTTCGAGGCGATCAAAACCGCCTCAGCTCCGCCCGCCTGGAGCGTTCGGGCGAGGTTTGCCGTCTCGGTCGTGATGTGTGCGCACGCCACAAGCCTTACGCCGGTGAGCGGCTTTTCTTTTTCAAACCGCTCGCGGATAAGCCGAAGCACCGGCATTTCTCGGTCAGCCCACTCGATCCGCTGCTTGCCCTGCGGAGCGAGGTTGATGTCTTTGATATCGTGCTGTATTGAAGGTTGTTCTGTTGCCATAAATTTATGGAGGGCCGACGGCTCGTCGGCCTCAGGCCTTTGGTAATCCGGCCAATAGTTGAGTTCTCAAAAAGAAAAAGAGCGGACGAGCCGTCCGCTCCCCGTTAAACTGCCGCTGCGTCGCTCAGGGCTCCGAGCAGGGCATCGGCCTTGTCGGTTTTTTCCCATGAGAAGCCGTCGCGGCCGAAATGGCCGAAGCGTGCGGTCTCTTTAAAGATCGGCTTGCGAAGGTCGAGCATTTCGATAATGCCTTTCGGCGTCAGCTCGAAATTCTTGCGAACTGCCTCGGAAAGCTTGTCCTCATCGACCTTTCCGGTGCCGTGCGTATCGACATACACCGAAACGGGCTCAGCAACGCCGATCGCGTACGCAAGCTGGACCGTGCATTTTTCCGCAAGGCCCGAAGCGACGATATTTTTTGCAATGTACCGAGCCATATAAGCCGCCGAGCGGTCAACCTTCGTCGGGTCTTTGCCGGAAAAAGCACCACCGCCATGCGGTGCGTAACCGCCATATGTATCAACAATTATCTTGCGGCCCGTTACGCCTGCGTCGCCCATCGGCCCGCCAATTACAAAACGGCCGGTCGGGTTGATATGGAACTTGGTCTTATCGTCAAGGAGTTCGGCGGGAACGGTCGGTTTGATGATCTTTTCCAGAACATCGGCACGGATCTGTTCGGTTGTAACCTCCTCAGCGTGCTGCGTGGAGATAACCACCGCCTCAACCCGAAACGGCCGGCCGTCGCGATATTCAACGGTTACCTGCGACTTTCCGTCGGGGCGAAGATAGGGAAGTTCGCCGGATCGTCTGGCGTCAGAAAGCCTTTTTGTCAGATCGTGGGCAAGCTGGATCGGCAGCGGCATCAGCTCGGGCGTTTCGTTACACGCAAAGCCGAACATCAGTCCCTGGTCGCCGGCCCCGCCGGTATCGACGCCTTGCGCAATATCAGGCGACTGAGTGCCCACCGCATCGATCACGCTGCACGTGTTGCAGTCATAGCCATAGCTGGCGTCGTCGTAGCCGATATCGGCGATCGTGTCACGAACGATCTTCTTGTAGTTGATCGAAGCTTTCGTCGTGATTTCACCTGCAATGACCGCTAACCCCGTGGTGACGAGGGTCTCGCAGGCGACACGTCCTGTCGGATCCTGCGAGAGGATCGCGTCGAGAACTGCGTCTGAGATCTGGTCAGCAATTTTGTCCGGGTGGCCTTCGGTGACCGATTCGGACGTGAATAGAAAATTTCCGTTACTCAATTCGTCTTAGCTCCTATTTCGATTACTTACAGTTTTGTAAAGATTCCAAACCCAACATACTAGCCCTTTGCGGGGCCTATGTCAAAGTTGAAACGATCCACATTCGTCAACCCTTCCGTGTCTCCCGTTCCACGGAACTTAGGCCTCGGCGGCGTGGCTGCTGCTTTTCCGAATGATACGTACGATGAAGGCCCGAATTAGGAGCTCGGCGAGGATGGCTTCTTGAATGATAGTCTTAGGACGAGGCCCGGCAAAAGGTTTAAGCGCGGTCCGAAGGGGAAACGGGCATATTGTTCGCGTCCGATAATAAAGATTATGTTATGTCAACGTGCTTAAACACCGTACTCCGCCTAAAGGCCGTTGTTCTTGACGTCATCAAATGCCTGTTTAAGCGCTTTGAGAATATCCGCCCTTGCGAAGCCCGGCCGTGAGAAACTCAGGTCGAGTGTGAAGTCACCTTTCGGTGAACTATAGCTGAACGTCTTTTCGGAACCCGCGACGGGAGCTTTTGGTTCGGCCGCCGTTTTGCCGGATTGTGCCTCGGCGGCGGGCGTTCTTTTCTTTGGTTTACCCGAGCTGAAGCGATCGAGGTAGTCGAACATTGCGGCCTCGTCAAACTGCCGGGCGATCTCCAGGAGCGTGGTTTTTGAGGTGATCTTTGCCTGGTTGCACTTTGACCGGATATCGTGCGGCAGGCCGGAGATGGCCAACAGCTCGGTCACGGTCGAGCGGCTTTTGCTGATCTTCTGGGCGATCTGGTCGTGCGTATAGCCGAATTTTTCGCCGAGCATGGCAAGTGCGTCGGCTTCTTCCCAGATCGTCAGGTCCTTTCGTTGAAGGTTCTCGATCAGAGCTATCTCAGCGATCGAGGTCTCGTCGAGGTCCATCTCGATGCACGGCACTTCCGAAAGGCCCGCAAGCTGCGACGCTCGCCAGCGGCGTTCGCCGGCGATGATCATAAAGCGTCCGTCAGATTTCGGTTTGACCAAAAGCGGTTCGAGCACGCCTTTTTCCTTTATCGAATCCCGGAGGTCGGACAGATCGCCGAACTCGGTCCTGGGCTGTTCCGGGTTTGGGTAGATAGATTCGATCGGAATTGTCCGGCCGACGCTGCGCGAGCGGGCGGCAATCTGATCAACGTAGTGCGAGTCGTGGCGCATTTTAACGCCGGTTGGAAGTCCTGATCTAGGCACGCTTGAGCACCTCCCTGGAAAGGCTTTCGTATTCGGAGGCGCCCGAGGACCTCGGAGCATAATCAAAGATCGGTTTCTTATGGGCCGGGGCTTCCTCCAGGCGAACACTTCGCGAGATCACCGTTTTGAAGGCCTTTTTACCAAAAACGCTTCGGATGTGTGCCTCGACATCTTTGGAGAGCGTCGTTCGCCGATCGAACAATGTGACCACGACGCCGAGGAGATTCAGGTCCGGGTTTGGCCGCGACCTGATCCGCTCGATCGTCTCGAGAAGATCATCAGTGCCTTCGAGCGCGAAATACGACGACTGGATAGGGATGATCACATGATTCGCGGCGACCATCGCATTCACGGTGAGAATCCCAAGAGTCGGCGGAGTGTCGATCACGATAATGTCGAACTTCCCTTTCAGATCTTCAATTCTGTCCCTGAGCTTGAATGCCGCGTCGAAATCGCCGATCAGTTTCGCCTCGAGTTTAGCAAGGCTGATGCGGGCCGGGATGACCGAAAGATTTTTTACCCCGGTTTGGTAAACGAGCTCGTCGGCGGATCGCGTCGGATCGGAGAAGAGTTCGTATGCCCCACCGTTCACACTTTCAGGAGCGAGAAACGATAGCGAAGAGTTGCTTTGCGGGTCGAGGTCGATCAGCAAAACCTTTTTTCTCTGACCGGCCAACCCGGCGGCCAGATTGATCGCGGTCGTGGTCTTTCCGACGCCGCCTTTTTGATTAGCGATTACAATTATCATTGCGAATTAGGAAAATATAAAAAGAGGATGTCTGAAAAGTCCTCAGATAGCTCTGATGCGACATTCTTATTCCGAATTTCCGATTTCCTTCCTCTTTTTCTGTGGTCATTAACTCCTTACCACTGAATAAGATGAAGAAAATACCGAATAAGATGAACAAGAAGTCGGCGTCCACAGCCAGTATGTCACGGGTCCTTTTCAGACATCCTCGCTTTTCATTCTATTGCATCTATCCTATCAAATCCGGCCATTCTTCCGCGGGCAGAGGCGATTCGTCGTCGGCCCTGCCATTGTCGCCCTGGCCGGCGGCTGAGAGGTCGATCACCTTTTGCTGAACGAAAATGGGGCAATCGAGGCGAAGCGCAAGGGCGATCGCATCCGATGGCCGGGCATCCATAGAAACCGGTTCGTCATTCTCGTCAACCAATTCTATCAGAGCATAAAATGTGTTCTCAAGAAGGTTGGTCACGATGACGCGCGAGGGGCGGAGGCCGCATTCGATGATCAGGTTTCGCATCAGATCGTGGGTCATAGGCCGCTGCGGCACGATCTTTTCTATCTCAAGCGCGATGGCGTTGGCCTCAAAGGCGCCAACCCAAATTGGCAGGACCGTTTCGGAATCGACACCCTTCAATACCACGATGGGTGAATTCGTGTTCGGATCCATTATCAATGCTCCAATTTTTACTTCGACCAGAGTGTCATCCATTTTGATTTCAGCCAGCCAATGTACCGAGAAGTGAATTTGGTTTGATCTCAGAAACCCGGACCTTGACGATCTTGCCTATCAGGTCTTTCGATCCGTTGAAATTGACCACCTTGTGGCAGGTCGAGTGGCCCGAAACCTGATCATTGAACCTGGCCGCCGGTTTCTCAACAAGAACGTCGAGAGTACGTCCAATATAACGCTGTAGACGCTCATTCTGAGTACGGCGTTGCACAGCTTCGAGTTCGCGAAACCGACGGGTTTTTTCCGCCGGCGGAACGTCATCCTTCATTTCAAATGCCGGTGTGCCGGGCCGGGGCGAATACTTGAAAATGTAAGCGGCGTCATAGCCGGCATATTCGACGAGGCGGACCGTGTCGTCGAAATCTTCTGTTGTTTCACCGGGAAACCCTATAATGATATCAGTCGTGATCGAGATATCGCGAGCCGACGAGCGCATATAGTCGATCTTACCGCGATAGCTGTCAATGGTGTGGCCGCGTTTCATCATTTTAAGCACGCGATCGCTGCCGGACTGGACCGGCAAATGGACCCAATTGCACAGGTTTTCGTGCTCATTGATGGCATCGACAATATCCGACTTGAAGTCGCGCGGAAACGATGTGTTGAATTTTATCCGCTCGATCCCGGTCGCGGCAACGGCCCGCAATAAACGCGAGAACGGCGTTTTGCCCGGAAAGCCTTCAAGGCCGCTGTCGGTCGTCGGCCGGTAGCTGTTCACATTTTGCCCGATAAGATGAACTTCCTTGATGCCCGACCGGCGCATCTCGAGTATGGACCTTACGATCTCCGAAGCCGGCAGGCTGACTTCCCTGCCGCGTGAGAAGGGAACAATGCAGTAGGTACAAAATTTATTGCAGCCCTCGATGATCGGCACGAACGCCACATATGGCGAATGGCGCTGCGGATCGGCGACGTTCCAATCGTAATCCCTCTCGCGGTCGCCGAGATCGACTATTGCGTCCTCTCCGTTCAGGATCCGGTCGATGACGTTCGAGATGCGGCCAACGGCCTTTGTGCCGACGATCGCATCAATGCCCTGTATCTTTTCAAACAGCGTTTCGCCCTCAAGCTGAGCGACGCAGCCGAGAACACCGACAAGCGGTTTCTTCTCGAAAGAACTTCGAATCTCACCGACGCGCGTGTACAGCTTTTGTTCAGCTTTCTCGCGCACCGAACATGTGTTTATGAGTACAACGTCCGCCTCGGCCTCGAGGGGCGTCATCTCGAATCCGTTCTTTGCAAGCGACGTTGCGACGCGCTCCGAATCGGATACGTTCATTTGACAGCCGAACGTTTCGAGATAGACTTTCTTCATAAGAAATCGACACGATGAACCCGTTGAATTTCAAATCCCGCGACTTTGTTCACCTGCATCTTCACTCGGATTATAGCCTTTTGCAGAGCACAATCCAACTAAAGCCATTGGCGGCAAAACTCGCCGAAATGGATATGGAAGCGTGCGCCCTGACCGATTACGGCAATATGTACGGGGCCGTATCCTTTTATAACGCAATGGGTTCCGCCGGCGTGCGGCCGATCATCGGGTATGAGGCGTATGTTGCTTCGGGCGGGCGTGCGGACCGGACTTCCGCGATCCAGGCGGGCGAGCGCCCTTATTACAATCTCGTGCTGCTGGCGCGAGACATTACCGGTTATCAGAATCTTGTACAGCTCTCATCGCGGGCCTTCACCGAAGGGTTTCATCACAAGGCCCGGATCGACCTCGACCTGCTGGCCCAATACAGCGAGGGGCTGATAGGGCTTTCGGCCGGGATGGGCGGTTCGGTGGGCCACTTTCTGAACAATCGCGATGTCGCAAGGGCGACCGCGGCGGCGAAGGAACTTGAGTCGATACTTGGGCGCGGGAATTTTTTCCTCGAAATATCGGAGAACGGTTTGGATGAGCAGGCGGAGATGGTCAAACGCGTTGTCGGCCTCTCGCGTTCAACCGAAATCCCGCTGGTTGCTACGAATGATGTGCACTACCTCACGGAAGAGGACGCACGAGCGCACGCGATCATACAATGCATCGGCGAAGGGCGTACGCTTGCTCCGGGTGTGGCGCAATCTGGTTCGTCGAAGATGTATCTTCGTTCGCGCGGGGAATTGTGGGAGATCTTCGGCAGCGAACTGCCTGAGGCGTTGAACAACACGCTTGAGATCGCGCAGGGATGTTTTGTGGATCTCGATCTCGATAGCGAGAACTTTATACTTCCGCATTATCCGATCCCCGCAGATTCCGGGTGCACCACTCCGGCGCAGTACTTCGAGCTTCAGGTTGCCGAAGGATTTGAGGAGCGAAAGGCTACAAAACTTTTGCCGCTTCAGTCTGCCGGACGATTGAAATATGACTTTGATGCCTATCAGAAGCGGCTCGATCGTGAGATCGACGTGATCGAGCGGATGGGCTACGAAGGTTATTTTTTGATCGTATGGGATTTTATAAAGTACGCCGTTCAACAGAACATTCCCGTCGGCCCGGGACGCGGTTCAGCCGCCGGATCGTTGGTCGCTTATTGTCTGGGCATAACCGGCATCGATCCGCTGCAGTACGACCTCCTTTTTGAACGCTTTCTTAATCCGGAACGCGTTTCGATGCCCGATATCGATATCGACTTCTGTATCCGCGGCCGAGGGAAGGTCATTGAGCACGTGACCGAACTTTACGGCCGGGATTCGGTGTGCCAGATCATCACGTTCGGAACCATGGCGTCGAAGGCGGCGATCAAGGATGTCGGCCGCGCCTTGAGTATGCCGTATGGCGAGGTCGAGCGGATCGCGAAACTGATACCGCCGCCGATACGAGGCAGGAATGTGAGCATCTCGCAAGCTCTCGAAACGGTTGCCGATCTTAAGGACCTGGCGGAGAAAGATCCGGCAGTGCGCTCCCTGCTCGATCTTGCCTTGCGGGTGGAGGGCTGTGCACGGCACTCGTCGGTACATGCCGCCGGAGTCGTCATTTCGCCGAAACCGCTGCACGAGATAGTGCCCGTAGCTGTCTCTGCCAAGAGCGAGTTGACGAGCCAGTATTCAATGGGCGATCTCGAAAAGGTCGGGATGCTGAAGATGGATTTCCTGGCCCTGACCACGCTGACTGTCATCGACGATTGTCTCGCGGCGCTGCGAGAGAGGGCCGGTGTCGAGATCGATTGGAACGACGTCCCGCTTAACGACGCGAAGACAATGGCGGTGTTCGGCGAAGGAAGAACGGACGCGGTATTTCAATTTGAATCTTCGGGCATGCAGGAGATCTGCCGCAGGCTCAAGCCGACAGAGCTTGAAGACCTATCCGCGTTGAATGCCTTGTACCGTCCCGGCCCCTTGGACGGCGGGATGATTGAAGATTTCATCGCCCGGCACCGCGGGGAAAAACAGGTCCGCTACCTGGTGCCGGAGATGAAGGACATTCTGAGCAATACGTATGGCGTCCTCGTTTATCAGGAGCAGATAATGCAGCTTGCCCAGAAACTCGCGGGCTACAGCCTCGGCGAAGCGGATATGATGCGTCGGGCGATGGGCAAAAAGAAGCGCGAGGCGATGGCGAAGGAGGAGGAGAAATTCGTATCCGGGGCCGTTGAGAGAGGGATCAAGCGTGATAAGGCCGAGGCGATCTTCAAATTGATGGCCCAGTTTGCCGACTACGGATTCAATCGCAGCCACAGTATCGCCTATGCGTATCTGGCCTTCCAGACCGCCTATCTGAAAGCCCACTATCCTGCGTTCTTCTTTGCGGCGGTACTTTCACACGAAGCTGACGACAGCGCAAAAGTTTACAAATACTCCACCGAGCTGCGTTCGATGGGCCTCCGATTCCTTCCGCCCGATATCAATGAAAGCGACAAGGGTTTTACTCCGGCGGCGGATTCGGTCAGGTTTGGATTGAGCGCGATCAAGGGCATCGGGGAATCGACCATTAACTCGATCCTTGCAGCGCGTGAGGAAGGAAAGTTCAGTTCCCTTTTTGACCTGGTTTCGAGGATCGAGCAAGGCACGATCAATAAGCGCGGCCTCGAAAGCCTGATCGCGTCGGGAGCGTTCGACTCGCTTTTGCCGGACGGAACGCCGGTGAATGAGTGGCGGTCGCGGCTGAATGCGGCGATCGACGACGCCATGTCATTTGCGCAGAAGGCGTGGAACGACAAGCGGAGCGGGCAGAATGATCTGTTTGGAGCATCGCAGGCAGAAGACGACGGCGGCGGGTTCCAATTGCCGGAAACGACTCCTTGGACCCAATCTGAGGTTTCCCGGAACGAGAAGGCCGCGCTGGGCTTTTACTTATCATCGCACCCACTCGACGAATACTCAGCGATCCTTGCGGGCCTTAGTGTCAAGCCGATTTCGGAGCATGATGAGCTGCAGCCCGGCGACATTGTCACGCTTGCGGGAATCGTATCGGGGGCACAGATAAAGTATAGTAAGAAAGGTAACCGATTCTGCATTTTTAGGCTCGAAGATCGGTCCGGCGGTGTGAAATGTCTTGTTTGGTCTGAGGCGTTTACACGATGCGGCGAGCTGATCACAGACGACGCACTTCTGATCGTCGAAGGAAGGATAGAAACGGCCGAAGGTGCCGAGATAACGATAATCGCCAATGATATCCGTTCACTTCGCGGGGCCGAATCTGGTACCGCAAAGCGGCTGTCGATCCTGTTGCCGTCGGATTTGGTGGATGAGGATTATCTTTTGGACCTCTATTCTACGCTTAATCGGACGCGGGGAAATTGTGAGGTATTGATCGAGATACCGGTAGGCGGCGTCGCGGTAGTCGTGGACACACCAACGGTTAGAATAAAGGGCTCGGAAACCCTGGAGGCCGCCCTCACGTCGAAGGGCTGTTCAGTTGCATGGCATTTGTAAAACCTCAGATCGAAGCGGAACGAAATGAACCGAAACCGGCGTTCGAGCGCGTGTTGATGGCGAGGAATCCCGAAAGGCCGTATTCGATCGATCTCTTCAACAGCATTTTCACCGATTTCGTCGAGATTCATGGTGACCGGCGTTACGCCGATGATCCGGCCATGGTATGCGGCTTTGCCCGTTTGGACGGAAACGAGGTTCTCGTAATTGGGCAGCAAAAGGGCCGCGACACCAACCAGCGACGATTTCGCAACTTTGCAATGCCCAAGCCTGAGGGCTATCGAAAGGCCCTGCGGGTAATGGGACTGGCCGAGAAATTCGGCCGTCCGATCATCACATTTATCGATACGCCGGGCGCTTATCCGGGGATCGATGCGGAAGAACGGGGCCAGGCAGAGGCGATCGCGCTGAACCTGCGTGAAATGGCCCGGCTTCGTGTGCCGGTGATCGCGGTGGTGCTTGGGGAAGGTGGTTCGGGCGGTGCCCTGGCCATTGGTATCGGTGACCGCGTGATCATGCTCGAAAATGCGGTCTACTCGGTCATCTCGCCCGAGGGCTGTGCAGCCATTCTGTGGAAGGATGCCGGCAAGGCGGACCTCGCAGCGTCCGCGCTGAAGCTAACTGCCCAGGACCTTAAGGGTTTCGGCTTGATAGATGAGGTAGTACCTGAACCTGAAGCCTGGGGAATAGCCTCACAGGAAAGTGAGGAAGGCGGTGACAATAACCGATTTGACGGCGTTGCGAGCGGGCTCAAGGAAGCCTTGCTCCGAGCGCTGTCCGAACTTGCGGCGAGCGATCGAAATACGCTCACCGCCGCTCGGTTCGAAAAGTTTCGAAAGATGGGCCGCTGGGCCTAACCGGAAACTGACGCGCTAGAACGGAATATCATCATCCGACGAAGCCGGACGGCTGAAGCCCGCGCCGCCCTGCTCGGATCCAGAGGTTGTGGCTGGTCCCGCAAATTCCGCTTCGCCGGCCTCGTCTCGCTGATGCCCTTCGCCGCGGCTTCCGGCGCTATCGATAAATTGCATGTCAGTGCCCTGGACCTCGAGGGTGTAACGGTTGTTTCCATCCCGATCGGTCCAGTCTTCAACACGGAGACGGCCTTCGATATAGACCTGACGCCCTTTAGCCAGGTATTTGGCAGCGTTCTCGGCTTGTTTTCGCCACAGCGTAACGCGAAACCACGTAGTTATAGCCTGGTATTCACCGGCCTTGTCCCGCCTCCGTTCGGATGTAGCCATAGAAAAATCGCATACGGCATCACCCTGAGGTGTGTAGCGAAGCTCCGGATCGCGGCCGAGGTGTCCGACGACAATGATTTTATTGAAAGACATGAAACCTTCCTTTCTCCTGATGCAGGCAAAAAATAAGCAAACTTTCACGGATAGTACATTCATCAATCTATGGTAGTCAAGCGCGGTATGTTAAGATTTGTGTTTTATCCGGCCGCGGGAATAAAGCTTGCGGGGCCGGGCCGTGGGTCGGCTGAAGTACGAGATCTATGTATTTTCGCGGATTTCTAATATGCAGCTTGGTCGTCGTTCTTGCCGTGGGTGGAGATGCCTTCAGGGCACAGGGAAACGGTACGGGCGGAGCCGTGCTGACGTCGTGCTCGACGAGGAAGGTCGAATCGCCGGCCCGCGGTACGCTGAGTTCAGATGGTGATCGTGTTTACATTGGTTCGAACACCGGTACGTTGTCGTCCTATAGTGCAAAAGACCTGACGGTCTTATGGAGATCGGAGCTGGGCGGGGAGTTTGGTTCGGACGTGTTGCCGACCGACGCAGGAGCGGTGGTTGTCACGAATTCAGTTCCCGCGGATGGCACGGGGCGGGACTCGGTCCTCCGCCTGATCGGGAAGGATTCGGGTGTGGCCGCCTGGTCGGCCAAGCTGCCTTTTTCCGAAAGGTACGATCTGGGCACACTTGGTCAAGGTATCGCGGCGGTCAGTAAAGAAGGATCGGTCGTCCTGCTCGACCCGGGATCAAGCCGAATCGTGCGGCAGTCGCAGCAATACGGCCCTGTTAGCGCAGGCCCTGTCTTTGCCGGGGCGAAAGTGATCATCGGGACATCGGAAAAGCGGGTGGTCGTCATCTCCGCGATGGATGGATCGATCACCAGCCAATTCAAGGTTGATTTCGCTCCGACTTCGATCACAGCCACCAACGCGGGAGCCCTATTGATCGGAGACGAACGCGGCAACGTTTCGCTGCTCTCGGCCAAAGACAACGGCGTTGTGTGGAAATTTAAAAGCGGTGCGGCAGTAAGTTCAATTCGCGAGATCGAGGAGGGGATCATTGTCACCTCGCTGGATAATTTTGTTTACCTTATTTCGGACTATAACGGCGACGTCATTTGGAAGCGGCGCCTGTCGGGACGTGTTGTTGAAGGAGGCCCTCTCGTTGAGGGCCATATTGTGGTCCTGGTTTACGGGGAAAATCTGGGTTATGTGCTCGATCTGGAAAACGGAAAGGTGGTTGGCACGGTGCGCTCCGAGGAAGAAGACTTTATTAACAGGTCTCCGGTTTTGGTGAACGGCGCCACGTTCGCCGTTACAACGTCAAACTCGCTTCAAACATACGCTGTCGGTTCGTGCATTCCAAAATAAAGGGCGGCACTCGCGGTACCGCCCTTAGGCCTTTAGATCTCTTTATTGCTAATGCGAGACCGCGTACTGGTTCATCATCGCGTATATCTCGTCTTTTACAAGGAGTTTCTTCTTCTTTAGTGTGGATTCTTCGAGTTGTTCGTCGTCGCTTGGATATGTTAGATGGGCAAGTTCATGGAGCCTTTGTTCGTAGCTTGTGTGCTGATGAACTAACTCGCGAAAAGAGGGATCGATCTTGAGCAGTTCGTCTCGTACCCTGTCGGGCGTTGACAAGTCCATAGCGTTTTTTTCCTCACTTATCAATCAAATTTAGTCCCAAAGCCTTTAATAGCTTGAGAGATGTTGGGCTCAACTTGCATTCTAGACCCGTTTCCCTAGATTTTCAAGAATTCTTTACAGAAAGTTCAGAATTTGCTTCGATCGGTCAGGTCCAATTTCATAACAACACCGTCGTCGGGCGGGTCTCGATAGAACTCGGGGCGCCGCCAATACTCGACGAACCCGAATCTGCGATAAAAATGAATTGCCTTCGCATTTGCCGCGCGGACCTCGAGCCAGATATTTTGGACGTCTGAGGCCGCGCAGCGTTCGAAGAACCTTCGGATCAATTCTCCCCCAATGCCCGACCTGTGCAGGTGTAGATCGACACCAATGTTATAGATCTCCGCATCGCTGCCTTCTTTAGCGCCGGGGACGATCCGGCCGACGATGAAACCAGCCAGTTTCGAGGAATTGGCCGCTGCGAACATTACTGAATCATCGCGTTTTATTTCCAGTCGATAATCGTCGGCGGACCAGGGACTCAGGCCGAGGTCCAATGCAAGCCGGACCGCGGCGGCGCAGTCGGCTTCTTCAAACGGCCGGGTTCTATAGGTTTCGTTGCTCAACTCGAGACTTCGCGAGGGCGCTGGATGGCCGTATCGCGGGCATAGAACGGTTCCAATCCATCATCAGCATCCGCCGAAACCAGCCCGACGGCGACCGCAAGGTCCCTGCCATGGTCAATTATCCTGACGCAGTCCGCCGGGTTGAGTTTTTCGGACAGTATCTCGTACGCATCAGATTGCGCCACGACCTTTGCCTCCGGCCTTTCGGCAATGGCCGCCAGCAGGTCGTCGATAGGGCCCGATCCGATCGCGTCGCCCTCGTGCGCATTGAAGTGCTGCCAGCAGTATCCGTTTCGGCCGATCGGAACCGCGACGATCCTGCTTTTGAATTCAGCCGAGATCGTTGCCATGGCCGTGAGCAGGCCTACTCCGGTACAGGGTACTTTGAGTGCTCGTGCCAGTCCCATGGCGGTCGCAAGGCCAATTCGAATACCGGTATAGCTTCCGGGGCCGTTCGAGACGGCGATCCGTGTAATCTGGGTTCTTTCGATCCCTGACAATTCGATGAGGCTGGCCGCTCGTGCCAAATGCTCTTCGCCCCGCGCATGGCTCTCGGCTGAATGCCATCTTTGCACCACCTTTCCGTCGACAAGCAGGGCAAGGCTGCCGCCCGCAATGGCCGATTCGATAGCCATAACAATTTCTCTCTTCATCTGAACCTGTGTTTGAACGCTTTGGCCGTCCCCCGAATAACGGGTACTGCCTTTCGCTTGATGCCCTGAAGTTGGTATCGCCGCTGTCCACCCTTGCGTAGATCACCCTCGGCTTCTATCGTCGCCTGGAGCGGGTTTGGCGGAAGCCGCTTTCTGATCTGGCGAAACAGTTCAACTGGATCGCTCAGGCAGGTGTGGAGCGACCGGAGCGGGATAGCCGAACTCCATTCCCGTTCTACCGTCCGGATGATCCAGGCGGGCAGGTCTTTAGCTGCGTCCTTGAACGGTAGGTCATCTATTTTCAGCCCAAGGTATCGGTTGGCCAGGCCGATCACGGCGGTCACCCAACCGCCGCGAACCTCACCGGCATCATTCAGGCACCGTTCCCAATTGAAGCTGTCAGGCCGGTTAGCGACGGCATAATAGATGTCCCATAACCGATCCTTGTTCTCGCCGCCGTCATTCAGCCAGTGGGTGGACAATATCCTTAAGTGATCTTCGGGCGATGGGATGCGTATGGCACAATCGTCCAGTTCAACGATTTGCGAATCGGCACAGATCTCCATCCACGGCTTCGTATCAAGCTGGCGAAGTTCCTTGTGCAGATCCACGCCAATGCCCTGGGCCTGCTCACTCGCAAGGATCTGGACCGCCCGATCATAATCAACGGCGGGAACCGCAAGATCGATGTCGGAATAGGAGCGGAAAACGCCCGGCGGGTAATTTCTCGCGGCCGCCCAGCCTTTGATAAGGACCGGTTCAATATTCTGTGAGCGAAAACAGCGGAAGGCCCGAGCGGTCTCTGCCTCCATCTTTTGGGCATAAAGCCCCAGCCAGCGACCATCCATGTTAACGTCGGGATCTGAAGCCGGCATAAATGCGATCAGAATACAGAAAAGCAGCAAACATCTCGCGAGTTTGCTGCTCAAAAAATACTAACGAACCGAAAGGCTACGGCCGGCAGAGGCCAATGCCGTTGCACGTTGACGACGGGCACGACGCGTTCGGGGTGGTTGGCCCACACTCGAGGCTGCTTGCGCACCTGCACGACGTCGCAGCCATGGCGGTCGGGGGGGCAACAAGCGAAGCGATCACCGGCAGAGCGATCATAGACGTCAATCCGATCCGCTTGATCACATCCCGTCGCGAAACTCCCTTAAAGTCCGCCGAAACCTGCTTCTCGAGCAGATCGTTTGCGTTCAACTGATCGATCGCTAGCCACACAAAATCATCATTTACATTTTCACCCGAAAGCGAACCCACATGCTGGGCTATCTCGGATACGGTCCGGGTGCCGTCGCACGACCTCCAAACCATTGCAGCAGTATTGTTCAAACAGTGGGCTTTGTTGGTGTCCATATCGTACACCAACACCTCACCAGGCACGTCTTGAATGACCAAGCCCGTCTTGCGGGCAACCGGATTTTGCGGATTGTTCATCTTCTCCTCCAAACAAGTACCTAACCCCAATAGAGTTACGTCATTTTAGCCAATTTAGTATTTTTGTCAAAAAATGCAAGAAGGAATTTAGCGAACTTCTTTATATCCCCCCTCGGACTCCTCACTATTATTGCACGTCGGGCGACTAAATCCAATACTTTCAATGCAAATGCCGGATCTTTATGCATTGTCAGCGTGTGCGGTATCATTTCCATGATCCCCGAACCCGCCGACAGAAACTCCGGCTGCCATACGGCCCCCTTTGAAAATGCCGTCAAAAGCACCATTCCAACCGGGATCGGCTTTACTCCGACCGGGCCGCCAAGTTCGTCCGGAGCAAGGTCCTTCTCACGCGTGGCCCCGAAATACCGCATCGACAAATGCCGGGGAAACGGGCCGACCCGGCCGTCCTTTTCGAGCACGGCATATTCGTCTGAGTAATATTCCGCCCCGTTTCTGACAAGTTCAGCCGTAAGCGTGGACTTGCCGGAGAAACTGACCGCCGGAAAAATGATCGCCTTACCCTTCCAACCGACGACGCCGGCGTGCAGAAAAACGCGTTCCTTCGCGAATTCCGCCACTTCGAGTCGAAGCTGGCTGTTGAGATAATTCAGAGAATTTTTCTCAGACTGGCCGGATGAGATCTCACGGCCATCTTTGTATAGCCTAAACCGCCCATCTTCATTGGCCAAGCCAAAGGTAGATTGGCGTTTTGCCGACTTCCCTTCAAAGATCCTTGCCCGTTCGCCGAATGCCCTATCGACAACGTCGCGGGCTTTGTCAAGCATTTCGGGATCGTCGCTCGCCACCCCGACCCTTACCCCGTACGAGACAAACGAAAAGCAATGGTCGAATTCACGACTCTCGATCATTCGTTCATCCGACATTTGCTACTTCTATAACGGCCCCAAAATCGCTGTAAATATACAGCAAATCTAACATCTCACTAAAGTTACGTCAATCCTTTTCTCGGCCACGCCAGAAACAGCACCACGGCCGGGGCGGCTAGATAGCATAAAAAGAGCAATGGGACGACGATTCCACCGAATCGCGCCGAGACGAAGTATGCCGTTCCAACTGCCGCGGCAAGTACCGCATAGAGCAGGCTAACCCGGGCATGTCCGAGGCCGGCGATCACCAGGCGCTGATAGAGGTGCTTGCGATGGGCAAGCCATACCCGTTCCCGCTTCAAGAGCCGTCTGACAAATGTGAAGAACGTATCGAAGAGAAACAGCCAAAGAAGAGTGATCGCGATAGCGAACGCGCCGTAGCGGTTTTCGGGACCCGACGGCCGGACGAGCAAGGGCATCGCGGCAAACGTATATCCGAGGAACGCGCTGCCCACATCGCCCATAAACACCCGGGCAGGATTCCAATTGTGGATCAGAAAACCGAGGCTCGAGAAAGTAACAACGCCGGCAAGAAGATAAATTGCTTCGTCATTGAACCAGACGGCCGCCACAGCCCACCCGACGCCCGCTACCACTGCTTGAGAGCCGGCCAAGCCGTCGATGCCGTCCATAAAGTTATAGGCGTTTATCAGCCAGACCACCCATAGAAACGTTAGACCATAGGACAGGACCGTATTTATGGCCAACATCCCGTATCCGGGGACCAGGATCCCTTCAACCGGCCCGCTGCCGGCGATCAGGACCGCGGCTGCCAGAGCGTGAACCGAAAGCCTGATCCATGCAGGTAGGTCCACGTGATCGTCGGCCCAACTGACGGCCGCGACCATGATCGCTCCGACGACAAAGCTCCAATTCGCAGGTTCCATTCCTGCCGGTGCGGCAGCAAGGTAGAGCAGAAGACAGACCGCGACGATGACAACACCGCCGCCGCGTGGTGTTGGTGCATGATGGGAACTCCGATCATTCGGGACATCCAGCGTCGCCAGTCCGCGGCCGTAGCGAAGGAATACGGCAACGCCGGCGGCGGTCGCTAGCAGTGCGATGGCAAAAAAGACGATCTCGATCATTGGAACTGGCCGCAAGATCTCAGGCTATTGCGTCTCGATATTTTGCAATGGCGGTTTCAAGTGAATATTTTGTTTCGGCAGCGGTCCGCGCTCGGCGGCCCATTTCGGCCAAGGTCCCCTGGCCGGAATACGCCTGGCGGATCACTGCAACTAGCTGGTCAGGCTCGCCGGGAGGTACGTTCCATCCTACGCCCTCTTCCTCGATTATGCGGTCAACTTCGGATCCCGGCTCGGTAACGCCGATGATGGGCTTGCCGGCGGCGAGGATGTTGTACGTCCTGCTAGGCATTGAGACGCCCCGCATCTTCGATACGAGAGAAACCAGTGAAACGTCACACGCGTTCAGGAATACTATTTGCTCACTTCGCGGCCTAGGATCGAGTATCGTCAGATTTTCAAGCGACCTCGCCTTCGCTTCGCGCGTGAGATAAGGCCGCTTCACGCCTGAGCCGAGGAATACAAAGTGGTACTGCTTCTCCGGCAAAAGTAACTCGGCGGCGCGAACGATCGATTCAATATCGTTTGGGGGCCCGATATTACCGGCGTACAACAGTACGAATTTTCGCTCGAGCCCGAGTTCAGCGAGCAGTGCATTGCCCGCACGCGGCGCTGGTGAAACGGTCTCAAGCTCGGCCCAATTTGGTATGACGGTTATTGGCACATCCAACCCAGCTGTTTTGCGACTCACAAGTTCCTGCATATCCCGGCCGACGACGATGATCCTGGACGTATGCTTGTAAAGCCAACGGTTCAGGAACTGAAGAAAGCGTGCCGTCATCGAGCCCTGCTTTACCTTTTCGGCGGCGATGAGTATCTCAGGATAATTATCATGGATCAGGAGCGAATATACGCTCCCGCGAAGCAATGACGCAATTGCCACGATGAACGGCATCGCCGGCGGGTTTGTGACGACCAATACGCGATCTCCCGCGCGAAAACGCCGCAACGCTGTAAAAAGGACGGAAGCCCCCAGCGTGAGCATGTTGATCAGCCGAAAGGCGATGATGTTCTTGTCGAGCGTGGTCCCGGCGGCCCGAAATATCTCGACATCGTTTCGCAGCTCTCGTTTGGGTGCCCGGACACCGCGTGCCGAATAATTCGGCTGGCCGCTGATCGCTTTGACCTCAAACTTGTCCGCCAAGCCTTCGGCGATCCGGGTCAGGTAATAGCCGGTTGACGTTTCTTCAGGATAGTAAAGCTCTGAGACAACCCAAAGGCGCTTGCGGGCACTTGTTTCAGTCGACATTCGAGATCGCGTTCGCCGAACCGGGAGGCGTTTTCTTCAGCCTGTTCCGTTTCAGGCAAGCCGCGGTTCCATATCCATCCCCGTTGATCAAAATTCTATTCTCGCGGCGTTAACAAAGAGACCAGCGTGAATAACTCAAACAATATATCAAATCCCGCCATTCTGCTATATTGTCCGTATATGTGCGGGATCGCCGGCATCGTCGGTTTGGAAAACCGGCAGGAAGCTGCCAAGAAGATACGGGATATGTCGCGCTCGCTCGATCACCGCGGGCCGGATGCTGACGGGCATTTTGTTGCCGACGGAGTTGCTCTCGGCCATCGCCGCCTGTCGATAATAGACCTTTCCGAGGCGGCGAATCAGCCGATGTTCGACCCGACCGGCCGCTTTGCCATCATCCTGAACGGTGAGATCTATAACTACAAGGAAGTCAAGAGCGGCGTTCCTGATTATCCCTATTCGACTGAGTCGGATACAGAGGCTATCCTCGCGGCTTACATTAAGCACGGTCCCGCGTGCCTCTCGCTGCTCAATGGAATGTTTGCCTTTGCTGTCTGGGACGCAGAAAGGCGCGAGGTCTTTGCGGCTCGGGACAGGCTCGGGGTGAAACCCTTTTATTACTCCGTGACTGCCGAAGGTGTTTTCGTTTTCGCGTCGGAGATTCGGGCAATCTTGAGTTCCGGGCTGGTTCCCCGAAAGATCGACCCGCACGGTTTGTACGACTATGTGATGTACCAATCGGTTTATGCACCGAGGACGATAGTTGAAGGGATTTCACAGCTCCCGGCTGGAAATTACGCGATCTTTGCCGATGGAGATCTCCGGATCAAACCATATTGGAGGATCGAAGCCGCCGCCGGAGATACTCTCGACGAAAGTGAGGCCGACGTAAGAAAAAAGGTTCGAAGCCTTCTCCTGGATTCGGTCGAGATGCGGATGATCAGTGACGTACGACTCGGGGCGTTTCTCTCAGGCGGTATCGACTCAAGCACCGTCGTCGGGTTGATGTCGGAGGTTTCCGCGGAACCGGTCGAGACGTTTTCCGTCACCTTCGCCGAGAAACAGTTCGACGAATCCCGCTACTCGGGCCTTGTTGCAAAGCGGTTCAACACTCGGCACACGTCGATCGAACTGACGGCGGAAGATTTCCTGGCCCAACTTCCCGAAGGGCTTTCGTGCATGGATTCGCCGAGCGGTGACGGGCTGAATACTTTTGTTGTTTCCCGTGCGACTCGCGACGCGGGTATCAAGGTAGCGTTGTCGGGCATTGGCGGCGACGAGGTTTTCGCAGGGTACCGTACCTTTAAGTTATGGGCGAAACTTCGGTCGTCCGCGTTGAAATATCTTCCCGCTTCGGTGCGATCGGCGGCCGGGGCAGTGGCTGCGTTTTCTGGCCAGTCGCGGCGTCAGAGGCTGGGCGATGTATTGGCCGCCCCAACCTTTGATCTTGCAGATGTTTACCCGATGTTTCGTCAGGTACTTTCTCAACGATCCGTCACACGATTGTGTAAAAGTAATGGCCACAAGAGCGGAATTCAGGCGGCCCTCGATGAACGGGCAAATGAGGTTGGCGAGTTCCCCATTCTCAGTCAGTTTTCGATCGCAGAACTTCTTGGCTATACACAGAACGTACTGCTCAAAGATACCGACCAGTTCAGCATGGCGTCCGCTCTGGAAGTTCGCGAGCCTTTTCTGGACTACAAGCTGATCGAATACGTGCTCCGGATCCCGGATGAGATCAAGTTTCCGGCCTATCCGAAACGGCTGCTGGTCGAGTCGGTCGCACCTCTGCTCCCGGACGAGATCGTGCATCGAAAAAAAATGGGCTTCGTCCTTCCGTGGCAGCAATGGATGCGAGGCGAGCTTCGCGAATTCTGCCGCACAAGGATCGATGCGCTTGGGGCACGAGGCATTGTCGATGGCGCGCATATTGAACGCCTGTGGAGCTCCTTCGAGGCAGGCTCCGGCGGCGTGCTTTGGTCGCATCTGTGGCATCTTGTTGTGCTGGAGGACTGGCTTGAAGCCAACGAATTCTAACGGCGGCATGAAGATCTTTTACCCCGTCGAGGTGTTTTACCCCTCGCAGGCAGGCGGCCCGGCAAACACGGTCTACTGGCTTACAAAAAATCTGGCAGGTTGCGGCTTTGAGCCCACGATCGTCGCTACCGACAAAGGCATCTCGGGACAGGTCGAGCTTAACCGATGGCTCGCGACGGACGCGGGCGGGACTATTTTTGTCAAGACCAGGTTCCTGCACGTACCCGTGCATCAAACGCTGATCTCACTGCGTTCTTTGCTGTCGTCCGAGATCGTCCACCTGTCCTCCGTCTTCTTCCCTACGGCGTTCATCACGGCTTTTGCCGCACGGGCCCTCGGCAAACGGATGGCATGGTCGCCGCGTGGCGAACTCGCGGATTATTCACTCAACTACTCCGGACGCCGAAAGCGGCCGATACTTTGGATGATCAGAAAGCTGATCGGAACTTACCCCGTATTCCATTCGACGTCGGACGACGAGACGGACGACATCCGCCGCGTATTCGGTCCGACGGCGCGGGTCTTTCAGATCCCGAACTATGTTGAGCTGGCCGATCAGGCCCTACGCAAGGACGGCGGTTATCTTCTCTACATTGGCAGGATTCACCCAAAGAAGGCCATCGATAACCTGATCAGGGCCCTGGCGGCTTCGGAAATTTTCCTTTCGTCCGATCTGGTACTTAAGATCGCGGGCAAAGGAAAAGACGAGTACCAGGACGAGCTAAAGCGGCTTGTGAGCTCTCTTGGAATGGACGAAAAAATTCATTTCGTTGGACAGGTTGAAGGCGACGAGAAGCGGCAGATGCTGGCCGACGCCCGTTTTACGATAATGCCCTCGCATACGGAGAATTTTGGCATCGTGGTGCTGGAATCTCTTGCCCAGGGAACGCCCGTTATTGCGTCAAGGCATACGCCATGGCAGGCGTTGGAGGCTGAGAAGGTCGGGTTCTGGAGCAGCAACGAGCCGGGTGAATTGGCTGACACTATCGACCGAGCCCTTTCGATGGCTCGGGAGCAATATTCCGAATATCGGGAGCGATGCCGCGGATACGTTGTTCGGGAATTCGAGATTCGTTCGCATATGGACGAATGGCTCGATTTTTATCAGCGTGTCGGCGCTGACGTTTAACTCCAATGGCGGCGAATGCTTGAATACCCGAGAACGATCTTACTGACTGTTTGCGATACATTCTTTGCCAGATATTCAGGGGGCGGCGTCCACTCGGCCGGCCGCGATAATGCCACCTGAGCGGCCCGCAGAATTGAGTCGGGATCGGAGCCGCTGAGAATATTGCTGCCGCATTCAAGGGTCTCGGGCCTCTCGGTAACATCTCGCAAAGTTATGTTCGGGATGCGAAAGATGCAGCATTCCTCCTGAACGGTGCCGCTGTCGGTCAGCACGGCGAGGGCGTTCTTTTCAAGCTTTACGAAATCAAAGAAGCCGAGCGGATCAAGCAGCACGATCCGCGAAGGATCCGTTTCGATGCCAAACCCGGCTAAGCGGTCCGCGGTCCGCGGGTGGACGCTTATCAATACCTTCTTCTCGAACTTTCGAGCGATCTGATCCAGGCCCGTGAAGATGCTCTTGAGACGGCCGCCTCCGGCGGTGTTCTCGGCACGATGCAGAGTGACCAAAAAGTACTCGAACGCGTCAACCCCGTGGTGCGTCAGTGAACCGCTTTCGTCGATCGGACCCGCAAAGGCATCAAGGACCTCCTTTATCGGATTTCCGGTCACAAACACGCGATCCTTTTCGATGCCTTCCGCAAGGAGATTTGCCCGGCTGCGTTCGGTATAGGGCATTAGAACTGAACTGGAGTGATCTATGATCCGCCGGTTTATCTCTTCGGGAACTCGGTCGTCAAAGCATCGGTTCCCGGCTTCCATGTGAAACACCGGAATCCCGCGTCGGGCGGCGGCAATCGCCGAAAGAGCGCTGTTTGTGTCGCCGAGAATGAGAACGCGATCCGGTTTTTCAGTTTCAAGGAGTTCGTCGACCTTCGCTATTATCTGACCAAGCTGGTCGCCAAAGCTGGATGAACGGATGCCTAAATGAAAATTGGGCTCGCGCACTTCGAGGTCGCGGATGAAGATATCGCTCAGGTTTTCAACGAAGTTCTGGCCAGTGTGAACGGTCACGTGATCGCAGTGCTGGTCGAGCACCTTCATCACGATCGAGAGTCTAATTATTTCCGGCCTGGTGCCGAAAATCGTCATTATCTTCATAGATCTGTGGGTTTATCCGGCGGCAAACCTGTTGATCTCGCCACGAGCGGAATCAAGCAGCACCCGGACCTCATCGACCGTGAGATTCGCATCCTTCGAAGAGTACTCGGCGTCTAGCCCTGCCTCGCGATCGTCGGCGGCACGAAGCTCAGGAAGCATCGGCTGTATCGCGTAATAGTCGCCCGCGTTCCGCGTCCGGAAACACTCTTCCTCCGAAACCATGATCTCGTGGATCTTCTCGCCCGGCCGTATCCCGGTGAATTTTATGGGCAGTTCCCGGTCCGCCATCATGGCTTTGGCAACATCGACTATCTTTGCGGACGGCACCTTCGGAACGAACGTCTCGCCGGGTTTTCCGTTTTCAAGGACGGCAAGCACAGTATCAACGGCGCGGTCAAGGCTTAGGAGAAATCTGGTCATCTCAGGCATCGTGACGGTCAGGGGCCGGCCGCTTCGAACTTGCTCGGCAAACAACGGCACGATCGAACCTCGGGATGCGATCACGTTGCCGTACCGGACGCAAACAAACCGCGTTTCGGAATAGTCCCTGTTCGCCTCGATAAAAACGCGTTCCTGAAGGGCCTTTGTCATGCCCATCACATTGATGGGCTTGCAGGCCTTGTCGGTCGATATTCCAACGACGGCAGTGACGGGCATTCGATAATCTTTGATCGCGCGGACGACATTCTGCGCTCCGCCGATATTCGTAAGGACTGCCTCGTACGGAAAATACTCGCACGACGGGACCTGTTTGAGGGCCGCAGCGTGAAATACAACATCGATCCCGCGAAGGGCGGCGCTCACCGCAGACAAGTCGCGGACATCGCCGATCCTGAAGTCGAGAATATCCTCGGCTTTGTGGTAGATCACCTCGTCCGTGGCGACAGGCTGATCGAGAAACTCAAGCCGCATGTAGTGCTGCTTTGCCTCGTCCCGAGAAAAAACGGTTATCCTTTCAGGCAAGCCGCGCTCGCCGGAGAGAAGCCGTCGTACAAGGGTTTTCCCGAGTGAACCGGTTCCACCCGTTACAAGGATCCGTTTTCCTGCGAGCGATTGATTCATTTCCATGTTTGGTAGGGCGTCGGGTCGGACACCATTTGTTCGATCATTTCGGGCCATCCGGCCGGGCTGAATCCCGTCGCGGACCTGAAGCGGGTTGAATCAAGGCTGCGGTCGATGCGGACGTCATCCGATGGCTCTATTTCAATGTCGGCTCCGAAGTGTTCTCTCAGAAGTACGAGCAGGTCATACTTATTGATCGGCTCGCTCGAAGCATGATAGAGGCCACTGAGATCACGATGTTCGAAGATCAAATCACTGATTATATTGGAGAGTACCGCGGTTGGAAAGCCGCTGAAGATCGCATTGCGAAACCCCTTGACCTTCGATCCCTGATTGGACAAGAACCATTCGACAAGGCTGTGGGCGGTCGACAGCTCGCGTCCTATAATGGATGACCGCAATGTCAGCGCCCCGCTTCGTTCGACCTCGCCGAAGTTCTTGCTTCGCCCGTAGAGATCAAGTGCGTCCGGTGGATCCGCCTCGACGTAGTTCCCTTTCGATCCGCTGAAGACACAGTCGGTGCTGAGCGTGATCAGGCGAAACCCGTATTCGTCGATCAGTTGGCCGAGCTGATGCGGAAAGATCGAATTGATCGTTAGGGTTGTTATTACATCTTGTGCGGCGGGAAGCTGCTTTACGACTCCAACCGCGTTAAGGACAACATCAGGGCGCGCGGTTTCGATCGCCCCCTTGACGGAGGACAGATCCCTGACGTCAAGATCTGTGATACACCTCTCTTCTTCGAGGATCCCAAACCGTTCAAACTCAGCGTACTCGCCGCGAAGCGTGCCCCAAACATTTGCCTTCGGCGATAGTTGCTGAACCAATTTGTGCCCCAGCATTCCGCCGGCGCCAAAAATTAGGATATTCATTACGAAAATGAGGCCGCGGCGATTCGTGGGCCACATTTAATGTAGCACCTTAAGTCGTGTGCCGTAAAGTAGGTGGCAATGCATGTTACGGCAGTTCAAGGTCGTCACGAACGAAGAATTCATCGACCAATTCGCACCAAATGTGTGCCACGGTTATGTGGACCTCCTGAATTCTTGCAGTCCGATCGGACGGGACCATCACGCAGGCGTCGGAAAGCGAAGCCAATTTCTTGCCGTTCGACCCGGTCAGCCCCACGATCTTGCATCCTCGCTTTCGCGCTTCCATAACGGCACTGATCACGCTCGGCGAAGTTCCGCTGGTGCTGATCGCGATCAGACAGTCGCCCTCTCGGGCCAACGCCTCGATCTGCCGAGCAAAAACACGCTCGAAGCTGTAGTCATTCGCGATCGCTGTCAGGGCCGAGGTATCGGTTGTAAGTGCGATCGCGGGCAGCGCCCGACGCTCAACTTCGTACCGGCCGGTGAATTCGGCCGCGATGTGTTGGGCATCCGCGGCGCTGCCTCCGTTTCCGCAAATCAGCACCTTTCCACCGGAGCGAACCGCACTTAAGATGATATCGGAACATTCGGCTATGGATGGAGCAAGATCTTCGACAACATCCTGAAAAACGGCCAGGTGCTGTTTGAGAGATCTGATAATAACGCTATCGCCTTTGGGTTCCGTCTTGGCCGCGGGGCGTACCTGCGCAAGTATCGCTGACGACGAGTGGCCGTCAAGAAGCGGGAGCGAGACGACCCTGCCGCCATTTGCCTGAACCAGATTTGCCCCGATTATTTCTTCCGGCTTCCAATCACCGCCCTTCACCAAAATATCGGGCTTGATGCTTTCGATTAGCTTTTCCGGCGTAAGCTCATCAAAAATAATCACTTCGTCAACTGCTTCGAGGCCGAGAAGGACCGCCTTTCGATCTTCCTGGTTGTGGACGGGACGCCCTGCTCCCTTGATCCTCGTAACGGAACTGTCGCCGTTTAGCCCGACGATCAAACGGCTGCCGAGAGCCTTCGCCCGCTGCAGCAGGTCAACATGGCCGCGATGCAGAATGTCGAAACAACCGTTAGTGAAGACGATCATAAGCGTTCGAATCTTACGCCCCTTTCAAGTCAGACAGGTTCGGCAACCCGTCGATGGCCCAACGCTCGCGCCGCGAGGCCGACGATCAAAATTCCTACAAGCGCCGTAAGCCCGACCTTGACCAAATACGGGATCAATAGCCCATAGAAGCTTTCGTAGGAAATAGCCATCAGCAACATGAAGTACATCGTCGCCCGCCAGATCGTGATAGGTTGGTTCTCGATCAGCGTCCGATATAGAAAACGTATCACTATGCCAAAGAGGAACATCCCGATAGGCACACCAATAGGCCCGTAATTTCGCAGCAGATCGCCCATTGGCGTTATCGCGAACGAAGTTTCGTTGTAATTGAAATAGAGGTCGCTGTACTTTCGAGGCTCGGATGCGATGGGCTTATCGCTCCAAATGATACGAGGGATGAAGAAGGTCGAGATGTCTTTCCAGATGTTGTTATCGAGCCCGTAGCTCTCCTCGTACGGCTGCAGTTCTTCGTAATTTGACACCACGACAGCGACAGAACTTAGCGTATCGAGGCGTACAGCGAGGCCGGTCAGGCCAAACTCAAGATTACTCGCCAGATCGAATCTGCCCAGTTTGTCGAAGGTGTCGAAAATGTTCTCGGTATACTCATCGATGCCGACGCGCGATTCGGATCCTTTGACGTTCCGGAACGCTGTCCCGTAGATCATGCCCGCGATCAGGCAAACCGAAAGTATGACGCCGGCGACGGCCGTCCGCCGCAGATTAAATCTCCCGCCCGCAAGTAGAAAGGCAAGCAGCGCGATGATAAAAACCTGAAGCAATGCCGCACGGTTACCGGCAAACAGGGCCCGCCCGACGGTTGCAGTAACGAGCAGGGTCACAAGCGCGACCGAGCGAAAATTGAGCTTTCCACTACGAAAGACGACATACCACAGCACGAAGGCCCCTTGCATCCAGAACAGGGTTGTAAGGAAAACAAGACCGCCGTAAGATTCGATGTCGTCGGTACGCTGGTATCCGATAATTCCCAGGATCAACGCGGCGACGCTGTTAAACGTGCCGATCAGAAGCAAAACAAGGCCTGGGATGAGCATTACCGACGCGTCGAAATCCCGGCTCGGAAGAAAGGAGCTCAGCGCCGCCCCGGCCTTTTTCCCGAATGGTGAAAAGTATCCCGCCGCAAGTCCCGCGAAACCTAAACCAATAAGAACGACTGTATAAGGAAGATTATATGCGGCGTCTTGAATGAAACTGAGAAAGTAGGGCTGCGACCAGCCCGAGGTAAGCATCATCCCGCCGACGATGAATGCCGGGAAAAAGTACGACCACGTGGCAAAGACGAGGGGATCCATCAACGTCAGGCGGCCCTGGGAATAAAGATAAATCGTTGGAATAAGCAGAACGACAAACAGCCCGGCGATCCACGGCAACAAGTAGATATAAGGGAAGCTATCGGTAAGGTCGCTGCTGAGAAGGAGGGCGAATCCGGTGATCACCAGGGCCGCTGCCATCAGGACAAGGCCCGGAGCGACCGAGCGTTGCTGCGGACTTCTAAGCGACGAATTTCGGACAACAATTGCCATCGAGTACCTGAAATGAATGGGAGGAAAGCTCCCTGTCGGTCGTCAGGGCCGCGGATGATCTGACCGTTCCCAGATCTCGCGTTCACGCCCGTCATACGGTGTGAAGGCTTTGATCCTCGTGTAGTTGGCTTCAAGATACCGATAGAACGGCCCAAGTCTTTTTCCGTCAGTGTCTTGCTCCGATTCGTTCGTCCACGTCCCATCCCAAATGATATAGCGCGGTTTGGCCCTTTTCAAATCCTCGATCGCACGAGCGACATGCTCCGGCGGCGAGTAGCCAGAGTTAAGTAGGATCGACATTCGACTAGGATTCCTGAGGCCAAGTGGAAAATTGACGTGCGAGTTGTAGGTTTCGTAAACCATATCGTCCGGTTTCGCATTCTCAAGCAGCCATTCGTAACGTTCAGCGATGACAGGCGAAAGGAAGACCAGTCGTCCGCTCGGCGTGTCAAGGATCGTTGCGTCCCAGGCGAGTTGGAGACGAATTCCGAGCAAGATGCCAAAGATCGCCAGGCAAGCGACCGCCGCTTTCATCAGGATCGGACTGGCCGATCTGGTTTGGTAGATCAGCCAGCACAAAGCGATCACCGCCGGCAGCCCGATCTGAAAAAGCCTGGAGGCGTTGGGACCGGTGCTGCCGAGGGCAAGGAAAAATCCGACACACGAGAGGAGAAGGATCCCGCTGAGCCCGGCAGTGTTCGATCTCCTGCATCGAATGGCCGCCACGAGACCGACGATCACATAGACGCCGGGGATCAGCAAGCTGTAGAACAACGAGACGATCAGCATCACCACGCCTTGTGATCCTACTTTTGTTAGCGTTGAAAAGAAGGTCCGCAGGCTATTCGTTTGGGGGTCCTGAATATACCACCGCAAAAATCCGATCGTACAGTCAAAGAAAGTGGACGGCCCGGCAAGTATCACAAACGGTAGCAGAAGGAGGGCGAGTGACGCCAGGAATGCGGCGCCTAGCACGAACGAGTGTCTGAATGCCCGGCCCCATTCTCCCTTGGCGATCCCAAACTCGCAAAAAACAAAAACGGAGATCGCGGCGGCCGCAAGCACCCCGCGTTGCTGCGAAAAGAAACTGGCAAACGCACAAGCGACGCCGGCCAGGGCAAGCCTTCTGACCGTTCGCTCCTGGACCAAGATGAGTACGGCAAGGTAACAGAACAAGGGGCTGATCATTCGATGTTCGCCGTCGATCCCGAGCCATCGAAACCCGAAGAAGATAAAGATCGCCGACGGCAAATAGGCGACGGCCGTATCACCTATGATCCGACGCGATAGCTGAATGCCCAGAAAGGCCGCAAGCAGGCCGTGGAGGATGATCACGGCATTTACAAGCCAGTACTTGGGCCCGGCGACAAGCATCAATGCGGCGTACAAGGTCGCGGCCCCTGGAAACGTGAACTCGAAAAAATCCCGATAGATGAATTCACCTTCCGTGATCCGTTTGGCGTCGTTAAGAAGATTGACGTGATCCGATTCGTAGTAGATCGAAGTTGCGGGAAAATAAAAGACCTGAAGGTAGAGGAATACGAAGCACGCGAGATAGAAGATCAGCTCAAATTGACGATCAATTCTTTTGTCGATCCGATCGGTTCCCATTCCAAATCTTGCGGCGGCCGTTGACTATTCCAGGACAAACGGCTTGCCATAGGGTTGCGGCGCTTTGCTCTATCAACCGGGACTAAACCATCCTTCACCGGATTCGAGGGCCCTCAATTCGCATGTGCTTCACGCTGACGTTCTCCGAAACCGATCTTCTCCGCCACCTGGCCCTCGATCCACTTATAAGTGGCCCGCAGGCCGTCTTCAAGTGATACCTGAGGTTCCCAACCGAGAATGTTTCGCAGCTTGGTATTATCGGAGTTGCGCCCGCGAACCCCTTGGGGACCGTCGACGTAAGTTTTCTCTATCTCTATCCCGGCAATTCCGGCAATGATATCCGCGAGTTCGTTAATGGAAACCATTCGGTCCTGACCGAGATTCAACGGCTCGGAAAAGTCCGAACGCATGAGGCGGTAGATTCCCTCTACACAATCGTCGATGTAGCAGAACGATCGTGTCTGCTCGCCGTCGCCCCATATTTCGATCGCGCGGTCACCAGTAAGCTTTGCCATCGCGATCTTTCGACAGAGAGCCGCAGGGACCTTTTCGCGGCCGCCCTCCCACGTCCCGAGTTCGCCGAAGATATTGTGGAAACGAACAGTCCGGGTGGCCATGCCGTAATCGTCGCGATAGTGCATGCAAAGGCGTTCGGAGATCAATTTTTCCCAGCCGTAGGCATCCTGCGGCGATGCGGGGTAGGCATCTTCCTCGCGCAGCGGAAGCAGGTTCGCATTTTCCTGCAGGTGTTCGGGATAGACGCAGGCAGAGCTCGTGTAGAGATATCTCTCAACGCGATTATCACGAGCGGCATCGAGCGTATGCAGATTGATCAGAGCATTGTTGCGGAGGATCTGGGCGTGATGCTCCGAGATGAAGCCCATTCCGCCCATGTCCGCCGCAAGAGCGTAAACTTCGTCTATGTTCTCGGTCGCCCTCAGGCAGTTTTCCCGGAGCCGTAGATCAAGGATCTGAAACTCATCGGCATCGGAAGCGTCAAAATCCGGAAGCTTGATGTCGACGCCGCGGACCCAACACCCTTTTGCCCTTAAAAACTTGACCAGGTGGCTCCCGATGAAACCTCCCGCACCGGTGACCAACACCCTAGACTGCGAACTCATACAGATCTCTTATTGCCCGGCCGTGCTCCTAAACCGTTTCATCCGTGTTGTAGGAATTCCGGTGATAGTAGGTTTGGTAATAATGATAGTTGTCCTGCGACCGAAGATTTACGTTGTTCAGAACTACGCCCAGAATCCGCGAGCCGACATCGTGTAGAAGCTGCTTTGCCCGCCGGACAACCTGCCGCGAGCTCTTGCCCGAGTGGACCACCAGTATCACACCGTCGACCATTGACGCGATCAGAACGCCGTCCGTGAACGATGTGATCGGCGGCGAGTCAATAACCACATGCGAATAGCGTTTCTGAAGCCGCTTTAGAAGGCTGGCCATTTGATCCGAACCGATCAGTTCCGCCGGGTTTGGCGGGATCGGGCCCGAGGTGAGCAAGTGCATCTTGGTGACTTCATCGACCTTTACGACCCGCGAGATATCGGCCTCGGTAGATTCGCTAGAAAGGAGCGTGCTAAGACCTTCACCGTTCGGAACGTTGAAGATCGAGTGGAGCCTCGGACGGCGCATATCAGCGTCGACAATCAGGACCTGAGCCCCGGTCTGCGCCAGGCTGACCGCGGTATTCGTTGCTGTTGTTGTTTTCCCTTCCGACGGAAGGCTCGACGTTATCAAAAGTGACTTGGGCGCATGGCCCGCCGTCGAAAGAAGGATCGAGGTTCTCAACTGCCGGTATGCTTCGGCCAGGCCTGAGCGAGGATCCGAGTAGATCAGAAGCTCCGAGTTTGACCGCTCATCAGGGTCTTCATTTGCTCCGACGAGCAGAAGCTTTCGTTTGGGGATCGAATCGATCGTCGGTATTGCGGCGAGCGCCGGAAGCTGGAGGACGCTCTCGATCTCCTCGACTGTCCGAATCGTGTCATCGAGATATTCGAGGAACAAGGCCAAGCCCATCCCGAACAACGTCGAGAGAAACAAAGCGGCGGCGACCGTCATCAGGCGACGCGGGCCCACCGGGACATCGTTCGGAATAGCAAACCCGGCGACGCTTATGTTGTTGCCAGATCCCTGCGAAGCAATATCGTTACCGCTTTGCTGCTCCTTAAGCTGTTTGAGAAAATTTTTGTTGGCCTCGAGGTTCTGCTCGAGAAGTTTTATCGTAACCGCACCGCTATTCTGGGCCTGAGCCTTTGCATACTGGGCGTCATATGCCTGTCTGATCTTTGCCTCATTGTCCTTTGCCCTATCGTAGGTCGTTTTGAGGTTGGTGAGGACGTCCGTTGCTGCCCGGTTGCGGTATTCGGTGATCTCGGCGTTATTCTTTTCCAAAACGCGGTCTAACGACGCTTTCAAACTGTCAACCTGCCTATCTACTTCCTTGACCGGGTCCGTGTGCTCTTGAAACTCCTCAAGAAGTTTTGCCTTTTGGGCCAGTAGTTCGGAGATCTTCCGCTCAGTATCGTTGCGATAGTTTACGATAGAATTCTCCTTTTCGGTGATGAACCGTCCCAGCTTGTCCGCTACCATCGACCTAAGTCGCTCCGGATCGTCCTTTATGGAAAATAGTTCCGCTTCGGCATTCGCCCTCGCAAGTTCCGCTGCCAGTTTTTCCTTGTTCAGCCCCGCGAGCCTTTCGAGCTCAATGGTCTGGCCGGCCGTTGTGGTCATGATCTCTTCGCTTTTTCTCAAGTCCACCAATTTGATCTCATCGGCCTTGATCTCGGCTTCGAGGTCTTCGATCCGGCCGCCCAAAAAGTCGCTTGTCTTGCGGCTGGTCCCGGTCCGTTTTTCCTGATTATAGCTGGTGAACGTTTCGCACACGCCGTTCGCGACAAGGGCCGCCAGCCGCGGGTCATTGCCGGTAAATGCAACATCGATCAGACGCGTGTCCTTGACCGTGACCCTCGATTCCCGTACGGGTTCAACGACCAAATTCCTTTTTATGATCTCGACGTACGGCGCGAGCCGAACGGCTTCGGCAATTTCGTCGGCAGAGATAAGCGTGGCATCGTCCGAGTTCTCCCGCGTGACCGCGGGCCGAGGGTCACGACTTGCCTCCTCGCGGGCGAGGCCGATGGCTTTAAGCATTCCGCGCCATGCCGATGTCGATCCTTCAGTCTTGAGCCTTTGGAATTCGGGATTTGTGTCCAGCCTATGCTCTTTGATCACACGGCGTAAGAGCATATCGCTGGTCAGGAGCTGGAGCTGTGTGTTGAAGTAGGACGGGTCGGCGGTCAGCAGCGGACGCTGACGGTCAGTTGCAAGTTCGGGATTTGTTTGCTCATTATCGACTTGGACCTGGGCCTTCGCCGAATAGATGCTTGGCTTTCGTGCAACGTATATCGCCGAAAGAGTTGTGACAAGGACCGCGATACCTACGACAAGCCAGATCCGCTTACGGATGGCACGCCAATAGTCGAGCAGTTGAAAACCATCCTGTGCGTATGTTTCGCGATACGCGGGATATCGTCCCGTCTGACCCACGATCTGCGGCTCGAACTGCCGGTCAAACTCGAAGAAATCGCTCTTCGGCTGCGGCACCAATTCTCGGCTTTCTTTCATATCGATGGCAATTTTCTAACTAGAACGGCCGGTAAAGAATACCTCCGAGGCCCTGCGTGAAACTCTTGCCGACACTGTTGATAATGCTCATCATCTTATCCTGAGAGACAGCCACGATGTCGTTCGGCTGAAGGTATGGATCCGGGGCCTTGCCGTCACTCACCGCGCTAAGATTGACAACGATCTCTTCTCTATCAAGGGTGCCGGGTTTTTGCCGAATGATACGGACACGGTCTTTTTCCGAAGCCGGTTTTAATCCTTTTGCCGATGCGATAGCTTGTGTCAGCGTCAACGGCTGTCGCATCTCAACCTGTCCCTGCTCAATGACGTTCCCGTAGACAAAAACGATATCGGCTTTTTGGACGGAAACGATATCGCCGGGCTGTATAAGAAAGGTTTGCTTGCCCTCCTGAAGCTCAGTCATCTTGAAGCTATAAAGGTCCACTTTGTCATCAGCGTCCGCGGGGCCCCGACCGCACGCCGAGGTGTTACCCATCCTTGCGACAAGGACCCGCGAACCCGCATCTTTTGATGGGCCGCCGGCAAAGGCGATAAGTTCAAGAAGGTGTACCCTTCGGTTCAAAAAGATCGGGCCCGGTTTCACGACCGCGTCGATAACGGAAACGGCTTGCGAAAGCTGCTCCGTCGCGACGACATTCACCTCTGGGTTTCTCAGGTAGTCCTTGCGGTATGCAGCCTCAATGTCCCGCGCAAGCTCCTGCTCGGTCTTGCAAACCGCGACGACGGGTTCGACGATCTTGAACAGGGTGATCTTCCCGTTGGCATTCACCGAAACATTTTGAGAAAGCTCCGGGTGCTTGAAAACCTGAACCGACAATTTATCGCGGTAGCCGATCCTGTATTTATCATCCTGCGCGTCGGCCGCGGGGACGCTCGCCGAAACGGCATTGGACGAAACAGTACCGCCGGCTGGTACGGCCTGGCCCGCCGCCGATAATCCACCAAGGAATATGGCTGAAACAAGTATGCTCGATCTGTATATTCGGATCATTTTCCAAGACTCCTCAAAACTTCAAAAAAAGCCGAGAATTTTAAGGCTTCAGATTGTATGGGCTGCCGAAAAGTTGTTTATAAAATCGACTCCCTGCGGGAGAACTCCAGATAAAACAATAGATTAGCAAACGCTTGCACCTTTGAAAACCGAAGATTTTAAAAGTTCGCAAATTTTAGCTAGACTCAAGGTTTGGCATAAGCCTCGTTAACACCACTCGGAAACAGATGGAAGTAACCCCAATGCTTCGGCAATACCTGGAGATAAAGAAGCTCTATCCGGGCACGCTGTTGATGTTCCGCCTCGGCGACTTCTATGAACTCTTTAACGAGGATGCGATCATTGGCTCGCGCGAGCTTCAAATAACGCTTACCGCCAGGCATAAAGATTCAGAACATCCCATTCCGATGTGCGGCGTTCCCCACCACGCCGCCGCTAATTATATTGCGAAACTGGTGCAAAAGGGCTATCGCGTTGCGATATGCGAACAAGCCGAAAAGCCCGGAAAAGGGACGAAGTTAGTGCGGCGAGAGGTTGTCCGCGTGGTGACGCCGGGAACAGCGATCGATCCGCAACTGGTTGAATCAAAAGATCCTGTCTATCTCGCCGCGGTATATATGGAGGCGGATGACCTCGGGGTTGCATTCCTCGATCTGTCGACGGGCCAATTCTCCGCGACTAGTTTTTCGGGCAGCGATGCTTGGATCAAGCTTCGGGAGACCCTTGATATCTACATGCCGCGGGAACTCCTGTTTCCGGCGAGGATGGCAAGGGACATTGAGCAGAACGTGGCCCGTCCCGTCCGGCAACCCGCGCTCAGCGATCCCGCGTCGCTCGTCGATCCGACAGGTCAGATTGCGACGACCGAGCTCGATGATGCAGATTTCGATCCGACAAACGGCGAGGAACTTCTTTGCTCGCAGTTTCAAACCAACGAGTTGACAGGCTTTGGTATCGCGGGCCGCCCCTCGGCGATCGGTGCTGCTGCGGCATGCCTACGCTATGCGAATTTTACGCAGAAGGCCGCCGTCGGCCATGTGCGGGCGATCAGTTACTTCGAGGAGGCGGATCGCCTGGTTCTCGATCAACTAACCTTGCGGAATCTCGAGATCGTACAGTCCCGTAGCGACAACAATAAACAGACGTTATTTGAGGTAATAGATGAAGCAGTGACGGGAATGGGGTCACGGCTGCTACGTTCGTGGCTTGTGCGCCCATCGATCAAGCGCGGTGAGATAGAGACCAGGCAGTCCGCTGTCGAAGAATTGCTCGGCCCGATGCTGCGTGACAAGATCCGTTACTTAATGAAGCAGGTTGCAGACCTCGAGCGACTGGTCGGCCGGTTGAACCTGGGCAGCGCGGCTCCCCGGGAACTTTTGGCCCTGTCGCAGACCCTGGAACAAACACCGGAGATCAACGCGGCGATAGCCGACGCTTCTTCTCTTCTTATTCAGGTGCTGAAGGAGAATATTCACGAACTGCCTGAGATCCGTTCACTCATTTCGCGAGCCATTTCGGATGAACCTCCCGCTAACATCAATGATGGCGGTACTATACGGCCGGGATTTAATGCAGAACTTGACGAATTGCGGTCGCTCGCCACGGACGCAAAGAAGCTGATCGCAGAGTTCGAGAATCAGGAACGGCAGAGGACCGGCATCCCGACCCTCAAGGTCCGGTTCAACAATGTATTTGGATATTACATCGAAGTTTCAAAAGCGAACGCCGCCCGCGTCCCGGATGACTACCTGCGACGGCAAACGCTGGCGAATGCCGAGCGTTTTACGACACCGCAGCTAAAGGAATGGGAAGCCAAGGTCCTCGGTGCCGAGGAACGTATCTCGGAACTTGAAGCCCATATTTTCGATGACGTTCGTTCGCAAATAAAGGAAGAAACCCATCGTCTTCAAACGACAGCGCGGGCCCTTGCGACGCTGGATGCTCTGGCCGCCCTTGCCGAAACCGCATCTCGCCGCAATTACGTGCGGCCGATCCTCCACGACGGCGATGAGATCGAGATCAAGAATGGTCGACATCCGGTGGTCGAGGCGCACATGCGGGATTCGTTTATCCCGAACGACATTTACCTGAACAACTCTACGGATAGGCTCCTGATCGTGACCGGGGCCAACATGGGTGGGAAATCAACGGTCCTTCGTCAGACGGCCCTTATCCAGATCCTCGGCCAGATCGGGTCGTTCGTGCCGGCGTCGAGTGCAAGGCTCCCGATCGTAGACCGCATATGGACACGCGTCGGGGCTTCTGACGACCTTGCGTCGGGGCGTTCGACGTTCATGGTCGAGATGACGGAAACGGCTGCGATCCTTCACAGCGCAACCGCCCGGAGCCTCGTCCTGCTTGATGAGATCGGGCGCGGCACCTCGACATTTGACGGACTTTCAATTGCATGGGCCGTTGCGGAATATCTGCATAATTCGCCCGAACACTCGGCGAGGACCATTTTCGCCACGCATTATCATGAACTGACGGAACTGGCCGAAAACCTTCCGGGAGCGAAGAATTACCAGATGGCGGCGACCGAACGCGACGGTGATGTGGTCTTTCTTCACAAGATGCAGCCCGGTACGGCAACCCGGTCTTATGGTATCGCCGTGGCCCGGCTGGCCGGGCTTCCTGTCCCGGTGATCGAGCGAGCGAAAAGCGTCCTGGCAAAACTGGAGAAGTATGAGCTGGCGGTCTTCTCTGACGAAAAGCCGGTTGGTATTAGTGCCGCCGCTGCTCGCGCACAGGCTGCGCAGTTCTCGCTCTTTGCGGTCAACAACGAAACGGCGGTCGATGAGCTTAGAAATGCGGACCTCGCGTCGATGGGGCCGGACCAATCAAAGGCATTTCTCGAAGATCTAAAACGAAAGCTTATTTAGCCAGTTAATGAAGAACATTAGATGTCGAAACTCAGACCTTTAACGTAACAGTTGAACTTATCGATGCAACTACCTGACATATCCTCACTGACCTTGGCAGAAAAGATCGGGCAGCTTTTCTTTATCGGAATCCCGGGCGACCATATCGACGGCGTCACAGAACGTCTTATGGCTGATGTGAGGCCCGGCGGTATCTGTCTTTTCGCACGCAATATTAAGGAGCCGGGCCAGGTTCGAAAGCTTGTGGACGGATTGCGGGACCGATCCATGATCGAACCGCTCCTAAGTGTCGATCAGGAAGGCGGATTGGTCGATCGGCTCCGCAAGATACTTGGGCCGATGCCCGCGCCCGCAAGGCTGGCGACGCCGCAAGCCGCGGCGGAACAGGCAAAGGTGATAGCGGAATCACTGACAGTGCTCGGGTTGAATATGGACTTTGCTCCGGTCGTCGACGTGATCGATCCGGTACGGGCCAAGTTCAACAACGGCCTGCGATCGCGAGCATTTGCTTCCACGGCCGATGGGGTCATCGAAATGGCCCTGAGCTTCCTCGACACGCTTCAGGCGAACGGGATAATTGGATGTGTAAAGCACTTTCCCGGCCTCGGGGCCGCAGAGGTCGATTCACACGAAGAACTCCCAACTGTCACGATATCGGCCGAAGAATTTAGGGCGGTCGATCTTGAACCGTTTCGGCATCTAATTTCAGGCGGTTCGGTTTCGGCCGTAATGGTAGCTCATGCGGCGTATCCGAATCTCGGCTTGCAGGAAACCGGCCCGGATGGCAGACTTTTACCTGCCTCACTTAGTTCCAATTTTGTCACCAACTTGCTAAGACAAGAACTTGGTTTCAACGGGCTGGTCCTGACGGACGACCTCGAAATGGGGGCGATAGTTAATAACTACGGCATTGGCGAAGCTTCGGTGTCTGCGATAAGTGCCGGGCACGACATGGTCGCGATCTGTGCCGGGGTAGATTCGATCCGCGATGCGCACAGTTCCATCTCCAGGGCTGTGAGTGAGGGGCGGCTGGACGCGGCCAGGATCGACGATTCGGTTGGGCGTATCCTTGCTATCAAGGCTAAACTGTCACGTCCCCGGCCTTTTGATCTCGGCCTGATCGCAGAACTCTCCCAACAAGTTGCCAAGTTGAACGACACTTTGTCGTAGAACGGAGGATCAATCGATTTTGAACAAATTATTAGTCATCATTCTGCTTTCGTCGCTTGCGGTCTTTGCATCGTGTCGACGCTCTAATTCTGAATACGTAACCGTTGCCCTGTCCGATCCTTTTACAGGATTTGACACGCTGACGACGGAAAAATCGGATGCGGCGGCCGAGCGGGTGCGGAGCCTGATGTTCAATTCTCTAGTCAGAAAAAATGCCAGCTTCGATTATGAGGGTGAGCTTGCAAGCGAGATCAAAACATCTGAGGACGGCAAGGCGATCACGTTTATCCTGCGAGACAACGTCAAATTCCATAACGGCAATCCGTTCACATCGGCGGACGTGAAATATACTTTCGACGAACTGTTCAGGACGAAGGGCTATAAGTCGTTTGCGTTCCAGGATACGGTAAACGATGTTTCGACACCGCACATTGTCTCGATCGAGACCCCAGATTCCCGCACGGTGGTGTTCAACATCGCACGGCCCGCGCTGAAAAACCAACTGCTTTCAAATCTCGTCGCGATCCCGATCATTTCCCAGGGATCGTCGGGCACGATCCGCTCGCAGCCGATCGGCACCGGGCCATTCAAATTTGTTTCGTTCGACCAATCGCAGAATACCGTGGACCTCGAGGCGTTCCCCGAGTATTGGGAAGGAGCGCCGAAGATCACGAAGCTAAGGGTTAAGACGGTCACCGACGCGAGCGCTCTGCAGGCTGAACTTCAAACAGGAGGCGTCGATCTGGCCCCTGTTCCTTCCAATTTGCCGCCGGACAGCTTGAAGCAGTTGGCGACCTTGCCGAACCTCAAGGTTGAGAAGTTTGACGGATCGAACATTCAGTATATTGGCCTTAACACAACGTCGCCGCCGCTCGATAAGGTCAAGGTCAGGCAGGCTATCGGGTACGCGATAGACCGCGAGAAGATAATTCAGGAGCTTCTCTCGGGCCAGGCAAAGATCGCGCATTCGATCCTGCCCGAGGCGTCGTGGGCGTATACGCCGGGAACCGTTTATGACTACGACCCCGCCAAGTCAAAGAAGCTGCTTCAGGAGGCCGGATACAAGAACGAGCCTATAACCTTTAAGTTCTCGTCCGGGAACGCCGCATACAGCAGCTATGCGCAGGCGATCCAAAATATGCTGGTGGAAGCCGGCCTGAATGTACGGATCGAAACGCTGGACCCGAATACCCTGCGTGAAAATCTTGCCAAAGGCCAGTTTCAAATGAATACCGGTGCATGGATCGGCGGCAACCAGGACCCGATTTTTCTCAAGGACCTTTTCACAACCGCCAAGATACCTGGCGAAGGTGTTAGCTGCTGCAATCGCGGCCGCTACTCGAATACCGAGGTTGATAAGCTGCTGAATGAGGCGGTCAACGAGACCGACCGCGCGAAGGCAAAGGACCTATACACTCGCGCGTGGGCCATTATCAGCAACGACCTTCCGCTTGTGCCGCTATGGTATCCGGCGAATATGGTGGTCGCGAACAAACGGATCGGCAATATCGCTATCAATCCCAGCGGAGATTGGAGCTTTATTAAAGATATTACTGTCAGTAAATAGGCTGCTCGGGTTGAGGCCGTGCATGAACTTTGAGAAACCACTCGGCCGGTAGCGAAACGGTACAACGTGTCCTTACCTTGATTGACGCAAACCGGGGGGGCGCACTAGAATTGTGCTGTTTCCTGATTCAATCGAGGGGTTTTCAAAACGAAGGAGGGTCTACATGTCGTTCTCGCGCCGAGATTTTATTAGATCAGCCAGCTTTGCGCTGGGTACTGCCGTATTGCCGAGTTGGGTTTATCAGGCCAGGGCGTACGTTCCAGCGTTTGCAGACGTCAATAGGGACGCTCTTGCGGATGTTGCCCTGGATACCGCGAAGAAGCTCGGGGCGTCGTATGCGGACATTCGCATCAACCGCTACCGACTTGAGGCCGTTTCGATGCGCGAACGGCAAGTACAGAACCTCTCGAGCGGCCAGAACATTGGCTTTGGCGTGCGCGTGCTCGTGAGCGGCACTTGGGGCTTTGCCGCGAGCCCGCTGCTGACGTCCGACGAGGTAAAGCGCATTACGACTGAAGCGATAGCCATTGCGAAGGCCAATTCGGCGATCACGCGGCGAAAGATCGAACTCGTCCCGACGCCGAAAGTTGTGGCAAAGTGGCGTTCATCTATCGAACGAGACCCGTTCGACGTGCCGGCCGAGGAAAAGGTCGCGATGCTTCTGAAGATCAACGAGGCGGCTCTCGGGGTAAAGGGCATAAACTTCGTAACCTCGGGCATCGGGTCGGTGAATGAGCAAAAATATCTTGCGACCTCGGACGGCTCGCGGATCGAGCAGTACATTATCCGGACGAATCCACGCTTTACCGCGACCGCGGTTGCTCCCGGCGACTTTCAGTCGGTCAATTCCCTGCGCGAGGCCCAGCAGATCGGCTACGAATACATGACAAAGCACGATTGGGTCGCTGAAGCCAGGACCGCGGCCGAGCATGCGGTGATGAAGCTCAAGGCTCTGACCGTCGTGCCCGGCAAATACGATCTGGTACTGCATCCGTCTCACCTCTTCCTGACGATCCATGAATCGGTTGGACATCCAACCGAACTTGATCGTGCCCTGCTGTGGGAAGCGAATTACGCCGGTACGAGTTTCATCACCCCGGCTAAGACGGGCAAACTGCAGTTTGGATCAAGGATGGTGAACTTTGTTGCCGACCGCACTCAGCCGCAGGGCATGGCGACGGTTGGCTGGGATGATGAAGCAGTGCCGGGACAGAGCTGGCATCTTGTGAAGGACGGATTATTCGTTGATTGGCAGACGACTCGCGACACGGCCAAGCTGATCGGCAAGTCTAAATCTTATGGCTGCCTGCATGCTGATAGTTGGGGCAGCGTTCCGTTCCCGCGGATGCCGAACGTTTCGCTCCAGCCGTCGAAAGATAACACGACGCTGGACGATCTTGTCGCGGGAGTCGATAAAGGCATCGTCATCTACGGCCGCGGAAGTTATTCGATCGATCAACAGCGGTACAACTTTCAGTTCGGCGGCCAGACATTCTGGGAGATCAAGGGCGGCAAGGTCACCGGGATGCTCCGCGATGTGGCCTATCAGTCGCGCACTACTGATTTCTGGGGATCGCTCGACGGACTCGGCGGGCAGGCAACTTATGAAATACCTGGCTCGCCGAACGACGGCAAGGGAGAGCCGGGCCAGTCGAACGCGGTTTCGCACGGCTGCCCGCCCGCGCGATTCAGGAACATCAACGTATTGAACACGGCGTCAGGTACGCAAGCCGCCCAGATGGAGGACCACGAATAATGCTGCTCACTGAATCGGAAGTAAAACGTTTAACCGCAAAGGTCCTCTCAATGGTCAAAGCCGACGACGCGAGCGCCGGGGTTGGCAGCAACAAGCAGTCGTATCTAAGGTTCGCGGCCAACAATGTGCTCACGAGCGGCTCGCGCGAAGGGCGGAGCGCGAACGTCACCGTCTGGATCGAAGGCAAGCGCGGATCTGCTTCAACCAACGACCTTGACGATGAAAGCCTCAGAGCAATGGTCGATGAGGCAGAGAAGATCGCCCGCAACGCGCCACCGGATCGGGAATATGTTCCTACACTTGGGAAACAAACATACAAACCGGTGAGCGGTTACGTCGAGGCGACGGCCAACCTGTCACTGACCGACCGGGCAAAGCAGATCGGTGCGATCCTGACCGAATGCGAGAAAAGCGGCGTTATTGGGGCCGGGTTTCATTCGGCCAACTCGCAGGCGGGCGGCAGCGCGACCAGGAACGGCAATTTCGAGTTTGAGCGATCGACCGGCGTCGGACTCTCAGTCACGGCACGCACGCCGGACGGCACAAGCTCAGGCTACTTTCTTCGCAGCCACAACGACATCGCCAAGCTTGACACGATGCGCATTGCGCGTGAATCGATCAGAAAGGCCCGCGAAGGAAAGAACGCGCGTGCGATCGATCCGGGTGTTTACACCGTGATCCTAGAGCCGCAGGCGGTCGCCGATCTGATCGGTGGATTCGGCTTTGGTTTCAATGCCCGCACCGCCGACGAGGGTCGCAGTCCGTTCTCGGCGCCCGGCGGGAAAACGAAGCTGGGCGAAAAGGTCTTTGATGAGCAGATCACGCTTTACAGCGATCCGTGGCATTCCGAGCTTCCCGGCTCGCAATCGGCGCAGGGCGGGATCCCCGCCGAGCGGATCGTAATGGTAAAGAACGGGGTGCTGGAAACGCTGACCTACAACCGCTACTGGGCAAAACGAAAGGAGAAAGAGCCGACTCCGGGGCCAGTGAATATGATCCTGGAATCAAGCGGCCCGGCTTCGTCGCTGGAAGAGATGATCAAATCGACCGAACGCGGCATCCTGGTCAGCCGGTTCTGGTATATTCGCGGAACCGACCCGCGCACCGCAAGCTCGACCGGTCTGACACGCGACGGCGTGTGGTGGATCGAGAACGGCAAGATCGCATACCCGCTGAAGAATTTCAGGTTCAACCAGTCAACCGTCAAAACGCTCGGCCCCGGCAACGTTCTGATGGTCGGCAAGCCCGAACGCGTCGGCAACTCCGAAGGCGGCGGAGGATCGCTCCTCCCGGCGTTGAAGCTGAAGGAGTTTAATTTTACGTCTCAGTCCGAGGCTGTCTAACTGAGGGCGGACGGGCCGTCCGCCCTCCGGAAAGGGCTTCCCTTTTTTGCCGGAAGCCTCTATTATGCTGGAAGGATGTCGAACGGCATCCTTCTTTCATTTGGCTGGCCTACCTTAACGTAATGACGATCTACGCCTTCACTTCTTTCGAAACCGTCACCGGTTTGCCGGATATTCTCGGGCTCGCCGCCGTGTTCGTCTTCGGGACGATCGTCGGCAGCTTTTTGAATGTTGTCATTCACCGCGTGCCAAACGAGCTTTCGATAGTGTTTCCGAACTCGGCGTGCCCGAAATGCGATTCGCCGATCAAGCCGTACGACAATATCCCGATCATAAGCTGGCTCCTGCTCGGCGGTAAATGCCGAAACTGCAAGGCTCCGATCTCCGCCCGATATCCGGCGGTCGAGCTTTTGACGGGCCTTGTTTTTGCCGTAGTGGCATGGCAGATCGGGTTCAACGCATTCCTGCCTGTCGCTCTGATCTTCGCAGCCGTGATGATCTCGCTGATCTTTATCGACGCGGGCCATATGATCTTGCCGAACGTGATCACCTATCCATTGTTCGTGTTCGCTATTCTTGTACGGCTGATTTACCCGCTTGTGTTCGGGCCGGCGTATTTCAGCGACCTCGCATTTGCTCCGGCGACATGGATGGCGGGTTCTCCGGTGTGGCTTCAATCATTGGCCAGCGCGGTCGCGGGGGCATTGGCGGGCGGCGGTTCGCTGTGGCTGGTGGGCGAGGTTTGGAAACGGCTCCGAGGTGTCGAGGCGATGGGGCTGGGCGATGTGAAAATGATGTTCGGGGTTGGGGCCCTGTTCGGATGGCGCCTGACGCTGCTGTCTATATTCCTGGGCGCTTTCTCGGGCGCCGTGATCGGGATCGCGATGATCTTGCGGCAGAAGGACAAGGACATGCAGGCGCAGATCCCTTTCGGCATTTTTCTCGGCGCCGGATCGCTGTTGGCTTTGTTGTTTGGCGAACGGCTGATCGCATGGTACTCGGGGCAATTTATTTAGCCCGGAACGCGGACGGCCCGCCTGCAAAGGCGTGAAGCGCGAACAACATTTTATGAATCTCAGCTCCCGATCCGTCATTTCGGTTCGCCGCTAAACGACGACGGCGTGCAGGCGAGACGCCTGCGATCCTGGGGTCATCCTACCCGGCTCGTTTCCAAACACTTGGTAGAACAATAAAAAGCGGACCGGCCAAGCCGGACGGCATTCTCTTCCAGCACCCAAGTTCCGCATTTCTGGCAGTGCACAAGCGGTCCCTTTGCAGAGGGTTCATCGGGAATCTGCGATCGCGACTGGCTAGCTTTCTCACGGATGGACTTGATCGTCCGGTAGAATTCAAGCCCGGCCCGAAGCTGGCGCCGGTAGCGATAAAGGGTCAAGGCGGCCAGGACGAGCAGGATGAGAAGGATGAAAAGCGCTTCCCTCATTTTACGCTTTCCGGCCCGCCCGCTATCATCGCCGTCAGTTCGGCTATGGCCGGATTTTCGCCATTAACTTCTTTGAGCCGAGCAAGTGTTTGATTAGCCTTTGCGGTATCACTCTTCTTGACGTAGGTCTGAACGAGGAACTGGAGCGATCGCTCGTGTTTCGGATTGGCCTCGAGGCCTTTTTCGAATTCTCTGACCGCCGTGTCGAGGTCGGGCGGCGTCTGAAGGTAGTAGGTCAGTGCGAGGTCGGCGCGAACGTCCGTGTCGCCGGGGATCCGTTCAAGGGCCTTCAGGTAGAATTCGCGCGCACGATCAAAGCTCGCGTTGTCCTTCTTGAAATATCCGACGTCAAAGTGGGCATTTCCCAGGGCTATCTGAAGATCGCGGTCGGCCGGGTCCAGATCGAGTGCCCTCTGCATTATCCGTATCGCGTCAGGCAGCAGCGAAGCATCCTGTTTTAGCGAGGCGTAACGGTAAAGCGAAACGCCAAGGCTCTTCTGAAACTTAAAATCGCCCGGAACGCGGTCCGCCATTTCGACCCGGGCCTTGATCTCGTCAGGCGTGAGCGTTGCGGACATTGGCGAAGTATCGCCCGGAACCGGGCCCGCCGGCTGCACCAGCGGCGGAGTTTGCCCCGTCACATCCCGGCGGTTCAACGTATTCGCGAACATAAATCCGCCGATAAAACCGATAAGACATGCCGCTATTGCGACCAATACAGACTGCTTTGTCATCGATTTGATTTTATCAAATCGTTCTCGCGAAGACGAAAATGCAAACCAATTCTAAGGGACCAGGATTCCCTATTTCTTTCTCCCGTCAGTCGCAACAAATTGAAGGTCCTCGGCCCGACGCCTGGGGAGCGGGTCGGTAGAACGGCGGCGCGGGACAGTTGCCACGGCCCGGCGGTCCACGCTGCCGGCGGGCAAACCTTTCCCGTGAACGGCTTCGACAAGGATGCGCGTTATTTCCTGTGAGAGTGTCCGATGCTCCGCGGCCGCCCGGCGGCGCAGCGATTCTTTTAGTTCATTCGGTACATACGCGCCGATGAAAACACCTTTGCGGTTTGCCATATGTAATTCTATTCTTCTCCTTAGGGGTAATTGAAGGTGCCTGAGAATCGGAGCAGACCTGTAAGCCGAATTCTGTTCCCCGCCGAAACGGGCGACGATCATTCATCTGGGCCGCTTGTTGCCAAACGGCTCTAGCAACCTACCCGGAAACGCTGTCCGCCTAAGCGGACGCTCGGACGGGCAGCCCGATACGCGTTTCCCTATTTGGTCTTGCACCACGAGGAGTTTGCCTGGCCGCGGAGTGTTACCACCCGCGCCGGTGAGCTCTTACCTCACCGTTTCACCCATCACCTTCGAAAAGGCTGGTCTGTTCTCTGTTGCACTTGTCGTCACGCGCCCAAAGCACGTGCCCGGATGTTATCCGGCTCGTTGCCCTATGGTGTTCGGACTTTCCTCTCGGCCCTTAGGGCTAAGCGATCGTCCGGCCTGCTCCGATCAAAAGGCAGGGTAAATCATAGCAAAAAATGTTGAACAATGAAATCAGATGCGTTGCTTCTGGCAAATAAAACCGACTTTTCGTTTAAGGTAGTCCCGTCGGGACGGCCCTGTCTGTAGCAAGAAGCTGGGTACCGGAGCTGCAAGCTCCGCTAGGAGCGGCATCCTAACAGGTCGCCCCAAAAGGGGAGCGAAACGGTTTCTCAAAGCTCTCTAACGGCTTTTAGGTACAATTCGAAAAAGATCTATCGGGTCAAGCTTGCGAGAAAGAAAAATCCTTCGGAAAAAGATGCAGCCAATTCTTGCGGATCTGTTTGTCGATCTCGGATTCGATCTCTTCAACGGTCCGTGCGGTTTCGACGCGCTTCACCATCCGCTCCGCTTCTTCCACGGCTATTCCCGAAATGATGTGCCTGATCTTTTTGATCGACGTAGCGTTCATGCTCAGATCAGTTGCCCCCAGGCCGATCAATAACGGGACATAATAAGGCGAACCGGCCATTTCGCCGCAAATTATCACGGGCTTTCCGGCTTTCGCGGCGGCTCGTAGGACCGTCCGGACGGCCCGCACTACGCCCGGGTGGAGCGTTCGGTACCAGTCGGAAACGGATTCGTTATCGCGGTCGGCAGCAAGAAGGTATTGGATCAGATCATTAGTTCCCAGGCAAAGAAACTCGGTCTCTTCCAGAATCTCATCAACCATCAGCACGGCCGAAGGAACTTCGATCATTGCGCCTAAGTTGACCGAGCCGGTCTCTGTTCCCTTCGTTCGCAAGTTCTCCGTTTCTTGCGCGATCATCCCGCGGACCGCGCGGAGCTCTGAAACACCGGAAACCATGGGTACAATGATGTCGATCCAATTTCCGTGTGAAGCTCGCAGCAGTGCTCGGACCTGTGTCCTCAGCAGCTTTTTATAACCCAGCCCGAGCCTGATAGCTCTTAGCCCGAGGGCCGGATTCTTTTCTCGAGCGACGTTATGATCCTGCAAATGATCGACGCCGACATCGAAGGTCCTGATCCTCACGCCGCCTTCGCGGGCGGATTCAGCGATCTTTCGATAGGCTTCCACCTGCTCATTCTCCGAGGGGAATCCTCGAAAGCGGTTGAAAAGAAATTCCGAGCGGTAGAGCCCGACCCCGACCGCGCCCAGTTTCTTTGCCTTCTGATAGGCCGCCGGCGTATCAGAGTTAGCGAAGATCCTGATCTCCTTCCCGTCAAGAGTTTTGATAGGACGAAGAGCGGCCGCCGAGTCCGCCGGGTCGTCATTGAGCGCTTGCGACGAAGCGGAAAAGCGGTCGACCGTCTCGGAGGTCGGGTTCAGGATCACCTGGCCGTTGTAGCCGTCGACGATGACAGTATCGCCTGTCTTCATTCGTCGCAAAGCCTTTTTGACACCGGTCACCGCGGGACGATTCATTTCGCGGGCGAGGATGAATGAATGCGAGGTCCAGCCGCCGTTCTCGGTAACGAACGCAAGCGGCTCGTTTCCGGCCAATTCGACAAGAGTTGAAGGCTTCAATTCTTTCGCGACGATCACCGAGTCCTTGGCAAACGGCAGGGTCGTCTCCGGGCCCGCGCCAAGTGCGGCAAGAATGCGGTCAGAAACATCTTCAACATCTATGTAACGATCGCGCAGGTGTTCATCCTCGATGGCCTTGTATTTTGCGACGTAATCGTCTGTGACCAGTTTTATCGCCCACTCGGCGTTTACGTTTTGATCAGATATTTCTTTTTCGATCCTGGACTGAAGCGACGGGTCATCGATCAAGGCTAGATGCGATTCAAAAATATCCTGTCCGGAACCGCCGGTCCTTCCGCTCTTCCGTCCGGCTATCGCGGACAACTGTCGACGGGCAGTATTGATCGCCGAACGCAGGCGTTTCAATTCTCCGTCAATCTTTCCGCCGTCGAGATCGATCCGATAAAATTGCCGACTCGCCCCATAAAGACAAACGACGCGCCCAATGGCCACTCCGCGCGAAACTGCCCGCGCCCGGAGCCGGATCTCGGGAGAACTCTGCCGCTTTGCGAGGTCGTCTCCGTTGATTTTGCTGAGAGGTTTCATTCTGCCGCGATCGGAAGGAGCAAGCGATAATGATCAGTTCGATACAGCCAGCCAACTATACATAACACATTACTCATTGATCCCAGAGCACCATCCCATCGGAACAAAATTGGGCTTGGACAGAAAACGGTTCGATCAGGACTTCAATGTAGAATGTAAAATGTACAATGCCGTTGTCGCCTCTAGATCTAATTCCCAAAACTAAATCCGCTCCCGCCGCCTTGGGATGGGAAGAAGGGTTTCAACAAACCTGCGAATGCGGCGAGGTTGCGAGTCTGGATCAGAATTTCGCCCGGGCCGCTAAACTCGGCGACCATTCCTTCGCCGCTCAAGAAACTCTTAAAAAATCCGCTCGCAGCTTTTCGGAGGTTATATTGCATGTGGCCTTCCCAAGCGACAAGATGTCCGGTGTCAATGACATATCGCTCGCCCGGCCGCAGCGTTTTTCGGTGAATCGAGCCGAATGAAGAAACCAGCAAAAGGCCGCTGCCCGAAACTTGAAGGACGAACAACCCTTCCCCGCCGAAAAACGATTTCGCCCCGCCGAACTTTGTATCAACGACCAAGCTTGTATCGCCCGCGAGATAGGAGCTCGACTGGACCATAAAAGTCTGGTTGTTCATCTCGATCCCCGCAATGTCGCCCGGAGATCCCGGTGCGAAAGTGACCTCACCCGCACCGCCTCGAGCAGTAAACGTAGAGACAAAGGCCGATTCGCCGCCGACCGCCCGTTTCAATGCGCCAAAAACTCCACCCTTAAGATTCGATTGTAGATCGACATTGGCAGACATCGAAACCATTGCCCCGGCCTCGGCCGAGATCGATTGTTCCGCAGCAAGATTTACTACTGCCAGGGCAAAAGATCCTGGATGCTCGACGGCCCAGGTATAGCCCCGGCCCTGCCCGCGGCCGTCCTCATCGAAATGGAACGCCCCGCCAGAAGGACGCTGCTGGGAACTCGGCGGCGCGGCCTGGGCCGGAGGCGGTGTCGCGGCTGCGGAGGGTTGGAGCGTAAATCCGCATGACCCGCAAAAACGGGCATCGGGAAGCAGAGGCATGGTACATTTTGGACAATTCATCAAACAACTCCCGGGGCTTTCTTAATTATAATGGCGCTTGCTTCCTCGGCGTTCGCGGCAAAATCGAGAAATCCGACATCCGCCGTCGACACCGCAAGATTTTCCTTCCAACTTTCAACAACAGATCTCCAGCATTCACCCACCAGAATGATCGGGCGCCGGCTCAAGACTCCGGTCTGAAGCTTGTTCCAGACCAGCGAAACTTCCGTGACCGTCCCCATTCCGCCGCGAAAAGCGACAAATCCGACCGAGCGAGTGATCAGATTCTGCAGCCGGTCATAAAAATGATCGGTCGCAACCTTGTCGGTGAGATAACGATTCGGCTCGGACTTGAACTGGTTCATCACGATCCCAAAAACACGCCCGCCCTTTTCCCGAGCTCCGCGCGAGGCCGCTTCCATAACGCCAAGATAGCCGCCTGTGCAGATAATAAAGCCCGCCTCAGCCAGCCGACCTCCCAGTTCACGGGCGTCGCGATACTCCTCCGAGTCAGCCCCGCATTTCGAGCCGCCAAAAATGGTTACGATCTTTCCTTCTGTATTCTCTATCACAAAAGATTCCTCTTTTCGGGGTTAATTATATCGGTACTCAGGTTTAGGGCAAAACTACCCAAACTCCAATCCATGCTTAATTGTTGAAAACAAGAGCGCTAATTCTGATTTCCCTGGGCCCGCAATTTCGCTTCCTTTTCCTTCCTCTTCTTCATCTTCTTCCGTGGTTGGATTTACAACCGGACCACGGAAAAAGATGAAGAAGAGGAAAAAGAAAAAAAAAAAGCATCTGCTCTCCTCAATCAATTTTTAACTTTCGGCCTCTTCCGGCGTTCGATTCCCTGCCTCATGGATCGCCCGGGTAGCATCGGTAAAGAACAGGATCATACTCCCGACGACGAAAAAGAAGATCAGCCCCAAAATCGCATATCGGAACGATCCGGTGGCACCGACGATGATGGTAAACATCAATTGCCCCATCCAGGACGTGCCTTTTTCTGAGATCTCATAAAGCCCAAAGAACGAAGACTCGCGCCCGGCCGGGATCATCTGTGAATATAGCGACCGCGACAATGCCTGGGCGGCCCCGAGGACCATTCCGATGGCGGCTCCCATTACAAAGGCTTGGGTCTTTGACTGAAAGAACGCGTATGCATAGATCACGATCCCGCACCAGATGGCAAGAGACAGCATTATCGTTCGCTTGGCTCCGATGAAGCGGGCGATACGTTCAAAAATGAGTGCTCCGGCAAATGCCGAGATCTGGGCAATGCCGAAGATCATTATTAAGAAGGAGTTATCGACCTCAAGCCCTTTCGACGAGAAAAGTTCGTATGAAATAAACACCGAAGATTGCAGGATCACCGTCTGGATGCCGTCGTTATAAAAAAGGTAAGCGATAAGAAACAGCATCGTGTATCGCAGCCGTTTCAGTTCCTTGAGCGTCTGCCAAAGCTCCGAAAAACCGACGGTGACGATATTGCGATCGGTCGGGATGCTTTTTGCGGGGCGACGGGTTTTCAATAAGTAAAACGTGATCGCCGCAAATGCTCCCCACCAAAGCGCCGCGACCAGGAAACAGATACGCACGGCAAGTCCCTGCCTGATGCCGAAGCTTTCGGCATTAAAAATGAACCCCAGGTTGAGAATGAGCATAATAAAACCGCTCAGATATCCCAGCCCGTAACCGTAGCTCGAAACCTTGTCCCGCTGGTCCTCTGTTGTGATGTCGATCAAAAAGGCGTTGTAAAAAACATTCGCAGCCGCAAAGCACATATTCGCCGCGATCAGCAAAACCGCACAGGCGATGTAAGACTCCGTAACGAAAAACAACAAGGCCGCCGCTACCACTCCCGCGTAGCAAAACACGGCCATCATCGATTTCTTTAAATTTGTGTAATCGGCGATCGCTCCAAGTACGGGCAGAAATATCACAAGCGCGCCGACCGAGATCGCGGTCGAGAAAGCCGGCAGGCCTTTTGTGGTGACCTGAAACAGCCCAAGATCTAGGATCACACCATTCGGCCCAACCGCCGCTTCCGCCAACCCGTAAAGATACGGCCCGATCAAGACGCCGACGATCGTGGTAAAAAAGGCCGAGTTGGCCCAATCATAGAGCATCCAGCCGAAGATCTCTTTTCGGTCGTTCTTATGAAAAGTCTCCATCGCTTTGAATTGACACGAAGGCGGAAAATCTCCCATATCATCGCGGAAATATCACCCCGACGCAACCCGGAATGAAAGGGCCGTTTTGTTTGAGCGATGACACCAATAAAAATGAATCCCGCGAACAGGTCTTGCCCATTCGCGGGATGCGTTACGTTTCACCGGCGAAGCTTTAGGACAGCGTCACAGGGTAGTTTGCCGAATAATTTCCGACCTCGGCATTCCTTTTAATATAAACAGCTCTAATAACTCCTTTTTCGGGCAAAGCGGGATTTTGCGGAGTGATCTGGAAGCCGCCCGGAGTGTTCGTCAGGAACGCGACGGTCTGGAAAGCTGTGCCGCCGTCGCGCGAATATTCCACGCGGAGCGCGTCCATTCCCTGCATACTTCCCGAAAGGTTCACCCAGTAACCGGTCGAGGTCGCGGCCTTCAGGTCCGGCATAATAAACTCGAGCACAGGCTTGCCGGTTTCGGCCCCAACTATCCCGAGATCCTCGCCGATCGCCTGCGTGTAGCTTGGCGACGCCACGATCTGATCGCGAAGCTTGATAAAGCTCTTCACAACTCCGACCGGATACGTCGTTGCTCCAACCACAGGAAATACAGGGGCTTGCGGCGTTTTGCCCGTCTGCTCGCCGTTCAGGATCTCCTCCCGCCATTGCGTCATCGCCTGCATCGTCGTCTTGGCAAGCTCGGTAGAATTCACCGCTCCGATAAATGCCGCGCAAAGGTCCTGGCCGGCCGTGACCTGCGCCGGTGTCAAACCCAATGTCGTTCCGTAAACCGATATCTTCGACTGGAAGTTCTGCATCAAAACCAATTGCTCAGGCATCGCCCCCGGCCACCAGAATTTTCTGGCCATAGTTTTAGTCTCCTTAAATTGTATGTGTGGATTAGTTCCCAAAACCAGCCAGAACGGCCGCCGGGACCTCCCGTAAAGACCACGGGAAAAAGAAATGTCCCGCCAAAACCGCTCAATACAGTTTCGGCAGGACAATATTGAATTATAAGCAGAACTGTGCGGGGAAATCAAGCATTATTTTCGCCTCAGGCAGCCCATTGTTCCGAGAGGGTTTCGGCCTGCCGGAGAACCAGTTCTGTCGCTTCATCAGCTTTGTCCGGCGGATACTTGTATTTTCTCAATATTCTTTTCACCATTAACCGCAGCCGTGCCCGGACCGTTTCCCTAACCGACCAATCGACCGTCGTGCTCCGCCTAAGCTTTTCCGTCAATTCAACGGCTATCTTCTTCAATGTCTCATCTCCAAGTTCGCGAACCGACGCTTCGTTATCGGCCAGAGCGTCATAAAATGCAACTTCTTCCTGATTCAGCCCAAGCCGATCTCCCTCATGCGCGGCCTCTTTGAACTCCTTGGCCATCGCGACAAGTTCTTCGATAACCTGCATCGTCTCGATCGCCCGATTGTGATAGCGATTAATTGTTGCCGTCAGCAGTTCACTGAACTTCTTGCTCTGGACCAGGTTGGTTTTTAGCCTCGACTTGAAGCGTTTGCTTACAGGACGAGAACTGAATCCGCGAGACCTTGGGACGATTGCGGGCGGGCCTGGACTCGTTTGCGTGGAACGGGCGGGCGGTTTGCGGGATTGGCAAATCCCGGTGAGTTACCGTAAAGTTTAGGTTGCCTTCAACCGGTTGGCCTATGAAAACGATGATCCTTGCCGCGGGTTTTGGCACGCGGCTATTTCCTCTCACAATAGACAGGACAAAGCCCGCGATCCCGTTTTTGGGCCGGCCGTTGGTTGGATATTTGGCCGAGTATCTTGCTCGTTACGGATTCACGGACATTGTCGTCAATCTGCACCATCAGCCGGAGTCAGTTAAAAAGGCCCTGGGCGACGGGGGCGATTTTGGCGTTAAGATCGAATACACCATCGAGCACCCGGACATTCTCGGCACCGGCGGAGCTCTCGACAACGCGCGGCACTTGCTCGAAGACGACACGTTCCTGATCGTCAACGGCAAAATAATCACCGACATCGACCTCGGGGCAGCGGTTGATGGTCATAAAAGGTCCGGGGCGTTGGCGACGATGGTTTTGAAGGAAAATCACAAACGCGAGAGGTTCACGATAGTTGAGACCGAAGAGGACCGGGTCACGGGTTTTGCCGGGTTTGCGACGCCGTCCACCGAAGAAGAGATCCGGAATCCGCAAGCCGAAGTCCGTAATCCGTTGATGTTCACCGGAATTCATGTCGCGGATCGGCGCATCTTCGATTTTATCCCGCGCGGAGTTTTTTCAGACACCGTGTCCGACGTTTACAAACCCGCAATGGCCCGCGGAGAAAAAATAGCCGCGCATATTTCGGAGGGAAACTGGTACGAGCTTTCGACAATTCCACGCTATCTTGATATCTCGCTCGCGATGATGACCGATAGTGATGTTTTTTGCGGAGCGAACTGCGATGTTTCGCCTGGAGCTTCGATAAGAGATTCGGTGCTGTGGGACAATATCTCCATCGCCGAAGGGGCGCATCTCTACCGCACCATCATCGCCGACGGCGTCTCGATCAGCCCCGGCGAACACTTCGAAAACGCCGCCATCGTCCGGGCTGAGATGGTGAGAAACTGCGATGAGATCCCAGAAAAGGCTCTGAAAGGCTATATCCAGGGTGAGAATTATATTGTGCCGCTGAATTAAGCTCCCCTCCTTACCAAGCAGGGGAGCACAATTTGTCCGATTCTATGTCCGATCACCAAACCAGGCTCGAACAATATCTAACCTTGCGAAACGAGCCGCTTTCGTTCAAACAGCTCACGGCGGACGCATCGACGCGCGAGTATTTTCGCATCAACTGGCACGGCAAGCATGCCATCGCGTGTGTATATCCGGAAGCATTTATCGCCGCCGAACAAAGCTATCTGGACGTAACAAAGCTCTTTAAAGCTGGCGGACTCCCCGTGGCAAACATCCTTGATTTCGACGAAGAGCTCGGCGTGATCGTCCAGGAAGATTTCGGCGACACGATCCTTCGCGATGTTCTTCAGCGATCTCAGCCGCAGGAAAAAGAAGCCCTGATCGACGAAGCGATCAAGCTGATAGCGAAGATACAGAAAACAACAGAGCTCGCATACGATACCGGCTCTATCGCATCACGCCTGAAGTTCGACACCGAAAAGCTGATGTGGGAGCTTGAGTTTTTCCGCGAGCATTACTTCGAGACCTATCTCAAAAAACCACTAACCGAAGCCGAAACCGCCGCGCTCCAGACTGAATTTCTCGAACTCGTCCGCGAACTCGAATCGCGTGCCTGCGTCCTCTGCCACCGCGATTTTCACGCAGCCAATCTGATGGTCGATGGAGCGAACCAGCTCCGCATCATCGATCACCAGGATGCCCGCATCGGCTCGCCCGCCTATGACCTCGTTTCCCTGCTGCTCGACCGCATCACCCAGCCGCCGTCATCATCCTGGCTGGCCGTAAAACGAAAATTCCTCCTCGCCGAACGCGTTCGCCTCGGCCTCAGCCCTCTCGACGAAGCCGAATTCACAAACGAATTCCGCCTCCAAACCATCCAACGCTGCCTAAAAGCCGCCGGCACATTCTCCTACCAATCCGCCATGCGCGGCAAAACCTATTTCATCCCTTTTATTAAGCCGATGTTTGAGATAGTCTTGAGGGCCGTTGAGAATCTTGGGAGATTTGATAATTTGCGAAAAGTTATGACGATCGAACTGGATAAATAACGGCCCGGTTTTCGGCGGATCTGCGAAGAGGCCGAGAAGGAAGGCAGCTTCATTGAATTATGAAACAGAGAGTTTACCTGCTCGCGGTGATCACCTTTTCCGTTTTGAGTTTGCCCACTCAGGTTTTTCCCCAGATGGTTTCGCTCAGCCCTTTCGACATCGCTCCGCCGACTATCCTATCTGAAGTGAAAGCGTTCCGAGCGGCAAATCCGAAGATGCCGGCAGTTGAATTCGTCAATGCGGCGAACAAGCTGCTCGAGAAACAAGGCATAGCGTTCACGTTTTCTTTCGACGACGCAACGTGTCAGGCCATCGAAAGATCGATAAAGAGCCTGAAGAAAACTCCGCCAAAGCTCAGCCTTAAAACAAAGCTTCGATCGGTCGGAGGTGAACCGGCAAGCCTCACGCTGCCGCCTGCCGATTTCGCTAACTCCGAGTGCAGCAAATGCTCGATCACTCTGCCTGTGCTGGAATTAACGGATAATGAATTCGTCGCCCTGATGTGGGGCCGGAATATCAAGTTTCATTTGCCCGCGAACTTTATTGTGAGTGAAGTATCATTGGCCGATGACAAGGACCTGACTACGACGAAAACAAAATGGCGAATTCCGTTTCGCTCGACGCCGCTTGGGGTGTCATATGATGGAAACGTTCTTTATCTCGAGCTTCCCGATCCGGAACTTAAGGATATTTCCCTCGCCGTCTTCGGCGAAGGCGTGTTTCAATTCGCGACCCGCGAAGAGGCGGAATCAAGCGGCAAGGGGATCTTGTTGACCGAGATTCCGGAGCACCTGACGGGATCGAATATCGCATTCATTCGCTTCGAGAATCGTGGTTTGAAGCAAACAGTTAAATATCCGACTGCTTGCGCACCGAACTAGCCCCGATCGCGAGAACGGACATTTCCCATTGAGACGGGCGCAGGTTTAACTTCGCCAAGGATCAGATCGGGGCCGCGTCCATCCAAAGCGAGAGTTTTTTGTCCGTCCAGGAATAGCTCCAGTCTTTTTGTTTCAGGATCTTTACAGGTTTTGTTTGATTTGTCACACTGTCGCGCTCCACCTCGACGACGAAACCCTTGAAATATAATTCGATCCAGACTTCGACAGATTCTCCTACACCCCATTCTCCGGCGATCGAGGGCGTATCGCGCAGAAGATAGTTTCTGCCGGTTATCTGGGTCGGAGTCTGCCAGAGATCGATCTCGTTTGCGGCGTTTACACTAGCTGTATCCCGATACCCGTACCGCTCGGTTCCGCCGTTTTCAATCTGGCCATCCTCTTTCCAACTCAGGCTCAGGCCCGTGCCGCTGACGGCCGACGTGGGAATGCCCGCAACCTTGCTCTGTCCGGAGTAGGGTGGAATAGGGAAGAATTTGTTTCCGTTAGGATCGGTGTCCGATGTCCACGCCTCATTCCCGCGACGCACCCAGACACCTCCGCGGATGAACTGGCGGTACTCGATATTCATTTTCAGCAGATCGTCAAGCTTTGGGTCGATCCCGATGCGGACCTCAAACTGGCACGAAGCCTGCCACATCTTATTGCCGGTGCTGCTGTCGTAAAACCGTTCCCACCGGAACGGTCGCCGTGTAGTTTGTGAGAACTGCTGGATGCTCGATTCAAGGGTCATGATGATCTTCCGTGCTCCCAAAGTGATTTTCGCCAATCGCGATCGCCGGCATAATTATTCAAAGACGGAATAGGTTTGAGGTTTTGCGTTGGTGAAGAGCCGCTAAGAAAGAAAGACACTACTAAAGCTTTGATGTTGCGGTGGATTCCGACTTCTTGCTGGTGAAATCCTCTCCCGGATTGACGAAGAGGTTTTGCTCGAATCGGTATTGTTTGTCGTAGAGCTGTTTGTATCTTCCATTCAACGCGATCAGGTCTTCGTGGCGGCCGCGTTCCAGGATCTCGCCGGATTCGACGACAAGGATCTGGTCGGCGGAGCGGATCGTGGAAAGGCGGTGGGCGATAACGAACGTAGTTCTGCCGTGGCGGAGATTGTTCAAGCCTTCCTGGATGAGCGCTTCGGATTCGCTGTCGAGCGATGAGGTCGCTTCGTCGAGGATCAGGATTCGCGGGTTTGCGAGTAATGCTCTCGCGATAGCTATTCGCTGGCGCTGGCCTCCTGAAAGTTTCACGCCGCGTTCGCCGACAACCGTATCGTAGCCGTTCGGGAACTTTTCTATGAATTCATCAGCGTTGGCGACGGCACAGACTTCTTTTATTTCGGCCAGGGTCGCTCCGGGATTTGCGAAACGGATATTGTCGAGGATAGTGCCGTCGAAAAGAAAATTGTCTTGGAGAACGACGCCGAGATGACGTCGGTAATCCCGCAGGCGGACGGTGCGCAGGTCCTGACCATCGATCTTGATAACGCCGGCGCCGCCTTCAAAGAACCCAGTCGCTACCGCTCCCGGTTCTGACAGGTCGGCCGACTTTGTTGATCTGTTCGGCTGAATAAAATTCAGCACCAAACTCAGTATCGTTGATTTCCCTGAACCGCTCGATCCGACGAGGGCGGTCGTTGTGCCTGCTTCGGCGACGAACGAGATACCGTTGAGCACCGGCACGCCCGCATCGTACTCAAAGTAAACATTGTCAAACTCGATCGTGCCTTTTATGTCGGTCAGCGGTTGCCGACGGGCGTCTTCGTCGGTTTCGGTGGGCATCGCCATCACTTCGCGGATGCGATCGAGTCCCGCGAGAGCTTCTGTGATCTGTGTGCCGATGGAGGTGAGTTCGACGACTGGCATTGCGAGCAGGAACGTGAAGGAGATGTACATCAGAAAATCGCCCAGCGTCATTGTTCCCGCCTGTACGGCGTTGCCGCCGATCACGATCATCACCACCGCAACCGCGCCGATTATCACCGAGGCAAATGAACCTATCGCTGAAACACCAGTGACGCTTTTTGCGATGTTGCGGAAGAGTTTGTGCGCTCCGCGGGCGAATGAAAGCTCTTCGCGTTTTTCGGCAGTGTAGGCTTTCACAACACGTATCCCGCCGAGGGATTCACCCAGGCGGCCCGTGACCTCGGCGTTTATCTCTCCGCGTTCGCGAAAGATCGGACGGAGAACCTTAAACGCGTACAACAGCGCTCCGCCGAAAATGAGAAGGACTGCGATCGTGGCGAGCGTTAACTGCCAGTTCAGCCAAAGGAGTACGCCGATCGCTATCGTTGCCGTGACCAGGCTTCCGAGTATTTGCCCGAGGCCGGTGCCGACAAGATTGCGAATACCTTCGGCATCGCTCATTATCCGCGAAATAAGCTGGCCGCTTTGGGTTGAATCAAAGTAAGAGATCGGCAGCCGTTCAATATGCGCCTGGACGCGTTTGCGCATTTCTGTGATCGCGCGCTGTGCCGCAACGCCTAAGATCTGCGAAAGGGCAAATCCGGTGATGCCCTGGACAAGCGTTGAAACCCCGATGGCGAGCGCGATCCATTTGATCAGGCTGTAATTCCCTTTCGTAAATATCTCGTCACCGATGTATTTGGTCGACGCCGGCAGGACCATTCCCGCAAGCCGCGAGATCAACATCAAAATGCTGCCAAGGGCAAGCCGCCACCGCGCATTCCAAACGATCTTCCTCGCCTCGGCCCACGCGCTTCGGTAGTTGATCTTTTTCTTTTCCTTTTCGGACACCGATTTAGGATGATATTCGAACCGCCGTGTGTCAAATAGCCTTTAAGGTTTGGCGTCGGGCTTGCGTCGTTGGTTTTTTCTACTAGAATTAAGAACCAAAGGCGGAAACACGAGCGGTAGCGAGTGTGCCGGTTTCGCTGGTTGGGGCACACTCCCTACCGGTCGTGTTTCTGCCCTCGATTCTTATGGCGCAAACATATATTGATCAACTTAAAGGCCACATCGGCGAAGAGGTAACCCTCAAGGGCTGGCTTTATAACAAGCGTTCGAGCGGGAAGCTCGTATTTTTGCAGCTGCGTGACGGCACCGGGATCGTACAGTGCGTGGTGTTCAAGCCGAACAACGAGGAGTTGTTCGAGCAGGCAAATGCGCTTGGGCAGGAGAGTTCGATAATCGTGACGGGAACGGTGAAGGAAGACACGCGATCTTCCATTGGCGTTGAGCTTGATGTTACCGGGCTGGAGGTCTTGCAAAACGTGCACGATTATCCGATCACGCCGAAGGAGCATGGCACCGAGTTCCTGATGGACCACCGGCATCTTTGGATAAGGTCGAAGAAGCAGCACGCTGTGTTGAAAGTTCGCCATACGGTTATCAAAGCCGTCCGCGATTATTTTGACAGTAACGGATTCACGCTTGCCGATACGCCGATCTTCACGCCTGCTGCCTGCGAAGGCACGACTACATTGTTCGAGGTGGATTACTTCGACGACGAGAAGGCGTATCTAACTCAGTCGGGCCAGCTTTATAACGAAGCAACCGCCGCGGCGTTCGGCAAGAGTTATGCATTCGGCCCGACGTTTCGCGCGGAGAAGTCAAAGACGCGCCGGCATCTGACCGAGTTCTGGATGGTCGAGCCGGAGGTTGCTTATGCGACTTACGAAGACATGATGGACCTTGGCGAAGGGCTGATACTCGCCATTGTCGAGCGCGTGCTGGCGGACCGGCAGGAGGAATTGAAAACGCTCGAGCGCGATATCTCCAAACTTGAGGCGATCTCTGCTCCGTTTCCTCGGCTGCATTATGACGACGCGGTTAAGATGCTGCAGAACCGGAACGCGGACGCCCTCGTCCGCAATGAGGGCGAAGCCCGAGCGGAAGATGCGGGCAAGAGTGTCCACGATCCAGATGCGGACGAGGGCGTCCGCGTTCCTGTGTTTGAATGGGGCGGCGATTTCGGTGCGCCGGATGAAACTTATTTGTCGAACCAGTTCGGCAAGCCGGTGTTTGTCCATCACTTCCCTGCCGCGATCAAGGGATTTTATTTCGAAGTGGACAAAGATCGCCCCGAATGCGCGCTCGGCATAGATCTGCTCGCACCGGAAGGATACGGAGAGATCATAGGCGGAGGCGAACGCGCGTCGTCGCTGGAATATCTCGAACAGCAGTTGAAAGCTCACGACCTGCCGCAGGAAACTTTCGAATGGTACCTCGACCTTCGCCGCTACGGGAGCGTCCCCCACGCCGGTTTTGGCATGGGCATCGAGCGCACCGTCGCCTGGATGTGCGGCATCGAACACGTACGCGAAACAATTCCGTTTCCGAGGATGTTGTATAGGCTGCGGCCCTGATCTTAATAATTTCGCTTTCTGGTTTCATCTTTTGTCTGGCAATGCTTGTTGGAGGCGGTCTTCTCTATATGTTTAGCCGTACTTTCGCTACGAAGGATGAGGAGAAATGGAAAGAGGAGTATTGGTTCTGGGAAATGTTGTATGGACCGCCCGGCCACTATCGTGCTGCAACGGCGCTGCTGGGACTGATCTCGATGGTTGTTGGACTTGGTTGCTTTTTCTGGTTGCTGTTAGCCAGATGATAGGTGTATGGATGCACGAAATTGTCTATTCCGTTTCTAAAACGTGCTACGGCGGTTGGCGCCATAATATTTCTTGCGTTCGTGGTGAATATAGCTAGAATTGCGTGAGAGGTAAGTCGTGATGAACACAATTGAAGCTGTAGTCAAGAACGGTTATATAGTGCCCCTTGGGAGTGTCAGGTTGGAAGAAGGTGAAAAAGTGCTGGTAACACTTTCCAATTCGTACGACGAAGATTTCTGGATCGCGGCCGGCGAATCGACGCTGGATGAAATTTGGGACAATGAGGAAGACGACGTCTATGCCGAATTACTCGGAAAATGAAATTGTCCTTATTCGATATCCTTTCTCCGATCTCTCCAACGCGAAGATCCGGCCTGCTGTTGTCATCAATGCGCCGCACATTTCACGAGATTTGATCCTCGTTGCTTTAACAAGCAGAACGACTACGCTACTGCCTGGCGAGTTCGTTTTGAAGGACTGGACTTCGGCTGGACTAAATATTGAAACAGCTGTCAAACGCGGCATCTTTACCATTCACGACAGGCTTGTCCTGAAGTCAGTCGGTTCTATTTCGCCAACGGATTCCGCAGAATTGGAACTGTCACTTCGCGAGTGGCTCGGACTGTAGCGAATGCCGAACGCAGTCGTCATTTCAGGCCCAAATGGAGCAGGAAAGTCCACACTCGCTCCTGCGCTCTTGCGTGACACATTCAGCATTCCCGAGTATGTTAACGCGGACACGATTGCGGAAGGTCTGTCCGCGTTCGCGCCGGCGGACGTTTCGTTCGATGCCGGGAGAGTTATGCTCGGCCGGCTTCATGATCTTGTTGCTACAAGAAAAGTTTCGCATTTGAAACTACCTCCGAGATACCGCGATTTGACGGGTTAACGGCGAGGTTATTCTTAATGAGAAGCTATGGAACCAGATGAAAAGCTAGATCCGAAGAATGATCTGTTTGTTCGATACGCGAAGGACATAAAACCCGCATACGATCGGGCCGTTCGCGAAGCCCTTCTCATGCATAAGCGCGCGGGGAATCCCGTTCCTGTTGAGCGCGACGGCAAACTCGTGATCCTCCAGCCGGACGATATCCCGGTCGATTAACACTTCAAATGCGAACCGTTGACTTCATTCTCCGTGCCGCCGAGTCGCTCCTGCCGGGAGACTTTCTTGTTCACCGCGCGCTGCCTCGCCGAGAGCTTCGACGCGTCGGCGGATTTGTTTTTCTTGATCATTTTGACCAGGAAGACGTCACTCCCGAATTATTCGATGTTCCGCCGCATCCGCACGTGGGGCTGCAGACAGTTACCTATCTGTTTTCCGGCAAAATACTCCACACGGATTCGCTGGATCACGAGCAAACGATAATGTCCGGCGACGTGAACTGGATGACGGCTGGCCGCGGGATAACGCATGCGGAGCAGGTAAAGGAGCCGCAGCCTCGGGTACACGGCATACAGAGCTGGGTAGGGCTGCCGCACGACAAGCGAAAGGCCGAGCCCGCGTTCGAGCATTTTTCGCGTACCAAGCTTCCGAAGATAACCGGCGAAAAGATCGATATCACCCTCATCGCCGGGCGATGCGAAGGCCTGCGGTCGCCGATACCGACGTTTCAGGAGCTTGTCTATTTGGATATTTCGGCCGACGCGGGTGCGTCGCACGAGTTTTCCGTCGATCGGCGGCACGAATTGGCGGTCTATGTTTGCGAAGGCGCTGTCGATATTGCCGAGACCGGCCTCAAGCGTCACGAGCTTGCCAAACTTTCGTCCGGCGACCGGTTCGGCTTCACCGCCGCCGCCAAGACGCGTTTCATTCTTATCGGCGGCGAGCCGCTGCCCGACCCGACTGTGATCTACTGGAATTTCGTGACTGACACTCTTGGTGAAGCTAAACAGAAAATGATCGAGTGGGAGACGGGAAGGTTCTCGCCCGTTAGGAGATATATCAAGAGATCATCCGCGGCCGGTGACGATCTGGCCGAACGTATGCAGCTTCTCTAAACACGGTTTAATGAATGCATCCCTAATGTCCGACAGGCGATGCAGCCCGGAGCTAGCGAAGAAACTCTATTAGCAGGCGACCGGCTCTCCGTATTTTCATCGGAAGATGCCTGACCCGTATTCTTGAACAAACACCAAACATCGTTCTTGAAAGTCGTTTTCCCCGCTTGCGTTTTCTGAAGATTTGAGCTACCTTGTTCGTGATGCTAGTTACCTCGGCGGGCGAGATAGTTCGGGGCGTGAATAAAGTTCAGAACTATCATATTTCGAATAGAGCGCCTGGCGGGTTGATTTTGTTTTAGGTTTGAATTAAGTTTGATTTACTCACAATAAGCGAAGGCCCCAAAACCTTCGTTGTGAGTATAGGGGGTTGCGGTGTGGGAGACGCAGCCCCTTTCTCTGTTTTGAGCATAAAAGTCGTTGACACAGGATCCTCCGGAACCAGCTTGGGAGTTTTGCGGGATCATTCGGCACACGGGTGCCGAAGCGACGTTTTTGCGCGGATCAGTCTCCCTTCTACATGGGCCTGGTTGAGCGATCTTAAGGCCTGCGCCCCACTATCTTAGCGACGCGTTCAGCAACTCTAGCTTTGAATTGCCGGGGCAAAGGTCGTGTTCGCGCAATGAATTCAGCGGCCGGTCGGTAGTATTCAACAATTGATGAAGTTCGGTAGATTCCGAATTCATGTACAGAAGTCCCGTCAGTATCTCGCCATCCCTTTTTGCCCGCTGAACAGCATTGATCGCCGAGATTCGGTCCAGCGGGTCCCAGTTCTTCGCGAGTTTGTGAAGGCGGATCGTTGTGCCGTCGTGCATCAGAAGGTCGTTGATCGAACCGGCTTCATAGGTCGTCGTGATCTCGCGCATCAATGGCACGAAATCGATCGTCGCGGTTGCCTCGACATGCTCTCGTACGTAATCGTATGACTTGGTCGATCCAGTGTTATTGTTGAACGTGACGCAGGGGCTGATCACGTTAAGCAGTGCAAAGCCGTTATGTTTCATCGCGGCCTGCATGAGCGGTATGAGTTGGTCCTTGTCCCCCGAAAAGCTTTGGCCAACGAAGGTTGCTCCGAGTTCGATCGCAAGGCTCGCAAGATCGATCGCCTCGAATAGATTTTCCTGGCCCGACTTGTTCTTCGATCCCAGGTCCGCCGTCGCGGAATCCTGGCCTTTGGTAAGGCCGTAGCAGCCGTTGTTCATTACTAGGTAAACCATGTTCAGGTTTCGCCGGACGACGTGTACAAACTGCCCCATCCCGATCGACGCCGTGTCGCCATCGCCCGAGACGCCAAAATAGATCAGGTCACGATTCGCTAAGTTAGCACCCGTCGCCACGCTCGGCATTCGCCCGTGGACCGAATTGAAGCCGTGAGAGTTCGACAAAAAGTACGCCGGCGATTTCGACGAACATCCAATGCCCGAGAGCTTCGCCACCTTGTGCGGCTCGATATTCAATTGCCAGCACGCTTCCACTATCGCAGCGTTTATCGAATCATGCCCACAGCCCGCGCACAACGTGCTAAGGTTGCCTTCATAAAAATCGACTGTGTAACCAAGCTGGTTCTTCGGCAACGCCGGGTGGCGAAATGTTGATCTTACGTAGGTCATAACTAGTCTAGCGATTGAGTCCAAAATCCGGATGCTGCTTGTGATGACGAACCGTCGTCACTCGGACAAGAGTTTTGTCCACAATTCTGTACACGATACTGTAAGGAAATCGGTCAAGCTCGACGCTCCGAAGACCTTTAGCGACGATTCGATACCTCTCGGGATTTTTCTTTATCCGCTCGACCTTTGCTTCTATCCGGTCAATGAAATCAGCGGCAAGATCGGCTCCGGCCTCTCGAAGATAATAATCAAGGGCTCGCTTAACGTCGCGTTCGGCAGCCGAACTTAATACGGCTTTCATTTGCGAACGTACTCTCGCAGCGATGTGAAGAATTGTTCTTCGGTAAGCACGGTTTCAGGTTTTTCGTCCATCTCGCGATCTCGACGCAATGCTTCCTCTACCCACTCTTCGTCCTCAGCGACAATAGGCGAAGGAAGCGAACGGATCATTTTCCCAACCAATTCCGCCCGCTCCTTTTCCGAGAGACTGAACACCAATTTCTCTGCTTCGGCTACTGTTGACATATTTTACCTCTTTATGGATCTACTTCCTTGCCGAGCTTAGTCCGACTAAAACCCAATCTTCCAACGTCGAACGAATCTCGCTCTCTCACTCACGCAAAGTTCTTGCGAAAGCAACCACGCCCCTACATGATGGAATGCGCCCCGCAAACGTATGTCTTCAAGCTTGTCGTATTCCGCTTCTCGCAAAGCTAACGCGACATAATCGCTCAATATGTAATTCCCTGACATATCGGCATCCTATCACGCCTTGACGTGGTTTCGTTGATCAATCAACGCAGGGTGGCGAAATGTTGATCTTACGTAGGTCATTTGTCTAATTTCTAGGGCGTTCGATCCTCGAAGATTCTCGCCTTTCCTTTTTGAATAAATTCTCGTCCGTTCCACCAATAAACTCTCCGCGTGAAGTATGGCGATCCAGCCCATCCGTCAATATGTGTCGTCGGTGGCGAATCTGGTCCTGAATTCCAACCCCACAATTCGACGAGCAGTTGCCCTTTTCTACCTGTAACTTTCTTAAGACCTCCGACGCCCCGGTCACCGGTCGCGAAGTCCCATAGTAATCTCGTGGGCTTACCTCTGGACATAGAATAAATATAAATGCCGTACCAAACCGCGGTTCCATTGTGAATTGGGCCGACAGTAGCGATTCCTTCTTTAACACCGTCTCCGGTGACATCGACGAAGTCAACTGCTCGTAAGTAAGCTCCCGTTCGTTCCACATGTCCATCCTTGTCAAAGGTTGGGCTAAAGATACCGTCGCGAAGGCGGAACGCCCTTCGATTCCCGAGAATTGGCTTTGCAGGAAATGACCAATTGGCGAAAACCCCTTTCGTTACTGGTGGGTGTTCGGTGTAAACCTTGGCCTTCTGTCCAATGACAGCCACGACTGAGAAGACGAAGATAATCGAAACGACAAAAGGACGAATCACGGGGCCAATCCTCCCTTTATCTCCCTGTAAATGTTATCCGCTTTGATCGGCATGCCATCGTTGTCGAGGACTGAGGTTAGTTTATCTGACAACCCAGTCGCTATCGCTCCCGGTTCTGACAAGGTGCCGAGTTCGATCATCATCAGGCTGCGAGTTCAAGGCTGCTGTTCAAAAGCTCTTTTTCAATTTTCGTCGGCAACTCGACCAAGTGAAACCGGTTTGACGCAAAGGCATAGTCTTCTCCGCTTTCATCGATGACACGGATATAACCTTCGGCGGCGGCCTCGGCGTCTTCGACCACCCGGTAGAGCTTTCCCACCTCCAGGGAAGCGAGATAATCGCGGTTATTAAGACAAAGTGCAAAATGTGGTCTGCTATTTTTCATATTTAATCAAGAAACGGCAGCTTTAGCTTGAACTCCTTTCTGCCGATGCCGTGAGCCTCATGCCAATGAATTTCAGCTAACCGTATTTTACCACTCAACAACCTCACCGACGCAATTCCTTTCCGTTTCCGCCAACGTGTGCCACTGTATTGCTTCTCAATCTGGCTCGATCGCGAACACCATTGCCGCTAGCTATTGTTTCGATGTCAGTTATGTCGCTAACGATCTCAAAATCTATCACGACTGATCCTTTATCTGCCTGTAAATATTGTCCGCCGTGATCGGCATTCCGTCGTAGTTGAGGACCGAGATCAGCTTATCGGATAACCCCGTCGCTATCGCTCCCGGTTCCGACAAGCTGGTGCTGAGTTCGATCATCATCAGGCTGCGGAACTGGGCGTCGCGGTTTTGTTCTATGACGAAAATGCGTTCATGTGCTTCGACAAATTCACGGAACGCCTTGCCGAATGGAAACGCACGCGGGCGCATCGCGTCGAGGTGGATGCCGTCTGCGTCAAGCATTTCGATCGCCTCGCGGGCGGCGTAAGTCGACGTTCCAAAATAGATCACGCCCTGAGGTGAGCGTTTGCTGACATTCGGGCTGCTGATACGTCCAGCGGCACCGTCAGTCTGAGATGCATAAAAAACAGGTGGCGGGACGAGTTCCTGGGCAGTCTGCCACTTTCGTATCAGGCGATCAACGTTGCGCTGGTAGGCTTCGGCGTCCTCGGTATAGATCGCATACTCGTTGCGCGAGGAACCGCGGGTAGTAAATGCCCCCCGAGTGACGTGTGTTGCGGGGATCGTTCGGTAAGGTATTCCGTCGCCGTCGATGTCAAGGTAGCGACCATATTTGCCCTGAAAGTCGGGAACCCGGACGCCATCGTCCGCAATGAGCGGCGGTTCGTCGCTCATACCAGCGGCGGTGGGGTCAGCGCTGTCGTCGCCCGAAGAGCCGTTACCGTCAGTGCCCGCGTTGCGGCCATTGCGGACGGGGCCGTCCGCGTTCCGCGCGTAGATCGCCTCAAGCTGGTCCGAAGTTAATACCTTGCCCCGATCATACTTGGCGTTATCGTCCCATTCGAGCGGCTCCGTCACGTGATCATTCATCCCGAGGTCGAGGTCGGTCATCAGGATGACGGGCGTTTGGAGTTGTTCGGCCAGGTCAAACGCCTGGGCCGTCATCTCAAAACACTCCTTCGGGGTTGCCGGCAGCAGAAGCGGATGCTTCGTGTCTCCATGCGAAGCATACGCAGCCGCCAGAAGGTCCGATTGCTGTGTTCGCGTCGGCATTCCCGTTGACGGGCCGGTGCGCTGGACGTCGATCAATACGGTCGGGACCTCGGCGAAATACCCGAGTCCCAAAAATTCGTTCATCAAAGACACGCCCGGGCCGCTAGTTGCGGTGAACGCCCTCGCGCCGTTCCAGCAGGCGCCCATGACCATTCCGATCGCTGCCAGTTCGTCTTCGGCTTGTACGATCGCGTAATTGTTCTTGCCCGATTCGGTATCAACACGATACTTTGCGGCGTACTTGGCGAATGCATCGACGACCGATGTCGAAGGCGTGATCGGGTACCAGGCCGCCACGGTCGCTCCGGCGTAAATTGCTCCCAGAGCGCAAGCTGAATTGCCGCCATACAGAATTTTATCGCCAAGCAGGTCGCGCCGTTCGACCCGCAGATCGAATGGATACTCAAAATTGTCTTGAACGTAATCGACGCCCAGATTTAATGCCTTGATATTCGGCCCGATCAGCTTTTCCTTGCCCTTGAACTGTTCGCCGATAAGCTGTTCGAGCACAGCAAACTCGATATCGAACAGCGTCGCCAATGCCCCGATATAAACGATATTCTTAAAAAGCTGCCGCTGCCGGGCATCGGTAAACTCCGCATTGCACAACGCCGTCATCGGAATGCCCAGGACGGTGATGTCTTCGCGGTCGTATCCCGGCGGCAGCGGCTTGGTGCTGTCATAAACAAAGTAGCCGCCCGCCCGCGTGTCCGCGTAGTCCTTCTTCATCGACTGCGGATTGACCGCAACCATCAGATCGACGTTTTCGCGACGGCCAAGATAGCCCTTTTCGCTCACCCGGACCTCGTACCAGGTCGGCAGCCCCTGGATATTCGACGGAAAGATATTCTTGGGCGTCACCGGCACGCCCATCCGAAACACGGCCTTTGTAAACAAAGCATTAGCCGACGCCGAACCCGTGCCGTTTACGTTTGCGAATCTGACTACGAAATCGTTGGTTCTCACTGGTTCATATTATTCTATGAATCGCAATTATTTGCATCTCAAATCATCGGCTTTGCGGCCTCAATTGCGACTTTTCTGGGCTATTTGTGAGGAGTGCCGTGCTCTACGGGGATTTGTGCTTCCCGGCAAGGAAGTCGTTTATCATCGGGACGATTGTTGTCATGCGGTCCATCAGAGTGACGTGGGTTGTGTTGGGGATGATGGCGAGGCACGATTCGACACGCGGCATCATATCGCCGTGGATATGGCCGCCGCCCTTGAGGCTGTACATTTCGGCAATGTGCTCGATCCGCACGCCGTCGGCGTCGCCGAAGATGAAGAACATCGGAGCCTTTGTAGCCTTGAATTTGTCGTTGCCGAAATCATACGGCCGCATCGCCGTTGCTTTGATGTGATTGACAAAATCGGGAAACTTGTCAGGCGTCGGGCTCAGGCGTTTATATTCGGCTTCCATCGGAGTGCCTTTGAACAGCTCCCATGTGAAGCTCGGCCAAAAGTCGTTCGCTTCCTTGACCCAACCATCGCGGCGGATCACGGCTGACATGACGACAACCTTCCGAACCTTTTCCGGATGCCGGATCGCCGTTTGCATCGCAACTCCGCCGCCCAGACTATAACCGACAACATCCGCACGTTCGATCTTTAGATAGTCGAGCAAAGCAGCCACGTCATCCGAAAGATTTTCATAAGTAATGTCTCGATTGATGTCGCCCGTCCGCCCATGCCCCTGCATCTCGACCGCGATCACCTTGCGCGTCTTGGCAAGTTCATTGATCAACACACTCCAGTTGTCGTCCGAGATCGTCATAAACGCGCCGTGCAGCAGCACCACAGGCTCGCCGCTTCCATGGATCTCGTAATACATTTTCAATCCGTTAACCGGCGCATAGCCTGTAACCGGTTTCTGCTGTGCGAATGCAGCACCGGACAGAAGCAATGTCAGAAGCATCGACAACGTCAGAACCGGGAGCGATAGCGACTGGGTTTTTCTGGTTTCGGCATTGTGGGCGTTAGCAAAGATCCTATTGTTTATCATAACAGTGTCCTCTTAGTTGTTTTTCGATCATCATTCAGGAACCCAGTCGCTATCGCTCCCGGTTCTGACCCGCTACTCATCCTCCTGGATCTGCGGGCTGCCACCGGATCGAACGTCGCCGTCGCGTTCGTAGGAGGCGATGATGACGCCGTTTGGGGTGACCTGGCTGTTGGTTACTTTGAAGGATGCGGGGATGGTGCCGTCGCCGAAAAGGCGCTTGCCGGGGCCGAGGGTGAGAGGGAAGATCATCAGATCAAGCCCATCGACAAGATCGTTTTTGAACAGCGTCTGGAGCATATCCGCGCTTCCCATTACGTGCAGATCGGGGCCGTCGGTTTGTTTCAACTCGCGGACCTTTTCCGCAAGATCACCGCTCAAAAAGACGGTCGGCTGCCAATCGCTCGAGTCGCGAGTGGTTGAGGCGACGTATTTCGTCGCGGTCATACAGTTCGGCCAGAAGTTCGAATGCGTCGGCCAATACGTTTCCCAAGCAGCAAAGGTCTTGCGTCCCAACAGCAGATCGACGGGCTTGGCAAGCCGCTCCTGCACGACCGCTCCCGTCACCTCGTCAGCATAGCCAAAAAACCACCCGGAATGCTTAAACCCATCACCGTCGTTCTCCTCATTCTGTATCACGCCATCAAGCGTCATAAATTCACATGCAATTATTTTTCTCATAAACATTTTGTTCTCGATCGCGTAGCGATCCACTGAATTTAGCCGTGGACGTTTGTCCACGGAGGTCAAAATAATAGATTCCGTCGCATAGCGACGGTTGAATCAATCGAAAACAAATTGTTTATCGTGTTCGATCTCATTTAGTTTCAGCATCGATATATATTCGTCCTCGAAGCTCTGCCTCTGGTGATGTTCACGTTGGTTCTTAATATATTCAACGACATCCGGAACATTTGATTTGCTGACGCTGAATATGCCGTAACCGTCCTGCCATGCAAAAGAATGCATTTCCGGGAAAGTCTCATGCATCCATCTAGACGATTCGCCCTTTAGCCATTGAACGATCTGGCTGGGGGCGATCTTTGGTTTTGCCAATATCAAAATATGGATGTGATTTTCTATACCACCTATCTGAATGGCGACAATCCCGTGCTTTCGCGCAATGCCGCCAATGTACGCCCATAAGCGGGCTTCCGTTTCTGGGCCAATGATGTTCTTGCGCCCTTTTGTCGAGAAGACAATGTGGTAAAAAATATTTGAATAGGTGTTTGCCATTTTACTCAACCGTCGCTACGCGACGAGATCATATTTCGCATTGATTCCGTGGACAAATGTCCACGGCTAAATTCAAAGCGTCGCTACGCGACGAATCCTTTGAACCTTCTCAGTCTCCGCTGGATATTGCCGCTACGCGGCATTCAAAACGCACTAGCGGTTTGATAATTTCGCCAGCAGTTCTTCCAAATTCTGCAACTGCACCTTAACGCCTTCGGTAAATCCGCTTTCGAGGATACGCTCCATACGTTCGAGCGATTCGTTGTAGATCGAGACACTGACCGTTGTCGATTCGCCTTGGTCAACGAAATCGAAATTCCAATCCGAGCCGGGCAATTGGAGGTTCTCGTCTTCATCGGCAAAGGCATTAAAGAACTTGAAATTGGTTTTCGGCGTGATCGAAGTATATTTCTGAACCGCCCAGCGTTCGCCGCCGTCGGGACTAACCATCGCATAAAATCTACGCCCGCCGACTTCGAAATCAAGAACCTTTGTCCGCGAAGTAAACGGCTTCGGCGCCCACCATTGGTCAAGCAGTTCGGCCTTTGTATATGCGTCCCAAACCAGGTCGATCGGGGCCGCAAATTCTTTCGTTATCGAGACGGTCTTCGCCTTTTTGTTTACAATAAACTCCATACACATCCTCACTAGTTTTGCTCAGTTTCTCTCTGCGTCTCTGTGACTTGGCGGGGGATTTTCCCGTAGAGTCACAGAGAGAACCAGAATCACATCTTTCCTTTTTCTTGTTTTAGCACTGAGAGAACCTCTTCAAGTTGCTCGTACCGGGTTTCCCAGATCTTTCGGTACTGCTCAAGCCATTCATCTATCTCTTTCATCTTGTCGATCTCCAGCCGGTAGTAGATCTCGCGGCCTTGCTGGTCCGGTGTTACAAGTTCGCATTCAGTCAGTATCCGCAAATGTTTGGAGACCGCCTGCCGAGAGGTCTCAAAGTGAGCCGCAATGGCATTCGGCGTCATCGCCTGCAACGCAATGAGCGCAATGATCGCACGCCTTGTCGGATCAGCTATGGCTTGAAATACGTCTCGTTTCATAACGTCGAACGGCAGTATGCAACCGAACGGTTGCAGATGTCAAGCGCAACCGAATGGTTTCATACAATGTTTTTTGGACGAGTTTTAGGGGTGCCGCTTGGTTGGCGCGTAGGTGTGGATCACAGCACCGCAGCCGAATGTTTTTGTTCGTAAGAGTTTGAGGTCGATCCTGCCTTTGATGTTCTTAAAAAGCGGCAGGCCGCTGCCGGCGATGGTCGGGTTGATGCCGAGTTGGTATTCATCTATCAGGCCGAGGTTGCCTAGCTGGACGATCATACTTGGGCTGCCGACGAGGATCGGTTTGCCCGGTTGCTTTTTCAGTTCGATGATCTCGTCGGTGACGAGTTCGCGCCGCAGTTCGGCGGTTTTCCATTCGACCTTTTCAAGAGTCCGCGAATAGACGATCTTGTGGACCGCGTCGATTGCGACCGCGAACTCATCCATCGCCTTGTTCCCCGACGGGTTTGCAACGAGCGTCGGCCAAAACTCCATCAGCTCGAATGTCCTCCGCCCGTAGATCACCGCGTCCGCACCACGCAGCATCTCGGTGTAATGCCGATGAATCTCGTCATCTGCGATCATGTTGTCGTGATCGCAAAACCCGTCAAGCGTCATATTCATCGCGGCAATTAGTTTTCTCATGACTCAGCTTCCTTAAGGATATCGGGCCAAGACCCGTAGCTTGCGAAATTGCTCCCAACGACTTCCAGAAACGCTATAAGCGTGGCTTCCTGAACGATCGCACGGTAGCTCTCGACATTCGTTCTCGGATTCCGATCCCAGAATTCGAAAGATTTAGCAGCAAACTTGAAACGGGCGTGGGCTAAGGCGTTCCTGAGGTGATGAATGAATTTATACAGCTCACCGGAATGGCGGCTCGCATCAATGGTGATCTGTACATCGTCAAGCGAGAATAGTCCTTCGAGACGTGTGTAGATTTCACTATCTGATTGTAATTCCCAAAACTCTTTTGGCACCAGGATCAATGTGTAGAGCAACGCAATAGCCCTAGTCTGAAGGAAAATCCCCTGCCCGAAGTAACCTTCCGTGACGCCATAATAACGCTCCTGTTCCCGTGCGAACGGTTCTAAAGCACCTGCATTTGCTGCCTTATGTATTATCTGAGCCTCAACGTATGCACCTCGTGGAATATCCATAATTGCCTTTTCCAAGCCTCTATTTCGCCGTCCGCAAGATCTTCTCCATCTTTTTGCCTTTTGCCAGTTCGTCGACTAATTTATCTAGCCAGCGGAGCTTTTGCATTAACGGGTCTTCGATTGTCTCGACCCTGACGCCGCAGACGACGCCTTTTATCAGCGAGGCGTTCGGGTTTAGCTTCGGTGCCTTTTCAAAGAAATCGCGAAAATTGATTTTCTTCTCGATCACCTTCTCCAAACCCTTCTGCGTGTATCCCGTCAGCCACCGAATGACCTCATGCAGCTCGTCCTTCGTCCGGCCTTTCGATTCGACCTTGGTCACGTAATGCGGATAGACGCTCGCAAAGCTCATTGCATAAACTCTTTCCCAATTCGTATTCATACCGTTAATTCTTTGGCGCAGCTGGTTGAACAGGCGGCCTTTGGTACGGTGGCGTAGCTACCGGCGTGTTTTGAAACGCGACTATTTCCCACTTGCCGGCACGCTTCTGAACGACGGCGGTAATCACGACCTCCCCTTTTGTCTCGTCCGACTTGCCCTTCGGGTGCATTCGGCCTTGGATGTGCATGACGGCAATCTCGGGCGACAGGAACTTTATCTTCGACGGGCTAAAGGCCACGTCCATCTCCTTGTACGGCCCGTCGAACAGCCCCTGATGTGCCTTTGCATTGCCGTCGCGGCTCGCCTTCGGGATATACAATCCCCAGACGTTCACGTAGCCGTGCTCCTCGGCAAACGGCGAAGCAAACATCTTCCCGTCCTTCCGATTCCACCCATCCTGCATCGTCTGGGCCATCTGCCGTATCGCCGTCTCGTCTGCCGCAGCTTGCCCCAACGCGTCATAAGCCGCAACCAAACAAACCACCACCGCTGCGAAAACAAAGTTTCCAATTCCGTTCTTCATAATTTATCGTCCTGTTCAGAGGCCGCGTAGCGGCGATGTGAATTTAGCCGTGGGTTTCAACCCACGGAATTGCGAATAAATGTGTCGTTGTCGCGTCAGCGACAACTGAATAAATCGTCACGTCCGATTCAATCGTCGCTACGCGACGAGCGCATGTTTTTCATCTTTTCCGTGGGTTCAAACCCACGGCTAAAGTCATGTCATCGCTACGCGATATAACCGCGTTTGGATAACGAGCCTTCAGTCAATCCTCCCAAATAACTTCGCACCCTAGATATTCAGACAGTACAATTCGAACACACAAAGCGGTTTCGTCTACGTAATACCGATAGCGCCCTTCTTGAACGGTCACCCAACCTGGTCTTTCCGCGGTGATTCCATCGGTAAAGATTCTGCTGAAAGCACGACTTCCAAGTTCGGGTAACATACCAAGTTCTCCACGAAAATCATTCTCGAATAAATCTAAAGCCTCGGGTTCCAAAAGAGCGAGAGGAAAAATCGAAACTGACGTTGGATCATCATGCCGCGTAATACTCTGCTCGAAAGCTACGTGTCCACGAGCGAGCTTCATAATCACATGACGTACTTTGTGGGCGTCAAATTCCCAAAGGAGATTGCCTTCTTGGTCGGTACGTCGGCCTTTATTGATTTCCTTCGCTAGTTTAAGATTCGCGTTTAGAACATTCTTTACTTTCTCTCTTTGTACGTCCTCCGCATCAACGGATCCGCAAATTACACACTCGATCAGACAGGCAAGATATTCTTCGTTTGCGGAAAATGAGTTATTACATTTTGCGCAAGATTTCACCGTCACTAAGTTAACTGGCGGCGGGTCATCTAATAATACTCGTGATGGAACGTGATCCTTCGTGGTAGGTTCCTTTCCACAGTAAGCACAATCACGTTCAAGACGAGAATCTAAAAATGGTGGACGAGATGCCATGTCTATCTCTCTTACCGCAACCTTGAATTTCACAAATTGTTCAACAAAAACTAGACCGCGCCGTTTCCATTCCTTTCGATCTGCACCAAATTACCTACGACGGTCGGGCCGTATTTAACGCCATCTGCTTTGGTGACGTTGTACCAGAAGGCTTGCATGTCCCAGGCGGCGGTAGGGCAGCGTTCGGCGCAGAGGCCGCAGTGGAGGCAGACGTCTTCATCTTTGACCATGAGGCGGCCAGTTTTGAGGCCGTCGGCGACGTAGATGTCTTGGGACGCGTTGGCGGCAGGGACTTTTAATTTCGCGCGGAGTTGGGTTTCGTCGCCCGATGTGAGATCGAACGGCGTAAAGGTGATGCAGCTTGTCGGGCAGATATCGACGCAGGCATCGCACTCGATGCACTTCGGAGCGTTGAATACTGTCTGCACGTCGCAATTGAGGCAGCGCATCGCCTCTTCGTAACCAGCGAGCGGATCAAAACCGAGCTCGACCTCCTGCTTGCGGTTGATGAGCGTCTTGGTTTTCGGCGCCTGCGGCACGATGAGGCGGTCATATTCGTCTATCTTGCTGTCATAGGCCCATTCGTGGATGCCCATTTTCATCGACATCAGATTGACGTGCGGCGGCGGGCGGTTTGTTAGAATATTCTCGCCTTTGCAAAGCAGATCGATCGAGATCGCCGCCTGATGGCCGTGAGCGACGGCGGTGATGACATTCTCCGGTCCGAAAGCTGCGTCGCCGCCGAAGAAGACTTTCGGGTGCGTCGATTGGAACGTTGTCTTATCGACGACCGGCATTTCCCATTTGTCGAAATCGACGCCGATATTGCGTTCGATCCACGGGAATGCATTCTCCTGGCCGATCGCGACAAGTACATCGTCGGCGGGATAAAACACTTCGGGCTCGCCGGTCGGAACAAGCGTGCGTTTTCCGTTTTCGTCATAAACCGGCGTGACCTTTTCGAACATTACGCCTTTCAGCCGAAACGGAGAGCGGACACTCTTGTCCACATCGTCGGTTCCTCCGGCGAGACTATCTCCGTCACCACTTTCGCCCGACGAAGCGTCGGCCGTGCGGACAGGAGTGTCCGCGCTCCCTTCGAATACGAAGCTTTTCGGCACGTGGTTGTCGATGATCGGGATGTCTTCGTGCTGGGCATCCTCTTTTTCCCACGGGCTGGCCTTCATCGTTCCGTACGGCGAACGGACGATGACCTTCACATCCTCGCCGCCGAGCCTACGCGCGGTTCGGCAGCAGTCCAGCGCGGTGTTGCCGCCGCCGAGTACGATTACGGTTCTGCCGATCTTGTTCGTATGCTCAAACGCTACAGAGCCGAGCCAGTTGATGCCGATGTGAATATTCGCACCGCCTTCTTCGCGGCCCGGAATTTTCAATTCGCGTCCCCGCGGCGCGCCCGTACCGACAAACACGGCGTCGTAACCTTGATCTAGTACCCATTTCAAACTCTCGACATAATGCTTAAAATGCGTCTTGATGCCGAGGTCGAGAATGTAATTGATCTCTTCATCCAAAACCCTTTCCGGCAGCCGAAACGCCGGTATCTGCGACAGCATGAACCCGCCGCCTTTGTATTGCTCATCGAACAGGTCGATCTCATACCCGAGTGGTGCAAGATCGCGCGCAACGGTCAACGAAGCAGGCCCGGCGCCGATCAACGCAACGCGTTTGCCGTTCGATTTGAACGGCCCTTTCGGCATAAGCGGCGTAACATCGCCGCGATTGTCTGCCGCGACGCGTTTCAGGCGGCAGATTGCGACAGGCTCTTCGTCTATCCGCCCGCGTCGGCACGCCGGTTCGCACGGCCGGTCACATGTGCGCCCCAAGATGCCGGGGAACACGTTCGAGTCCCAGTTGATCATATACGCCTCGGTATATTTGCCCTCGGCGATCAGGCGAATGTACTCCGGCACAGGCGTGTGGGCGGGACACGCCCATTGGCAATCAACAACTTTGTGAAAATACTCGGGGTTTGAGATGTCGGTCGGGTGCAAAGCAGAGATCCTCGCTTAATTACGATAGGTTAAAACACGTCCATCAGAGGTTGATGATAATTGAAGACCGCCAACAATACCAGCAAAATGCGGCCAGAGAGTTGCGTATTCGTCTAAATATCCGGGACCCAGAATGTGCGGCCGCCGGATGTGACCTTCTTCAGGCCGAGCGACGGCAGATCCTTTTCCTCGGAACCAAGATATGTGAAGTGCGGGAGGTCGGAAACAACTGTCTGAAACCATTTATGCCGAGCGAGGATAGATCGGACGTTCTGATCGTCATTTTCGCTGACATCAAGAGCGAGCATTGATAAATGCTGCGAGGTTCCCGGCGGTGCAACAGAGTAAATTATCGACTTCGAAAGGTCTTTGGCAAAGTAGATTCCCTTTTCCTCCAGCTTCAGAACTTCCTCGACCTGCTCATAAGTTGAAAGCCCCGCAACACGATTGGCCTCTGCCTGGGTCAGTTTGCCGTTGGCAACCCAATGCTTTAACGCCGGATCGACGCGGCTTCTCCATAGGCTGACGGTCTCGTTGTAAGTTCGGCGGGCCGAATCAGCCCCGCGGGGCGTTACGGATAAACCTTGAGACTTAGCTTCGGCGATCGCCTTTCGCAGGTCATCTATCGCCGCGGACTGAAGCTCGACCTTAAAGCCGCCGAGGCTTTCACTCGCGGTACGCAACGTCGATTGAAACGCGGCAACCTCGGCTTCGTCCTTGAACACGATCCTGGTTGGAACGGTCACGCCGCGGGCGACGAACATTGCACCGTATTCACGAAGCAGCGTTTTCTCTACACTGTCTTTCGGCTGCACAAAACCATCCGGCAGATTTGCGGAAAATCCGGTCTTGTCCTCCGCCTTCTTGTTTTCGTTCGACATATTCGAGTTAGTTTTCAAAGGCGTCCGATCGGAGTTCGGCCGGTTTGATGAATAGTGGGTCTCGGGGCCGGAGTTTCGTGCTTCGGGTGGTGAATAGCAGCCTGCTGTTACAGATGCAGCCGCGAGAAGCGCGATTGTTCGCACCGATGGATAGATAGAGGGCTTTCTCATAATTCCGGTACCCAATATGAAAACCCGCCGCGTTTGACAAGGCGGAGGCCTTGCGCGGGCAAGTCCGCCTCCCGCAGGCCAAGGTATGTGAAATGCGGCGGATCGTCGGCCACGGTTTGGAACCAGCCGTTATCATTCAGGATCCGCCGGACGGTTGAGTTGCCGAACTCGGCCACGTCAAGGGCAAGCATGGACAAATGCTGGGATGTTCCGGTTGCGGCGACCGAGGTCAATATGGACCGGTCCTTGCCCGTGCTGAAGAAAAGGCCTGTCGATTCCCATTCAAGCACCTGTGCTGTTTGCTCGATCACCGGCATATTCCGCGCCGCGTCGGCGTCTTTCTTTTTGATACGTCCCCGAACGGTCCAATAATTCAGCGCCGGAAGAAAGCGAGAGTTCCACAGGCGAAGTGTATCGGAAAAGCTCCGTTTCGCGGCTATTGCTCCGCCTCTGGGACGTATCCGCAGTCCCCGTTCAGATGCCTCCCCGATCGCCATCAGCAACGCATTCATCGCGGCCGTCTGAAGCTCGATCTCGACACCGCTTATTGTCTCCTTGCTCGTTTTCACGCTGGCCTGAAAGTCAGACACCTCGGAGCCCGATGAGAAGATGCACACCGGCGGCGGCGTCACCGATCGTTCGGCGGCGAACATCGCGCCATAATCGCGAAGAACACGTGCCGCGACGGGAACTGAATCCGTCATGCAGACGGCGGCCATATGCTCGCGCCAGTCGCCGCTGTATTCTACGGCTGCCTTCATCTTTGTCCCCGAGCGCTGCTGCCCCAGCCCGCGTTCCGGGCCTACGAGCAACGCGGCACAAAGCAAGAGAAACACTGTCAGCTTCGTCGCCATACAACTATAACTTAGCGGTCGTGCACAAACTCCTTCACCACCGCGGCGGCGGAATCGATAAGCGGCTTTAGATAAACGTCTCGCTCGACAAACGGTATTTGCTCGCGAAGCCGCTCATATATCGGCGAAGTCCCATTGCCCAACCGCTTTTCCGCACCGATCCGTTCGCGGCGAAGGTCTATTCCCTGGGCCGCACACAGGAGTTCGAGGCTCAGAATGCTCTCAAGGTTTTCCGCAACCTGCCTCAGCTTCAGCGCCGCGGTCAGCCCCATTGACACATGATCCTCAACATTCGCCGAGCTTGGGATCGTGTCGACACTTGCCGGATGTGCCAGCACTTTATTCTCAGTGCAAAGCGCCGCCGCCGTATACTGGACGATCATAAAGCCGGAATTAAGCCCGCCGTGTTCGGTCAGGAATGCCGGGAGAACGTGGGCATTCGAGGCTTCGTCCGTAAGGCGCATTATCCGGCGTTCCGCAATATTACCGAGCTCCGCTAGCGCTATCGTCAGGTAATCAAAACCGATCGCAAGGGGTTCGCCGTGGAAGTTCCCGCCGCTTATGACTTCGATCGATACGTCATGGCCGGTCGCTGACGCGGGTGGGCCCGACACGAAGATCAGCGGATTATCCGTCACTGCGTTGAGTTCCAATTTCAACAGCCACTCCGCATACGCCACAGCGTCGCGGCAGGCCCCGTGGACCTGCGGCATACATCTAAGCGTATACGCATCCTGAACATTGGCGGGGTCAAACCCGCGAACCATATCGCTCCCCTCCAAGATGCGCCTGAGGTTCCGGGCGCATTCGATCTGCCGCGGATGCGGCCTGAGCTGATGGATACGATCGTCAAACGCGGTGACCGTTCCGTTGAGCGCTTCCAGGCTCAGGCAGCCCGAAATATCGGCAAGCTCCGCCAGTTTCATCGCGCGGGCGGTTTCCAACAGGCCCAACGCCGTCATGACCGTTGTCCCGTTTGTCAGGGCGAGGCCTTCCTTCGCTTTCAGGACGACGGGCGAGAGGCCGGCATTCGCCAAAGCCGCGGCCCCGGGCATGATCTCACCATTGAACTCGGCCTCTCCTTCGCCGATCAGGACGCAGGCGAAGTGCGCGAGCGGTGCGAGATCGCCGCTGGCACCCAGACTTCCCTTTTCAGGGATAACAGGATGGACGCCTCGGTTGAGGCATTCGAGGATAAGTTCGAGCGTTGCAAGCCGGATGCCCGAGAACCCGCGAGCGAGCGTGTTCGCGCGGATCAGCACTATCGCCCGGACGGTCGGAGTATCGAAGGGCCTGCCGACGCCGACAGCGTGGCTGATCACAATGTTGCGCTGGAGCTGTTCAACCTCGCCGCGGCTGATGATCTTGTTCTTAAAGGCTCCGAAGCCGGTCGTTATGCCATAGGCGATCTCGCCGCGCTCGAGCAGCGTATCGACCGCGGCGGCGGACCGGTTTACGTTCTCTTCCGCACTTTGCGATAGGACCACCCGACGCTCGCCCGGCTTTCCATACGCCACGGCGAGAACTTCGTCAAATGTCAGACTTTCACCATCAAGAACGATCTCGTTCATTTGTTTTCCAAAACTCTTCGCGATCTTTGTCGGATCGATGCTGATATTCCCGCCAGGCGGAGATCTTTCCGTCGGCGATCTCTACCCAAACCGTCCCATAGTACCGGTAGGTACCTTCATAAGTGTATTCGGCGGAACCGAGTTGGCGTGCCTCATCGAAGATGGAGTGATGGAACGCGCACGTTTGCTCGCGGCCGTCATCGTTCGTAAAGAAGTCGAGAAGTGATTCACGGTCCGAGAACGCATAGTTCATCGGGTCGGCGTAGAATACATTCTCGCTGAAGCAGGCGATGACCTTATCGTAGTCGCGCGCGGCCCAGCCGCTGGCCAACATCGCCAGCATCTCATCAAATTCACCCCGCGTCATAGACGACCTCGCCGCGTTTTATTACGATCTCGGTCGGCACCGAGCCGAACTCATAGGCCAGCTCACGGTGATCCTTCGTATCGAACAAGACCGCGTCGCCCCGCTTCCCTTCCTTGATCGAGCCGACGCGCCTTCCCTGTCCGATCGCGTAAGCGGCATTGATCGTCGCGGCGTTGAGAGCTTCGGATGGCAGAAGCTTCTGATAGCGGCAGGCGATAGCCATCGCCATCGGCTGCGACGGGCAAGGCGCCGAGCCGGGATTATAATCGGTCGAAAGCGCCAGGGCGCAGCCGGAATCGATCAGCTTCCGAGCGTCGGCGAAATGCGTGCCGCCGAGGTTGAAATTGACGGTCGGCGTAACGACGCCCACCGTATCGGACTCGGCGAGCAGCTTGATCTCGGCGTCGGAGATCGCGTCCAGATGATCGATCGACGCGGCGCCCATCCCGATCGCTAGCCGGCTGCAGCCTAGGTTAGTGAACTCGTCCGCATGGGCCTTCAGTCCGAACCAGAGGGCCTTCGCCGTCGTCAATATCTGCTCGGACTGTGCCAGGTCGAAGGCGTTCTTCTCGCAAAACACGTCGGCGTAGAAGGGCGTCTTCTTCGGTTGGAAATGCGACGCCGTGTACCAGTCCCACGCCCGCGGCAATATCTCGCCGCAGATAAGATCAACGTACGCGGTGCGGTTTTCGGCAAACTCCGGCGGAAAGGCGTGAGCGGCAAGAAGCGTCGGGACGATGTCGATCGGATGCGACTGGTCAAGTTCGGCTATTGCTTCGAGCATCTTCAGCTCGGCTGCGGTGTCCAGCCCGTAGCCGGTCTTTATCTCGGCCGTCGTGGTACCGCACGCGAGCATTCTGTCCAGGCACTTGCGGCCGGTTTCGATCAGATCATCGACGGATGCCTCTCGCGTCCGCCGCACCGTCGAGATGATCCCGCCGCCCGCCTTCAGGATCTCGAGATAATCGGCCCCTTCGATCTTCAGTTCAAACTCATCCAACCGGCTGCCGGCGAACACGATGTGCGTGTGCGGATCGACAAAGCCGGGTGTGACGACTTTGCCTTCCGCGTCGATCGTAATATCCGAGCAGAAAGCGGCTTCAACATCTTTTGACTTGCCGAAAGCGGCGATGTTCCCGTCGATCACCGCCAGGCCGCCGTCCTCGATCAAGCCGACATCGCGCATCGCCGCCCCGCGCTTCGGCTTTCCATCCGAAGAGCACGTCACAAGCTGTCCGATATTCACGATCAGAAGGTCCGCGTTCGTTTGCATCAGTGAAGGATCATCAGGGCCCGCAGCCCGGCACGTGGTGATAGTCTATCACCAAAGACGACGCATCCGAACCTGGGCGGACCTTGTGGGCCGGATGCGGCACGGACCGGTCGGACGCCCCTTGCCAGTTCACGGTTGGAACCCGCCGGCATTCATTGCCTTGGCCGCCGACATGTAATATTGTTCGACAAAAAGGAGACGCTAAACATGCAGCAGACAGCCACAGTTACCCCGATCCCTTTCTTCGAAGCGGTTACCGCTTTTCATCGCTCCGCGGCAATCAAGGCAGCGATCGACCTTGACGTCTTCACGCTGATCGGCGCAGGCAAGGTCACGGCCGCGGAGATCGCCGGAGCCGCCCGTGCCTCCGAGCGCGGCATTCGCATCCTGTGTGATTCCCTGACAGTGATGGGCTTTTTGACGAAAGCCCACGGCGAATATGGGCTGACCGACGTATCGGCAACATTTCTCGATAAGCGTTCGCCCGCGTTTGTGGGGAAGGCGGTGGATTTCCTAATGGCCGAGGCGCAGATACGGGGATTCGAAGACCTGACACAAAGCGTACGGCGGGGCGGCGCCGATCCCGATGGGAATGCTTCGATAGCCCCGGAAAGCGAGATGTGGGTGAAATTTGCCCGCGCGATGATGCCGTTCATCTACCCGATAGCGGAGCTGACCGCCGCGAACATCAGCCTTCCATTCGATGGCGAACTGAAGGTTCTCGATATCGCCGCCGGTCATGGCATCTTCGGCATCCTTGCGGCGAAGCAATATCCGAATGCGCGGATCTACGCCGCCGATTGGCCGAACGTGCTGAGTGTGGCGAAGGAAAACGCCGAGAAACTTGGTGTCGTCGAGCGCTATCATACGATCGAAGGGAGCGCATTCAAGTCCGAATTCGGCACGGACTATGACCTTATCCTTGTGCCAAACTTCCTCCACCATTTCGATGCCGCACAGTGCACCGCGTTCCTTAAGAAGTGCCACGCCGCGCTCAAGGACGGCGGCAAGGTGATCACCGTCGAATTTGTCCCGAACGAAGACCGCGTGTCGCCGCCGATGGAGGCGATGTTCGCATTGGTTATGCTCGCTGCGACGCCAGCGGGCGATGCTTACACGTTCCCCGAGCTAAAGAAGATGCTGGAGGACGCAGGCTTCAGCCGCAACGAGCACATCTCGCTGGATCCGCTGCCATCGCACCTGGTCGTCTCGATGAAATGATGCGGAGGCTCCAAAAAGGCATCGACAAGCGGGTCAGAGGCGGGCCGCGGGGACGTTAGAAGCTTTTGCGGGCGGCCTTGTCGTGGGCGTCGTTGACGAGCATCAGGGCGGCGGAGCCGTACAGCTTATGGTACTCGGCGACCATTTCGCCGTTGATGATCACGGGATCGGTCGCGGTTATCTTTTTCGCTTCGTCTATATCGGCCACGGCAAGGATGAACAGCCCGCGCCAGCCGTCGGTGCCGTCAAACGGGCCGGCGAACGCCAGCTTCCCTTCGCCCGCGAGGCGTTTCATATTGGCGAAGTGGCCTGCGAACATCTCGGTCCGCTTCTTGCCGTCGGGCACGCGCGTCGGGCCGGTCTTCAGCACCACGAGAACGTAATTCCTCATCCCAAATTCGTCCGCCCCGAGCCTCTTCGCGAGCGCTTCGTCATACTTTGGATTGACAGGCGGCTCGGCCTTCTGCCCGTATGCGGACGAGACGAAAACCAGGGCGAGCACAAAGATCACGGACACGAGTTTCATAATTCCCCCTCACTTTTCCATGGCAATCGCACCGCGAGTCGTAGCGGGCTGGGTTGCCAAATGAACGCCGTGATTGTAGCTTAAGTTCTATCTATTCAAGAAACATCCCTGACTTATGTCCAGAACCATCAAGGCCCCGACGGGCGGCGAACTGACGTGCAAGAACTGGCTGATCGAGGCCGCGTATCGGATGATCCAGAACAATCTGGACTCGGACGTGGCGTTCGACCCCGACAACCTGATCGTTTACGGAGGCCGCGGGAAAGCGGCCCGCGATTGGGAGAGCTTCGACGCGATCCTGCGGTCGCTGAAGGAGTTGAACGAGGACGAAACGCTGCTGGTCCAATCGGGCAAGCCGGTTGGCGTATTCAGAACGCACACGGACGCGCCTCGCGTGCTGCTTGCCAACTCGAACATCGTGCCGCATTGGGCCACGCAGGAACAGTTCGACAAGTACGAGCGCGACGGCCTGATGATGTATGGCCAAATGACCGCCGGCTCGTGGATCTACATCGGCACGCAGGGGATCCTGCAGGGCACTTATGAAACCTTCGGTTCGCTCGCGCGTCAGCACGGCTGGAGCGATCTGACGGGACGACTGGTGCTGACCGCCGGACTGGGCGAAATGGGCGGTGCCCAGGCACAGGCTATCACCTTCAACGGCGGCGTCGGGATATTGGTGGAGGTCGATCCCTGGCGGATCGAGCGGCGCCTCCAGTTGAAACAGCTTGACGTTTCGACGGAGTCGATCGACGAGGCGATCGCGATGGCCTCCGAGGCGATCTGCGGGCGTGAGCCGAGGTCGATCGGCCTGCTCGGCAACGCGTCGGAGGTCCACTGGGAGTTGATAAAGATGGGGATCTTCCCGGACGTCGTCACCGACCAAACGTCGGCGCACGACGTTATGTACGGCTACATTCCCGCGGGGTTGAGCCTAGAGAAGGCGGCCGACCTGCGAGCGTCCGACCCGGCCGAGTACCAGCGGCGGGCAATGGACTCGATGGGCCGCCACGTGGAGGCGATGCTCGAGTTCCAAAAGCGCGGCTCGGTGGTCTTTGACTACGGCAACAACTTGCGTCAGCGGGCATTCGACAACGGCGTTGAGAGCGCCTTCGACTATCCGGGGTTCGTCCCGGCCTACATCCGGCCGCTGTTCTGCGAGGGCAAAGGCCCGTTCCGATGGGTCGCGCTCTCCGGTGAAAAGGAGGACATCTACAAGACCGATCAGGCGATAATGGACCTTTTTCCGGAGAACGACCACCTGACGAAGTGGCTGACTATGGCGCAGGAGCAGGTTGAGTTTCAGGGACTGCCGGCCCGCATCTGCTGGCTCGGCTACGGCGAGCGGGCAAAGGCGGGACTGAAACTAAATGAAATGGTCGGGTCGGGCGAACTGAAGGCCCCGATCGTGATCGGGCGGGACCATCTTGACTGCGGCTCGGTCGCCTCGCCCAACCGCGAGACAGAAGCGATGAAGGACGGCAGCGACGCCATCGCCGACTGGGTCTACCTCAACGCGATGATAAACGTCGCGGGCGGGGCGACATGGGTCTCGCTGCACCACGGAGGCGGCGTCGGTATCGGCTACAGCCTCCACGCCGGCCAGGTCATCGTGGCGGACGGCACGCCCGAAGCGGCAAAGCGCATCGAACGCGTGCTCACGTCCGATCCGGGCATGGGCGTCATCCGGCACGCTGACGCGGGCTACGACGAAGCCATCGAGTTTGCCCGGGACAAGCATGTCGCGATACCAATGCTCGATCGCGAGGGCCGGTGAAGTGGTCGCCAACGAGGAGCGGGATATGGCGGAAGTACTTAACGATAACGTGGCGCTCGTCTTTAACGGCTTTCTCGCGCTTTCGATGAAGGAGAAGGTACAGTTGGTGGACGTATTGAACGAGTTCTTCGACTATCCGGATCGCCGTGAGGAAATGCGAAAGGTGAACGAGGAACGCGTCGCGCGAACGGTGTCCGCCGTCTCTCCCGATCACTGCAAATGCTGTAGGAAGTAGCGCGGAGCCCGCCTTTCGCGTCCCGCCGTCGTATTTCTACTGGGCGCGGGACGGCTTCCCCATGGTCCGCGGCACTTGCAATACTACCTCGCGACGGTTCTCGGCCTCGTGCTGGGCCACTCGCGCGGCGAGAAGGTTGTTGAGCGAGACCGAGCCGACAATGTCCGTCGGGTCGTCCCGGTCGACGACGGGAAACCGTGTCAGGCCCGTTGCCGCCATCCGCTCAACCACCAATCTGAGCGGCTCGTCGGCGAAGACCGTCGTCGGATTATGCCGGGTAATGTCGGAAAGATGCCTGTCGGCAGGCTGCGACCGCTCCTCCTGGATCGCCCGCCTCAGATCCCTCCGCGTGACGACGCCAACCAGACGATCGTCGTCGTCCACCACGGGGTACATATGCTGGACACGCTGGCCGAGATCGGTCGGAATAAGCTTTGCAAGCTCGGCGATCGTGAGGCTTTCGGGGAGCGCGACAATGTCCGTTCGCATCACTTCACGGGTAAAGATTATCTCCATCGGGTCGGTCGCGTACTCGCGGCTCATATGAAACCCGCGGCGAGCGATCTTTTCCGTCAATATTGAGCGCCCAAGCGTCAATACCGTGAATCCATGGGCCACCGTCGACGCAACAAGCAGCGGGAGAAGCATGTTCAGGTCGTGGGTCAACTCGAACGCAAAGACGATGCCGGTCAACGGCGACCGCATCGTTCCGCCGAGGATCGCGCCCATGCTGACAAGCGGCCAGAAACCGACGCTTGCGGTTGGCAGCACCAGAGCTTCGATGCTGCCGAGAGCCCCGCCCATCATCAACAACGGTGCCAGAACTCCGCCCGAGGTGCCCGAACCAAGCGAGATCGCCCAGATGGCCGACTTGACGATCAGGACGCCAACGATCACCTTGAGCGTGACCTCACCCTGAAGCAACGCCGCGATCGTGTCATAGCCGACACCGAGTGCCTGCGGAAAGATCAGGCCTCCGATCCCGATGGCGAGACCGCCGATCGCCGGCCACCACATCCAATGGATCGGGAGCTTTGCGAATGCGTCCTCGGCCGCGTAGACGGCGCGCGTCAGAAGCATCGAAAGGATACCGGCCATGATGCCTGCCAAAACGCAGGCGAGCAGAATGCTCGGACCTACCGCGGAAGGATGTTCCTTCAACGGAAATAGCGGAGCGGGATCGAGAATATACGTGCGTGCCGCCGCCGCCGCGGCGCTTGCAAGGGCAACGGGGATGAGGCTTCGCGGTTTCCACTCGAAAAGCAGCAGTTCCACCGCCAGGAGTACCGCCGCGACCGGAGCGCCAAATGTAGCAGACATTCCCGCCGCTGCTCCCGCTACAAGAAGCGTCTTTCGCTCGACTGAGGTTAGGTGAAAGAACTGTGCGACCATGGAGCCAAAGGCCCCGCCCGTCATTATTATCGGCCCTTCGGCTCCGAACGGCCCTCCGGAACCTATCGAGATCGCCGAAGAGACCGGCTTAAGGAGAGCGATCTTCGGCTCGACACGGCTGCCGCCGAGCAGGATGGCTTCGATCGCCTCAGGAATGCCGTGGCCGCGGATCCGCTCGGAGCCATATCTCGCCATCAAACCGATGATCAATCCCCCGATCACCGGAACTATCACAACAAAGATGCCAAGGTGATTGTCAGCCGGCGAGGCTGGCCCGAAGCTGAGTTGCTGGAAGAAGAAGAGATTGGTAAAGAACGCGATCAATCGCAGCAATGCGTACGCAATGAATGCCGCGATCACGCCGATCCCGACTGCCAACAGCGATATGCGCAGAACCCGACGCGATGTTGTAAAATCGCCGAGTTCTGCGGGAGCTTGATTTTCGAACTTGATGAAGAGATCCGATAAGCGCTTTTGTGTTTCCATGGTTACCGCCAAAGATCGCGAAGTCATAAAGTAACACTTTTTGTTCGCTCTTTCAGGTATCCGCGATTGCGGGGCTATCTGTCGGGGAAGAACGGATGCCGCCCGCTTTCGGCATTCCAGGGCGGTTAAGTTATTATTGATTTGCCGAAACCTGATTAGACGTGATCTTGATTGCCCAATGAGCGATATATTTCAGCTAACCACCCGACCCGACCCAAACCTGTTCTTTACCCGCAACGACCGGAACGACCCGCGATTGGGAGAGATAGTGGGCCGGACCGAAAGCGACTACGAAACGGCCGATATTGTCATTCTCGGCTGTCCGCAGGACGAAGGCGTGCGAAGGAATAACGGACGTCCGGGAGCGGCCGAGGCCCCCGCGGCGACACGCGCGCAGTTTTATCGATTGACGACATTCAATGTAACCAAGCGGGTCATGGATCTAGGCGACGTCATTATCGGGGCAGATCTGGAGGAAACCCATGAGACGCACGCTTCGATAGTTAAGACGGTCCTTGCGGACGGAAAACGCCTGATCGTTCTTGGCGGCGGAAACGATATCTCATATGCCGACGGGCGGGCAATGGCCGAAACGTATGGGACCACCAACTGGCTGGCGATCAATATAGATTCACATCTTGATGTGCGAGTCGCCGATAAAAGAAACAGCGGCACGCCGTATCGCCAACTGCTCGACGAAAAGCTGATCAGGCCCGACTACTTTTACGAGGTCGGCTATCAGTCGCATTTCTGCTCGCCTGTCTATTACGACTACATCCGCAAGCTCGGGGTCAATCGCATCAGTCTCGAACTGTTGCGATCTCGGGCGGAGGCCGATGTGGAGCTCAAGGAAAGCATCAAGCTTAAGTTCACTCGTCACAGCAGTTCGTTGAACACCTTCTTCGGTTTCGACCTTGACGCAGTGCGTTCGGCGGACGCTCCCGGCACATCAGCCCCGTCGCCACTGGGTTTGCGGGCGGGCGAGTTCATTCAACTCGTCAAATACGCAGCTTCCCTTGCAAACACACGGATCATTGAGTTCTCCGAGGTGAACCCGAACTTCGATATTGACGACCGTACGGCTCGACTAGTGGCGATCGGCATGCATCGGTTCTGCACTGGCGTACAATAACTCGAAATCCCGTTCGCTCAACACCAATTTGAGGAATGTCAACGTAACAAGATACGTAACACCGCTTCGCGAGGGCGGCTCGCTGCCGGCGATCGTCGAGGCGGATGACGACGGGATGTACGTCCTGAAGTTCCGCGGGGCCGGCCAGGGGCCAAAGGCCTTAGTTGCCGAGCTCATCGCGGGTGAAATAGCGAGGGCGTGCGGCCTTCGCGTCCCTGAGATCGTTTTTGCCGAGCTTGACATCGAGTTGAGCCGGACCGAGCCTGACCCTGAGATTCAGGATCTGCTGAAGGCAAGCGCCGGGTTGAATCTCGCCCTCGATTACCTTCCGGGTTCGATCACGTTCGACCCAGTGGTTGATGAGGTCGGTGCCGGGCTTGCATCCGAGATCGTCTGGCTTGATGCGTTTGTAACGAACGTCGACCGGACGGCACGGAACCCGAACATGCTGATGTGGCACAAAGAACTGTGGCTGATCGACCACGGTGCGTCGCTCTATTTTCATCATTCGTGGCGCGATTGGGAGGAGCAGAGCGGCAGGCCCTTCGTTCAGATCAAGGATCATATCCTGCTGCCGCGAGCTTCGTCATTGGCGGAGGCGGACGTGAAATTCCGCGGCCTGCTCGGGCGTGATTTGTTTGAGGATGTTGTTGAGAACATTCCAGACCTCTGGATCGAACAGGACGGCGAATCGCCCGACGAGAAACGCGCAGTTTATGTTGAATTCTTGCTGAACCGGTTTGAGGCATCGAACACTTTTGTCGAGGAGGCTGAGCGTGCAAGAGAAAGCGTTGTATGAATACGCCGTCATTCGCGTGCTGCCACGCGTCGATCGCGAAGAGTTTCTCAACGTCGGCGTCTTGCTCTACTGCCAGCCGCGAAACTTTCTTCGCTCCGCCTGTTCGATAAACGAAGACAGACTCAAGCCCTTCGTTAGTGGCCTGAGGCCTGAGATCCTAAAGGAACACCTCGCTGCCGTAGAACGCATCTGCAACGGCGGCGACGACGCAGGCCCGATCGGCCAACTTCCCATAGGGGAACGCTTCCGCTGGCTGACCGCCCCGCGAAGCACGGTCGTCCAAACGTCGGCCGTCCACACCGGCTTAACCGACGATCCGGAAGCTACTCTTCAGGATTTGATGAAAAAGCTTGTCTACTGACCGAAATGGCAGTGTTTGCGTGAATCTGATAGGCCGGTTACGTGTCATAGAATGTATTTTTAGGGTCGGTTTAGCACGTTTCACCTCTGCCGTGTTTCGAAATTAGAGTTTCAGTTCCAAAGGAGATTCCTAATGACTCGGATATTGATCGTTTTCGCCATGCTTGCTTCCAGTTCGTCATTCATAGCGGCCCAGGCGCCGACGCAGCCAAAACTCCCGACGATAGATGTAACCGGCATGGCAGAGATTTTGGTGGCGCCGGACCAGGTCGTGTTTTCACTGGAGGTCACGAAGCGCAACAAAGACGTGGCGATCGCCAAACGGGAAACCGACGCAGCGCTGACCAAAATACTTGACCTTACAAGGAAGTTTGGCATTAGGCCGGAGGATGCAAAGACCGACTATATTTCCGTTGACATGAAATACCAGTCGATCCGTGATCCATCCAATCGAATCTTTGACGAGGATGGCGACGAGATCGGTACCCGGATATTCCTCGGCTACGATGTTTCAACGACGGTGATCGTACGTTTGACCGATCTGAAACGATTCGAAGATTTCTTTGGTGAAGTAATAAAGACCGGCGTTTCAGAGATCGACAGCGTCAAATTTGAATCCTCTCAGTTGATAGAACAGCGAAAGAAAGCCAGAGAGATGGCAATGAAGGCGGCGTACGACAAGGCGTCGGCGATGGCGGCAGCGGTGAACCAAAGTATTGGCAAAGCCATCTATATTGCCGAAGGAACGCCGCCCGATTCGCGGTATGGCCGTTCGGCGAACACGTCGAACATTGTCAGGGGCCCTGTAACGGTGTCGGAATCCGTTGCAACATTTTCACCAGGCGCAATCAAGATATCTGCCCAGGTCACTGTCACATTTCTGTTGAATTAGGCCCAAACCTGGCCATTGCTTGACATCGAAATCGCGGTTTGTCATTCTTTGAGTTCGCTTTTGGACAACAGAAGCGAATGTAGGCACTTAGCTCAGTGGTAGAGCACTACCTTGACACGGTAGGGGTCAGCAGTTCAACTCTGCTAGTGCCTACCATTTTTGTTTTTAAACGGAATTTTCTGGTTTCGTTACCTTCCCCGCGATATAATTAGCGCACATCGTTTGTTTTGGAGTACTCGGGGTTTGGCATCGCCGTACTCCAATTGGTATTTAGCGTGCAAAGGCCGCAGTTTTCTCAGCCAAGGAGGCTTAAACATGGCAGATTTTAATCCGGTGGGATGGTTCGAAATTTACGTTCAGGACATTGACAAAGCTCAGAAGTTTTACGAAACGGTATTGGCAATACAGATGGCTGATCTGCCGAACCCGACAACTGACGATCTGAAGATGAAGATCTTTTCGTCGGACGAAACGCGGATGGAAAAATTTGGTGCAAACGGGGCATTGGCTCAAATGGCGGGCGTGCCAAGCGGCGGTAACAGTACGCTGGTTTATTTTAACTGCGAGGACTGTTCGGTCGAAGAAGGCCGTGTCAAGGGAGCGGGAGGCGACGTTTTTAAGACCAAGTTTCCGATCGGGCCTCACGGGTTTATATCGCTGTGTACGGATCCGGACGGTAATATGTTCGGGCTGCATTCGATGAAATAGGCATAGGGGCGAACTATTGGTGCGTTTCGGACGTACGCAGTAACAGAGGATCTGGAAAGATCTGGAAAGATTCGGGAGGTAGTTAAGGTATGCTTGAAATTCTTGATTCGCCGAAACATTTGGTTGCGATGAAGCTGTCGAGCAGTTTGACCGCGGAGGATGTGACCAAGGCTTATGACGCCACGAACGCGGCGCTGAAGGACAACGAGCGGATATCGTTTTTTGGCGAGATCGATGAGTCAATGAACCTGACGTTCGAAGGCCTGTTCAAGGACCTGGTGAACAGCACCGGGCAGATCGGGAAATTATCAAAGTACTATCGGGCCGCGGTAGTTACGAACAAAGGCTGGATCGGCGCATTGGCGAGGGTCGAGGGGCTGGTTTTTTCATCCATCGATGTGCGGGTGTTCACGCCGGAAGAACGCGATAAGGCATTCGCGTGGGCATCGGAGAAGCCCGAACCGCTGCCGAAGCCTGAAGCGCCGAAGCCGGCAGTTCATTTTCTTCAAACTACGAACGAGAATGTTTTCGCCTATGAGATAAACGGCCGGCTGAGAGAGAAGGACGTCAAATCGGCAGTCGCGGAGATGAAAACTTATCTCGAACGCGAGGGCAAGTTTAATGTGCTTGTACGACTGACGGATTTTAACGGCTTTGACCTGACTGCCCTGCTCGACGACGATCTGGTGAAAACAAGGTATCGCGCCCTGTCTAAGGTTGAGCGATACGCGGTCGTCGGAGCCAAACCGTGGATGCGGAACCTTCTCGAGCTCGCCTCGCCGCTTTTCTCGACCCAGATAAGAGTCTTCGAGACCTCGGATGAAGCGTCGGCATGGGAATGGGTCGGGGCTCAGCAAGCGTTATTGGCCGAGAAGAGCGCATAATTGCTGGTAATGGGTCAGTTGTGAAATTCGGCTCGGCTGCGCAGTAGAAATGAAATTGTAAATTCTTCATTGCAAACTGCACATTGATTTTCCTGGACGGAGATCAATTAACAATGTGAAATGTGCAATTTATAATGGAATATTTGGGTGAGACAACTCACTTGGTGAAACCATCCCTGGGCCAGCTTTTCGAAACTGACCCAGCCTCCTAGTCGATTCTGGGGTTGATATTTCGCCCGACTGGATGTATCATTTTTAGTTTGTTGGAAATGCGGCAGGCATCCTTGCGTGTCGCTTAAAACTTTTCGATAAGATGCTTTCGAAGAACTTTGCTGTTTTTACAACTACTACGACCCGCCTCTAATGGCGGGACAAGTTCGGAGTTCCGCCTTGGGCGGCCCATTCGAACAAGGCAAAGTCGCTTTTATCGGATCTGATCTGGCTTAGTAGTAGTGAATTGTTAATTGAACAATTGCTAGTCGTCAATTGGTAGATCGGAGCGGCTTGAAAATGGCTGACCGCAGCTTTGCGCTGACCAATTTACAATTAGGCGATTCACAATTAACAATTGTTATGAGCGAACTTAACATAAAATTTGGCGAAAATACTCGCCCGATCCCTGTGCCTTCGACGGTCGCGGACGCGATAAAGGCTTTTGACCGCGACGCGCTGAAAACCGCGCTGGCGGCGAAGGTGAATGGTGACGAGGTTGATCTCAATAGAGAATTGGCGGCCTCGGACGAAGTGCTTTCAATCGAGCCGATCAGCGCCGACACGCGTGATGGGCTGGAAGTTATTCGTCATTCGACTGCTCACCTGCTCGCGGCGGCAATCCTCGACCTGTTTCCGGGCACGAAGCTCGGCATCGGGCCGGCCTTGATGGACGACCCGCGGTACGGGTTCTTTTACGACATCATCGCTCCGAGAAATTTGACGGAAGACGATCTGCCTGTCATCGAAAGAAAGATGAAGGCGATGGCAAAGCAGAACCTTCCATACCGACGCGAAGATATCGAGAAAGCGAAAATACTCGACCTGTTCATGGAACGAGACGAGCCGCTAAAGTGCGAGCTGATCGATGAAAAGGTTGATGGCTTGGCGAGCGTTTACTATATCGACAATTCCCCGTTCATCGACTTCTGTCTCGGCCCGCATGTGCCGCATACGGGCAAGTTGAAGGCGTTCAAGCTGCTGGCGTTGTCGGGTGCTTACTGGAAAGGCGATGCGAATAATCAGCAGATGCAGCGGATCTATGGGACTGCGTTCGCAACGCAGGAAGAACTCGATGCATGGGTCAAGCAGCGTGAAGAGGCGGAGAAACGCGATCATCGCAAACTTGGTAAACAGCTCGATCTGTTCTCCATCGACGATGATTACGGTCCGGGTCTGATTCTCTGGCATCCGAAAGGCGGTATTATCCGCAACGAGATGGAGCGGTTGCTACGGGAAGAGCTTGAAAGACGGAATTACAGTTTTGTTTACACGCCGCACATAGCGAAACGCGAGCTTTGGGTAACGAGCGGCCACGAGGGCAATTACTCCGATTCGATGTACGCGCCGACGAAGATCGAGGACGAGGAATACCGGCTCAAGCCGATGAACTGCCCGTTCCATATCGGTATCTATAAATCGTCGCCGCGTTCGTACCGTGATTTGCCGCAGCGTTATTCTGAGATGGGAACGGTTTATCGAGCCGAGCTTTCCGGCACACTGCACGGTCTGATGCGCGTTCGCGGGTTCACGGTGGACGACGCCCATCTGTTCGTGCGGCCGGACCAGGTGCAGGAGGAGGTCTCGGATTGTCTCGATTTCGCGATCAAGGTGCTTGAGATCTACGGTTTTGAGAAGGTGAAATTCGAGCTTTCAGTTCGTGGCGATGCCGAGAACAAGGGATATCTGGGATCGAGCGAGCAATGGGAAAGCGCCGAGGCCCAGCTTGCGACAGCGTTGAAAGAAAGAGATATCGCTTACGAGCGGATCGAGGGCGAGGCGGCGTTTTACGGGCCGAAAATCGACATCAAGATCGAGGACGCTATCGGGCGTATTTGGCAGCTTGGGACAATCCAGCTTGACTGGAATCTGCCGGAGCGTTTTGATCTCGAATATACTGGCGAGGATAATCAGAAACATCGTCCGCTGATGATCCACCGCGCTCTCTTCGGCTCGGTCGAGCGGTTTTTCGGCGTGCTGATCGAGCATTACGCGGGTGCATTTCCTCTGTGGCTGGCTCCAGTCCAAGTTGCTGTATTGCCGATCACGGACCGAATTAACGAGTACGCTGAAACGATCGCCAACGAACTGAAAGCCGCTGGTTTCAGGGTTGAAGCGAACTTGAAATCTGATAAAATCGGAGCCAAAATTCGCGACGCGCAGCTTCAGAAAGTTCCGTATATGCTTGTCCTCGGTGACAAGGAGCTTGAGGATGAACAGGTCGCCGTTCGCGAGCGGAAGCAGGGCGACATCGGTGCGATGTCGCTCGGAGAATTCAAGGAGCTGATTACGCAGCAAAAGTTGCTGCGGTCACTCTAACTGGCGGAAACACGACAGTCGGGCGTGTGCCAAAAGACACACCCGACACTGTGGTTGGTCCGTGGGGCAAATAACAAAAGGAGGCAAATATTCCTAGAAGATTTGGAAGAAATTATCGGCCGCGACAGCGTGAACCGCTGCACCGGACGAATGAGAGGATAAGAGTGCCGTCAGTGCGCGTGGTCACGGAGGACGGTGAGACTTTCGGTGTTATGGACACACGCGATGCCGTCGCGAAGGCGCGGGAGATGGGCCTTGACCTGGTCGAGATCTCGCCGCAGGCGAAGCCGCCGGTTTGCAAGATAATCGATTACGGCAAATTCCTTTATGAACAGAAAAAGCGTCAGCACGAGGCCAAGAAGAAGCAGGTCAATGTTCAGGTAAAGGAGATCAAGTTTCGCCCTGCTACGGACGACCATGATTACCAATATCGGATGGAACGCGCCCGCGAATGGTTGGGTGACGGCGATAAGGTAAGGGCGGCGATCGCCTTTCGCGGCCGCGAAATGACGCACCGCGAGCTTGGGGCTAAGATCCTCCAGAGGCTCACCGGTGACCTGGCCGAACTCGCTGATGTCGAGGTGGCCCCGAAGATGGAAGGTTATCAGATGTTCACTATCTTCAATCCTAAAAAGAGCGCAGCTGAGATAAAGAAGGCGGCTCCGACCTCAACGGACGAGAAGAAACCGGACAAGGTCAAGCGCGAACAGAAAGAACCGAAACAAAAGGTTGAAGCTAAGGACAATGACGAGATCTTTTAGGGCCGTGATCGACTTGCGGAACTAATAGCAAAGAGTTAAGGAGAGCAATCAATGCCAAAACTAAAAACACATAAAGGCGCGGCAAAGCGTTTCCGCTCGACGGCGAGCGGCAAATTTAAACGCGGACACTCGCACGCGCGACATATTCTGACCAAGAAAACGGCCAAGCGTAAACGTAACCTCGATATCGACGTGCTGGTGAGCGAAGGCGACCAGAAACGAGTTGAGAAGATGCTGCCGTACGGAAGAGATTAGTGGAATTTCGATTTGCGATTGTCGATTTGCGATTTTAGGACATGCTCTTAATTCGCAAATCGCAAATTGAAATTCGCAAATCACGACGAAGGAGTGGATCATGCCTAGAGCAAAACGTGGTAACAAGCGTTTAGAGAAACGCAAAAAAATATTGTCCCTGGCGAAAGGATATCGCGGGACGAAATCGAAACTATACAGGTCGGCGAAAGAGTCGGTCGAGCGCGCACTGAATTTCGCCTACACCGGCCGCAAGCTGAAGAAACGCGATTTTCGCAAACTGTGGATCGTCCGCATCAACGCAGCCTGTCGTCTGAATGACATCAAGTATTCCCAGTTCATTCACGGCCTGAACCTGGCTGAGATCGAACTTGATCGTAAGGTGCTCGCTGATCTGGCAGTTAAGCAGCCAGAGGCCTTTGCCGCCGTTGTTGGCCAGGCAAAGGATGCGTTGGGAAAACGGCAGACGGCCGCCTAGTTCGTAGAGATCGGTTTAGCTGCGGATCTACCCGGATGACACGGATCTTATTTGCGTTATCCACGGGAATCCGCGGCTAAATCTTTCTTGATTCCCAGCTCTACCTTAGCTTCCGCAAACTTCTCGATCGCAAAATCCAGATCATCTTTTGAATGAGCCGCAGAAACCTGCGTGCGAATTCTTGCCTTTCCTTTCGGCACGACCGGAAACGAGAACGGGATCACATACACGCCTTTTGATAGCAACGCTTCGGCCATCTTCACGGCGGGCTGGGCTTCACCAAACATAATCGGAACGATCGGATGCTCGCCCGGCAAAACCTCAAGGCCGATGGACGCGATCTTTTCGCGGAAGTATCGAGTGTTTTCCATCAGCTTATCGCGGAGCTCGGTCGATTGCGTGAGCAGGTCGATCGCGGCGATGGAAGCGGCCACGATAGGCGGAGCAACGGAGTTTGAAAAGAGGTATGGCCGCGAGCGTTGTCTTAACAGCTCGATGATCTCCTTCTTGCCACTTGTATAACCACCGCTCGCTCCGCCAAGAGCTTTGCCGAGGGTGCCCGTGATGACGTCGATGCGATCTATCACACTGTGATGCTCGTGCGTACCGCGTCCGGTTTTACCCATAAAGCCGACGGCGTGTGAGTCATCGACCATCACCAAAGCGTCATGCTTTTCAGCCAGATCGCAAATCTCCGGCAGCTTAGCAATGTAGCCGTCCATCGAGAAAACCCCGTCGGTCGCGATCATCTTGAACCGGGCCGACCTCGCTTCTCCAAGCTTCGCCTCAAGATCGGCCATGTCGCTATTTTTGTATCTAAAACGCTGTGCCTTGCACAGCCGCACGCCGTCGATGATACTCGCGTGGTTGAGTTCGTCGGAAATGATCGCGTCCTCTTCGCCAAGCAGCGTCTCAAACAGCCCACCGTTGGCATCAAAACAGCTCGTGTAAAGAATCGTGTCCTCGGTGCCCAAGAATTCGCTGATCTTCCGCTCAAGCTCTTTGTGTATCGCCTGTGTCCCACAGATAAACCGCACGGACGAAAGGCCATAGCCCCACTCGTCCAACGACTTCCGCGCCGCCTCAACTATCGCCGGATGATCGCTCAATCCGAGGTAGTTGTTCGCACACATGTTCAGCACTTCCCTGCCGCCCACATCGATCCGCGCATCCTGCGGGCTGTCAATCACGCGCTCGGATTTATAAAGTCCGGCCTCGCGGATGTCATTGATCGTGCTCTGTAGATGTTCTTTGAAATTTGAATACATAAAATAAGAAACTATCTCCGAAGTAGACTCACAATATAGCGTACAGTGAAACCCTACGTTGCCGTCATTCAAAATGTGTTCCGTCGCCAAAGGTGGCGGACATCTTTAAGGTGGCGGACATCTTTATTGTTCGGTCGCTTCAGGGACGGACCGCGTTTATCATTGTTCGTAGGTTCCGGCCTGCGGCCTTACCCTACGCTATATTATCGGTCTCCTTCGGAGACAAAACTGTTACCGCCGACAGGCAGATCGATCAGTTTCACTTCTGCTCCACTTCACTTTCGCGTTCTAAGACAACTTCCTTTTGCGGATTGTCCGGGTCGATATTGATCCACATTGAACTCTTAATGCCCGCAGGCGCTCTCGGAAATAACGTAATACTTCTACCTACACTTCCATGAGCAATTAGCATCATGTAACTAAACACGGTGCGTACGACACGAGAAGCCGCTCCATACCAAACATAATTCGCGGTGAAGGAGACACTGCCCTCGTCATCCGTTCTTCTCGGGTTGTCCCAGTCTTCAGGACAGACGCTTCCAATGGGATAGTAAGTGTAGTGAGTACATGTTCGCAGGACCTCCATCCCGCGTATGGGATTTCCCGCATCATCCATGAATTTAACCGTAAAATCTGGCGACAATTGTGTTGGGAACGGAACTAGAAGGAGAGCGGCAACAATGACCACCCCAATCACGATGTAGTTTCCTTTTCCAGAAGCTTTGGTTTCGGTCATTACGGCATTGGTGGCTCCTCTTTCGTTGGGGCTTTTTCGACGTGACTGGCTGACCTCCAGACGGCGAGTTTGCCTACGTCGTTTTTGTAAACGTTGCGGTTGATGCCGTCGAGATCAACTATCATAGTAGAATCCTTTCGTCTCGCGACGTAATTGAGGCAATCTATGGCAAGCGATCCTTCCAGTATCCCGGCTTTCTGCTTTGGTGTGCGATGGCGTAGATCGTAACTGCATCTTTGGAATAGCGATAAATGACCGAATATGGGAAGCGGTTGCAAAGGCATCGACGAGCGCGATGCGAATACTGGGGCCATGCGTTTGGATCACGAATGATGCGATCTATCGTTGCAAAGACCTCTTCATATAGGTCGTCACCGAGACCTTCTTCGCGTTCGTTATAGAACCCTGCCGCCGCCTCAAATTCTGCCTCCGCCTCTGGGTGAATCGAATGGCTCATTTTCGATAGCGTTTCCCGAGTCGTTCACGAACCTCTTCGAGAGGAATAAGTTGAACCTCACCGCTTTCAACCTCGTCGATGCGGCGCTCGACCTCGGCTTTCCACGCTTCATCGATCTCTTCTGTTTTCGGCGAAATGCTTGCAAGAAGATGGTCGATCAATTCTAACTTCATGTCGATCGGAAGCGAATCAACCACGTCCATTAACTCAGCCGATTGTGTCGTCATAACGTTACTCCAGATGCATTATACGCCAAAAATGCCTGCGGTCTCACACAGTCGGTTCCGACATTACATCTCCTCGAAATCCAACACTACCTTGCCGCAGTTTCCTTCCTTGATCGCCTCGAATCCCTGCTCGAAATCCTTATACGAGTACCGATGCGTGATGACGGGTGAGATATCGACACCGGTCTCTAACAGCACGCTCATTTGGTACCAGGTTTCGTACATTTGGCGGCCGTAGATGCCTTTGATGTGGAGCATGTTGAAGACGACCTTGTTCCAGTCGATAGCGAACTCCTGATTGGGGATGCCGAGCAGGGCGATGCGGCCGCCGTGGAACATGTTGTCGATCATCTCGGTGAAGGCGGCCGGGACGCCGGACATTTCGAAGCCTACGTCGAAGCCCTCTTTCATGCCGAGTTCTTTTTGCACGTCCTTGACCGATTTTTCCTTTACATTTACGGCGACCGTGACATCGCCCATTTTCTCGGCCAGTTCGAGGCGGAACGGGTTCATGTCGGTGATAACGATATGACGCGCTCCGGCGTGGCGGGCAACGGCGGCTGCCATGATCCCGATTGGGCCGGCTCCGGTGATGAGAACGTCTTCGCCAAAGACTTCGAACGCAAGAGCGGTGTGGACGGCGTTGCCGAACGGGTCGAAGATGGCGGCTACATCCGTGTCGATACCCGGCTTGTGCTTCCAGATGTTGGTGTAAGGAAGCGCGATGAACTCGGCAAATCCGCCGTTTGTGTTCACGCCGATACCGCGGGTGTTGGCGCACAGGGCACGCTGGCCCGCCATGCAGTTGCGGCAGCGGCCGCAGACGAGATGGCCCTCGGCACTCACGATATCGCCGGTTTTGAAATCGACCACATTCGACCCGACATCCACGATCTCGCCTACGAATTCGTGTCCGATCGTTGTCGGCACCTTGATCGTTTTCTGCGCCCATTCATCCCACTTATAAATGTGCAGGTCAGTACCGCAGATGCCGCCTTTTTTGACGCGGATCATCACGTCGTTGATGCCCATTTCCGGCTCCGGCACGTCCTCGATCCATAGTCCGGGCTCGGCTTTGCTTTTTACGATAGCTTTCATCAGTGCTCAGATCACGTTATTCTATTGAAGAGTATCGATTTTAGATGATAGCAAACATTCGCAAACCGGACGAACATAGCTCGGCCTGAAACCGGCTCCGTGGGAGCCAGCTGTCTGTAGAATAAAAACGTGGGAATCAGCTACAAGCCCCGTAGGGGCGACCTATTCAAGGTCGCCCGACGGGGCTTTAAGATAGTGGCAGCGGTCGCGTACATACAAACAGTCCGCTCCCAGCGAGCTAATTCAGGCTTCTGACATTTCCTGTTTGCCGGGCCGCCATTACCAGACGCAGAACTCAAACAACCCGGCTTCCTGGTTTGCCCAACCCGCGAATACTGCTAGAATTAACGTGCTTTCAGTGTCTGTCCTGCCCTGACCTGATATTCTGATTATTTATGGCTGACGAAAGAGCAACGGTCGAAGTGGCTCGTGAAGCTTTTGACCGTGATTTTGAGAAATTCAACGATCTGAACCTGAATGGCAGCGGCATTGCCGACGTCGAAGCAATGTTGCGCGAAGTGGGCGAGGTCAAGATTCGCCATACGGGTAAGAAGAGCGCTTTGGCTGAATCGAAGAAATTGATCGGCAAGGTCGCGCCCGAGCAGCGTGGCGAGTTTGGACAATTTGTTCAGTCGGTTGAGAAGGCGATAGTTGAGCGGATCGAGGCAGTTGAGACGAGTCTGCATGACTCGCTTTTGAAAGCCAAGACCGAGGCCGAGCGACTCGATGTTACTATCCCCGGGCGGCGACCGCGGACCGGACATCTGCACCCGATCACGATCCTGCGGCAGAAGATCGAGGACATTTTCGTATCGATGGGATATTCGATCGAGGACGACCGCGAGATCGAGACGGATTATTACAACTTTGACGCGCTCAACATCCCGGAAAATCATCCGGCCCGCGAATCGCAAGATACGTTTTACACGACCGGCGGTTTCGCTCTGCGTTCGCAAACATCCACCGTGCAGATCCGGGCAATGGAACGCCGCGGCGTGCCGATACGCATCATCGCTCCCGGCAAAGTCTTTCGCCGCGATACGCCGGACATGACGCACGTTCCGATGTTTCATCAGATCGAAGGGCTGTGCGTCGATAAAGGCATCACGATGGCTCACCTGAAAGGCACCGTGACCGAATGGCTCAAGCGGCTTTTCGGCGAGGACACGGTAACGCGCTTCCGGCCGTCTTACTTCCCATTCACCGAGCCGTCCGCGGAGTTCGACTTCTCATGCTTCAAATGCCACGGCACGGGGACAGTGGGCAGTGGGCTGTGGGCAGCGGGCAGTAAAGAAAAATCGGCGGATAGCCAACCGACCGAAAGGTGCCGCCCGTGCAAAGGCTCCGGCTGGATCGAACTCGGCGGCTCAGGCATGGTCCACCCCAACGTCCTGAAGGCCGTCGGCGTTGACCCGCAAGTTTATTCGGGCTTTGCCTTCGGCTTCGGCCTCGAACGCATGGCGGCGTTGATGTTCAACATCGACGACATCAGGCATATGTTTGAGAACGACGTGCGGTTTTTGGAGCAGTTTCGTTAGTCATGGGCTGGGCCACTCCCTACATAGCAAAACTTAGAAACGGCGAGACTGTTTCCATTCGGCCCCGCGGCCATTCTATGAAAGGAAAGATAGAATCGGGTCAGCTCTGCACCATAGAACCAATTTCAGAAGCCGCAACGCTTAAAAAAGGCGATATTATTCTTTGTAAGGTGAACGGAAATGAATATCTGCACTTGATCAAAGCTATTCAAGGTTTGCGTTTTCAAATCGGCAACAATAGAGGACGGATCAACCGTTGGATAGGCCCAAACTCGATCTTTGGAAAATGTGTTAAAGTTGAAGACTAGGAGCATTATGCAGGTCACCACTATCGAAGGAATCGTCAAGAACGGGCAAATCCATTTGAGCGAAGATGTACACTTGCCCGAATCCGCCAGGGTTTACGTTATTGTGCCAGACCTTCAGAGACAAAGGGCAAGGATAATGAGTCCCAGGGTGGTTGATAAAAGCAAAATGAAGGATTTTGATCGGGAAATAATCGAAATCGACAAAGATGACGAAGTATAGCGACACCCATAGCCCGCCCGCTCCGACCATAAACATTAGGCTTAGAAATCCCGACACGCTGGAATCTACTTCGGTGCCGATGCTGTTGGACACTGGCTCGGACTTAACTCTCGTGCCCCGTTTGTTTTGCGATTTGATCGGCGTTAAGGCGTCTAAAACTGAGTTCCTGGAACTAGAAAGTTTCAATCGGGAAACTAGCATTGCATATTACATACGTCTAGACCTCACGTTTCTAAGTAAGCAATTTCGCGGCAATTTTTTAGTCTATGACCAGCCGGAAGGTATCATCGGACGTGATATTTTGAATGAGTTTTCCCTTGTTTTCGACGGTCCAAATTTAGAATGGAGAGAACAAGAATAATAAATGAACATCAGCTACAACTGGCTAAAAGACCTCATAAACATCGAACTTTCCCCGGAAGAGACCGCCGCCGCCTTGACGCGGGTGGGTTTGGCGGTGGAGGGCACACACGGTTTTGGTGACGACCATGTGTTTGATATCGACCTGACGTCGAATCGGCCGGATTGTCTTTCCCATTTGGGCGTCGCTCGCGAACTGCGAGTAGTCACGGGTAAGCCGCCGCGAGAAACGACAACCGCGCAGGAAACGGGCGAGGCTGAAGCGGTGCCTTTCCCGGCCTTGCTGGCGCCGGATGTGGTAAAGATCGAGGCCCCGGAGCTTTGTTATCGTTTTACGGCGAGGATCATTCGAGGCGTAAAGATCGGGCCTTCGCCGGAGTGGCTGGTTAAGCGGTTGGAATCGGTCGGCGAGCGGTCGATCAATAATGTCGCGGATATTACCAATTACGTAATGCTCGAACTCGGCCAGCCGATGCATGCGTTCGATCTGGACAAGCTTGCGGAGAAACGCATCGTAGTGAGGCGTGCAAAGGCGGGTGAGATGATCACGACACTGGATGAGGTTGAGCGAAAGCTCGATGAGTCGATGCTGATGATCTGCGACGCGGAAAAGCCGGCTGCGGTCGGCGGAGTGATGGGCGGGCTGGATTCTAGCATTACTGAGAATACGGTAGATGTGCTGCTTGAGGTAGCTTATTTCGACCGAGCAAGTATTAGGCACACCTCCAGGAAACTCGGGTTGGCGACGGAGGCAAGCTATCGGTTTGAGCGAGGCGTAGATATTGAGAATCTGAAGCAAGCATCCGATCGCGCCGCGAATCTGATCGTCGAACTTGCCGGCGGTCAGATGGACGAGTTCATCGATGTCTATCCGAACCGCCAGGGTACGCCGCAAGTTGTTTCGAAGGATATATCAGAGGCAGTTCAGCGATTGACCGGGCTCGTTGTAGCAAACCCGGAATGCATCCGCATTCTAGACGCTCTCGGCATCTCGAGCGAGGAGCAGCAAGACGGTTCCCTGCTGTTTACTTCTCCAACGTGGCGGCATGATATTGCGATCGAGGAAGATCTTGTCGAAGAGGTTGCACGGCACACGGGGTTTGAGAATATCGGTGATGAACTGCCGGCGGCTTTCGGTGCAGGTGAATATCAGGCCTCGGAGGTAAGGAAGAAGCTCTTGCGGCAGAAGCTCGTCGACATCGGGTTTGACGAGGCGATCTCGTACAGCTTTATCGATACGAAATTCGATGAACAATATAAGACCGTGCCTGGAATCGTTGACGAAAAAGCCGACGAGAAGCTCGTCACCCTTCAGGATTCAGTCATCGAAGGTTCGGTGCGGATGAGGCCGACGCTGCTTCCAGGTTTGCTGGATTCGATCAGATTCAATCTGAACCATCAGCGGCGCGATCTCAAGCTATTCGAACTCGGCAAAGTCTTTGCCGCGGCGTCCGGCGAGAACGAACTTCCGACTGAACGTGAAATGTTTGGTATTGCAATGACCGGCGGCGAGATGCAGCAGAAACATCTTGAACCAGTTCGGCCGCTGGATCTTTATGACGCAAAAGGTGCCGTTGAAGCGGCATTGGAAGCCGTCGGATTTCCGGGGCTCGAGTTTCGCTCGGTAGAGGTAGAACACCTCCGGCCAGGGCAAACGGCCTCAATTGCTATCGACGGCGGAATTGTCGGCTACCTAGGCAGGCTGAGTGACCCGATCGCGGGTGTGTACAAGTTTCGAACGCCGGTGTATGTTGCCGAGATAGACCTCGAATCGGTCCTTACGCGAAACGTAGCCGGCGTGTTTTACCGTCCGTTGCCGAAATATCCATCGGTGACCCGTGATGTTTCGTTTCTTGTCGGTCGCGATACTACGTTCGACGATATCCGGGAAGCGGTGATCGATCAGGGCCTCGAACTATGTCGAAACGTCGGATTCGTGGATATTTTTGAGGGTAAAGGCGTCGAGGAGGGAATGCGGTCGCTCACGGTGCGGCTGGAATACCGCAGCGATGAAAAGACACTCGTTGAGGATGAGGTTGCCGCTGCACACGGAAAGATCCTTGAAACATTAGGTAATACGTTAGGAGTTGTGCCGAGGGTGTAAAAAGGTTCACGGTTTACTTGAAGTTTTTCGAGAAAGCAACCATAATCGTAACCGCCTTGCAAATAATACCGAATTGACGGAGAGGGTCGAATGAACGGCTTGACGGGGATGGAGAAATTCTCGCATCTCGAAGATAAAATTTACCTTACGATCGCGTTTGTTAAGAAACTGCGTGAAGAAAAGGAGCAGCTCGAGCTAGAGAACGCACAGCTTAAACGGGAATCCGGCCGCGTCGGCCTTGAGACTGCAGAACTGGAAGAGAAGGTTGAAAAGCTGCTGTCTGAACGGGATGCGATCCAGCTAAAAGTTGAGGCAATGCTTGAGGCCATGACGATGATCGATCCGGAGGTCGCCGAGGCCGTTGGGAGGTGAATTGATGACAAACGGCGGCAGCGAGGCAGAATCGGCTGAGAACTCGATCCGGGTCGAGATCTACAACCAGACCTACAGCATTCGTTCTGACGGCGATAATGAGTATATTACAACGCTCGCAAAATACGTGGACGGTAAGATGCGAGCCATCGCATCGGGCACGCTGACGGTAGATTCCCTGAAAGTGGCGATCCTTGCGGCCCTGCACATCGCTGACGAATATCATCAAGCACGGGACGAGCAGAACCATTCAGACGCCCAACTGGGTTCGCGGAGCGCCGAGTGCTCGGAGTTGCTCGACCGAGTTCTGAAACACAAAGACATTCCTCAACAACAACTCGATCTCGAACAATGATCTGCATTCCGCACGAAACACGCCCCGCTGATTTTTGTTTTGACTTTGGTTCCCGAATGCTATAATCAGTACTTGGCAAGAGTACTTACTGCGAGGTTCGTCACCAGCGCAATAATAATTGAGCCAACACTTGAATTGAGGGAGGCTAATGCCGATCCCGGTGCGATCTTTCATGTTAAAGACTCGCCATAGGGGCCGACTATGATGTCCCGCGAGGGGCAGATCGCCGCCCACCTGTTAAAGACAGGTTCAATTCAGGCGCTTGGAACGGCCGTGCGGTTTCTCTCGCCAATCAACCTTTTTTTGTTTGGGCCGGTACTTTAACGAACTCTTCGAGGTCGGTGAGGGCTGGCTCTGTTTCATTTGCAAGGTCATTTTCAATCTCGCGGGCCAATTGGTCGGTCCGCCGCGCTTGTTCGAGCGCGAGCGGGAGGTTGCGCGTGCGGGAAGAAAGCTTCTTCAATGCGAGTTCCGAATCGGCCAGGCCTCGACCGCGCACGGCGGCGGCTTCGATCATTTGCAGCCGCGCTTCTGATTCGGCGAGCATCAGTTTTGCCTCGTCGTGGATAGTTGAGATCTTTTCGGAATCCTTTTGGATCTGCTGCCGGTATTCGACTGAGCGCTCTGTGTTCAATTGCTTCAGTTTTGACCCGCGGCGTTGCGTCAGCGCCAATTCTTTTCGTGATGACCTTACAATTCGGGTTGCTGTCAGCCGCGACGCAAGCGTCTCGCGATAGGCATCAGCCAGGAGCAGATCGGCACGGGCTATCTCCTTCAGGGCCCGCTTCTCGCCGGATCGGAGTTCGTGCCTGAACCAGTCGATCTCTTCCGCCCTGATCCCGTCAGCCGCTATCTTTTCGCGGATCTCCTTTGTCCAATTAGAACGTCGATAGAGGAACACCCCCATCAGGGCCAAGCCGATAACAAAACCAATGGACGTCAAAATTGCCCCGAGAACGAATAATGTAAAAGCGACCGGCGGGCTCGTTCCGAATATGAAGGCGAGAATCGTGAAGAGTACGGCTGGGATCGCCGGAAGCATGAACGGGGCCAGCCACGCTCCTATCTTCAGGTTCCGACCACGAGCAAGCTCGCGTTCGGTCACTTCATATTTCGATATCGCTTCGTCCATCGGCATTTTTACTTTACAAACAGTGCAAACTTAATTCAATCTATAGGCATCACAAACTCTAGCCCTACGTGTGCAAGGTTATAGGCCGCCGTGATGATCCTGCACTGTCGTCTGATCGATATGACAAATAGTTACAATATATCGGCCTTTGCAAAGGCGACCGCTTGCGTTTGCGTGGCCTTGCTCACATTCGCCCAGGCCGCAACGCCTCAAAAGCAGCAGGTCCGCACCGTTTCGATCCCGATCTCTATCTTCACCAAGAAGGAACTGCGTGAAGGACAGATGCAGGAGTTTGTCCAGGCAGATCGGCTGATCGTTCGAGAAAATAAGGACGAGCAAACGATCCTTTCGATCAGAAGTATTGAAGATGCCCCGCTCGCTCTTGCCGTGCTTATCCAGGAAGATCTCGGATCGTCGTTCAATCTACAAATCAAGGACCTGGCGGCGTTTATTAGGCAATTGCCTCGCGGATCTAGGGTAATGGTTGCCTACATGCGGGGCGGAAAGCTTCAGGTCCGACAGAAGTTTACAAGCGATCTGGACAAGGCGGCCGATGCATTCCGGATCGTCACGGCGAACGCGGGTGGGGCGCCCAGAAATCCGTATGACAGCGTCGTCGATGCACTCGACCGCTTTGACGCCCTACCGGCGGGACGTCGGGCGATCCTGATGGTTTCGGATGGATTGGACGTTTCACAGGGGCTGGTATATTCAACTCCGGGCCAGAGCCTTGACCTGGATCGGGCAATATTGCGGGCCCAACGACGCTCGGTGGCTGTGTTCCCTTTTTATTCGCCCGCTTCGCTCACTGAGAACGGCAGCCCAGTGCTGATATTGAACGGCCAGGGATCGCTCAACCGGCTTGCGGAGGAAACGGGCGGCCGGGCATTTTTTCAGGGTACCGGAGCACCCGTGAGCTTTTCGCCGTTCTTTAAGGAACTGAGCGTACTTCTGAATCGCCAATTCCTCCTTTCATATATGTCCACGCACATGAATAAAGGCTACCATCGGGTCGAGGTTGTCAGCACGAATCCCGAGGTAAAGATCGACCACCCACGGGGCTATTACTATCGCTGAGGTGGGTTAACTCAGCGTGGCCCGGCAGATCGGGCAGATCGTCACGTTCTCTTTCATCAGCAATCCGATCCAGAAAAAAATCAGAGTAAATACCAACAGGAGGGCGAAGGTGATCCAGCCTGCGGTCGAGATGCGCCGTTCGACAATGGGCAGTGTCGCAGTTCCGCAGTTCGGGCACCGATAATTTCCAACCATATAGTGCTGGCCGGCAAACGCAAGCGGCTGGGCGCCGACATGGACCGGAGCATTGTTATATAACGGTTGTGTCCGCGGGGCATTGCCGATGCGTCGTTCGCTTTGAGTTTGATACTCATCAGTTTTCCAGGCATACGGGCGCGGCGGCGCATAGGTTTGTTCCGGAGCTTGTGGCTGTGGAAATGGCGGTGTCATCCCGAGCCGATTGCCGCAGAACCGGCAGAACTGTGTCTGGTCCGCATTCTCCTTTCCGCACTGAGTACATTGGATCATAAGCACGGCCCCACGATGCTGGGGCGATAGAATCACTTAACGAATCGTACCGGAGAAAGTTTCGAGATCCATTCAGAATTGCACCCTTTTACCCGTCCGAATCGCCTCATATACCGACTCAACCAACTCGACCGACTTGTACCCATCATCAGCCGTAACAGGCGGCGCGGTCCCGTCCAAGATCGCGTCGATGAATGCCCGGTCCTCCTGAACATAGCCCCAGCGCTCTTCCTTTTCGGTCATATGAAATGACACGGTTTCAAAATTCGCGTCCATTCCGCGTGAGTCGAGAAGCCGTTCCATCTCCTCGGTCATAATTGTTCTATGATGGCAGAAAACTTCGATACGTTCGAACGGAAAATGCCAGCTCGCGTCCGACGATGACGCGAAGGTGCAGTGAAAACCGTTCTTGAACTTGAAGATGATCGAAAATTCGTCCAGCTCAGGATACTCGTGCTGCGAGCCGTATGCGACCAGTTCCTCGATCTCGCCGAACTGGAACCGCATCATGTCGAAAAGGTGGATCGTGGTTTCGTAGAGAAATCCGCCGGTAACGTTGACGTCGCCCGTCCAGACCGGATTCTTCAACTCGCCCCGGTTCATCTTGATGTGCGCGGAGTGGGCCCGGTCATCACCAAGCAGCTTTTTCAGCGTTGCATAGACGGGGGCGTAGCGGCGGTTGTGCCCGACCTGAAAAATGCCCTTGCCGGCGTTTGCGGCATCGCGAAGTTCGGCGGCATCCTCGATCCCGATCGAGAACGGCTTCTCGCAAAAGATATGCTTCCCTTCCGCGATCGCGTGAAGAGCGATTTCCTTGTGAGTCTTGTTCGGTGCGCACACAAGCACCGCATCGCAATTCTCAAGGAGTTCCTCGCGCGAGGAGCACACCTTACCACCGATGGACTTCGCCGTTCGCTCCGCCCGCTCAGGAATAATGTCGAACAGAGCCGAAACCTCAGCCCGCTCGTCACGCGAATATATCCTGCCGTGAACATTGCCGATATAGCCCGTTCCGACGATTCCAATTCTGACCTTATTCATTATGAGTCGTTGCCGACGGCGGTAGCCGCTGGCTTTACTTGCTCCTTACGTGTCTTCGACAGGCAGTTCAACCAGCGGCTACCGCCGCCGGTACTAACTACCAGCTTCCACCGGCAGCGTACTTCCCGATCCCCAACACCTCTTCGGTCGCAGCCTTTGCTTTTCTTGCAACCTCGAACGGATCCTGGTTCCAGTATTCGGGCCGGAAGATCTCGATGCTTACCATCCGATCGTAGCCGATCTTGTCAAAGTGTTCCTTTATCTCGCGGATCGGCAGAATGCCCGTGCCTGGATATAGGCGGTGAGCGTCGGTCAGTTGCTCTTTCGGCAGATTCTCGGCGTCGTTGATGTGGAAGATGAAGAGTTTCTCGGGCCGCATCGAGTCGATCGCCTCAAAGCTGGAGTTCCCGGCGTAAAAATGGAACGTATCCAGCACGTTGCCGACGCTGTCACGGCCGACCTTCTCGACTATCTCATTGCAGAGGTCGAGAGTCTGGACGGAGCAGTCCGTCTGGCCCAGGAACTCAAACGCCAGTGAAACGCCGTGCGGCTCAGCGATGCCGGCCAGTTCGTTCAGTACGCGAACCGACTCGTCGATCACCTGTTCCCTCGTGCCGTTCTCCGGCATCAGCCCGGGCACAACGACAATGTATGGGCAGCCGATCTCGCCCGCGATCTTCGCCAAGGTTTCACATTCCGCCTTGATCGCTTCGTAATCGTCCGGAGCGCGAAATGTGATGTGTTCGATCGAATTTATCGAATAAGGCTCGAGGCGGTGCTCTGCGAGCGCAGCTTTGAGGTCACCGGGTGTGTTCGTTTTCAGATATTCGTAAAGCTTTGCGGACCAGATCTCAAGCAGGTCGAAACCCGCCGCGGACGCCGCCTTAATGTCGGTCAATAGGTCGGCGTGCATCGTCGTTGCGCCGTTTAGTGCGATCTTCATGGAAAGAACTCCTTACTAACAAATTCGAGGGCTTTTTCTGTCAGAATCTTATCACGCGAGATTGAGACTTGCGAAAAGTCGCATATTGGCGGTCGCGTGATTCCCGGTTGTCCCGCAGTGTCCCACCAGTGTCCCACATTTGTTCAACTATGTTATCCATTGGAAACACAGGGGTTAGCGGCTGTTTTGGGAGTGTCCCACGAAAATTGAAATAAAAAACACCCGAAAATCCGCTAAGTCCTTTGTTTTCAACACCGGCACGCGTCACACCCGTGGGACACTTTGGGAGATGCGACGCGATGGCGGAGCTTTTGGAGAACCGATCGGTCGGATTCGGCTTGGTGTTACGCCGTTTCAGCCGTCCCTACGGGACTGGCTCAATTTCTGGCCATTCTTCCCACCGATGAATCGGTGGGCTATTTTCACAAGTCCCTTCGGGACTCTTTCAGCTTTGACACCGACTCTAAAGCTAGCGGCACTTGAAAAGAACTCACGTTTCGATAAAGCGCGGTCGTCGGCGACGGACCCGGCACAGTGTTGCATAGATGCAACTGAAATGCAAGAGGAATCTTCATCACGTTCAGCGAATACTTGGCTTATTTAAGTCTGGCGGATAAGTAGTGGGTCAGTTTGAAATCGAAATTGGTTCGCCCCGACTGCACAAGCCCGCACGAAGTAAGGGCGATGTCCGGAACGTTGAGTGGATCGCCCTTACTTCGTGCGGGCTTGTGCACCTATCCGTTCTTTCCAAAATCCGCGAATTGATTTCAAACTGACCCACTACTGGCGGATAGCAATAACTTATTGATCTCATGTACAATGATGGCGTGAATATCTGTTAACGCTCCTCAGAGGTTCGGCGGCGTTCGGAAATTTGCCTTAGTCATCTCGACCTCATTACACAAAATAGTATGTTCAATATTCGTACCGGGATCTTTACGGCTCTGCTTGTTCTGTGTGCAGCGACCGCGGCTCTTTCTCAGCCTGAGGTGCAGGCGATCTATGCCCGAGGGCAGGAGCATTTCAAAGCGATGCGTTGGGACGACGCGATTCGTGAATACACGGAAGTGATACGTCTGCGGTCGGACGTCGCCGGCGTTTATTACAGTCGGGGCCTGTGCTATCTGAACAAACGGGTAGGCGAACCGAAAAAGACGTATATGCAAGAGGCCCAGATCGCGGGGAATCTGAAGCCGGGCGAGAAACCGCCAAAAAGCCAGAACAGCCTGAACGCAATCGCCGATTTTTCGAAAGCGATCGACCTGCAGCCCGGAGCGCCCTCTTACGGCATCTATTATGCGCGTGCTCAGGTTTACAAGCTTGAAAAGGACCTCGAACCGGCGATACTAGATCTGCAAAAATTTATTGAGGTCTATCCCGCGTACGAGCAGCATCCTCAATTTTCCACGGCGAAGGTTCAGCTAACTGAGATCGGGAATGACTATGCCCAGAGCCTCGTCACGCGTGGTTTGTATGAGATCGTGATGCTGAGCTATTCAACGGTGCGCGGCGATAAGCGAACGGCGGAGGAGATCCGACAGGACGATGAACGCGACCGCGAGATCAAAGACCTTTTTCGCAAAGCGGTAAAATATTACCAGCCGGTCGATTCATATTCATACGCGGGCCGGGCAAGGGCACGTCTGCAGCTGGACGATTTTGCGGGAGCAGTCGGCGATTTTAAGGAGGCGGTAAAGCTCAAACCAACGGATGCAAGCCTTATCGCCGATCTTGCAAACGCTTACAAAAGGGATAATCAGTTCGATCCGGCCATCGCTGAATACAGCAAGATCATCGCATTGCCTGAAGCGCATCCGTCAGTCAAGATCGCCAAGAACAACGCTTACTATCGACGCGGCGAGCTCTATTTTGAACAGAACAAGGTCGATCTGGCCTTGGCCGATGTGAATAAGGCGATCGCGGATAGCCCGAAGAATTTTGTCGCGTACTTCTTGCGCGGCCGCGTCTATGCAAAGAAAGGAAATAAGACACTTGCACGAGCCGATTTTGTAAAATCGATGGAAGCAAGCGGCCTTCGCAAGGTCGCGCAGGTCCATCTCGATATGCTCGACGGCAAGGCACAGCCGAAATCCGAACCGGCGAAGGCTGCCCAGCCAACGGCGAAGCCTGCAACGCCGCAGGTCGTCACTCCTGCACAGCCTGCAGTGTCGGTCACAAATACAGCAGAACCGAGTGTTGCGTTCGTAGTAAAACCTGCTCCTGAGCCACTTGAATCGAAGTTTCGCAAGGAGATGGAGTTTGCGTTGACTCAGCAAAACCCATCCTGGTATCGCGGCGTGGCGTTCTTGAATCTTGCCGCCGGGTTGCAGAAAACGGGCAAGCCCGAAAAAGAGGTCGGCGAACTTTTGGGAAACAAGCTTCTCGAAATAGCCTATATCGATTTTTACGTCGTGTATGAATACATACTGATGAACAAGAACTACAATCCGCCTTGGAGCTTGACAGAAAAATTGCTCGGCGGGTTGACGCCGGAGATGAGAAAAAAGTTGAGGGAGACAAGCAGCCTTACGGTCAAGAACTATTTGGCAAAGAAGCCGCCGATAAAAATTAGCGAGATCTTCAAACCGGGCTACGGCTGGGGCAAGACGGTATCAAGCAACCCGGCCGCACCGTTAGCCTCTACTTCGAACAACAACAACGCTGCTGCCGCGAAAAGTGCTGCAGACGAATCTCGAAAGAAGCTTGCGGCCCTTCATGTTGCAAGCGGCCTCGTAGAAAAAGATCCGAAAGCTGCGCTAGTCCATTTCCGCAAAGCTTTGGAGGTCGATCCGACCTATCAGCCGGCGAAAGACGCCATGGCCAAGATCGCCGCGGACGAACTCCTCGCCAAAGGTGACGCGTTTGCCACGGCCAAAGATTTTCGATCTGCGCTGGCCGAGTATAATAAGGCTGTAGAAACCGCTCCAAATTACATCAACACTTACTGGAAAAGAGCGCGACTGTTAGCCAAGGCAGCACTTCAGGACCCGAACGCGGTGAATAATGAACTGCTGAAAAGCAGCCTGGCAGATTTTGACAAAGTGCTCACGATGAACTCGAAATTTCCCGACGGTTACTTTTTGCGGGGCGTGATGCTGTTCCAGCTCGATAGATTGGAGCCTGCCATTGCGGACCTCACAAAGGCTATATCTCTGAATCCCAACAAGGCGGAATATTACGATACTCGCGCGGACGTTTATCGCGTCCTCGGCGATGATGCCAAGAAGATGGCAGACATCAGGAAGTCTAACGAACTGAAAGGTGTCAACTGAGAGGATAGTCGCACGGATCTCCCAAGTTTCGCGTCGATCCACTACTGGCAACGTCCGATATTCGTATTTCGTCTAAGCATCGGCTAGACTATTTGTCAACGCTCGCCCCGGCCTTTTCTGAAGTTTATGAAAATCCTGATCCTATCTTTAGCGGTTTTGTTTTCGGCGATCTCAGGTTTCGGACAAACGTCCGATGCCGCACTGCGTCGGGTTATCGAGGCGGACAAAGCAGCTCGTGACTCGTCGGGCAAGCTCCCGACGCTCTCGGCGGACGAGCATCTTTCGCGTGCGCAAACCTATTCAGCGAATCGCCTGTTCCCGCAAGCTCGCGAGCATTGGCAAAAGGTGTTCGACAACTATCCGACCGATGCCGGAGTTCCGGATGCACTTTTTGGCACGGCCCGCTCGTTCATGTGGGAGCGGAAGTACGCCGATGCAGTGAAATGGTTTGACAAGCTGACAAAGGACTACCTCTCGACCAAGGACGGGCGCGAAGGGTTGTCATACAAAGGAGCTTCGTATGTTCGGATGGGAAAGAACCTCGAAGCGGCCCAAACTTACGAACAATATGTCACGATGTTTCCGGATGGCGAGCGGATCGAGTCGGCGCATCTGAATATAATCGATGCGTACCGCGAAGCAGGAAAATACGCCGAGGCAAACACGTGGGTCGATCGAACGGTGGAGCGATTTGGAGGAAAGGCCGCTGTAAATGCTTTGCACGCCCGTCTGCGGATGGAGATCTTCCGTCAGAATTGGAACGGAGCTGTCGCCTCCGCCGACCAACTGCTCAGCGGCCGTTCGTTTTCCGGCTCAATGGCGAGCGCAGACGAGGTCCGTTATTTGCGTGCTCTAGCTCTTGAGAAGTCGGGGCGGAAAGAAGATGCCGCCGCCGCCTATTCTTCCATCAGCGATTCGTCGTATTTTGGCGGGCTTGCAAACGACCGCGACAAGGCAATAGTTCGTACCACCGGGAGCAGTTCGGCAAGAAGCGTTTCGGCGTACCCCGCACCGTTTCGGGAGGAACTGCTGCGCAATGCCCGACGGTACAAGATCGATCCGCGATTCCTGCTGGCGATCATGAAGCAGGAGAGCAGCTTTAGGCCGAGAGCGAAGTCACCGGCCGGCGCCCGCGGACTTTTGCAGTTGGTCTTTGATACCGCGCTGAAATATAACAAAAAGGCCGGCTATGCGAGTTTGCAGCCCGACGATCTCTATCAGCCAGCTGTCAATATTGCGATCGGCTCGGCGTATGTTGCGGACCTGAAAGGCCAGTTTGGCGGGCTCTACGAAGCGATATCAGCCAGCTACAATGCCGGCGAAGACAACGCCGGCCGTTGGCTTAACCGCACGAAACCAAGGGACCCGGGCGTTTTTGCCGCTGAGGTCGGTTTTGCCGAGACCAAGAACTACGTCTTTAAGGTAATGAACAACTATCGGGCGTACCGTGACATTTATACGGAAGACCTGCGTCGAAGATAGATCTGGAACTCTCAACCGATTGGACCTTTAATTTCGCTGGAGGCTGATCGGAATGATAGAACGAGAATTTCAGCGGGTGGCACTTACGCAATCCGTGACGGTGGATTCATCATCGGGCCATCGCGAGGTGCGGGTTACCGACCTTAGTGTAGGCGGCTGCTATGTTGACTGTATATCCGCGACGCAGCCGGGAGAGGTGGTCGGACTTAAGTTCACGCTTCCGCAGGGGCGACGCGAGGAGATCTTTGGAACCGTCCTGTATGTGCACGACGGGATCGGCTTCGGGGTCCAGTTCAACGACATGGCCCGCGAGCAGCGGACCGTGCTTGAGCAATTGATCTTGTTGAACGGAGGGGAGATCTAGCCCACGGGATTTGACTCCAATCGAATCGTTTTCACTCGTTGCAGTCCGTAAACGCGGACTATTCTTCCCAATCCCCCTGCCCTTCACGCTCGACGTGATATCCGGTTTTCTCAAGATGCTGGTGAACGCTGCGCGCGTGTTCGGCGTCGCGGACCTCAAGGATCACCTCGATGCCAGTGTAGCCTAGCGGAGCCAGCCAGATGGCGCGCTGGTGATGGACCTCGATGACATTTGCGCCCGTTTCTGCCACGTGATCGAGCAGAAGCGCCAGCGATCCGGGCCGGTCCAAAACAAGGAGTCGAAGAATGATGTAACGGCCCTGCCGGACGAGCTCCTGTTCCATCACGCGAGACAGCAAATTGCCGTCGATGTTGCCGCCCGCGACGATCGCGCAGACTACATCCGACTCATCAAGCTCGATCTTTTTCGCCAGCAGTGCCCCGACGACCGACGCCCCGGCGCCTTCGGCGACGATGTGAGCATTCTGGACGCAATGGAACACGCCGGCGCCGATCTCTTCTTCGCTCACCTCGATGATCTCTTCGATGTATTCTTCGAGTATAGGCAGCGTGATCTGACCGGGACGCTTGACCGCGATGCCGTCGGCGATGGTGGGCTTGGCGGCCGCTTCGAGCGGCTCACCTGCGGCGAGCGAACGGTTGACCGATGCGCAATGTGCGGCCTGCACGCCGAAAACCTTTACTCCGGGCACCAGATTCCTGAGCGCGATGGCCACGCCTGAGGCGATCCCGCCGCCTCCGATCGGGACGACGACCGTTGTCACGTTCGGCAGCGTTTCGGCGATCTCGCACCCGATGGAACCTTGGCCGGCGATGATCCGTTCGTCGTCGAACGCATGCACATACGTGAAACCTTTCTCCGATTGAAGCTCCTTCGAGTACGCAACCGCCTCGTCGAAACTGCTTCCCTTCAGGATAACGTCCGCGCCCTGGGCTTTCGTTGCGACAACCTTGGTCAGCGGCGCGAACTCCGGCAAAACTATCGTCGCCTTGATGCCATTTAGCCGTGCGGCGATCGCCACGCCCTGGGCATGATTCCCGGCGGAGGCCGTGATCACGCCACGCTGCTTCTCATCATCCGAAAGCCTCGAGATCTTGTTATACGCCCCGCGGACCTTGAACGAACCGCCGCGCTGAAGGCACTCGGCCTTAAGGTAAGCCTGCGCGCCGATCTCGTCAGACAGCCTTGCGTCGGCGATGATCGGCGTCTGGTTGATGATGTCTTTTATCCGCCCTCGGGCGTCCTCGATATCCGATAAGGTAACGGCCATAGATAGCCGCGATTATAAAGCAAAATGCAAAAGCCCGCACGAAGTAAGGGCGATTTTCGGTGTTGGAGTAACGGATGTATCTTGCGCGAGATCGAGCCGTGCCGGCGCTCCATATCGCCCTTACTTCGTGCGGGCCTTTGCATAGTGAGTCGCGTTTTCGCGGTAAATAGAGTATATTTCTCGCAACTCACCTGGAGGTTTTTTGATGGAAGAGATAATCGGCGGGATCGGGCTTTTGTTCCTATTCTTTCTTGGTATTGCGCTCCTGATAGTCGCGTGGAAGACGATCAAGATCGTTCCGCAATCGACGGTTCTGCTGATCGAACGACTGGGCCGGTTTCACCGTGTTGCGAACAGCGGCCTGAACATCATCGTTCCCTTCTTCGAATCGCCTCGCGCGGTATATTGGTCGAACGTTCGGCCGGGCACTACGTCGATCGACCTGCGCGAGCAGTACATCGATATGCCGCCGCAACCGGTGATCACGCGGGACAACGTGACGATCAATGTCGATTCGGTCGTTTACTGGCAAGTCACTGATCCGATGAAGGCGGTCTATGAGGTGGCCGATCTTGTCGGGGCCATCGTCCAGCTAACGATCACCGGAATGCGGGCAGTGATGGGCGAGATGGACCTCGACCACACCTTGTCATCACGCGATCAGATCAACGCCAAGCTTCGGTTGATCCTCGACGACGCCACTGACAAATGGGGCGTGAAAGTTACGCGCGTTGACGTAAAAAACATCAATCCGCCCGAAGATGTCCGTATCACGATGGAAAAGCAGATGACCGCCGAACGCAACCGCCGGGCGCTCATTCTGCAGGCAGAAGGCGACAAGCAGGCCAATATTACGCGTGCGGAGGGTGAAAAGCAGGCTGCCATCACCCGCGCCGAAGGCGAAAAGGAATCGGCGATCCTTCAGGCCGAGGGAGCTGCCCAGGCGAGACTTAAGGCAGCGTCGGCCGAGGCCCAGGCACTTTCCCAGATAGCTCAGTCGATAGGCACTCCGGATAAGACCGCCCAGTATCTGATCACTTCGCGCTATATCGAATCTCTCCGCGATATGACGCGAACGCAGAACTCGAAGGTCATCTTTATGCCGACCGAGACAAGCGCGATGCTTTCGAGCATCGGCGCGATCAAGGAGGTCTTGTCAGAAACGGGTGAGAAGGGCCAAGAACTGCCACCGGCATCGCCGCGTGGCCCACGTGAACTTAACAGATAGCTTTTGCAAACCGGTCGGCCGGAACTAGTCGCGGCGATCCGTCAGATACTTGCCGCCAAACACGCCAAGTTCGAGCATCTGCTTGGGAGTTAGCCCGGGTTTGAAGCCGCGGTGAAAATTCTCGCCCCTTGGCTCGGTCAAGAGATAGCCGTAGTCTTTCTGCATCGTGTCGCTGACTTCTATCCAGACGGGTTTCATATGCGACTTCCACTAACCAGTCGGCGCATTTCTGCAACACAGTTATTCTACCAACGCTAGGTTTGGAACGCGGCGATCTTGGAGTAAACAGAACCGGTGGGAAGCAGCTTGCTTTCGTAGATGGCGATCTCGCGGACCGTGAACTCGACTGGTTCGAAATGTGTTTGCAGGTGCAGCGATGCCAATTCGGCCGACAGGCGAGGTTCGCGGAGTCGGGCGATGGTCAGGTGCGGGCTGAAGAGGCGTTTCTCTGGTTTGAAGCCAAGCGGCGCAAGTTCGCGGTCGAGTGCGGACGCGATCCTTGCCATCTCGCCATTATCGCGTGTCCCGAGCCAAAGGATGCGCGGATCGCCCTTAGGCGGAAATCGCCCGGTATCTTTCAGGACCGCGCTGAAAGCACCGCCGGAGTTCGCGGCCTTTTCCACGGCGCGTTGAACTTCCAATAGTACTTTTTCGTTCACATCTCCGACGAACCTGAGCGTGACGTGCATTTTTTCCGGGCGCTCCCAGCCAACGCGAAGGTTCGGGAAGGCCCTGCGAAGGTCTTCGACATATCTTGCCGCCTTTTTTCGAGCGTCGTCGGAAATATCTGCCGCAATGAAGATCCTTTTCATCTAAGACTTTGCTTCCGATTTTACTCGTTGCTAAACTTTTGCAGCAAACTATGAAGTTATTCAAGATTCTGCTTTCTGTGATCGTTGTGATCGGGTTGATCTTTGCGGCTGCCGCGTATTGGCTTTTCAGTTCTCTTTCGACCCCCGTGCAGCACGGCAAGGCAAACCAAACTATCGTAATAGAGAAAGGCTCTACTCCAACCCAGATCGTTGCGAACCTTGCCCAGGAGGGCATTCTGTCGGGTGACGCGGCGGTGCTTTTGTATCTTCGAATCTTTGGCGGCGGTGAGAAAATGCAGGCGGGTGAATATCAATTCAAATCACCTATCTCGCCGCTGGAGGTACTCGAAGAACTCAAAACAGGCGAGACTCGTTCGGCGAAGATGACAATACCTGAAGGGTTTACGCGATTCGATATTGCGCAACGAATCTCGGCTCTTTTTCCGCAGAACCCGCCGGTGGATGAAAAACAGGTGCTTGCTTTGATGGACGATACCAGCCTCATCCGCGATATTTCGCCGACCGCGGAGAATCTGGAAGGCTATATGTACCCGAGCACGTACAACATCCCGACGAAGGCCACGCCGCGGGAGATCATCGAGATCACGGTCGAACAGTTTCGGAAGTTCTGGAGACCGGAGTGGACCGAGAAAGCGAGATCGATGGGCCGCACTCCGCATGAGATCGTCACGATAGCATCCTTGATCGAAACCGAAACGGGCGTCGAACGCGAACGGCCGATCGTAGCGGGGATCATTAACAATCGCCTTTCGCGCAACATCCCGCTCGGCATCGACCAGACGAACGTCTATATCGCAAAAACCCTCGGAAAATGGGACGGAACAATTCACAAGAGCGACCTGGAAGTTGATTCCCCGTACAACACTCGCACCAAGACCGGGCTTCCGCCGGGGCCGATCTCGTCGGTAACGGAAAGCTCGATTCGGGCCGCATTGAACCCGCAGCCGAACGATTATCTTTACTACGTCCGGAACGTTGATCTGAACGACGGCTCACACTGGTTTTACTCGTCCGCCGCTGAGTTTGAAAAAGGGAAAGCCCGGTATCAGCAGTGGCTTGAGAAGGAACGACAGGCCGAACGGGTGAATCCTGCGGGCAGCCAGTAGTGGAACTATGCTTGTCCTTTGGGGTCTAACCATTGTATGAACACTATTTCCACGAACGAACGTCTACTCCTATATGGTCTGGCATTCACGGTTACAGCCTTATGCCTCATTTTTCTTGCACTCGACGTGTTTGAGACTGTCAGGCTCAATCAGCTTTGAGGATACAGATCTTTCCCAATAAATGATGTCAGACGGCCGCTCGCGGGATTTCACTTGATCACTATCCCTATTTTCGTATCGCTTACCGTTTATCGAAAGTATGTTGTCTCGACTCTCTTGATGGGTTTGTATGGACTCATGGTTATCGTCAGCTAATACCTCAGGCTCGATGGTGAGGGAGCATTCGGCGGCGAGGGTTTTTACATCGACCCGATTCGGGAGTTCATTGACAATTCACACCCATTCGACTTTGTAGCGATTGGGTTCGTTCTTCTCAGTGTGGTCTGGCAAATTACCATTCTTGTCCGTCTACCTTCGAAGACACAACTTTACGTGTAGTTACAAGATGTAGTTACAACTATGATAATATTTGAATGGGATGAACATAAGCGGTTCGAAAACCTGAATAAACATGGAATCGATTTCGCCGATCTCGGCGATTTGTTCGAATCCGAGACGGCAACAGAATGGGATGAAAGGTTTGACTACCGTGAAGACAGATTATTGTCGTTCGGATTGCTATTGGGCGAAGTTATTGCAGTGGCCCATACCGAGACTTCGGTCGGAAACGATAGCATAATACGTGTCATTTCGGCACGAAAGGCTGAAAAGCATGAACAAGAATACTACTTCAAAAAAGTACGGGACTGACATAGAGCGCCTCAGGAAGATGAAGGATGAGAACATTGATTTCTCCGACATCCCGAGGACCACGCCGGAATTCTGGGCAAAGGCAGTTGTGCGAAAGGGATTGAAACCGGTCCCCGCAAAACAGCAGATCACGCTGCGGATTGATAAGGATGTGATCGCCTTTTTTAGGGAAGGGGGCCGGGGCTATCAGACAAAGATAAATCAGCTTCTCCGCGCCTACATGGAAGCCCGCAAGGCTGCCCGATGATAAAACTTCTCGCGCTCGACCTGGACGGAACCCTGCTGGATTCACGGGGCAAAATATCTGACGCCAATCGGAATGCCATCCGGGAGGCGGAGGCGGCTGGCGTTCTCGTGACCATCGCGACGGGCCGGCGATTTCGGGATGCGAGGCCGGTCGGGCTGGAGTTGGAGCTGAACGCTCCGCTGTTGACGCACAACGGTGCGCTTCTGAAGTACGCCAGGTCGCTCGAAACGGTCGCAGCTTGCCTGATCGATCTGGAAACTACGCGGGAGATCGTTCGCGTAGGAAAACGGTACGGCGGTGACGCCCTGGTAAGCGCCGATCCGCATGGCAAGGGCTCGCTGCTATACGATCGGGTTTCGGACGATAATATTCCGCTCCAGCGATATCTGGCCTGGGCTACCCGTCTTCACGGCGACGAGGCGGAGAATGCCGTGTCCCATGTGCCCGATCTTCACGACGCGGTCCCCGGCCATGAAGTGATCCACATATCCTTCTCGGGGACGTGCGAAGCTATGAACCGGATGCTCGGGTTTCTTGAATACGAACTCGCCGATTCCGTCACGATCTTGCCGACCATCTACCCTCGGCTCGATTTTACGTTGATCGACATTCTCCCGCCCGGCGCAACGAAAGGCACAGGCCTGGAAACGCTCGCGCGTGAGTTCGATATCATGCCGGATCAGATCATGGTGGCCGGCGATAATTTTAATGATCTTGGCATGCTGGAGTTTGCTGGTACGCCGGTTGTGATGGGAAATGCGGACGCGAGTTTGCTTGAACGGGCTGAATTTTATAAAACATTAACTAACGACGAAAGCGGCGTGGCCCTGGCTATCGACCGCTTTATTTTAGGAAAGGAGACGTAAGTGGCAAATCGTACAGCAATTATAGAAACAAACAAGGGAACTATCAAATTCGAGCTTCTCGAAGCGGACGCCCCGAAAACGACGGAGAATTTCAGCACTCACGCGAAGAATGGTTACTATGACGGCGTGATCTTTCACCGCGTGATCCCGAATTTTATGATCCAGGGCGGAGATCCGCTCGGCGAAGGATACGGGGGCGAGTCGATCTGGGGCGGGAAATTTGACGATGAAATAGATCGCGCATCTGAGCTTTACGACGGAGTTTATACAAAGGGCACGGTCGCGATGGCAAATTCCGGCCCAAATACTAATGGTTCGCAATTCTTTATCATGCATGTCGACTACGGACTGCCACCCAACTATACCAAGTTCGGCCGTGTGCTTGAGGGCCACGAGGTGGTGGACGCGATCGCGAACGTTGCGCGAAATCCTAAGGATAAGCCGCTCGAACCAGTGGTAATGACGCGTGTTTATATCGAAGAGCCGGCCTGATGCGGGCACTTGTTCAGAGAGTTTCGCGGGCACGTGTATCGGTCGGGACTGAAGTCGTCGGCGAGATCGGCAACGGAATGCTGGTCCTGCTCGGGGTTTCAGTCCGAGATCAGGAATCCGACGCGATGGGCTTGGTTGACAAGACTCTGAACCTGCGTATTTTTGATGATGCGAACGGTAAAATGAACCTTTCGCTTCTTGAATCGGGCGGCGGGTTGCTGGTCGTTTCGCAGTTCACCCTTTACGGCAACACTCGAAAGGGGCGGCGGCCATCGTACATCGAGGCGGCCCGGCCCGATGAGGCAAACCGGCTTTACGAGTTCTTCATCACCGAGGCGAGGAAGCATCCGCTCAAGGTCGAGTCGGGGAGGTTCCAGGCGATGATGGATGTCGAGCTGGTCAATGATGGACCGGTCACGCTTTTGCTCGATACCGCGAGCGATTCCTGAATTATGACTAAATACCTGTTTCTGTTGCTTACATTGTCGGCGTTTCTTGCACTGTCCTGTGGAGGCAGTTCAACTCCGCCGCGGAACACGCGAACCGGACTCGTTACGGGAGTGCAGCCAGTGGCCGATCCTGAGGTAGCCGTGATCGAAATGGAGAACGCGGCCGCGTTCGGGACGATCACCATCGAGCTTTACTCGAATATCGCGCCAAAGGCTGTTGCGCGATTCAAGGAGCTTGCTAAGGATGGCGTTTACAACGGCACAACATTTCATCGGATCAATCAGTCCGTTATTCAGGGCGGCGACCCAAACTCAAAGGACGATGACCCGAACAACGACGGTATGGGAAGTTCCAACAAGCCGAACGTCCCGGCCGAGTTCTCGGATATTCCGTATGACACAGGCATCGTCGGGGCCGCGCGAAGCCAGGACATAAATTCGGCAAATTCCCAGTTCTTCATCACGTTAAAGCGTGAGCCCGGATTTGACAAGAATTACACAATATTTGGTAAGGTTATTGACGGAATGAATAATGTTCGCACTATCTCAGGCGTAACGCCTAAAATGGGTGAGCGTCCGGTTGAACCGATCAGGGTAAAAATTGTCACGATCAGGCCCCGATAGGATTTACAATTTTTGCTCGCGTAGCTCAGTGGATAGAGCGCTTCCCTCCGGAGGAAGAAGTCGCAGGTTCGACTCCTGCCGCGAGTACCAATATTTAAGGCCGCTTTTTTTGGAAAGCGGCCTTTTTGCTGCGTCGACGAGAGCGTGGATACCAACAACTAGTGTTGCGATCATTGTTTTGTTCCCCGAGGGATAAACGTGCTTTCGCCGAATGTCGGCCTGACCGCCGTCGGACGATCGCCTGTCGAGCCTGTTCGAACCTTGAGCATCGGGTCTCCGATCAAGGCCCACGAGAGCCGAACGTCGCTGCCGCCCGCAACTACGGACTTGGCGTCGTTTACGAGGTCACCGAGCCGCTCGAGGCTGCCGCCGCCGAGCTGCTGATAGAATCTAGTGGCCATCGCGTTCTGCTCGCCGGGCGTTGTTTCGCCCGTTGAGGCCCAGGCCGCCACCGCGCCGCCGTTGTCCGCATTGACCAAAGCTTCAGCCAGGCTTACATTGTTTGCGTGGAGGAAGTAGCCGTTCAGGCAAGTAAGCATCGTAAATACTGACTGGTTACCGGCATTCGTCAGCTGCGGCACCGTGAAATTGGAGAAAAAGCCGCCGGCGGAGGCCCAACTTCCCGTCGTGCCGTGGCCCGAATAATTGACAACCAATTTCCCGGTGTTCATCGCATTCACCAATTGGATCGGTGACGCCGGCGGGCCGGCATCACAGTAGCCGACCATTGTCGAAGGAGTTCCGCCGGGAAGCGTGTTCTTAAGATTCGTGCTGTATTGTTGAAAATCGTAGTTATTTGTAGCGTCAAAACAATCGTAGGCAAAAAGGACGCCGCGGTCTTGCAGTGTAGGCGCGGCGGTCTCGAACGCCGTCACCTTTGCCAACGCATCCGTCACATCCTGAGGCTGGCGAGCCGTTATACGGCCGATCGCGATCTCAGCCAAACCGTCGCCGTTGAAATCGGCAAGAAAATCATCGCTTCCGGTTTCTGTATAGATCGTGTTCACGATATGGGTCGGAACAAAGTTATTGTTACCGAGGCCTTCGTAGTTCCGGGCATCATATGATGCGTCACCAAGGAGCAGAACGTAATCGGGCGAACCCTGCCAGCTGTTCTTCGCGTATTGAAGGAAGTTCTTGAGAGCGAGAGAGCTCAGATCGCCATAATTGAACTCATCATAGACCTCGGATACCTCGACGACCTTGACCGTGAAGCCTTGCGAGATGCGATAGTTCGCCCAGTTTTGAGCTTCGGCGAGCCAGTTCTTGTGCGTAATGATCAACAGATCGGCCGAATTGGTGCTTACCTTGAGCATATCCGGGTTATTCAGTGTGATCGACGCGGCTTGCTGGAGTCCCGAGTCCTCAACGGCATACATCGAGCGACCGCGGTCGGACGGCATTCGAACGCTAAAGGTCGGTCCTTCCTGGACAATATTCAGGTTCGTCCATAGAATGGGCGAACTTTCCGAAGTCATGTCGAACACTCGGATATTCTGCGATGGAAAGCCCTTCAGTCTTGAAAGCCGATAGTTTCGCGTGTAGAACTTAAGGCTGCCCTGAGTCGCCAGAAAATCGCGGGCGAAGCTGATGTTCACCGAATCAAAAAGGACAAAATCGTTCGACGCCCCGTTTGCTCGGAAGACAAGCGAATTCGCCCCTTCCTGCAGGTGAGACGTCGGTATCGTCAACTGTTTTGAGAAGTTGCTCCGAGTCGGGCCGGTAGCCGAGGCGAGCGAATGTCCGTTCAGGGTTATCAAAACTCCATGCTGGCTGACCGCGGCGGAGTATCCTTGAAACCGAAGCGTAATCACCGAATTCTGGGAATTGAGATCGACGCCCGAAAGGTTGAAGTTGATCGTGGTATCAACGCTGGCCGTAATTGGCACTCCCCAGTAGTTTTCGGCATCACCGTTCAGGATCTGGCTAACGTAATTAATCCGCTGCTTTAGCTGGAATGTTTGCGAATAGCTGGGCGAGGTCACGGTTCCCGAAACCGTCCGGGCAACGCGTGTCGCCATCCGCTTACCCGCGGACGGCCCCGATACGAGAAAATAGGTGGCGGTATCGGTTTCCTGCGTATCCAATCCGCGTCCCCAAAAATCGATGTAATCGCCGTTCGGCCCGACGATTATCGCCTGCTGCACACCTTCGCGATAGAGCTGCCAAAGGTTCGGGTCGCCCTGAACATCAAACCCAGCGGTTTGCAGTTCCGCCTTTGTTACGCGATAGAAGCCGTCCTGCTTGACTCCGATCCGGACGCCCGGCTGGGCGACGACCCACGCATGCGTATTAGGGTCGGCAAATGATTGATTCTGGGAAACCTCTGCCGCCAATGTTTTTGGCAGAAGAAGCCGGTCCGCCGTCAGGCGGCTGTTAGACTTGCTGTGCGCGATCTTCCTGTTCAAATCCGTAGAAGAGGCAGAACCTACCAACTCAAGGCCCGAAACGGGTTCGACCGCGGCCGTCGCCGAATTCCCGGACGTTCCGTCCATGCCAAGACTGCGGACAAAATACACCGAGCCGGCAGTGCCGTCGATATCATAGAACGAATACTTTTCACCCGCCACGAACCGCTTCCCATACATCGCCGCCGAGCCGAGCACCATTTCGGGCGAGGCGAGAGCGGAACCCGAACCATCCAGCCGATAGATCAGAAATCCGGCATTGTTCTTTTCCGCCGCCATTTCCCACTTGATCAGAACGCCATTTCCATCCGAGTAAGCACGGACAGAGGCAAATCTGTTCCCGTTGTCGGCGACAGGGCCTTTGGTGTCCCGTACGGTCCGGCCTCGCTGGGCGTTGACAGGTGCTCCGGCTGCGCATAGAAATGCCGCAATAAGGCTGAGTGCGATAATTCGTTTCATTCGATATTTACTCCTGTGGGTGTGCGTCCAAGCTGTCCGCCGGGTCTTACGATACTATTTTTCAGTCTTAATTCCAATAAAATTTCAGCAATTTACGATCTCGATGGACACATCACCAAGCTCAGCGGCTTCTGATCGCGGCCATAGATCCACTGGCGCGGCCGTACGCAGAAAGAGGCCCGGCCCTATCCGACGGCTCCCCGCTGGTCCGACAGGAGCTGCCGGAGAACGTACTGCAGAATGCCGCCACTCTTGTAATACTCGATCTCGATCGGGGTATCGATCCGGAGCTTCAACGGTACATCTTGGGAAGTCCCGTCGGCACGAATTATCCGCAGCGTGACGTCCTGCATCGGTTTGACCTCGTTGCCTTCAAGTCCGGTCAGGGCAAAGGTCTCAGTGCCATCGAGCCCGAGCGATGCGGCCGATTGCCCCTCCTGGAACTGAAGCGGCAAAACTCCCATGCCAACAAGGTTGGAACGATGGATCCGCTCAAACGACTTGGCGATAACCGCATTCACTCCCATCAATTTCGTTCCTTTCGCGGCCCAGTCACGCGAACTTCCCGTTCCGTATTCCTGGCCCGCAAAGATAACCAGCGGCGTGCCGTCAGCAAGATACTTCATCGCAGCGTCGTAGATGGACATTTCTTCGCCGTTTGGCTGATAACGCGTGACACCGCCCTCAACCGGAGCAGCCATCAGGTTCTTGATCCGCACATTGGCGAAAGTCCCACGGAGCATAATTCGGTCATTGCCGCGGCGCGAGCCGTAGGAGTTGAAATCTCGCGGCTCGACACCCAACTCCTGCAGGTATAGGCCAGCGGGCGAACTGGCTTTGATCGCTCCGGCCGGCGAGATGTGATCGGTCGTGACGGAATCGCCGAAGATCGCCAGCGCCCTTGCACCAGTAAAGTCCGAAAAGGTGCCCGTTTCCATCGAGAAATCCGTGAAATAGGGAGGCTCCTGAATATAGGTCGAAGCCTCATCCCATTCGTAAACCTGGCCTGTGCTGGATTCGATGTTGTTCCAAAGCGGGTTCTGCTCGGCAAACTGCGTGTAAAGCCGTTTGTAGGTTTCTGGGTCAAATGCCGCCTCAAGATGTTCGCGGACTTCGTCAAGCGAAGCCCAGATATCTTTCAGAAAAACATCATTCCCGTCGCGGTCCCGGCCGATCGGCTGGAGGATCACGTCCTTGAGTACTGTGCCGGCAAGGGCAAAGGCAACGACAAGCGGCGGCGACATAAGAAAATTCGCCTTAATGTTCTGATGGACCCGTGCCTCGAAATTGCGGTTTCCGGAAAGCACCGAGGCGGCGATGATATCGTTCTCAACGACCTGCTCCTCGATGCCGGCATCGAGCGGGCCTGAGTTGCCGATGCATGTGGTGCAGCCGTAGCCAACGAGATTGAACCCGATCCCGTCGAGATATCGCTGCAGGCCGGTCTTTTCCAGATATTCGGTTACGACGCGCGAGCCAGGGGCCAGGGACGTCTTAACGTAGGGCGGCACGGTCATTCCCTTTTCAACGGCCTTTTTCGCAACAATGCCGGCGGCGATCATTACGGCCGGATTCGAGGTGTTGGTGCACGAGGTGATAGCGGCGATCAGAACATCGCCGTTGCCGACATTCGTTGACACCGGACCTGGTTTGTCGGGTGTCTCGCTCATGTCGACCCTGTCAGGCGTCGGCCTGTTGTTCACCATCTCGACCTCGGTCGTTACGTTCGTGTTCTTGTCACTGACATCGCCCAGGACCGGGAGCGGGATCGATCGCTGGCTCTGTTCGCCGCCGCCGGCGACCAAGGTTGACGAGGCCGTTCCGGACAATGTGACCGGATAACGCTTCTCCAGATCGACGGTGGACTTACCATACCCGCCGTCGGCCGCCGGCTGGGAGAACAGCTCAATGAAGCGATCATCCAGGTTCGAGAGGTCAATGCGGTCCTGAGGCCGTTTGGGGCCGGCAACCGACGGGTTGATGGTGGACAGATCAAGGTCGTAGGCCGTTGTATAATCAACTTCCCCTTCGCGCGGTATCCCAAACATTTCCTGGGCCTGGTAGTAGTTCCTGATCGTGTCGATCTGCCCGCGGCTTCTACCGGTAGCGCGAAAATAGTCGAGTGTCTTATCGTCAACCCCGAAAAAGCCCATGGTCGCTCCATACTCCGGGGCCATGTTCGCGATCGTTGCCCGATCGGTCGCGTGGAGCGCGGCCGCACCATCGCCAAAGAATTCGACGAACTTGCCAACGACATTCGCCTTGCGGAGCATTTCCGTCACCCGCAGGACAAGGTCGGTCGCGGTGGCACCCTGCGGCAATTCGCCGGTCAGATGAACGCCGATAACGTCCGGCGTGAGAAAATATACCGGCTGGCCAAGCATTCCGGCTTCTGCCTCGATCCCGCCGACACCCCAGCCGACGATCCCGAGGCCATTTATCATTGTCGTGTGCGAGTCGGTGCCGACGAGCGAGTCAGGGAAATACACTCCATTTCGCTCGAAGACGCCCTTGGCCAGATACTCAAGATTCACCTGATGGACGATGCCGATACCGGGCGGAATGACGCTAAAGCCGCTGAAGGCCTGAGTTCCCCATTTCAGGAAACGATAACGCTGTTCATTGCGTTTGAACTCCATCTCCGTGTTCCGCAAATAGGCTGCTTCACTGCCCGCGAAGTCAACTTGTACCGAATGGTCGATCACCAGATCGACGGGCACCAGGGGTTCGATCACCGAGACATCCCTGCCCATCCTCTTAACGGCAGACCGCATCGCCGCGAGGTCGACGAGCAGCGGCACGCCTGTGAAATCCTGGAGCACCACGCGCGCAACGACAAATGGGATCTCTTCGGTCCGTTCGGCACCCGCCTGCCAGGCGGCAAGCTCCCGCACATTGGCTTCACTGACCTTTTGCCCACCGTCGAAGTTCCGAAGGACTGACTCGAGAACTATCCTGATCGAGATCGGGAGACGTGATACCGTGCCAAGGCCTTCCTTCTCAAGCTGGGGTAGAGAATAAAAGACAGCCCTTTTTCCCGTACCGTCCGTAAACTGTTGTCGTGTGTTGAAGAGATCGTGTGTCATAACTCAAATATGCCTCAACCGCGTTCTTACCTAGTCCGGCCAATGGTTTCGCCGTGCGGCGAAACACTCATTTTATCATACAGATAACCCGAACTCTACGACGGGGCCGGACATGGGCGGTCAGAGGCGCGAGGCTTTTCCGTTCCTTCCCGTACGTAGATCGCTTACCCAGTTCAGCCAACGATATTTCAGGGCCCGCGGGGCGATGACCTCCGTGATCCCGGTCCCAAGGTGCTCCTTTCCCTCGGACCTCAATGTGATCGAACTCAGGAATCGCAGATGGTAGAAGCTTGAGTCGATCACCTTCATCGGCACCGCCTGCAGCGCAATGCCATCCGCCGCTGCGATCTTCAGATCCTTCGGATATCGGATGCCGTGAACGTCACGCGCATGGCTGGCTTCCTCGAATAGGGCCGGAAACTCATTCAATTCGCCGTTCCGTACAAGGAGCAGACGTGAGTGCGGCTGGTCTGCCCCAATTTCCGAAAAGCGGCAAAAGACGACGGTCGAGTCGGCAAAATGGGCCCGGCCCCAATGCCAGTCCCTGACGGTCTTTGCCAGCCACCTGTTATCAAGATTGTGATCGTGATAACCGGTACCGCGAAAACTGCGCGTATCGAGCGAACGTCCCCGCGGGCCCTCGACGGATATCTTGCCGCTCACGTCGCACCGAGGCGCAGCCATGTTCCAGCAATGGGCGATGTTCGGTCCCGGGAGTTCAGGAGCGAGGTCGGCCTCTATCGAGAGCCACTCAAGATTTGCTCTGAGGCGTCGTCCGCGGGCCAGCGGAAGATCCACAGAGACAAGGTAACCCGATCCGTAGGAGGCCGATTCAAAACGAAAGCCGCTTTCGCCGATCCTGCACCCGGAACCGTCCGGACCGGGCCGAAAATGTTCCGCCGCAAACTCGCTCGTTGCCGAGTAAACAACATTCCCATCGCTAAAATATGTGAAGGAGACCGCGGGAAACCTCGGGCCCGATCGGAGGAAATCATCGCTCCGGGCGGGATCGTTGTACCTCGGCGAATAGATAAAGTTATCCAGGAATACAATGACGATGGCCTCGCGGCCGTCATCGGAGAGCGCATCAAAGTACCACCACTCATAGGCCTTTGAATCCTTTTCGGGACGCCAGGTTTCAGAGGCTGTGCTGGAAGCAAAGACGAATCGATCTGTGGAAGGGCTCACTTGAACCACGTTCGGAATTCCCTAACTGCCTGCCGCTCAAAATGAAAAGCCTTCTAGAAGCATCGCAAAAACCGAAAAATTTGGCAAACTTTTGCCGCTGAATTGAATCTGTGAATCTGAAACTCTTCCCCGATCATTCCATTCAAATGGGGGAAAACCATGAAACATAAGCTCGCGTTTCTTGCACTGACATTTTCGGTTCTGCTTCTGCCTGCCTGCCCGGAGAGAACATCGATCGCCGATATCGAGGCTAACCCATCACGCTACGCTGATAAGCAAGTGGCGATCGCCGGCGTGGTGAAGGACAGCTACGGAGCTTCGGTCCCTGGTACCAATATCCGCGGCGGCGGGTACAAGATCGACGACGGGACCGGTTCGATCTGGGTCATTACGCGGGATGCGGTTCCGGCAAAAGGTTCGCGGATCGGCGTCAAGGGCCGTGTCGCTACGGCAGTGACTTGGGGAGGCACGAACTACGGCCTCGGGATGTACGAGGAGGATCGAAAGATCGTCAAACGATAGTTTGACCGGATGACATCGGGCTGGAAGGACAGTATGATTCGGGATAGTGTCGTCATTAACCGCGAATATCAAGCTATTTGACCAGCGATTTCGACTTTTGCACGAGCGATCGCTGGCGGCCGCAGCGGCGATGCCGGACGCATTGCTTTTCAAGGATCCGGGGAACAGGCGTTCCGCATCCTTTGGCGAATATCTTCTGCGGTCGGCGGGTGCGGTCGAGCAGACTTTCGGCGGCATCACGGCCCGACTTTGGGACGATCCGTTCGAGTGGACGCTGCCCGAGGAACTCTCAACGAACCACAAGATCGCCGGGTACCTCAATGAGGTGGAATCCGCACGGATCCGGGGATTCGCCTTCTTTCAAACCGACGCTGACCTCGCAAAGCTCATCCCGGCACCTGAAGAAATGGTATCGATCCATGAATTGCTGCTCGCAACTCTCGCCCGTGCCGAGAATTTCCAGGGCCGGGCACTCGCTGTGCTCCACCTGCTTGCCGGAACGCCGCTGCCGCGCGTTTGAAACGGGAAATACTTTGCATTGCGAACTTTTTCGTGCAAGAATTCGTTTGTCACCAAGTCTTGTGGAAAACGCCCTTAACCGGAGAAAGTTCTGATGCACTGTCCCCGCTGCGGCCAGCAGCAAGTATCAAGTGAAACAAAATTCTGCTCGAAATGCGGCTTTCAGCTCGATCTCGTGGCAGAGGTGCTGGAGCACGGCGGCACGCTGCCACAGCTTGCGTCGGCCGGGCAGAAGAGAACGATATTCAACAAGAAGAACGGGGTTGGCTTTGGGCTGCTTTGGCTGGTGATGTTTCTATTTTTCGCAGTGATCTGGGAGATCCTCGATGCCGACCCGATGCCTGAGATCTGTGTCGCCACGGGCTTTTTTGGTTCTTTTGCGATCCTTGTCGGATCTCTCATAATGCTGCCGTCGTCGCGGGGATCCATCCGCGGAAAGATCAGCGGGGCCATACGGCCGAGGCCCGCAACGCTTCCCGGCACGCCGGGTGCCGAGGCACTCCCGCCGCCGCAGCAGGAGCCTGTCGGGTTCTACACTGCACCGCAGGGTGCGTGGCGAACGCCGGAAACGGGTGAACTGGCGGAACGCGGCAGCGTGATCGAAAACACGACAAAACTCCTCAAGCACGACGAACGCTAACCGCGCACAATTTCACGCATCTCTGCTTCCAACCGCGCAAAGACCGGAGATTGGCTTCCTAATAACCGACGGCCGCACCATCGCTTCTTGAATCGATCGCGCCGAGCCTGACGCCATCCTTATCGATCATTATCGCCGTTGCCGACGCGATGTTGCCGGGCCGGTCAACGAACTTGTGGCCGAACGAACTCAGTATATTCATCGTGTCGGCCGAGACACCGTACTTCTCGTAGTAGATCTGATCGGGCAGCCATTGATGATGTATCCGCGGGGCGTCGATCGCCTGCTGGATGTTCATACCAAAATCGATCACATTGATGACGCTCTGCATCACGGCGGAGATGATGCGCGGGCCGCCGCGGGCGCCGACCGCGAACCACGGCGAACCGTCCTTTCTTAAGACGATCGTCGGCGTCATTGACGAGAGGGGCCGCTTTCCGCCCTCGACCTTGTTTCGCTCACCCTGAACCAGGCCGAACATGTTCGGCTTGCCCGGCCGCGCGGCGAAGTCATCCATTTCGTCGTTTAGCAGAACGCCGGTACCCTTTGGCGTAACGCGCGAGCCGTAAAGATCGTTGATCGTGTAAGTATTCGACACGACCATGCCCGACGGATCGACCACTGTGAAATGTGTCGTCTCGGTACCCTCGGAACTCGCGATGTCTCCGGCGCGGAGCGAGATGCTCGCAACCGCCTTTTTCGGATCGAAACCCGCCATCCGCTTGACCGCATATTCCTTATTGATCAACGTCGCAGTTGGGACATCGGCATAATCAGGATCGGCCATGTATTCGGCCCGGTCGGCGAAGGCGCGGCGCGAGGCTTCGGCGTAGAGGTGAAGCTCGGCGGACGAATTATGCCCCATCGCGCCGACATCATGCGGTTCGAGCATATTCAGCACCTGAAGCATCACGATCCCGCCCGAACTCGGCGGAGGCATTGTGATGATCTCGTGGCCGCGATAGGTCCCGCGCAGCGGTTCGCGATCTTTGGCGACATAGTTCTTCAGGTCTTCAAGCGTGATAAGTCCGTTGTTCGCCTTCATATCGGCGGCGATCAACCGGGCCGTTTCACCTGTGTAGAATTCGCGTGCCCCGTGCTTTTGCACCCGGCCGAGAGTGGACGCCAAGTCGGCCTGCTTGAAAAGATCGCCCTCTTTGTAGTAATCGCCATTGTTCAGAAAGATGCGGTTGCTGTCCGGATATTTCGCAAGGTGCTCGCGGTAAACATAGAGGAGATTGGCAAGCCGATGCGACAACACATAACCGTCTGCCGCTAGGCGTCGCGCGGGTTCGACGAGATCGGCCCACTTTACCTTACCTGAGCCGTACTTCTTAAACGCAAGGTCAAAGCCGGCCAGCGTTCCGGGAACTCCCGAAGCCCGGTATCCAATAGTGGAGCCGCCTTCGCCCTGGATCACCTTCCCATCCTTGTCGACGAAAATGTTGCGGCCCGCTGCCTTCGGGGCCATCTCGCGGTAATCGACGGCAAACGCCTTGCCGTCAGGCCGGCGGATCAGCATAAATCCGCCGCCGCCGATATTTCCCGCCTCGGGGTAAACTACGGCCAACGCCAGCCCGACTGCGATGGCGGCATCGACCGCGTTGCCTCCGCGTTTCATAATGTCCACACCGATCTGCGACGCCAGGACATGCTGCGAGGCCACCATGGCGTGCTTGCCGCGAACCGGATCGGGGGCCTCGCCGAGCGCGGGCATATTTACGATCAGCAGCGAACCAACCACTACAAAAGCCGCGAAAAACCTTATTTGAATGCTCATAGTTCTACGAACTTTATCAGATTTGCCCGCAATGTTAAAAAGTTCGGGCGGGTTACAGCCGGCGGTTGAGACCAACCGGTCATTTCAGATTTGTTCAGCCAGCCGGGACCAGGCGGGGAGTTTGGGGTTGACTTTCTCGCCGATTGGAATTGGGCTATAGTCAGATGTTCCGACGGGATAGATTTTCTGGCTCGGAATCCTGTTGAGCAGAATGGCCGACGACGATAGTACTTTCGATGCATTTTTCACGGCTTACCCCAAAGAGGTTGGTACGCGACGCGAGCGGATTGTATGCGCGGCGGTTCGGCGATTATCGTCTTTTTGCCTACCTGGCGGTCCTTGGTCCGGGGCTGATCGCGGCGAACGCGGGGAATGATGCCAGCGGAATCGCGACCTATTCAAGCACGGGGGCGACGTTCGGCTACTCTCTGCTGTGGGTCTTTATTCCGATGACGGTCGGGCTTGTTGTGGTGCAGGAGATGTGCGTCCGGATGGGTGTGGTTACCGGCCAGGGCCTGGCGGACCTGATACGCGAACAGTTCGGCGTGCGGTGGACGGCACTGGTGATGCTGGCGCTGCTTGTGGCCAACACCGGCGTTATCATCTCTGAATTCGTCGGCATCTCGCAGGTGTCCGAGCTGCTTGGCGTGCCGCGGTTCATTACGCTGCCGCTGGCTGCGGGGTTTGTCTGGTGGCTCGTCGTCAAGGGGTCGCGAAAGCGTGTCGAGCGCGTCTTTCTGGCGATGTCGCTCGTGTTTTTTGCCTATGTCGCGTCGGCCTTTCTTGCGGAGCCGGACTGGGCTGCGGCGGCCGAGGGATTTGTCGAGCCAACATTTACTCTCGATTATAAGTATCTGTTCACCACAATGGCGCTGATCGGCACGACCATCACGCCCTTTATGCAGGTTTACGTCCAGTCCTCAGTGGTTGAGAAAGGCCTCGACAAGGACGATCTGCCGCTGGTCCGTGCGGACGTGATCGCGGGGACGATCTTTGCGTGCATGATCGCGGCGTTTATCGTCATTGCCACCGCCGCCACGCTGCACGTCCAGGGCATCTTCGAAGTCGATTCCGCACGAACGGCGGCCGAATCGCTCGAGCCGATCGCGGGGCAATATGCCAAGTACCTCTTTGCGGTAGGGTTATTCGGCGCGGCGATGCTGGCGATGGGCGTACTGCCGCTCTCGACGGCCTACTCGGTCAGCGAGGCCCTGGGCTTTGAGAAGGGGCTGTCGCGATCTTTTCGAGAGGCTCCGATCTTTCTTGGGATCTTTACCGGCCTGATAGTACTCGGCTGCCTGATCGCGCTTATTCCCGGAATTCCGCAGATCAAACTGCTGCTCGTCACTCAGTGCATCAACGGCCTTTTGCTGCCAGTGATACTGATCGCTGTCGTAACGCTCGCCAACAATGCGGAGATAATGGGCAGCCACAAGAATTCGGCCATTTTTAACATTATCGCCTGGATCATTACATCCGTGGTTTCCGTGCTCTCGATCCTGTTGATTGGGAATACGATTGCTGGTATGTTCTAGGCGGTCACGCGTATGCCGCCATCGGAACTTCAGAAAAGGTCGGTCGTTTTTCTCATCTTCGCCGGTGCCGTTACGCTTACGCTCGTCGTGCTTCCGTTTGTCGAATCGGGGCTGCAGGAATACGGCCTGGCACAGTTCGGGCTCGCGCTCACCGCGGACGGCCAGGTTGTTTCGAGCGACGGCTCGCCGACGGGGATGATGACAAGTTCCCTGATCTCGCTTGTCGTTAACCTCTTTCACATTGCAAAGATCATCCTGTGGATGGCCCTGGTCATAAGCGTCGTCCGATTCGTAGCTTTCCTGATCTTCAATACGGCGCTTCGCGGTGCGCAGTCGGAGATTTCGTCGCTTCTGCGAACGGTGATCTCGGTGGTCCTGTATATTGTCGCGTTCTTTGTCGTGTTCCAGTCGCAGTATCCGGGAATACAACTTGCGCCGCTTTTTACCGGCTCGGCGATCATCGGCATTGTCGTCGGCCTTGCCCTGCAGGACACGCTCGGCAACCTTTTCGCGGGCATCGCACTTCAGGCGGACCAGCCGTTTCAGGTGGGTGACGTGGTCGCGTTTGCCAACCGGACCGGCGGTGTCGTCGAGGCAGTGTCGTGGCGTGGAGTTAAGATCCGCACGTTTCAGAACAAACTGCTTGTGCTGAGCAACTCAGTGCTTGGAAAAGAGGCGATCGAGGTCGCGCCGAAAGATAATCTGAACGCGCGGGTCGTTTTCTTCAATACACTCTATTCAAACTCTCCCGCAAAGACGATCCATGTAGTTCGTGAGGCCGTCAGGCAGGTTGAGAACGTGTCGGCGAAAAAAAGGCCGATCGTTCGGATCAGGAGTCTCGGCGAAAGCGGCATCGACTGGGAAGTGAAGTACTGGGCGGACGATTATCGCAAGCACAACGATACCGATGCACTCGTCCGCCAGCGGATCTGGTACGCATTTAACCGCGAGAACATAGGGTTCGCTTTTCCGACGAGGACCGTCTATATGGAGCAGGCGGCACCCGAACAGACACTCGACGACTATTTGAATGCCACGGTCAATCGACTCAGCGGAATACCGATCTTTGCGCCGCTGTCCGAGGAAGAGATCGACCGACTGGCACGCTCCTCGAAGGCCCGAGTTTATGCTCCGGGCGAAGCGATCGTCAGACACGGGCGCGAGGGCAACTCGATGTTTGTGATCACCCGCGGATCGGTGGACGTCCAGATCGATCAGGGCAACCAGACGAGGACCATCAACACCCTAAACGAGAGCGACTATTTTGGTGAGATGAGCCTGTTGACGGGCGAACCTCGAACGGCGACCGTAGTTGCGGCTGAGGAGTCCGAGGTAGTCCAGATCAGCAAGAGCGCGCTGAAACCGATCTTTGAAGCAAATCCGTATCTGGTCGACTCAATATGTAAGGTGATCGAAGAACGCCGGGCCGCTCTTAACGTCGCCGAAAAAGACAGTCCCGAGGCCCATGCCCGTCCCGACAAGGGTGTGTTGGCTTCGATCAGAAAATTTTTCGGGATGAATGACCATTCTTGAGATATCCGGTTGAGCTAGCGGTGAATCCGAATTATTTCGAGCGAAGAGACGAGATATTCGCTACTGAACGTTCTTATCGTAGATATCGTGAAGCACTTCAGTGATCGGCTTTCGGTCGGCAAATGGGTCCTTCTTTTCCTTTCTCGAATGGCCCTTTCGCGGACCCGGCCGCGGTTCCGTAAAGATCGGCGGCTGCGGCGATGGTGGCTCCGATTCGTTCGAAGGATCAGTTACGGACCGGGCGTGCCCATTTGCACGAGGGCCGACTCCCGCGTCGTCTGGTACGGATGAACGGCTGTTCGCCGCCAATTCGTGTCGAGGCCCGGGATCTCTTTTGGAACTTTCGACAAACGCGGCGCGGCTTTCCTCAAGGATGGCCTTTCCGCGAAGTTTCCTCGCGCGTTCGAGGGCCCGGATCGCCGCGGAAGTGAGCGGTGCTTCGGCGGGTTCCCGTTCGATCTTGCGAAGTACCTTGACATAGTTGCGGAGCTCGGGCGACGGATAGACATACGATGCCTCATTGCCGCCTTCGCTTTCGACCACCTGGGTCAGAGAGTTGATGGCGGCCTGGTGCTCGCCGGCCTTGTGGTAAAGAGAGCCGAGGGCAAAGTGAACTAGCGGTGGAGCTCCGCTCATTCGGTTGATGATCGCCTCGCCGCGGCCGATCGCGTCGCGGACCTCGAATCCAAACCAATTGCGGCCGTCTTCGCGGAGGATCTCGTTCGCCGCGAGGTAAAACTCGAAGATCTCGCGTGTGTCGTTCCTGGAGCCGGCCGCGAATATCCGAAACAGGAAATATGCGAAGATGCCGAAAAAAAAGATCACGAAAACCGGAAAACCGGCAACCAGGAGCATAGACCCAACGACACCAAAGGCCAGCAAATACTGGCCCTTCTCCTTGATGGCATTTGCCGGCCTTTTTTGTATCCTTGTCTCGCTCACGCTAATAAGCCTTTCAGTTTTCGGCGGCCCGGCGATAACAAACGGCCCGAAGGCTAATCAGCCGCTACCGCTTCTTCAGTTGCCTCGTCATCCGGAACGGCGGCGTCCTTCTCTTGGTTGTGCTCGGCCGGCCGGGAAGCACGGCGGTCATGTTCTTCCTTTTTTAGTCCGAACGTCGCCATGATGTCCACCGCCTTGTCGAATATCATGAACGGTGAATTAAAGATATAGGACACCGTCTCTCCCAACGCTATGGCCTCAAGCTGCACCAATTGCTGCACCTTTTTTTCGAGCGGGAGTTCCGAGAACTCCTTTACGTATTCCTTACCGGCGGCCTCCGCCTGCTCCTTTGTTTGTTCCTCGGGCGTTTGCGTTGTCATAATCACAATGTCTCCAGCTTCGGCGATCCTCGTCTGGCAGCCTAGACGGCCGTGTTCACTATTTTCATTCTCTTCTCCCGCGAGATACTCGGCCTCGTGAGAGGTTTGGGGCGAAAGCAGTTCCCTGCCCTCAAGAATTGTCACCTGGCAGAAATGGATGTTCTCAAACGGAATGCATTTTTGCTCCCGCCGTACCCCGAGCCTGCCCGCGGCGTCGGATAGATAGCTTCCCACCGGAACGATCCCTTCACGCTCTTCACGTTTAAATGTTACGTTCGCTTCCCACATCGCGTTATCCATCAGTTGCCGGTAACGGACCGCATTCTTACCTTTGGCTGAGCTCCCGACGGCACGGCGTGTGCGTCAGCCTGCGAATTTTGACAATCACCGCAGAGCCCCCAGATCCGCAGACTGTGATGCGTCGGGCGAAAACCGAGTTTGTCCGCCATTTCATCCTGGAGAGATTCGATCGCCTGAGAGAAAAACTCGAACACGCGGCCGCACTCGGTGCAGATCATATGATCGTGATGCTCGTGGTTATAATGGTGTTCGTAATAGGTCTTGTTGTCGCCAAAGCGGACCTCGCGGGCCAGGCCGGCCTCGGTCAACAGTTTGAGGGTGCGGTAAACGGTGGTGTGCCCGACGGCCGCGTCCTCTTTCTGAACCAGCCAATAAAGGTCCTCGCTCGTCAGGTGTTCTTCGGTACGCAGGAAGATCTCCATTATCAGGTCGCGTTGGGCCGTACGCCGCAAGCCCGCCTTCTGAATGTGCTCGAGGAATATCTCGCGCTCCTGACTAAAGTTTTCCTTTTTTTTCGCCATCGTTACGGCACCATTCGATTCTATTTTATCACCTGGACGCGGCGAGCGCTAACATTATCAGGTCGCGTATCGCCGCGATCTTCTCAGGGTCGCCGCCGCTCTGTTCGGCAAGATCGAGCGAAGCCAGCCCGAGTTCCAGGTACGTCCGCTTCACACCCGGAAGCCGAGCGCGGTCAAACGCGTCCAGATGCCACCCAATAGCGTCGATATCCGTTCGGGCAAACGGACCGGTGAGGGCCGCTGATGGCTCCTGCCTTTCGAGATTGGCAAGGACACTTTTCGCAAGGGGCAGAAGCGCCTCCCTGGCCTCAGCCTCATCCATTCCGCAGCGAGCAAGGGCCATTACGGCGATCTGAAATAAAGCAGTCAGGTGGCCGGACGCCAAAACCGCCGCCGCATGGTAGAGCGGCTTCTGGTCTGTCTCGACAGTAAACGGTATTCCACCCAATGACCGCGCGATAACCGTCGCGCAATTTACGGCAGCAGGCATGCCCTCGACGCAAAAATAGGCGCCGTTGAAACTCTCCGAACCTGCCGTCGGATCGCTTACGGAAATGAGCGGGTGCATCGATCCGACAGGAATTCCCTTTTCGCGGGCCGGGACGAGGACCTCGGACGCGAGGGCCCCGCTCGTGTGCAGCAGCACCGAATCACCGCCGAGCCAACCTGCAGCCAAATCAGCCACAGAGCTAATTTCGGTGTCGGGAACTGTTATGAGCACCGCGTCCGAATCGATACGAGTTACGCCTTCCGAAGGCACCAAGACCGGATCGCCGTTGACCTCCGCGAGAAGGGCAGCTGGTTTTCGCGAGCCAAAGACGATGGTCTCGAGCAGGAACCCCGCTCGGGAGAGTGCTATGGTCAAAGCGCCGCCCATCCGGCCAGGCCCAATGATGGATATGGTCCGCACAGTTAGGGATATTAGCGGATGTCGAGTTGCAGGAAAAGCCGGATCGCTACGCTAAAACAGGCCGCAGGGATCACAAGTATGTTTTCTGCCTGGAGAGGGGCGGGTGAGCGGAGCGAAGGCTAGACATTGAGAAGCATTTTCTCGTCTGAATACTCGGCGGGGCCGACGCTGCGGGGAGTTGTGCCTGATTCCAGCGCCTCAGTTCGCTGCAGGTCTTGCGAGGGGCCATCCTCAGGGCCCGCATCGGACAGGACCGCGGCAAGTACTTTCAACTGCAGATCATCGAATCGCGGAAGGTCCTTGTCCGAGCGGAGGCTGGCAGCGAGTTCACGGCACGCTGCCGCAAGTGCATCATCGTTTAACGAGGCTCCAAGCCTTTCGGCGGAACGGGCGATGTCCTCGCCATTTTTCGTCAGTACCTTGCGAAATGAGGCAAGCCCGGCGCGTACCGTATCGGACAGTTCGGCGGGCAGCAGGTCTGCCTGAACGTCGGAATTCAACGAGAATCTGCAGCGGCAATAGGGCTGTTTTTCAAGTAGCGGCCGTGGGTCCACACTGCATTCGAATTCGTACAACTCGCGGCAAAGCCTGTCCGCCGCGGAGGCAAATCGTGGATCGAACCCCGGCAATTTTGAGAGGATGTCGAACTCTCCCCATTCGTCGCTTTTGAGTATCTCGCTGAACCTGGCCTTACGTTCGGGCGAATTCATCACTTCGCCGTGCCGCAAAGCGAAGAGGTCCGCATATTCGCGGCGAAACTTTTCCCATGAATATCCGAGCTCGCGGTTTATGTCAGTGCCGGGACGGGCCGCCGCTGTTTTGATGAGCCGGAGCAGGCCTTGTTTGAGATCTTCGACCTCGTCCGACCGTGTCGCCTCGCTTGTTACGAGGTACACCCGCGCCTCATCTCGAAGTTCCGAGGCACGTACAAAACCGTCGAGGGTTTGGACCTCGCCCTCGCCTTGTAGAAAGTCATTGGCTGATCCCGAAAAAGCTTCGGCTACGCGTTCGAGGCAATCTTCGGCGGGAATAATTCCTTCGCCTGCTTTTCGGACGGGTTCCAAAACAGCTCCGAACGTCTTCGAGGTCCTGGCCGCCAGACGCCAAATGTTTAGATTGAGCGAGTCCTCCGGCAGCCCCTGAAACCGTTCGAGTACCGCCGCCGAGTCCCAGTCCGCCGCCCACCTGGCGAATGCGCCTGTGAGGGCTTCCCGGTCGGATGGGCGGTCCAGCGACTCGAATGGCGCATCTTTTACAAACAGTTTCGCCCATTGCTTGAATTTCTCCGATGAGAAGGAACTCTCGACCGGTTTTGCAATACCGAGAATGTCTGCCCAAATGATCTTCAGGTCCAGCGACCGTCGGTTGATCCGGTTGCCCGATGTTGTGACGAATTCGATGAAGCGCTCCGCAACGAGGGCAGTCAGCAGCATCTGCTGAGCTTCACGGCCGAGTCCGTATGGAATTTCTCGAAGCCGCGCGTAGATCTGGTTTATCTCAACCGCCGCGGAGCCCTTTGATTCGACGAGGCTTAGGACCTCTTTCGCGATCGGCAGGGCAGCAAGCCGCTCGTGCTCTTCGGGCACGAATGAGGTTCCCTCTAATCGAACGAGCCCAAGCGGAAACGCATAGGTCTGTGCCCGGCTTTGTACATCCGCAAGGTCGCGCCGCGTACTGTTGTAAACGTCGGTAACGATCGAAGCGACGTCGCCTTCGTCAAGTATCCGCGTAAAATAAGGGTGCGAGGGATATCGGGTCTCGAACAAAGGTTCGAGCATCGATCCGAATATCTCCGACAGCGTTTGGGCCGACCGTGCCTCTTCGGTGAAGTTGTAGTCAAATCCACCGACAACGAGCTTACCGTCTTCGAGAAAGCTTCGCGTAAGGATCTTTTCAGCGGCGATCGAATGAGCGTGGACCGCGGCACGGATCTGCTCGCTGTACTTCTCGCGCAGGTCGACGTTTGAGGTAAGGACAAAATAGCTTCTGAGCTTATCGACCTCATCGGGCTTTAGCGGGTCGGGCTTCCAAATGACGCGGGCATTCCCATCATCGGCCTCTCCGTCGCCAAGCTTTCCATCAAGATCGATCTGCACTTCCCAGTCGATCCAGGTGTCCGGATCTGACAGGTCGGCAGCGGCCAGATCAGACTGTCCCGGCCAAATGATGACGCCCTTGCGGTGAGATCCACGCCAGGAAATGTCCGTTTCGATCAGGCCGCGATCCTCCGGCGAACTCTCGCCGCCCTGCACTGCATCCGGGAAGCGCTCCTTAAAAACACGCCAGAGCACGGTTGAGACAGAATCTGGTGAAACCTGAAGCAGCGCTTCCGTGAGGGCATTATTCAGGTTCTCCTTGCTGCTGACCTTAAAGCTGTAGCGCCGCTCGGCCCCTTCTTCGGCAATGACGCGAAAATCGTTCGGCAGGGCCTCCGCAAATGTCCGCAGGAGTTCATCGACCTGGGCTACGGCTTTTGCCGGGTCAGATTCGTCAAAAACCAGCTCTGACGCGCAGACGTCGCTGGCAGTTCCGCCCTGGCCGTCAAGCGAAAGCAAAAGGAGCGCCTTAAGGATCAGCTTGGCCTGGAGCCGCTGCATCACCGGGATCTTATTTACGACCGTCGCGTTTATTGAATCGTAAGCGGCGAAGGCCTCTTGCAGATCATCGACCTTTCGAAGCCCGGCCTCGGCGTGGTCATAGACTTCATCCAACGCGATGAGCGAATTCGCCGGACGTCCGAGGATCTTCTCTCCCGCGTCGGACGCGAATCCGAGAAGGGCAAAGTCGTGGACATAGAGTCTAACGTAGGGTGCGATCTCAAGGATCGCCGGATGAAGCGGATAAAGGGAGCTGAACTTTTGTTCGCTCCAGCGAAAGCTTGGCAGCACCTCGCGAAAATACCCATAGATATCATGAAGAACGGCCTGTTTCTGCGGGTCTTTCGGGAACAAGTGGGCGTTGACGACCTTATAGAGATGCGACTGGTCCAGGTAATCGATCGAGTACGACCGTACGATCGCCGCGTTCGAGCCGTCCGCACCGGCAATATCGTCGTCAAGCGCAACACCGACGAAAATATTCCTCTTAATTGCCGCTGCCGCTATGTCGCTCAAGTCCTCGCCGTCGTCCCGGGTCACGCGAGAACCCCGCTCGAGGGCTGTATCGATCAGAAGTACCCAAGGCGTTTCTCCGGATCTTTCGCTCGCAGCCTGAACGACTTCGTCGAAGGTTTCCAACCGGTTGAGTGAATCGATCGCAAATGTACCGGCGACCGCCGCCTTAAGTTCTTCGAGGAGCGTCCCGTGAGTGCCGCGGCGCAAATGAGAGACCGGATAATGGCGCCGCTGCAAACGCTGGGCGCTGAACTCGACGTGTTGTTCGGACACACGGCCGCGGAGGTCGGGACTGGCGGTCAATGCTCCGAGCGCGGCAAGAAAATGGCTTTTACCTACTCCCCGATATCCCGCCAGCGCGTACGCGGCGCCTTTGCCCGCCTGGACGGACGAGATCCCGTCAAGCCACTTGGCCATCAGGTCGGCGGTCGCGTCGGTAAAATGATAGTTATTCAGCGTTTCAACAGGGTCCGCGGTGAAGTCGCGAATGCTTCGAAACGGCCGGACGTCGACGATGTCCTTGACCTTATCCTGAATACGTTTCATCGTTTGATCGAAATAATTATACGGGAGGAGCGCAATATTTCATTGCGGAAATATGCTGACGTTCGCGGGAAACAGAAGAAGAACACGCCGCCATTAACCAAATGGCAAGGACAGTTTATCAAGTTTTCTCAATAAACAAAAGCGTTTTCTATTCGGGCTTCGAACGCGACCGGGCCGCCCATAAGGATATTTTTTAAGTTTGCGCAACTTTTCGACCGCCGAGCGCATCCAAAAGTCGTTGATTTCTTATCAAGCAGGGTTTAATGTTACAACGGTTTATGACAATCGTCTTCGGAGGCAAGTAAATGCACAAGCACCCAGCCCGCACGTTTTTGTCCTGTTCACTTCTGTACACGCTGATTTTGCCTTCGGCCTTGATGCTTCCTTCGACGGCAAATGCTCAGGCAAAGGACAAAAAGGGAGCCAAGACGCCGGCGAAGTCGAAATCTGTTAAGCCTCAGGCCACCGCGACACCAAAGCCCGTTTCGCTCGAACCGTTGGACGAAAAAGAAAATCCCGCCCTGATAGGTAAGCGCAAGATCAACAGCGGCACGGACAAATTCTTTGGCTGGCTCGGCGGTTCGCAGGAAAAGGAGATCGCACTCGGGCGCCAGTTGGCGGCGCAGGTCGAGCAGCAGGCGAAAATGGTCGAGGACCCGATCATTACGGAATATGTTAACCGTATCGGCCAAAACATAGTGCTCCACTCGGACGCGAAAGTGCCATTTACTATCAAGGTGATCGATAGCGACGAGGTAAACGCTTTTGCCCTGCCGGGCGGCTTTTTCTTTGTGAACAAAGGCCTTATCCTTGCCGCCGAGAATGAAGCGGAACTTGCGGGTGTGATGGCCCACGAGATCGCCCACGTCGCCGCGAGGCACGCAATGGAGAATCAGGGAAAAGGTACGCTGATCAACTATGGCGCATTGGCCGGCATCATTTTCGGCGGCCCAATTGTTTCGACGGTCCTTCAAAACGGCGGCGGTATCCTCGCCGGCTTGGCCGGATTGAAATTTACCCGTGGTGCCGAAAATGAAGCAGACAGCCTGGGCGTGCAATACCTTTACGCATCGGGATATGATCCGATAGCGATGTCGACGATGTTCGAGAAGCTTGCTTCAAAGAACAAGAAAAAGGCAGGCTCGATACAGAAGCTTTTCTCGACCCATCCGCAATCGCTCGACCGCCGCGACGATACGCTGGCCCTTGTGGCCCGTTTTCCGGAGCGGGAAGAGTATGTGATCAGCACGTCTGAATTTCAAAGGGTGAAGGCATACTTGCTCAAGAGCACGAATGCCGCGGCAGGTGTTATCGCTGATTTTGATGAAGAGGACAACTCCAGGCCAACGCTGAAGAAACGTCAGCCAGACGCACCGGATGCGGATTCGGCTGATCCGGGCAGTTCTAGCTCGACACCGGACGGCCCGCCGAAGCTCAAGAAGCGCGACGTTGAACCAACCGCCACCCCGAAGCCGGACGATCAGAAGTAAGCCTGACAGCCACGGTGGTTGATCGATGAGGGCGGCAGGTCAAGCGACCGGCCGCCCTTTTTATTGTGCGTTGTGAGTCCGCGTCGCGCCACCCATTTTGCTCTTGCTGCTCCCTCGATCAGTGGGAAAGGAGTGATGAGAAAACAGGGGAGTGCCTTAAATATGTGTTGTTGACTTGTTTTAGCTCTTTGCTTTTTTGATTTGTTTCGTGCTTTTCGTGGATCAAAGAAGGATCTTCCACGAACAACGAAAACTCTTCGCGGATCAAAGAAGGATCTTCCACGAAAGAAGAAAATTCTTCGCGGATCAAAGAAGGATCTTCCACGAAATACACGAACGAAGAAAATGCTTCGTGGATGAAAGAAGGATCTTCCACGAAATACGCGAAAGAAGAAAATACGATCCAGAACGGAGATCGATCAACGGCATCCCAGAAGAGTCATGTTTCCATCTGAACGAGAGAACGGGAAAAAGAAGCAAAAGCGTTATCACCGCCCGTCCAGTTTTCTCCTCAGCCGCTCGATATCCCCGGCACCGGCGGCGAGCCGGAACGCCCGTTCCCAGGAGTTCCTGGCTTTCGCTTTATCGTTCTTTGCCCGATAGATGTCGCCTCTGTGTTCCATGATCGTTGCCGAGTCCACATCGGCGCGGGCCGCGGCGTTGATGTATTTTTCGGCCTCGGTGAGCCTGCCAAGCTTGAAATAGGCCCAGCCGAGACTATCGAGATACACCGGATTTTGCGGGTCGATACCCAACGCACGCTTGATCATCTCCGCGGCCTCGGTTAGCTTTTCACCGCGTTCTAATAAAAAGTAGCCGAGATTGTTCAGAGCCATCGGATTCCGCGGGCTTATCTGCAAGACCTCGCGCAGTGTCTTTTCGGCTCCTTGCGAATCTCCATTCATCTGCATGGCGGTCGCGAGCGTAGTTTTCGCTAGCTGGCGCCGCTCCGTGCTTGCAGCGAGAGCCAGGGCCCGGTTAGCGGATTCGATCGCATCCTTGCCGCGGTCCACCCGAGAATAGAGGTTTGACACGAACAACAGGTCGGAAAACTCGTCCGCAGGCGGCACGGGTACCGGATTTTCGGCCGGGATGATAACTGTTCGAGATCTGTTTCCGATCAGGCCCACGGCGGCGTCTACTTGCCCGAGGTCGGTCATCAGTATCGCTTGGGTGCGGAGGAGGCGTATGTCATTCGGATGATCGACGCGGGCGGCCCGAACGAGCGCCAAAGCTTCGCGTCGCCTTCCCTGCCCGTTGAGGAACCCGATCATCGCCCTGTCGGCGAAAAGATCGCCCTTGCCAAAAATCTTGCGGGAACGGTCGATGTACAACTTAACGTTGTTGGGCCGGTCGGCAAGTTTGGCTGCGTGAATGAGCCTCTCAAACACAGTCTGGGCGAACTCGCGATCCTCGGTTTTCAAAGGTGTCGACTGGCTTATGCCGCGAATCGTCAACGCATTTTCCAATGCGGCGATCGAATCATCGTACTTGTCACCTTGCAGATAGACCTCGGCCAGCGACGAGGCGAGCGTCGCCGCGGCGGGCCTATCGCTCTTTGCAAGAGACGTAATGTGGTGTTTAAGCAGCGATTCGGCCTCAGTTGTCTGGCCAAGCCGGGTTTGCAGCCGGGCAAGCATACCAATTAGCGCAACATTGTCAGGATCCGCAAAAACCGCCTGTTGGACGGGGATGAGAGCGGTCGTTCCCGCTTCGGGTTCGATGGCGTCAACCAACTCGTCGAGAAGTGCGATCGCCTGCGAGTTCTCGGGATCGTCCGCGATAAGAGCGCTAAGCACAGAAGCTGCTTCGGCCGGGTGGCCGGCCCGCATTAGCGAGGATGCCAATTTTATGCTTGCCGCATCCGGTGAAAGGCTTGCGCCGCCCATCGTTCCCTGAAAGAATCCAACATCCGCAGGAGGAGCGGCCGAGACCCAGTTTCGAAGCGCGTTCAACTCTTCATCAATCTTACCGGCTGCCTCGGCAAATAAACTCAAGAATGCCCACGCCTCAGCATTTGAAGGTTCAAGCCGCGCTACCTCACGCCATTCGGTACGGGCCCGGTCGGCAAAGTTTCGATCCAGGCCTCCGTTGTTCAAACGGCTCTTGACGGTATAGAAACGGGCGAGCATCCGATGGCCGCCGACATTGTCGCGATCGGCGCGAACCGCGCGTTCAGCTTGGAGAATGCCTTCTTCGATATCGCGCGGCTGCACCGCAACCGCCAGTTCCGATAGAGCGGTGTATGCTTCCGCGAGTGTGGGATCGAAGCTCACGGCGGCCTCGAATGCATTCCTGGCGAGCTGGCGTGAGTTGCCGCGTCCGGCACGCGTCCTCATTCGCTGGAGCTGCCACATATGGCGCTGGCCCTCGAAAAGTTTGACAAAAGCCCGTTCGCGATTCGAACGCGTGAGGTCGCGTGCTTCAGGAGAAGCCGATGGGAAAGGAGTGGGCGGCTGTGCCAAGACCGCGCCGCAATTGACCGCGGCCATTCCCACGCAAACCAGCCCGCAAACGGCGATCTTTTTCATACGGATAGACGGGAAACAACAGGGCGGCCCGCTCTCGGACCGCCCCGGCTTAAAGAATTGTCAGGCCTACGGCTTCTTCGCTGGCGGCCCCGCTTGTTCCGGCGCCGGCCGGGCCGAGGCCTGCCGCTGCGAGATCACGGTCGTCAATGCCTGCGGTATCTGATTAACCAGGATGTCGCCCTGATTCTCGATGATCTGGTCAATGAGCTCGAATTTTTCCTTATCGAACTTGCTGGTCATCAACACGCCGTTCTTGTCGATGGTCATCGGATAGATACCAAAAAGCTGATTCTTAAAGTTCTGAAAAAACGACGCTGATTCGGGTGCGAGCACATTCGCCCGACTCGGGTCGGCCTCGGGGATCTCGGCCCCGATCAACTCAAGCTGTTCCTTTGACTTGGCGACCCATTCGCTGTTCGGAAAATCGCGAACGATGCGTTGGAAATATCGGGCGGCCTGGTCCGTCTCTTCCTCGACAAGATATGTATTGGCGAGCTTAAAGAGTGTTTCGTCCTGGAAGCTGAAGTTCGGGTATTTGTCGAGTATCTCACGATAACGGGACTGGGCACCTTTCAAGCCGCTTTTTCCCTGCTGGACCGACTGCGTATAGTAGTAATTTGCGATCAAAAGATTGTGAAGCCCGAGATTGTCCTGAACCTCGTTGAGTCTTCTCTGAGCTTCGTCTTTGAGTATCGTGTTTGGATATTGCTGGAGCAGGGCTTTAAGTTTGATCTCAGCCCGCTTGGCTCGCGTTGCATCGCGGTCAGGCAACCCGATCTGCCGCATTTCCGATTCCGCTATTTTAAGAACAACGCGGTCAGCCAAAGGATGCGTCGGGAAAAACGTGAGCCAATCCTGATATGACGCGATCGCCTGTATCAGAGCGCTCGTCGAGCCCTCAAGGTAGAATGAATCCGCAACGGCCAGTTTTGCCATCGGGAGGTACGGCGAATCGGGGTAGGTCGTAATGATCGTTTGAAATAACAGGCGGCCAACGTCGAAGTTCTTTTTTCGCACCTCGCGGGTGGCTACGATGAACAGTTCCCTGTCGCGGCCTGGTGTGACGCCGCCGATCAGCTCTTCGTACTCGTCCGGCCCGCCCCCGCCAAAAATGCCGAGGAATTTTTTCTTTTTCTTTTTCTCTCGCGGCTGCCCAACGGGCGATTCGGGGTTAGCTCGGGCGGTCGCCGTTTCAACCAATACGGCGTCGGCGCGTATCCGCAGATCGTCCACAGCGGCTTCCAGCTGATCAATATCGCTCGTTTCGTACTTTTCGGACCGGTCTATCCTTCCGCGAAGGGTGTTAACCTCAGATTGCAGCCGTGAAGCTTCCTTTTCGATCCCTCGAAGACGGCTCAATGGCGTGTCGCGGTTCTCTGTTTTCGCGTCACCCTTAGCCATATCTTCCTGTTCTTCCTCGAGGACCGACGCCGAGCTGGTCGCGGAGCGGCGGATCGTCTCGAGCTTCTGTTTCATCACGTCAAGACGCGTCGTCGGCGAACCGTCGCCGGGCTTGACCTGAGCCAGTCCGCTAACCGACATGGCGGTGACGACGAAAAGCATCACCAGAAAATTCCTAACCAAAATACGCATAATAACCCTCGATCAGACCCAAACGGTCCCCTTTTCAAGCAATCCGCGAACCGCATCCGCGGGCGAAGCCTTTCCGTAAATAGCCGAACCCGCCACCAGGATCTCGGCGCCCGCTTCGACAACTTCAAGAATATTATCGGCGTCGATGCCTCCGTCGATCTCGATCCGTGTCTGAAGCCCGCGCCTGGTGATCATTTCCCGCAAACGACGTACTTTGTCGATCGACGTGGAAATGAATGCCTGTCCCCCAAATCCCGGATTGACGGACATCACAAGAATGAAGTCCGCAAATGGGAGAGCTTCCTCCAATGCCGTGAGAGGCGTTGCCGGATTGATGGCGATTCCCGCGCGTCCGCCGGCCTGACGAATTGACGTCAACGTGCGGTGAATGTGCGGGTCGGCTTCAATATGTACCGAAACCATATCGGCCCCGGCCTCGACGAACTGTTCGGCGTAGCTGCCCGGATCGGCGATCATCAAATGACAATCGATCGTCATCCGCGTAGCTTTTCGCAAAGACCGAACGACCGGCAGGCCGATGGTGATGTTCGGGACGAAGTGTCCGTCCATCACATCGACATGCAGAACCGTCGCCCCGCCTTCCTCGACCGCTCTGATCTCGTCCGCCAGTCGTGCAAAATCGGCTGATAAAATTGACGGGGCAATTTCAAACATTCGCTGATTTTCTTCCACTTTGTTGCCGGAGTTCCGGCCTCGGTTGCATTGTTCGGATCATGGCTTTGGCTGATTACGAGGGCGCGTTTCCTTGACTGGTGAGGGCCGCGGTTTTACGCCAGGACTTATCGACGAACTCTTGTTACTTTTCCCACTCGGCTCCTTCACTGGATCAGGGCCTTTCTCCGGATCGTCTCCTTTGGAATTGGAATTGTCTTTTGCATCCTCTCCCGTCTTCGAATCGTCCGAATTGACATCGCGCGATGTGTCGGCCTTCTTCTTTGAGTTCGAATTGGAACTCTTTTTAGATTTCTTCGGCTTGTCCGAGATCATATCCTCGATGGTCTTGGAGTCATCCGTTTCGAGGTCCTTGATCAACGATTTGGGCGGCTCCTCAGCCTCAACTCCGGCCTTGCTGACCACGACAAAAATAAGCTGGCCCGTCTTGACCGTTTCTCCGGCCCTGGGCCGCTGCTCGAGTATCGTATTGATCATCTCGGTGCTTGGCCGGTCGGCACGCTTTTTGATCTTAAGGCCGAGCGCCGCAAGTTCTTTCTGGCTTTCAAAAAAGTCCTTACCCGTAATCTCAGGTACGGTGATCTCCTCACCAGAGAGGGACATATAGACAACGCCGGCCATCGCGCCCAGAAATGCCGCAAGCAGCACCGCCGCTACAACAAGCCTTCCTAATCCGGTTGCTAATGTCTTGCCTAATCCCACGCTGGTCTTCTCCCGACGATCAAACCCCAAGTTTAACACTAAACCAATGCCAAACAAACTGATCGATCAGCGCCTTACAAAGCTCGCAATGAAAAAGCCGTCCATACCGTCAATGTGCGGCGTGGTCCTGGCGAAGAGGTCGGGACCGATGAAGCGTTCCGGCACGTTCGGGGCAGACTTCTCGAACCCATTGACCGACGCGAGGAATGCGTTGGCAACGGCCTCGTTCTCCTCAGCCTCAAGCGAGCAGGTCGAATAGATCAAACTTCCGCCGATCCTGACCATCTTTGATGCATTTGTGAGTATGCGGAGTTGTTTGTCGGAAAGTTCGAGAAGATCGTCCGGTTGAATGAAGTATCGAAGCTCGGGATTGTGCCGGATCGTGCCCGTGCCCGAGCAAGGGGCATCGACAAGTACGGTGTCGAACGACAGCTTCTCAAATGGAAGGCTGAGTTCGGCCTCGTACTGGACAACATTGATGTTCCGAACTCCCTGGGCGCGAGCGTTTTCCAGAAGAAAACGTGTTCGATGGGGATGCAGATCGCCTGCGACAAACAAGCGTCCATTGCCGTCGGCGGCGATCTGCGTCGCCTTGCTGCCGGGCGCCGCACATACGTCGAGAAACGTTCCGTTCTCTGGCACCTGGACCGCATATCCAACAAGCTGCGAACCCTCGTCCTGCAGATATATCGCTCCATCGGCTGCCGCTTGAGCGATATCCGGGCTGAACTCGTCAGCCAGGAAGCAGCCCGGCACCACTTTCGATGAGCGGACACCTTCAAGCGCCGCTCGGTCAGCGGCATTGTTTGTGTATCTGAAGGCGATGGCTGGAAGCTCATTGTTGGCCTGGGCAAGCAGTTCGGCCTGGTGAAGCCCAAACCGATCGGCCCATTTTTCAATGAGCCACTTCGGATGGGAAGTTTCAATGCTGATGCGCTCTGCGTCGCTGGCGTAATCGGGTTCAAACGCCTCACGTACCGCACGGCGAAGGACGGCGTTCACAAAGCCGCGCGCAGATGATTTTTTCGCTCGGTGGACGAGATCGACGCTTTCGTTCACGGCAGAATGGCCAGGGACACGGTCAAGGAATCGAAGCTGATAAAGCCCGAGCCGGAGACTGAGCCGGACCGCTTGATCTAGTTTCCTTCCGCCCGAGAAATGATCGATGAGCCGATCAAGATACATCTGTCGGCGAAGGACTCCAAGCGTCAACTGATGGCAGAGCGAACGATCCCTCGGAGAGAGCCGCTCTTCATACTGCGGGAGCAGAACAGATGAAAAGGCCCGCTCATTCCCGATCTTGAGCAGGACATCAAAGGCCGCGGTCCGTGCGGGCGAGATCTTCATTCGCGGACTTCGCTTTTTCCCGGATGCCGGAGGGAAAGATCGTTCCCGGTCCCCTTTGCGAGTTTCTCGTTTAGTGTGATGCGTTCGTCAAAAACGAAACATTCTCCGTCCCACAGTTTCTCTTCGTCGGGAACCTCTTCCAAATATCGCAGAATTCCGCCGTTCAGTTGGAACACTTGCTCAAATCCGCGGGCCTTCATAAAAGGTGCAAGCTTTTCGCAGCGTATGCCGCCGGTGCAGAACATCGCGACCTTCGTGTGCTTTGCCGGGTCTAGGTTTTCGGCTACAAATTCGGGGAGCTCACTGAATTTGGCAGTTTCGGGATTCACGGCATTTCGAAATGTGCCCGAACGAAACTCGTAGTCGTTTCGAGCGTCGAGCACGATGACCTCGGGGTCAGAAATTATTGCGTTCCACTCGTTCGGCTCAACGTGAGTGCCCCGCCCAAGCGAGAGATCGACGGGCAACCGGAGTGTCACGATCTCCGGCTTGATCTTCACTTCCTGCTTGCGAAACGGCGAAACGTCGCAGAATGTTGTTCGAGGCTTGATCTCCGATCCAAGGATGGATGCGGCGGTGCGAAGTAAATTCTCAACCCTTTCTGGCGGGCCGCACAGGCTTCCGTTGTAGCCTTCCTCGGCGAGAATGATCGTCCCGTAGACTCCATGGCCGACCAGGGCCGATCGAAGCTCGTCCTTTAGGCGAAGCAACCGGGATGGGCCTCCCAGCGGCTTGAATTCATAGAAGTTGACGACCTGAGCTGTGTTCGACATTCTCGTTAATTATAGACGGAGCTATGACTTTTCCGCTGAACGCCTTGCGGGCAAATTCGCCGTGCCGAGAAGGCTGCCGACGGAAAACTGCGATCCGTTCAGGGCTTCACGCGCCGAGATGCGGCTTTTTCCCTCGAATTGCAGCTCCTCGATCTCGAGGAGCGTCCCGGAGCCCGCAGCGACAATAAGCCTCCGATCGGCGACCGAAACGATCTCGCCCGGAACCCAGAAAGATTGCCATTCCCCAACGCGCGGCCGGGCGGCCCAAATGCCGATCTTCCGGCCATTGAGATAAGTAAATGAACCCGGGAATGGAATAAACCCGCGAACGCGGTTGGCGATCTCGGCGGCGGACTGGTCCCAATTTATCAAGCCGTCGTCGCGTTTCATTATCGGAGCAAACGTCGCCAACGCGTCGTCCTGTGGTTTCGGGGCGATCTGGTCAAAAGTTGTGATCGTTTCCGCGAGGACATCCGAGCCTATTTTCGCAAGCCGTGTCATCAATTCGGGAGCAGTCTCGTCAGCATATATCTCGGTTTCACGCGACAGAAGAAGGTCGCCGGTATCGAGGCCGGCATTCATCTGTATTGTCGTCACCCCTGTGGTCGTTTCGCCATTCACGATCGCCCAGTTGACCGGAGCGGCGCCCCGGTATTTCGGCAGTAGGGAAAAGTGAAGATTAACTGCCCCGCGCGGAAACGCGGCCAGAAAGCTTTCTGGAAGGATCCTCCCATAAGCGACAACGACAGCGATGTCCGCATTGAGCGATGCGAACTCGGTCAGGGCCTCGGGCGTTCGGATGCGTTCCGGCTGAAAAAGAGGAAGTCCGAGGTCCAGCGCAAGAACCTTTACTGGAGAGAAGACGATTCTCTTACCGCGGCCCGACGGGCGGTCGGGTTGGGTGTAAACACCCGCTATCCGATGGCCGTCGTCGACAAGCCTTTGAAGCGATGGCACCGCAGCATCGGGCGTTCCCATAAAGACTATCTTCATCGTTTCCGCGCCAGCCGAAGTGCGTCAGCCATGACGTAAAAGATCCAGTTCTCCTCCATCGAGCCGCGAATGAGGTGGGCATTGACGCCTGTGGCGAATATCGCAACATCTTCCCCGCCGTGAGTTTCGGACGAGAGCGGGATATTCGATTCCTGTTTGTAACCTGGTGCCGTCACCTGATCGTGTGTCAGGTCCGGCCGCTTTTCGCCACGTGCGCCGGGGCCGTTGGCATAGCCAATTGTCGTCATCGGTTTGCCGTTCCGATCGACCTTCGCGTCGGAGCGATATTCGCCGTTATCATCGAGTTGATGGATCAACCCAAGAATATTATTTCCGCGGGCGGGATATCCCTGGATAAAAAACGTATGACTATGGTCGGCGGTGACGATGATCAGGGTTTCATCCAGATCCACTTTGCCGACGGCGGTGCGTACGGCATTAGAAAGCGCAATGGTGTCGGTCAGTGCCCTGAACGCACTGCCGTCGTGATGCGAATGATCGATCCGGCCGCCTTCTACCATCAGGACAAAGCCCTTTTTGTTTCGCGACAGGATATCGATCGCTTTCGATGTCATCTCGGACAGTGACGGCTCGCCCGCGGCGTCCTTTGGCCGGTCAAAGTCGTAACGCATATGACTCGGTTCAAAAAGGCCGAACAGATGATCGGTCTTTCGCGTGTCGATCGCATCGAACTGGGACTTGTTCCATACGAATGCCGAGTTCTTGTACTTGGCGAGCCATTCTTTTGTCAGGTCGCGGCCATCCATCCGCCGGCCGGACTGCGTCGGGTACTCTGGATCCTTCGACTCCTTCGGGATGAAGTTCGTCCGTCCGCCGCCCAGGGCGACCTCGAGGCCGTTCCCGTACTTGAATTCGATCAACTGCCGAGCGAGATCCGGGAACTTTGCGTCCCAGGCTTCCTTTCGATCATTAAAAATATCTACGTCGGATTCCCATTGTCGGCTCGCCGAGTGGGCATAGCATGCGGCGGGAGTTGCGTGGGTTAGCCGGGCGGTCGAAACAACGCCGGTCGAACGCCCCGATTCCTCGGCGTATTCGATCAACGTCTTCGCCTCGTTTCCGGCAACAGTCCGGTAGTCGCCGGCGCGCACATTCTGATTGACCGAAATAATGCCTTCATCAGTTTTCAAGCCCGTGATGATGGCGCTCATTGTCGGAGCGGAATCAGCCGTTTGCTGATTGACCTGATACGTTTTCGACAGGGCCGAGAATGGAAATTCTTCAAAGCTCAGGCGGTTCTCTTCTCCGCTTTCACCGCGGAGTTGGCCTTCGAGTATCCGGGCCGCCGTCAGCGTCGAAATGCTCATGCCGTCGCCGACAAAAAGGATCACATTCTTTGCGCGTCCTTTGTAGAGCTTCGTCGATCGGGCGCGGTCGACGGCGTTCCAGCCGTCGCGACGCCAGGTTTCAGGGGTTTCGGTACGCTTCACCGGGAATCGGATCGGTGTAGTTTGACCGAAGGATCCTAATCCGGATGCGAGCAGCGCGCAGACCTGCACGAGTATGATGATTCGTTTCTTCATTTTCTATGAACGAGGCTCAAGAGATCGACGGATCTCTTTGCTGACCACGGGTACATTGCGCAAACACCCGCTTCTCCCGGGTGCCCACGGTGAAAAAATATTGAGGCCGGTCATGGTCGCAACCGCGAGAACGTTATACACGCTGTGAAACCAACTTTGCCTGCATAAATTGAAGCAGATATTCGCGCCCGCCGGCCTTTGAGTCGGTTCCGCTCATATTGAATCCGCCAAACGGATGAACGCCCACGAGAGCTCCGGTACATTTCCGATTGAGATAAAGGTTTCCAACGTGAAACTCGTGTCGGGCGCGTTCGAGGCGGCCCTGGTCGGTGGAGTAAACGGCCCCGGTCAAACCAAATTCCGTGTCGTTCGCTATCTCAAGAGCGTGGTCAAAATCACGGGCCTTTATCACGGCGAGTACAGGGGCAAAGATCTCTTCCTGCTCGATCGTTGCACCCGGCTCGACATTATCGATGATCGTCGGCTGAATGTAATAGCCCTTGGAATCATCGCCCGAGCCGCCGGCGACCACCTCGCCGCCCTCGTCAACGCCTTTTTTGATATAGTCGAGCGTCTTGTCGAAGGCCCGTTTATTGATCACCGCCCCGACGTTTGTGCTTGATTCGGCGGGAAGCCCGATGTTCAAGGCTTTCGTCAGATCGACAATTTTTTCAACCAGCTCGTCGTGCACCTTTTCATCGACGATCAACCGCGAACATGCCGAGCATTTCTGGCCCTGGAAGCCGAAGGCCGCCGCGACCGCTCCTGATGCAGCTGAGTCAAGCTCGGCATCATCGGCAACAATGATCGCGTCCTTACCGCCCATTTCCGCAACGACGCGTTTGATCCAGCGTTGCCCGTCGCGCGTTTTTGCGGCTTGTTCGTTAATGTGCAGGCCAACGCCTTTCGATCCGGTGAAGGAGATGAATCGCGTTTTCGGATGCGTGACCATTGCCTCGCCGGTTTCGGCGCTTCCGGTTAGGAAATTGACAACGCCGGGCGGCAGGCCTATCTCGCCGAGAAGGTCGATAAACTTCGCCGCTATGGCGGGTGAGTCGGACGATGGCTTGAGCACCACTGTGTTGCCAGTAACGACCGCCGCCATTGTCATTCCGGCCATAATTGCAAGTGGAAAATTCCATGGCGGAATGATCGCCCCGACCCCGAGAGGAATGTACTCCAACCTGTTATCCTCGCCCGCCGTTTTTGTTAGCGGCTGACGGTCGGACCAGCGAAGCATCTCGCGGCCGTAGAACTCAAGAAAATCGATCGCCTCAGCGGTATCGCCGTCAGCCTCGGCCCAAGTTTTGGAAACTTCATAGACCATAACGGCGGAAAACTCGTGCTTTCGCTGCCGCATCAGATCAGCGGCACGGAACAGATAGTCGGCACGTTCGCCGGGCGACACATTCTTCCAGCTTTCAAACGCGTGCGAGGCGGCCGCTATTGCCTTATCGACCAGGGTAGTGTCCGTGTCGGCTTCAGAAAAGACGCCGACGACCTGGGCCTTGTCCGCAGGGTTGCGGCTCTCGAATTTGCTCTCCAGTACGACCTTCTCTCCGCCAATGACCATAGGATGCTCGCGGCCGAGTTCGCCCTCGGCTTTTGCCAATGCGGCCATCATTGCCGCGGCGTTCTCCGGCTCTGAGAAATCTGTGAAAGGCTCGTTCTTAAACTCATCCATTACTCGTTTCGTTTGCATGATCATTTTCCTTATCTATATCTCTGCGCGTCCAGTTCGTTCAGTTCCCACTCATCAAGAAGCTCCGGCATGACCGGTTCCGATTCATCCTGCCATGCAAGCACGAATCGCGGTTCCTGAGTATCGCTAAGGTGTTTTACATAGCTCAGGATCAACTTCCATCCGGAAAGCAGGTACAGATTGAGTTCGCGGATCGAACGGACCTCAGTGGTCAGCTTTGTGTGTTCCATATTCATTCCCACTTTCCTGTTTTTTGAAGACGCTTAATTTTTCGTTTCGCCATCTCGCGTTTGAGAGTGGTCATCCGATCGAGAAAAACGATGCCGTCGCAATGGTCGGTCTCGTGCAGGACGCATCGGGCCGCAAGGCCGTCGAGGTCCATCTCGATGGGATCGCCGGCGACATTTTGTGCGCGGACGATCACCCGCATATCGCGTTTAACCGATTGATAGACGCCCGGGAATGACAGGCAGCCTTCATCCCCGACCTGTTCCCCCTCAACACGGACGATCTCCGGGTTGATGAACGCAAGCTTGTTCGACTCACCGTTCTCAAGCGGCACATCCATAACGAAGAATCGGCGTCGCAAACCGACCTGTGGTGCCGCAAGGCCAACGCCGCCGGCGGCGTACATGGTTTCGAACATGTCAGCGACCGTTGCCGCAAGGCCGTTCGCGAACATTTCGTCCGAAACCGGTTCCCCAACGGCCAGCAGTACCGGTTCCGGGTAATGCACGATCCTCAACAGCGGCATAACGGTTAGTTTAGCCTAAATGGATGTTATTTTGTAGCCCAAAAAGAGCTCGTCACGCTACTGGCCCTGCGGGTGGTCAAGCCAATTTCCTAAAGCGTAAAGCGTTCGCCCAGATAGAGCCGTCGGACGTCCGGATCGGAGACAAGTTCGTTGGGCGAGCCGGAGCGGAGGATGCGGCCTTCGGTCATAATGTATGCCCGGTCGGTTATCGCCAGCGTTTCACGGACGTTGTGGTCGGTGATGAAGATCCCGATCCCCTGCTCTTTTAGATAGAGCACGATCTCGCGAATGTCGTCGATTGCAAGTGGGTCAATGCCGGCGAAGGGCTCATCAAGCAGAATGAATTGCGGTTCGGTTGCCAGGCAACGTGCGATCTCGACCCGGCGGCGTTCACCGCCCGAGAGGGCGTCGCCGCGTGTCCGGCGGACGTGGGTGATACCAAATTCTTCAAGCAGTTCATCCAGCCGCTCAAACCGCTGGGCACGTTTCATTGGCATTGTTTCGAGTACCGCCAGGATGTTCTGCTCGGCCGTCATCTTTCGAAAGATCGACGGTTCCTGCGGCAGATACCCGAGGCCGAGCCGGGCACGCAGATACATCGGCAGTCCGGTAACATCCTGGTTGTTGAGAAGGACCTTTCCCCGTTCTGTGGTTTCCAGGCCCACCAGCATATAAAAGCTGGTTGTTTTTCCGGCACCGTTCGCCCCGAGAAGGCCGACGATCTCGCCCTGATCGACGTGAAAGCTGACATCATCAACGACACGGCGGCGGCCGTACGTCTTCTGCAGATGTTCGGCGACGACGGATCTTTGGGTTGCCTTGGCGGAATTCCCGTTAGCGGCGGCTGGGTCTATTTGAGGTCGAGCGTCCACAGATATGATTCGATCATTGATCCTTTGGCTTGTAAACCGACCGTGTGCGTCCGGCGGAATTTTGTTTTGACGGGCCAATGCCGATGTAGCGGTCCTCCTTCAGGTTCACGGTAATCTCGGAAGCTCGGGTCCGGCCTTGTTCGGCATCTTCGACCGTGGCCGGGTCGCCTTGCAGAAACACGACTTCCGTGGCTGCCTCATACCGGGCATAGTCCGCGGCGGCTCGCCGTTTTGGTTGAGTGATAACGACATTCTGGCGGACCTCGGTCTTAGCTGGATCGCTATTTTCGTTCAGAAAGATGTCGGCCAGGCCGCCTGTGATCCGCTCCTTTCCCTGACGAATGTCCACGTTGTTTTCATAACGGAGGTGTCGATCGTCACGGGTGTATGTAAGTTTTTGTGCGGCTACAAAAACGGGCTGGTTTGTTTCGACCCCGTTGTCGCGGCGCTTTGCCTCGTATAACAGGCTTTGTACATTTTCCTCCGCGACAAATCGGCCGTCCTTTTCCGAGATGGTCATTCGATGGCTGCGGACATAATTCTTGTCCTGCCATCCGCGGGCATTCCCGGTATAGACCGCGACCTCGGCACGATGATCGAACCGAGCGTTATCGGCGGTTATGTAGATCGGTTTCTCCGACTTCTCGAACGGTGCCGCGCCGCCCGTGCCGGACGAATTGTAGTAAGTGGTGCTGGCGCCGCCGCGGAGTTCAGAAACATCCAGTTTCGTGTTCCAGTCGATCTCGGGAGCTTTTGCGCGCGCCTTGCTGTCCCAGACATTCGGGCCGCCGCCGCGGAGCCGGACCGTCTCGTCCGCGGAAGTATAGATAATTCGTTCGGAGGTGCCGTTGCGGTCACGCTCGGTGAACTTTGCATCGCCGACCGCTTCCAGCGACGCCAGCTCGCGCGATTGCGGATCGAAATTTGCGACGAGCTTCTCCGACGTGATGTTCTGCGTGCCTCGGTTGGCGGTCGGCTTGCTTGGCACCCGGACGGTTTTTGTTTTCGCTGCAGCGACGCAGGTTTTGGGATCGCTGCCCGCGGCAAAAAAGTCGCAATCGAACCTGGGCGCGTAAACAGATGTCTGATAGGTATTCTCCGATGGATTCAGCGGCGAGATGACGAGCTGAGCGTTGCCGACAGCGATAGCGTTCGCAAGGTCCTTGCCATTGGCAGAGAATGTCGACGTGACTGAATCCGCCGTCACGGATTTGTTCGCGGCGTTCGGAGAGTTATTCGGGACGTCCATTTTTATGTTGGTACGCCCTGCTGTGACGATCTTGTCCAGGAGCCCTTCGCCTTTGAAATCGACGTCGATCGACCGGGCTGCGGTCATTGTAAGTTTGGTGTACCCGGCCGCGTTCGCAGGGATGAGCGAGGCACTGCCCGCGCCCAGAACGCGGACGTCAACAAGCTCCTGGCCGTCCCCAAAGGCCGCGATGAGTTTTGGCCCCGCGGCCTCGGTTGTACGTTCGGGCGTTGTCTGCCTGACCAGTCCGTTAGTCGATACCTCAGCCAATTTCACCTTCTTTGCGGCATCGAGTTCCGCATGGATCGAATGGCCCTGAACAAGGCTGCTCGTCTGGGTGACCGAAGCGTTTCCTGTCAGATCGATCATGCCCTGCGGTTGCTGATAGACGGCATTTTCAGCACGCGCTTCGGTCGGCCGTCCGTCCTCGGCGGTCAGAATATAGACCGCTCCGCGAAGATCGAACCGCTCGATCGGCTTTTGATAAAGCGCGTATTGCGAAGAGATCTTTGTCGGAGCGCTGTCGCCCTCGCTCCTTTCGATATTAACGCTGCCGAAAAGTTCCACTCTGTTGATCGGCTTGCTCTCAACCGAACCTTCGGCAAGGAACGCGACCGCGCGGTCAGCAGAAAGGCTGCTATGGCCCGCGGGTTTTCCGGCGTCACCCGAAGAGGTCATTTCCGCGGCTATGCCGTTCGACAGGTCGATCTTCTCGGCAGCCTGATCGTATGTAGCGTAGCCCGATGTTAGCGTCGATCTCTCTGCCTCCGCCTCGCCGCCCGAGTGGATCTCAACGTCCTTCAGCAGTTCGAGCACCTTTTCTTTGACATGGACCGTCGCTCCGATCGATCTGCCGCGAACATCCGAACGTTTGAACTCCACAAGCTCTTCGGCTTTGGCAATTTCGTCTGCGCGGGTGTACGTCAATTGCTCGGTCTTTACGTTCAACGCATCGCGTGTGTCGATGTTAACTTTGCCGGCAAAATATGCGGTGAAATTCTTGTTCTCGGCTGGAATATAAACGGCCTTTTGCGCCGAGATCTGGTCGGACGTTGAACCATCCTCGCTGAAGACCTGGAGAAACACGTTCTCGAGTTCCTGGTGATTGTCCGAAAACGATGTCGCCTTGTCCGCGCGGATGAGATATCGGGTAAGTTCGCCGTCCATTTCGCGGCGTTCATATCCGTTGACGGTGGCAACGACATCCTCGGAAAGCGATGTCGGGAAACCTTTCATCCGAAATTCGGGATTTGAACGCGTTAAGAAGAATGAAACGACGACCACGCAGACTGCGGCCGCAAAAACCACGATCGCGGCGCCGCCGAATATTTTCGGCAACTTTGCCCGTGTCTTGAATTGGCTGATCGTATCTTTATTCTCGTCCGGCACGTATCAATTATGGATGTTCAGATCCTCAACAACAAGCTGCAGCCTCCGCCTGCCCTGCCATGTATTGGCCTCGGCGGTATAAGCCAGTTCGATGCCGGAACCTGTTGCAAGCGTTTGCTGTTTTGATCGCTCAACGCCATCCCACCAGACCGCCTCGAACCGCTTTCCACTCGAGTCGGCAAGATTGAACTTAAGGTGCTTTTCCTTCATCACAAGCGGATCGCGGACCAGCGTCAGGCCGCGCGTCACGAAAACCGGCTTGGTATTGCCAACCCCAAACGGTTCCAGGCAGGCGATCCGATCGAGCAGATCGAGGCCCAGCGTTCCGGGAGTTACGACCGCATCTATATTCAGGACCGGCGATGTATCGGAATCACCGAGGGCCCGCGTGGTGAACGCGTGCAGCCGTTCGCGAAGCTCGTCCAACCTGCTTGACTCCATCTGCATTCCCGCCGCCGCCGCGTGGCCGCCGAACTGGATGAAAACGTCCGAACAATCCGTCAAGGCATCCAAAACGTGGAAATCGCCCACCGTTCGGGCGCTTCCATGAGCTATGCCGTTTTCGATCGACAGGACTATCGCCGGCCTGTTGAGTTTCTCGGCGATCTTCGACGCCGCCAGGCCGATCACACCGCGATGCCAGCCCTCGCCGCCGACGACGACGAAGCGGTGGTTGGGGAACTGGACCGCCGCAAGCATTGCCCGCTCGGTTATCTCCTGCTGCATTCGTTGGCGCTCGCGATTTCGACTGTCGAGAATTCCCGCGAAGCGCCGGGCCGACCCGAGATCAGGCGATTCCAGAAGTTCAACTACGTGCCGAGCCACGTCCATTCGCCCGGCGGCATTGATCCGAGGGGCGATCCGGAAGCCGATGTGCATGCTTGTCATCTCTGACGTGCAGTCGGAAATCTCCATCAACGCTCGGAGGCCGTGATTCCGCGTACGTGACAACTGTCGCAGGCCGAGCGAAACGATCGATCTGTTCTCGCCAGTGAGCTTCATCACATCGGCCACGGTGCCGATCGCGGCGATCTCGAGAAACTCGTTCATCTGCTCCGGATGGCCGCCGTCGCCGATCAGGGCCTGAGCGAGTTTCATTGCGACGCCGACACCAGCGAGCTGTTTGTCAGGATATTCGCATCCGGCCTGATTCGGATTTACGATGGCCGCCGCCGGAGGAACACCGCGTTCGGGATCGGACAGGTGGTGATCGGTGACGATCACATCAAGGCCGTTCTGGCTGGCCCAGATCAACGGATCAAAGCTTCGGATCCCGCAGTCAACAGTAATGACAAGGCCCGCACCTTCGCTCTTCGCCTTGGAAAGGTAGTCGATATTCAGGCCGTAACCTTCAGTGAAACGGTTGGGAATATGATATGCGGTCCTTGCACCCAGCGAAGCCAGTGCCTTTCGCAGAAGCGTGGTCCCGGTTGTTCCATCGACGTCGTAGTCGCCCCAAATGAGTATCTTTTCGTCATTCGAGATAGCCATCCGGACTCTGGCAACGGCCGCATCCATGCCCTTTAGAAGATCAGGGTCATTGAGGTCATCCAGGCTCGGAGTAAGAAATCGTCGTGCCTCGTTTTCATCGGCAAACCCCCGAGAAATAAGTAATGCAGCCACAAGCGGAGCCACATTGATCGCCGAAGCAAGCTCGCTGACCTTGTCATAGTCGTGTTTTAGGATGTTCCAGTGTTTGAGCATGCACCAAGTTCAGTTTGAACCCCGAAACCTTTCAACCCGCACGATTTAACCACCGTCTACCCGCGATGGACCTGACGGGCCGCAACTTGTCAGTTCACCGTCGGACTCAGCAGCCCAAACCAAAGGGCCGCTAGAATGCCGATCCCGAGTATCACGCGATACACGATGAAGATCCCCGTAGAATGCTTGCGCAAATACGCGATCAGAAACCAGATCGCAAGGTATCCGACGATGGCGGCCGTGATCGTGGCGACGAGCAGCGGCATAAAACTGTCTTGCGGCAAAATACTCCAGGCTTCGCGAAGTTCCAGTAGGCCGCTGGCGGTTATTGCGGGGATCGAGAGCAAAAAAGAGAATCGGGCGGCAGTCTCGCGGGTTTGCCCCGCAAACAATCCACCCATTATCGTCGAACCCGATCGGCTGGCACCGGGCATGAGAGCAAGCACCTGTGAGAGTCCTACGACGATGGCGTCACCCATGCCGAGATCTTTCAGGGTCTTTCGCTGGGACCCGACAAACTCGGCGAGGGCAAGCAGCAGCCCGATCCCGATCAGCATGGAGCCAATGAACCAAAGATTCTTGGTGCCTTCGCCTTCGATAAAGTCTTTGAAGACGATGCCGACGACACCGATTGGTATCGAACCGATAATGATCAGCCATCCGAGCCAGGCTTCATGCGAGAGCCAGATCGGCCGAACCCCGCGGGTGCCGGAGTGCATTCGTCCCCGCTTGCGTGTGATCAGTGCCCAGTGGTCGCCAATGAATGCAGACGTAATGCTCAGAATGTCCGATGCGAAATAGACGAAGACGGCGGCCAGCGTGCCAAGCTGGATAACGGCCATCGTCGCCGTTATCTGGGCGGGATTCCCTTCGTAGATATTCGTCCAGCGGCTTGCGAACACGAGATGAGCCGTTGAGCTGATCGGGATAAACTCGGTCAAACCCTGAACTATCCCTAGAATGATCGCTTGTAAATAATTCATTCGGAAGTGCAGATCGAGGAATGTCGCGGCCGGGCACTTTAATCTTTGTAACCCTTTTGAATGGTTTAGTCAAAGATAGCTGACCTAATGCGTTACTTTCAGATTCAAGGTATTCAAAGTCTTGGATGCTCCATCTTTCCTACCTATCATTCGCGGTAACGGGCGCGTCCGGCAATTCGGTCGTAAAGCCAGGCGGGCATCAACCTGCCGGCACGGACAATTGTTGCGAGCTGCCACGGGAAGGCCGCGAACTTCTTTTTCTTTTCGATCGCATTGAGAAAGTGGGGTACTGCGTCGTCGAGTTCCATCAGAAACGGCATTTTGTTCGCCCGGCCGGATGTGAGCGGAGTTCGGATAAAGCCGGGCTGGATGATCGTTACGTCGATCCCGTGATGCTTGACGTCCAGCCGCACACTCTCGAAAAAGGAAGTCATCGCCGCCTTACTCGCCGAGTATGCCGCCGATTTCGGCAAGCCGCGAAAACCGGCAAGACTGGAAATTGCGACAAGGTGCCCCGAGCCACGCTCGATCATTTGTGGAACGACAGCATGGACCGCATTCACCGCGCCGAGCAGATTAATGTCGATAACCTTCTTCACCGCGTCCGGTTCGTACGCCCTTGTCTCGGCATTGTTCCCGCCGATCCCGGCGTTGGCGATCATGACGTCGATGCTCCCAAAGGTGTCGCGGACCGTCTCCGCCGCGTCCGATACCGCTTTTGCGTCGGTCACATCGGCCATCAAAGGGATCGCCTCGCCGCCGGCTTGCCGGCATCGCTCGGCCAAGTCTTCCAGCAGTTCACTTCTCCTCGCCAGCAGCCCCAGCTTCGCTCCCTTCGCGGCCAATGAAAGTGCAATGCCTTCGCCGATCCCGCTCGAGGCACCGGTTAGGAGAATCACTTTGTTCTTCCAGAATGAAGTCATTGGTAATTTGCACCGATGTCGCGGACCTTTGCTAACGTGCGGACTGCAGACACAGCGATGCCGCGACCACCCTTCCGCAGGGCGGCGCTGGACTCGTTAAACTTCCACAATTGTTGTAACGATCACGGGCTTTGTTCCCAACTCTCGCTGAATGTAGCGTTTCAGCGCAATTCGGAGGGCTTCCTTTAGAAAATTCCGGTCGGCGATATGTTCGCGTTTCATGGCGGTGACGGCGTCGGACATTGCCGAGCGAGCGTCGGCTGCGAAACCGTTGGCCGGCTCGATCCCGGCGACGCCCTGAAACTCGATCTGCGGCTGGCCGGCCATCTCGCCCGTCGCCTTGTCGATCGAAACGACCAGCGACACGGCACCGCCGTAGGCCAGCTTCTTCCGCTCGCGGACGACGTCGTACTCGATCTCTTCGCTCGACTCTTCGTCGATAAAGGTCTTGAAAAGATCGCGCTTTTCGATGATCCTCGCCCCGCTCTCGTCGAATTCGAGCACCTCGCCGTTCTCGATCAGAATGATATTGTCGTCTGTATAACCCGCGACGTGGTTCTTTACGTATTCCTTGTGGCGAAACAGCATCCGATACTCGCCGTGGATCGGGACCAGATACTTCGGCCGAGCGGTCTCGACCATTATTTTGATGTCTTCCTGCGAGGCATGGCCGGAAACGTGCACAAGACGGCGTTTTTCTTCGATGATGTTCGCACCACGCTTGTAAAGATGCCCGATCAGGCGGCTGATATTCTTTTCATTGCCGGGAATGATCCGCGCCGAAAGAACGACCGTGTCGCCCTTCCCGATCTCCATACCCTTGTAAGTGCCGCTCGCAAGATTCCAAAGCGCGGCTCGCATCTCGCCCTGCGAGCCCGTGACAAGATAAACGATCTCGTCGTCATCGAGCGCCCGCGCGTCTGAGATCGACACCAGATCGCCGTGATCGATCTGCAAAAGATTCTGATCGTCGGCGATCTCAACATTCTTCTGCATCGACCGTCCGAGCACGCAAACCTTTCGCCCGTATATCTTGGCCGTGTCGAATACGATCTGCAGGCGATGGAGCGAGGATGAAAAAGTGGAAACAAAGATGCGGCCCTCGGCCTGCTCGAATATCTCCTCGAACGCGGGGATAACGGCCTGTTCCGAAGGCGTTCGGCCGGGAACGGTCGCGTTCGTCGAATCGCCGAGCAGTGCAAGTACGCCGGCATTTCCGTAGCGCTCAAGTGTTTTCAGGTCGTAAGGTTTGCCGATGACCGGCGTGTCATCGATCTTGTAATCACCGGTGTGGATAACGGTGCCAAGCGGCGTTGTGATCGCAAGCGAAAAGCATTCCACCAGCGAATGTGACGCATGGATGAATTCGATCTTAAAGTTCCCCACTTGAACGACGTCCTTCGCTTTTACACGATGAAGAAGGACCTCGTTCAACATATCGAATTCTTCCAGCCGCTTCTCCGCCAGTGCCAGGGTGAAACGCGAACTGTAAACCGGTAGGTTGAACTTTCTCAATAGATAAGCGAGGGCACCGATGTGGTCCTCATGGCCATGTGTGAGGATAAGGGCAGTAAGATCGTCGCGATACTCTTCGAGAAAATCGAAGTTCGGGATGGATATATCAACCCCGAACGGGGTTTCTTCGGGAAAGCCCATCCCGGCATCGACGATGATCATCTCGTCACCAAACCGGACGCCCATGCAGTTCATCCCGAATTCGCCGATCCCGCCAAGTGGTATTATCTCTAATCTATTCAAAATATTGTCTCAGTGTAAACTAGCGATTCTAGCATAATGTGTCAGCTTGTAAGCGGTAAATTATTATTCCCGGCCGATGGGCGAAACCGCCGTGTTGAGGGTGTTCCATTCGTCAAGCGTTAGCGACTCGGCGCGCCTGTGTGAATCAATTCCGGCGGCCGCCAGTATTCGCGAATGATCCGGAAACTCGCGTTTCAGGTTGTTTGCTATCGTCTTCCGCTTTTGGGCAAACGCAGCCGAAAGTAGACATTTTAGGGAGGCTTCCGATCCAACTTTGGGTTTTGGCGTGAGCCGAACGACAGAACTCCAAACTTTCGGAACAGGCCTGAAGGCCGCGGGAGGTACATCGAAAAGGTTCTCGACTTCGAATGCCGATTCAACCAACACTGTAAAAAAGCCCCGATCGGAATTTCCCGGTTTAGCGATCATCCGTTCAACGACCTCCCGCTGGAACATTAGGACGAGGGACGATAGGTGTTGACGCTGCTCGGCCAGGTGCTGAAGGATTGCGGTCGAAATGTTATATGGCAGGTTTGCGACGAGTTTTGCCGTGAATTGAGATCTCGAATCTGAACTGTCAGCGCTACGTTCGTTCGAGGATCTTGCGTCAGCCAGGAGTTGGCCGTAGTCGACGGTCAGTGCGTCCTGTTCGATCACTTGAAAATTCGAGCAATTCGCGAACCGCTGCCGCAGGGGATCAATAAGCTGGCGGTCAAGTTCTATCGCTATCACTCCCGCGGCCGAATCGACCAATTTCTCCGTCAAGGCCCCCCGGCCGGGGCCGATCTCGATGATCGTGTCCCCTGTTGACGGCCGAACCGAGGCGATGATCTTTGTGATGTAGTTCGGATCACAAAGGAAGTTCTGCCCAAGTGATCTCTTTGCCCTTTGTCTCATCGAGTTCATTTTACGGGATATCCGGTGATCTCGATGTCATCGCCGAGCCGATCTAACTGAACATTGTTAAGTTTCATCGCTTCAGAAAGTTGCGATATGCCGGCCCCGCCGATCGCAACCGGAGCGTCGCTGCCGCCGATGACCATTGGGGCCACGATCAGCGTCAACTTATCGACCAACCGAGCATCGACGAAGGCTCCCGCAACGCCCGTCCCGCCTTCAACCAACACGGACTGAATCTCGCGCTTATAGAGTTCGTCCAGAACAAGCCGAAGATTTCTAGCGCCGCCCTCGACCGGAACGACATCGACACCTCGGCTGGTCAATCGCGAAACAGCCTCGGGGTCGATATTGTTCGTAAAGACCGCGGCCGGAGCCGTATCGGTCGTCGTCACAAGCGTCGAATCCAGCGGCAGCCGAAGCCGGTTATCGAGGATCACGCGAACAAGCGGACGCCGGCGCGGCTTACCGCTGCGGTCCGTAAGGCTTGGGTTATCAACCAGAGCAGTATTCGCTCCGACCATGATCGCGTCGTGCTCGTGTCGAAGCTCGTGAACCCTCTGCCGCGCCTCCGGTCCCGACAGCGCCGTCGAAACACTATTCCCGAGCGAGATCCGCCCATCGAGCGACATTGCGAGCTTTAAATGAACGAACGGCCGCTTTTTCTTGTGCCAGCAGATGAACTTCTCGTTCAAGCGTGTCGCCTCGTCCGCCAAAAGGCCGGTCACAACCTCGATCCCCGCACTTCTCAACCGTTCAAAACCGCGTCCCGAAACCAGAGGATTCGGGTCCTCGATCGGGCACACGACCCTTACGATGCCGGCATCGATCAATGCCTCCGTACACGGCGGCGTTTTCCCGTGATGGTCATGCGGCTCCAGCGAGACATAGGCTGTCCCGCCTCGCGCGTGTGCGCCGGCCTGTTCGAGTGCGATAACCTCCGCATGCGTTGTGTGTTCCTTAACGTAAGTCCCCTCGCCAACAACCGCGCCATCCTTTGAAACAATGACGCAGCCGACAAGCGGATTTGGCGAGACCCGGCCTACACCATTTGCGGCCAATTCTAAGGATTGTCGAGCAAATTCGACGTCTATGCTTGATCCTGATTGTTCCAATTTATCTTCTGGGCTGGAGAAGTACCGTCAGCTTTTCGATCACATCATCAACGATCGAGTGCGGTACTCGGCAAATAAAATCGACCTCGCGCGTTCGCCAGTCAGCATTCTTTACGTGATCTGACAAAACCACACCCTTTATTTTCAAGCCCTTCGGGACCGCGACTTCGAAACTGTAACCCTTGGCTTGATTAGTGATGGGACAGATCAGAGCAAGGCCGACTTTCGCGTTATATTCCGATGGAGAAAGGACCAGAACTGGTCTGCGGCCTGCCTGTTCGCGTCCGCTTTGAGGATCCAGATTTAGCCAAACAGCATCACCTCGCCGGGGGACGTATGCCATATCTACAGCATCTCCTTTCCAACCGGCGATCCCCAATCCGTTTCGTAGTGAACGTTCTCGTCGGAGATGCCCTTAAGAAGTTCCTTTAGAGTATATTTTGGGCGCTCCGGTTGCGGTTTGACCACGATCTCGCCATTGACAAGCGACAGGTCCACCACCGAGTCACGTTCGATCTGCGTCTGCACCGCAAACGTCTTCGGAATTCTGACCGCCAAACTATTTCCCCACTTTTGAATCTTTACCTTCATTGTTTCTACATTGAGTATACGTGAGTGCGTTCAATTGAACAATCCATTGACGTAACTTTCCGCGTCAAAAACCATAAGGTCGTCAACCTGCTCGCCTATCCCGACATATCTGATCGGCAAGTCCAGCTCCTTTGCTATAGCGACCGCGATCCCGCCTTTCGCGGTGCCGTCGAGCTTGGTAAGGACCAGGCCCGTGACGTTCGCCACCTTTGTAAACTGTCGTGCTTGTTCAAGGCCGTTTTGGCCGGTCACGGCGTCGATGACGAGCAGCGTCTCGTGCGGAGCGTCCTGGACCTCGCGGCCCGCGATCCGTTTCATTTTCTCCAGCTCGGCCATAAGGTTTGATTTATTGTGCAGGCGGCCCGCCGTGTCGACTATCAGCACGTCGGCGTTACGGGCCTTGGCAGACTGGAGAGCGTCGAAGAGGACCGCCGCCGGGTCGGTTCCCTGCTTTTGCTGGATGATCGGTACGCCGGCCCGTTCGGCCCAGATCTCCAACTGGTCGGACGCCGCCGCGCGGAATGTGTCGGCCGCACAAATGAGAACTTCATTCCCTTCGTTCTTTATGCGTTGGGAGAGCTTCCCGATCGTCGTCGTCTTTCCTACGCCGTTGACGCCTACTACCATCAGCACATACGGCTTGATCGAATCAGCGACGGACGTTTCAGACGCGACGCCGTGGTCCTTTGAGTGCCTGAGAATGTCCAGCAACTCGTTCTTCATCACCGATTTCAGGGCCGCAAGATCGTTGATCTCCTGGCGTGACACGCCCTTTCGTATAGCCTCAAGCACCTGCATCGTCGTCTGGACGCCTATGTCCGTGGAGATCAAAAGCTCTTCCAGCTCGTCGAGGAGCCGTTCGTCGATCTGCTTGCGGCCCTCGAAGATCGAATCGAGCCTTGTGTTGATCGAATCGCGGGTTTTTGCGATCGCCTTTGAAAAGCGAACACCGATCTCTTTTTCGACCGCCGCTTCCTGCGCCTGGAGCTCCTCGATCGATCTATCGAGCCCAAGCGTCGATGTCGAAAACTTGTCTTCCTTCTTTCTTCGCCAAAACAATGCCATAAAAATGCTGCGAAACCCACCCTAGGGTAAATGTTCGATTATAAAAAAATATCAGGCGTGGACAAAACAGCGGCCCAATCTATGAACGTCGATTCCAGGCTGGCGGCAAAGGCGATCGGCAATCGTTGGCCGCAAACCGGGTAAACAGAGGATCGTGGGTTTCGGAAGTGTCCCACCACTGTCCCACATTTGTAAAACGACGTTGGGCATTGGCAACAAAAGAGTTAACCCCTGTTTCGGGCAGTGTCCCACGAGAATTACAAAAAAAACGCGAGAATCCGCTAAAGCCTGTATTTGCAACACCGATGTGTGCCACACCCGTGGGACGCCTTAAAAAGGCCTCATCTGTGAGCGTGCCGGACCATGGTGGACGCGGTGCGCAAAAACACGGGGAGAGCTATACCTCCGGCTGAAGCCGGAGGAAATAAAAAAAGGATCGATCGCCAACCAACCTGGACCAGTGGAAGACGCTGAAATTGTCAAAGAGCGGTCACCGCCCAACGGTGGCGATACAGTGTTGCACAGACGCAACGCCCAGCGCAAGAAAAATCGTGTGTCCGTAGGGCAATACCTATTCGATCGTCGTGCGCAAACCCGCGTGTCCGAATACCCGGGCGGGCTCGGCATCTGAACTATCGACACAGCTTCAGGCGGTCCGCTGATTTAAAGAGTGCGTAGCCGAGAATGCAGGAAAAGACGACCGAGAAATAGAAAGTGACGAAACTGCCGAGGACCAATGCGGGAATATTGCCGGCGCGCGGAAGATCGAACGGGGAAAGCATGGCTTCGAGGACCCCGCCGACGATCGCGGCGGCGACCAGAATAAGAAAAGCCATAAAGAGGACCTTCACATACGTGATACCGAGGCGCCTGATAGTATCGAGGCCGACCATCGGATTGATGGTTGCCGCGAATGAGCGGGTATAGCCGGCAACGGCACATGCCGCGGGGTAATAGAACGCTCCCCAGAGGAACGTGAGCATTCCGACGACGACGAGCGGGGCGGCGAGGCGAAGAATGCTCGAAATCACCGCGGCGTATTTTGCGCCGCTGTCCTGCCCGGTCACTGGTGCTGCTTGTTCGAGCCGCTTGCTGCGGATCTCCTGAAGAAGTTCGTCGAGGTCTTCCTGCTTGGCATTCGCGGCGTTTTCGGGCGGGGCATCACCGGTTTCGGCGGATTCGATCAACCTTTGCTGCTCGCCGACGCGATCGTCGTTCTGCTGTTTTATGCGGCCGAGAAGGTCCTGCACCTCTTTTGATTGCTCGGCGGTCCTGTCCGGGGCGTAAAATTCGGTTCCGGGGACGCTTGTCAGTTCATCGTTGAACTTCTTCATCTGTTCGCTGGCAGCGCTGACAACGAGATAAGCGCCGATAATGGCGACAAGGATGAATGGGCCGAAAGATGAAATGACGGCAGCGATATACAGAAAGAAAGGATGTATGACGTCATCCCAAAGCGAAAACTCGTCAAAGCTTGGCATAAAGTCGGCTTCGAGACGGCCCTGGGTGAAATTGTCGATGACGTTTGCGCGGATGCCGAATGCCAGCATGTTTGCCAGCATCATGCAGATGATGGAAGCGGCGATCAGCGTGATCCCGCCGATCGATGACGCAGCTTGCCCCACCGAGAAGAACATGAACAGCAGCCCGCCGAATATCAAACTGGTCTTGAACTTGAACGGATGCGAGAATGCCCTGCCGAAGTCGGCGAAACCGAACGGCTCCGACCCGATACCCGAAACAAGTCCGGCCAGTCGTTCCCGCTGGGCAGCCTCGGCAGATGATCGGCACATCGAGCCGCAGTCGGGACAGATTCGCACATTGCCGCCGTAGGAGGTCGGGCAGGCCTTGCAGAATTCCCTTTCGCAGGTCGAACAGATGTATGCCGTCGGCCTATCGAAGTGATTGACGCATTGGCCCGGCACGGCGTTTCGCGAATGGTCCGGCTGCTGCGCCACGGTGACCGGTGCAAGGGGAGTTTCGATCGGCGGTTCGGCAGGAGGCTCGGGTGCGGCCAATGACGGCGCCGCCTCGACCACCTCCGGCCCCGACTGAGCCGAAGCGTCAGTGACACTTTGAATCACCGGCATTGGTTCGCCTTTTTCCCGAGCATTGAAAAACGGGATAAGTGACGGCACCTTGCGGGCTTCGATCCATCGCAGGTTTCCTTTTCGGACCTTATCGGCGGGCTGGAGCGATCCCTCACCGATCCATTCGGGCAGCTCTGTCAGCGAGGCCTCATAGATCTGCCCGCCGACCTCTACCTGCCAGATCTCATCATGAAGTTGAAGGGCCATTTTGGTACAAACTAGACTATGTTGAGGATCTGCTCGTCAGCGGCTTCGACCGGTGGCGGCGGCAAGGCCGGGGCATCGGGGAGCGATATGACCTCGGCCAGAACAGGTGGCGCCGCAACTGGACGCGGCGGAATTTTCCGCGACGCCTCGCGGTTATTCACCAGGTTGGTGTTGTTTTTGTTTTCATTGAGGAATTTCACGAGACCTTTTCCGATCTCGCCGGCATCGCAGCCGCGAATGAGGGCCTCGACGACGCTGGAGTCGTAGCGAGTGCCAACGAAACTTTTGATCCTTTCGAGTGCGTCCGGCAGAAGCATTCCCTTCTGGTACGGCCGATCGATGGTCATTGCATCGAACGTGTCGGCAACCGAAACGATCTTCGCCTGAAGCGGAATCTCAGCGTCGGTAAGGCCTTGCGGGTAGCCCTTGCCATTCACCATCTCGTGGTGCATATACATTCCGGGAAGGAATTCCTTCATCGCCGGGATCTGAGACATGATCTTGAAACCCTGCTGAGGGTGCGTCTTCATCACTTCGAACTCGGCATCGGTAAGGGCCGCGGGTTTTTTCAGGATCGCGTCATCGATGGCGATCTTGCCTACGTCGTGAAGCAATGCGCTGATCCGGAGCGTTTCAAGCTCTTCCGCTTCAAGCCCTAGTTCCTTGCCGATCCCGACCGATATGCGGGCCACGCGTTCGGAGTGGCCGCGAGTGTATTTATCTTTGCCGTCGATCGCCGCCGCCAGGGCCTTGACCGTTCCAACGAAAAGCTCACGATTCTCAGTGGCCGCTTTTGCGAGCTTGGCGATATGCTCTTCGAGGTTGTCGCTCATGACGTTGAACGAACGAGCAAGAGTGCCGATCTCGGTCACGTTGCCCGTATCGACCCGCGTAGAGAGGTCGCCCGCCGCGATCTGCTCGGCCGCGGCGGAAAGCTTCAAAAGCGGAGATGTCAAGAGCCGCGCCGCGATCAAGCCGACCAAAAGCGCGAAGAATGCGAATGCCAGGCTGATCATCCACGTTTGCGACCGCATCTCGGAAACCGAGGCAAGGGCCCTGCGTTCGTCCTGCATCGTGATCACGCCAAAAGTCGAACGGGGGCCGAGCCGAACGGTCGAATAGGCCCCGATCATATCGTGGGAATTCCCCGCGAACTCCGCGGTGAAAGGGACGAGTCCCGACTGGATCTGACGATTGGATCGCTGCCATTCATCAACTATCTTCAGGCCGGTGAGGGCCTTCTGCGAATCAACGAGGGCCGGGTCCGGGTGGAAGATCGCCTTCCCCGCCTGGTTGACAACGAAAACGATCGGCAGGCCCGAGGACCACAGTTCCTCTTCTGGCCGCGTGTGTGCACCAACGATACTGCGAGAGATCTCGCGGAGCGAAACCACGGCGACGACCGAAGCAATTGAACGATTGTCGACATTCACCTGCGAGACCATGGCAATGACCGATTCGCCACTGGAAGCGGAACGGCCGGGTTGGCCGATGAAGAGGGAGTCGGTGCCGGATTCGTTGAGTGCGTCCGCGGCGATAGTTTCGAGTTCGGCCTTTGCGATGGAACCAGGCCGATAAAGTGACAGGGGCTCGGCCCCCGAAGGTTTCAGATAGAGGGCAAGAAGATTTGGATCTTCCTGCAGTGTCTGTCCCAATTTTTGTTCGGTCTGCGGCGATGAAAGGATGGCGATGTCGTTCGATAGCTCCAAAGCGTCGGACAGGCTGCGGACAAGATCGCCGTAACGCTGTCCGAACATCTCGATCTGGCGGGCCTTTTCCTGTACTAACTGGATCTGATACCGGTTCTCGACCGCGCGGAGTTCGCTGGCGCTCCTGTCCGAAAGTGACCAGCCTGTCAGGACAAGCGGCACCAGGCCGACAAGCAGCAAGGTAAAAATAACGAAATAAACGAGACTTATTTTAGACGGCAGGGACGGCATGTGGGGCGGGCCGAGGGGCGGCCCACGTTGTAATTATACTTGAGGAAGCCGGGGCCGGTCAACAAGATTTAACACTGATGCACGGACTGCGCGCGGGATAGTAACGTGGGTTTTACGGAAGCTTGCGAAGCACGCGAAGAGCGGGACCGTCGTTCTTTATCCGGAATGTTCCCGCGCAAGGCGGCGCAATGGCGAAAGCGTCGATATCCGTTGTAAGATTAGCAAGATGTCCCCGGAACGCTGGCAAAAGATCGAAGCCGTTTTTCAAGCCGCCGCAGATCTTCCCAGAACTGAGCAAAAGTCATTCCTGAAGGCCGAGTGCGGCCCGGACGATGAGTTGCGCCGCGAGGTAGAACGCCTGCTTGCGTCGGATGAATCGGCCGAGGGGTTTATCGAGTCGCCGGTCTGGACGGACAGCCGATTCATGAACACGGACGCGAAAAAGGAGTTCTCAGAGTCCGTCAACAGATCGATCGACACCGACGAAAGAGACTCCTACCTCGGGCGCACGATCGGAGCGTTCCGCCTCACGGGCGAGATCGGACGCGGCGGCATGGGTGCGGTTTACCTGGCTGACCGGGCAGACGGCGAGTTTGTTCAGCGGGTGGCGATCAAACTGATAAAGCGCGGGATGGATTCCGATTTTATCATTCGCCGCTTTCGCCACGAGCGGCAGATACTTGCATCATTCGAGCATCCCTTCATCGCCCGTCTTCTTGACGGTGGAACGACCACGGAAGGTGTTCCGTACTTTGTGATGGAGTTTGTTGAAGGACAGACGCTTCATGCATACTGCGACGCCAATCGCCTCGACCTGCGCGAAAGGCTGAAGATCTTTCAAAAGGTGTGTTCGGCGATAGATTATGCTCATTCAAGGCAGATCGTCCATCGCGATATCAAACCGAGCAATATTCTGATCAACAAGAACGGCTCGCCAAAACTTCTCGATTTCGGCATTGCCAAGATCCTTGACCCGAATCTGATCCACGAATCGCTAAACCCGACCGCTTCGATGCTTCGTATGATGACGCCGGATTATGCGAGCCCGGAACAGGTGGAAGGCCGGGACGTAACTCCGTCCAGCGATATCTATTCACTTGGCGTACTTTTATATGAACTCGTGACCGGCCACCGGCCATACAACTTTGCGGGCCGGGCGCTGCATGAGGTGTCGCAGGTGATCTGCAGCACGATGCCGAAGCTGCCGAGTACGATGATCGAGGACGGCGAGACATTGCTTCCGCAATACAGGAACACCGGTCTTGATTTCCTTGAGGCCAGAAAAGTAAAGCTCGCCGATCTCGCTGCCGCGCTGGCCGGCGATCTGGACAACATTGTAATGAAGGCGTTGAGCAAGGACCAGGAGGCAAGATACTCGTCGGTGTCCGAGTTCTCAAAGGACATCTCCAGGTACCTGACGGGGAGCAAGGTCAACGCGCCGAAATACTCGTCGCGGGCCGCGGCGGCGTACGATCCACTTTCGCGGACGCACGCGAACAGCAAGGCGCTTGCCGTTCTCCCATTCAGTTTCGTGAATCTGGTTTCGAATGAGGATTCGGACGATAGATTTCTTGGGATCGGGCTTGCCGACGCTCTTATCACAAGGCTGAGCAAAGTAAAACGATTTGTGGTTCGCCCAACGAGTTCGATATCGGCTTTCGGCGACAGCGTGACCGACCCCGTCCGCGCGGGACGTGATCTCAATGTAGATTACATCCTGAACGGAACGGTAAAAAAGGCTAATGACCGCATCCGGGTAACGGTCCAACTGCTGGACGTCGCCGAGAATTCCGCGATATGGGCGACGTCCATCGACGAGGAATTGTCGGATGTATTTTCGCTCGAGGACAAGCTTTCAAACAAGGTGATCGAGGTCCTGCTGCCGCAGCTAACGGCGAATGAGCGTGATGAATTTGTAAAACGCGGGACCGAGAATCCGGAGGCGTTCGAGCATTATTTGCGGGGGCGATACTATTTCAATGCATTTACCGAGGAAAGCTTCGCAAAGGCCTTCGTCAATTTTCACAGTGCCATTTCCGCGGATCCGAACTACGCGCATGCTTACGCCGGGATTGCGGACTATTACAATTGGCTCGGGATAATGGGCGTACTTTCGCCGCAGGAGTGCTTTTTGCCATCGATCGAAGCGGCGAGGAAGGCGGTCGAGTTGGACCCGAACCTGTCCGAAGCTCACGCCAGCCTTGGGTTTTCGCTTCACGCCGGCAACTATGAATGGTCGCGGGCGGAGCATCACCTGATGCGGGCCATCGAACTGAATCCGAGTAACGCGAACGCGTACGTTTGGTATTCGATCGTAATGTACACGGAAGGGCGATTCGCCGAGGGCCTGCAATACGCACAACGAAGTGTCGAGGTCGATCCGCTGACGCCGTTCAATCACCACAATATTGCCTGGGGACTTTATTTTGCCCGACGTTATGACGATGCGGTGAACGCCTATCGCAAGGTGATCGCCGATTTCCCTTCCTATAACTTTGGCTACTACGGCCTGAGCAAGGTCCAGCGTATTCGGGGTGAAACCAGTGCCGCGCTCAGGGAGAGCGCCCGTGCCAGGGAGTTGATGGGCGATAGTGTCTTTTCGCTGCTGGCGGATGCCGAATGCTACGCTGCCGACGGGCAGCATGAAATTGCCAATGCAAGACTGCGGGACCTCGAAAATCTATCCGCGGAACGCTTCATTTCGCCTTACCAGCTTGCGTTGAGCTATTGCTATCTAAACGAACCCGACAAAGCGATCGAGCGTTTACAAACGGCGGCTGAATTGAAGGACGCGTGGCTGAATTGGATGGGCGTCGAACCCGTGTTCGATCTTATCCGAAGCGACCCGCGATTTGACGAGATTCTGGAGAACACCGGCTATCGTCCGTTCTTTAACAGCTTTTCGGCACCGACGATCACCATGCCGCCGGGGCGAAGGGGCCCGAAGGATCTGCATGATCTCACGACGCTTGTTATCGGCGATGCCGACATTACGAGCGAGCCCGACAGGCAAGATCCGAAACGACGATCTTCTCTCACTGCCTATGCCTTGATCGCGATCGCGGCCATCCTTCTGGTCGGGGCGGCGGGTTTCGGCCTAAACCGGTATTGGAGGGCAAATAGCCCCGAGGCCGCTCCGGCGCTCGTTCAGGCATCGAGCATCGTTGTACTGCCGTTCACCAGTTCCGACAAGGAGAACCGCTCGATCGGCATTGGGCTGGCTGACGCTCTGACGAATAAGCTCGGCAACATTAAAAGCCTGCAGGTCATTTCGGCAAACACGGGACGTTCGCTTGCCGGCGGCGGTCACGGCAACCTGGACGAACGGCTTGGAATAATTTACGTTCTGCGGGGCACGATAGATCGTACGGCGAATGGAACGACGCTCAATACCGAGCTTGTGGACGCCCGCAGCGGCAACACTCTATTCAATGAAAGATTTTCGGCCGCCGACGGAAATCTTTTTGGCCTGCAGACGAAGCTTGCCGAGAAGGTGTGGACATCGCTTGGGATCGATCCGCTGCCCATCGAACGCCAACAGGTCGAGCGAAGCTACACCGACAATGCGGCAGCTTACGATCTATATCTCCGCGGGCGGTCTGAGATGACCAACCGCTCGGCAGCCGGCCTTACCGCGGCCGCCTCAACGTTTTCGCTTGCGTTGGACGAGGACCCCAATTTCGCGCTCGCGTATGTAGGCCTGGCGGACACGCTGGCCTTGCTGAATCTTTACTCGGTGGCACCTCCGGAGGGTGCCTACGCTCAGGCAAAGACAAACGTGACGCGGGCGCTTGATATCGATCCGAACCTAGCCGAGGCCCATGCGACACTCGCCTACATCAAATTCTTTCACGACCGCGACCGAGCGGGTTCTGAGCTGGAATTTCGCCGGGCTATACAGGTGAATCCATCGTATGCACCGGCCCATCATTGGTTCGCCTTGACCCTTACCGCAAAAGGCGAGAATGTTGCGGCCGAGACCGAGATCGAGATAGCAAAGCGGCTTGACCCGAACGCGGCGGCGATACGTTCCGCCGCCGGCGTCGTCCATTTTCACATCGGCAATTTCGAGAAAGCGATCGCCGAAAGCGACGCTGCAATTGCTCTCGACGAACGCTCAGTTCCGGCATATAAGGTGAAGCGCTGGTCGTTCACGGCCCTTGGCAATAAGGCCGAGGCGGCGGCCGCCCTGGCTAAGGAAATGGAATATGCGGGCGGCTCGCCGGAAGAATCGGGCTGGAAGGTGATAGTGGCCCAGGTCGAGGCGATCGACGCCAACAAACAGGCGGCGATCGATAAGCTTAACGAAGCGCTGGCCGACACGGCGGTAAGAGGCAATTCGTTCGGGTTCGGTTACGAGATCGCTCTTGCGTACAACGCCGTCGGCGACACTGCCCACGCGATCGAATGGCTGGAACGCTCCGAGGCCGCCGGCGGGCATTCGTTCAACTTTACCGGGGCCGACCCGCGGCTGGCCAATCTGAAAAAAGAACCTGCGTTTGTCAGTCTTCTGAGTAAGCTTCATCCTAATGCCCGATGATTCGCTGGGACAACAGGTTAATCGAGTCGATCTGTGGACGCATCCGAGATTCACGATTTCAGATCTGAGACGCTGCCATGGGCCGTGGCATTGTTGCTCTTGCGGCCTATCTTCAAATAGTTGACCGCCTAATTCAACTAAGTCAGAATGGTCAATCGGTAGTTTCCGTAATGATCTGATGGACCAATCTGAGCCCGATCTTGAGAACCCGATGATCGGCCGCAGGGTCGGGGCGTACCGGCTTGCGGAAGAGGTCGGGCGCGGCGGCATGGGCGTTGTGTATCGTGCGGAGCGGGTAGACGGCGAGTTTGCCCAGACGGTTGCGATAAAGCTGATCAAGCGCGGGATGGATACCGATCAGATCCTCAAGCGGTTCCGCCGCGAGCGTCAGATCACGGCGGCATTGAATCATCCGAATATCGGATACTTTCTCGGCGGAGGGTCGACCGAGGACGGCCTACCGTACTTTGTGATGGAGTTCATCGTCGGAAAGCCGCTGTATGAGTATTGCGACGACAATCGACTGAATATTCGCCAGAGGCTGGCCTTGTTTCGCAGCATTTGCCGGGCGGTTGCGGCGGCCCATGAGCTGACGATAATTCACCGCGATCTGAAACCTTCGAACATCCTCGTTAACGAAGAAGGCAAGCCGAAGCTGCTTGATTTCGGCATAGCGAAGGTACTTGATCCCGACCTGATGGAAACAGACGGCGAGCCGACGGCAACGCAGCTTCGCGTGATGACTCCCGAGTATGCTTCGCCCGAGCAGGTCCGTGGAGGGAATGTCGGAGCTCCGAGTGATGTTTATTCTCTCGGGGTGATCCTTTACGAGCTGTTGACCGGCCACCGCCCTTATGAGTTCAAGCGAAACGTCCCCGACGACCTGGCCCGAGCGGTCCGGAATGCGAACCCGACGACACCAAGCGGCAGCCTTTCACGTGACTCGACCATTCTGCCAATGTACGCTGAGAATTCGGAGACTCAAGAGACGATATTTCACTCCCGGAATTCCTCGCGCGAATCGCTCCGCAACGAACTTCGCGGCCCTCTTGACAGGGTGGTCCTGAAGGCATTGCGCAAGGATCCCGCCGAAAGATATCGAACGGTCACGGATCTGGCCGACGACATCACAAACTATCTCGAAGGACGTCCGGTCGAGGCCGAGGCGTTCATTGATTCGGGCATCGCGGATGTCCGGCCGTCCGCCAAAACCTCGCTTGCGATACTCCCGTTCAGGATCATCGAGGGACAGAAACCCTCGGACACAGGCGATTCCTTTTTCGGCGTCGGGTTGGCGGACGCACTGGTTACGCGACTTAGCGGCGTCAGGCGGATCGTCGTGCGCCCGACGAGTTCCGTGCTGCCGTTTGCCGAAGCCGATCCACTCGAGGCGGGCCGGAGGCTGGGTGTCGATCATGTCCTTGACGGGAGCGTGAGGCGCGTCGCCGACCGTCTGCGCGTTTCCATCCAATTGCTCGATGTCGCGGCGAATGCCTCCAGATGGGCACAAGTCTTTGACGAAGACGTTCGCGATGTTTTGGAACTTGAGGACCGCTTGTCGGGCCTTGTTGCCAAAGCGGTGCTCCCGGAACTGACGGGTGATGAATGTAAACGCCTGGAACGGCGGGGAACAAACAAACCGGACGCATACAAGGCTTATCTTCGAGGGCGCTATTTCTGGAGCAAGTTCACCGATAGCTATCTGCTCAAGGCCGTCGAGGCCTTTCAGGAAGCGGTCGAGATCGATCCCGATTATCCTTTGCCGTACATCGGCCTTGCAGATTATTACGTCTGGTCGGCGATCTTCGGCGAGATTCCCAGCCGGGAAGGATTTTCAAACGCACAGGCCGCACTACATCGAGCGTTGGAGATCGACGACACGTTGGGCGAGGCCTATGCAGTGCTGGCGTTTACCGTACTTTTTTACGACTGGAACTGGCCGGCCGCCGAGGAGATGGTTAAACAGGCGCTGGACTTGAACCCCAATCATGCATTCGCCCACGAGTGCTATTCAAATTTTCTATCGTCGCAGGGCAGATTTGACGAGGCGGTCGCGGCCATAAAACGGGCCGAAGAACTGGACCCGGTTTCTCCGCGGGCGATCCTGATGACGTCGTGGACGCTTTATCAGGCAAGAAGATTCCCGGAAGCGATCGCCGCCGCCCGGAAGGGGAATGCGATGCAGGACGATTTTGCTCAGGGCCGCCTGCATCTGGGGAACGCTCTTATCGAGACCGGAGCGCTTGATGAAGCGGTATTGACACTCCGCGGCTCTGCCGAGGCGTGGGGCAGGTCGGGTATGCCGCGGTATATGCTCGCGTTTGCCCGTGCACGTCAAAACGATCAAGAGGCGGTCCTGCGCATACTGAAAAAACTCGAACAAACTGAACGCGAGCATCATATGAAGCCGTATTTTATGGCGATGACGCACGTCGCAGCGGGCGAGTATGATCGGGCGTTTGAATGGTTTGAACGAGCGATAGAGGAACGTAACGAGTGGATGGTGTGGTTCGGTGTCGAACCGAAGCTGGACGCTATCCGCAGCGATCCACGGTATCGTCGGCTGCTTGAGGACACGAACAATCCGCTGGCCGCCGAAGGCCGCGCGGCGATCGCGGAGAGCCAACCGTCGATCGCCGTCCTGCCGTTTCGAAGTGTTGGACCTCATGAAACGAGCGCGGAATGCATCGAAGAATACCTCAGCCTCGGCATTGCGGACGCGGTTACGATGCGACTCTCGAATCTTCGCCGGTTTCTGGTGCGGCCGACAAGTTCGGTACTTCCCTTCTCCGAGGGCATGGCCGATCCTTTCAAGGCGGCGCGCGAGTTAAAGGTCGAGTATGTGGTCGACGGGATCATACGGCACATCGGTGACCGGGTCAGGGTTACCGCGCAGCTACTTTCCGTGAAGCAATCCTCAACGCTGTGGTCGGCGAGTTTCTCCGAAAAGCTGTCTGGCATCCTTGAATTGGAAGATTCGATCTCGCAGCGTGTAACGGAACAGCTTGTGCCGCAACTGACCGGCGAGGAGCGGCAGATCCTTGCAAAAAGGGGAACGGATGTGGCGGATGCCCACGATGCGTATCTCCAGGGGCGTTATTTCTGGAACCAGTTCACGCCCGAATCGTTCCCGAAATCGATAGCCGCTTTCCAAAAGGCCGTCGAACTTGATCCCAATTACGCCCTTGCCTACGTGGGGATAGCCGATTATTACACCTGGGCCGGCATTTACGGGTTCTTCCCTCCGTCGATAAGTTATCCGAAGGTTTTGGAATCGGCGACAAAGGCGCTCGAGATCGATGGAACGCTCGCCGAAGGCTACGCCGCACTCGGGCTCTATTATTCGAATATGCAGATGCGGCAAAAAGCCGAGGAGAATTATCGCAAGTCTATCGAAATGAATCCGAATTACGCGCTCGGACACGAATGGCTTTCGTCACTGCTGCTCGGTACCGGCCGGTTCAAGGAGGCCACGCGGGAGATCGTTAAGGCTGAACGACTCGACCCGCTTTCATTGCGGCCGAAAGTCCTATCCGCCTGGCACTTCTACCAGACGCGAAACTTTCGCGCAGGGCTCGAAAAGGCCGAAGAGATCTACGAACTGAGTCCCGAGTTTATGCAAAGCCATCTTCAAATGGCCAACAACCTGCTCGAACTGGGCCAGAACCAGCGGGCACTGGAGGCCGCAAGGCGGGCGGCGGAAATCGCGCCCGATTCTTACCTGCCGGTTTACGTGCTCGCATTTGCGCTTGCGGTGAACGGGCTGGCGAATGAGGCGGAAGGATTGGTTGATATGCTTGAAGATCAGGCAAAGCAAACATATGTTCCGCCATATTTTATAGCACTGTGTCAGGTCGCATGCGGCAATGTGGACGCCGCGTTCGAGAGTCTCGAAGAAGCGGTTGATGAGAAAAGCGCGTGGATACTTTGGCTGGCGACCGAGCCGAAACTGGATCCGATCCGCGGTGACGATAGATATCTTCCGCTTCTCAAAAAAAGCGGACTGAAGGCGATCGAATGGCCGGCGAAATGAAAAAGAGGACAGCCTTCGCTGCCCTCTCCCGCCTTCCGAGCGTCCCCTTGTCGTTTTGAACCTTATCAAAAGACCTGGCGATGAAAATCGCCGCGAGTACGGAATGACGGATGATTGAATACACGGTCAATCGGCCGCCATTTCCATTTTGTAGTAGCTAATGTTTGCAGTTGTGAAGCTTCGCCAGTCACGTTAGGGCTGTTACGAAGCTTGAAATATTCGTGTTGGCAGACAAAGATCGAGCCCACCGGTTCATCGTGCTTTTACCGAGTCGACAATTCCCTGCGCAGCCTGCTCGACGAGTTGAGAGATGATGTCGTCGCCGTTTCCTTTTGCCTTTGCTTTCACGGCCTTTTCATATACCGTGGCACCGCCGGGTTTGTTGAGTCGGACATCAAGGCTGATCTCGTCCTTTTTCTTCACCTGCGTGGATACCGTTGCCGCCGTTACGGCCACCTGGCCCGCGATATATCCGCCCGTCCCGGCGGCGCCAGCCACGGGGACGATGCTGCCGAGTACGGGAGCAAGCGATTTGAACATTCCAAATCCGCCTCCGCCTTTCTTGTGTGAGGCGGTCAGGTACGCAACGAAATCACATTCTTTCATAAGTGCTTCCGAGTCGATCGCCGATGTGAGTTTTGCGTCGATCGAGACGACTTCGATGTTTGGAACGTTTAAATACTGGATCAGCGAATTCCTGATCGCCAAAGCAAGATCGGATGCGGTGATCCCCTCGCCGACCGGCCCGGTCTTAACGCCGGCAACGCCAATCCGGATCACTCCTTCTTTCTTAGGCCCGATGGGTTGAGAAACTGCCTGAGATCTCGACGCCGCGTTGACCGCAGAGGCGAGGCCGCTTTGCGAAGATCTCACCGGAGTTTCCGTCGCGTCGGACGATGCGATGCTCGCTGCTCTATTCGTGCTCGAGACCGCATACATCTGCGACGCGTCCGATACTTCCGTGAAGCCCGCGGGAATATCGAAGAGGCCTGCGTCAAGGGTTGCCTGCGAGAACTCGACGACCTCGTTGAGCATGGTGGTAGTTTCCTTGCCGCTTTCATCGAACATCGTGGTTTTTTCGAAGACCGGAAAGCCGCGTTTTGCGGTGCCGATCGTTTTGACGTTGTACGTGTCCCTGCAGCCGCCGTTACGACCGTAGTTCGCGGCATATCCGCCCATCGCGTTGCCGCAGTCGAGAGCGAATGCGGCGTCGATATACCAACCGTCAGTTACCATCTTCATGTTCGACTTTGAGCACGCATCTGGCGATGAGACGGTTTCCATCGTGATGACGAGATGGCGGGCGGTGTAGCCGAACATCTGCTTTCGCTCGCCGGTATCTTTGGTTGTGACCGTGGTGGTTACCCGGCCGCCGGTTTGAAACACGCCGTTATTGTCGGCCGACGGTCCGGCGGATGAAGACGTGGTCTGGTTCGATGAGGCAAACGGCGTCACCATATATGTTTTCGAGTTCGGATTGACCTGGACACCGCGCTTCAGATCGCACTGGGTGATATTTACCATTCCACCGAACGACTCGTTTCGCTGACGCTTTCCTTTTATATAGGTCGTACTTTCGTAACTTTGACCGCTGATCGCTTGCTTTGACCTCACCTTTACATCAGCAAGAGCCGCACCGGCGCACGCCGTGGTGATTGCGAGGATAGAAACTCCGATTAGAAATTGTTTCATTATAGCTCTCCGAAAATTATTAGGATGGTTGGCTTTCTACGCCTTCGAACTGTTAACGCGTGGAAGTTCACGGAAAGATATCAGTTTTGGAAATTCGTACGTCGGGCTTATGGCTTTAGGCGGCCAAGGCCTTTGCGGAGACCTTGCAAACTCAATGGAAAGCCCGCTAATGCAGGTACAGCGAACGATCGGATTGCGCGACTCAGATGCTTTTCTCTATAATCTGCGAGAGCGATAACAAGAAAATGAGTGAACAATCCCCAAGCGAGATCACCCGGATGCTGATCGAGTTGACCGGCGGCAATAGGGACATCGTCAATCAGATCTTGCCTCACATTTACGATGAACTTCGCCGGCTGGCTGGGAGCTATCTTCGCCGCGAGCGTGCCGATCACACGCTTCAGCCGACGGCGCTTGTTCACGAAGCGTATATGAAGCTGATCGATCAAAAGCACGTCCACTGGCAGAACCGTGCGCATTTTTTTGGGATCGCAGCACAGGTGATGCGTCGGATCCTGATGGACCATGCCCGAAAGCATTCAGCTGGAAAACGCGGCGGCGAGGCGGAGAAGCTGCCTCTTGAAGAAGAGATCCTGGTCGTGTCGCAAGAGAGATCGGCGGACCTGATCGCGTTGGACGACGCACTCGAGAACCTTGCGAAATTTGACGAGCAGAAGGCCCGGATCGTCGAGCTTAGATATTTTGGGGGCTTGTCTATCGAGGAAACCGCCGAAGTATTGGGCGTCAGCGTTCCGACCATCAACCGCCAGTGGCGAACGGCCAAGGCATGGCTCCATTCACAGGTCGCGAATAATTGAATGGCCCGTTAAGATCCGATGGCTACGGCAGACAGCTCCGCATATAGAGCGGCGTCGCCCGCTGAACGCGAACGCACCTTGTCCTGGAAGTTACACCCTTTTCACAATAACGAGAGTGATATCGTCATTTGCCGGCGCGGTTTGGGTGAAGGCTGAGAGCGCAGATTCGACCTTATCCCGCAGCCCTGAGGCTGAAGAGTCCAGATTCGCCTGAATGACACCCGCGAGCCGGTCGAGCCCGAATTCGTCGCCGGCAATGTTGTTCGCCTCGGACACGCCGTCAGAATAAACGAGCAGCGATTCGCCCGGACCGAGGGCGAGTTCGCCCAATTCATACTCAGCGGTCGGAATTATTCCGAGCGGAAATCCGCCGGACGAAAGCTGTTCGATCGAACCGCCCCGGCGGCCGACCAGCGGAGGGTTGTGTCCCGCATTGATATATTTCAGCCTTCCGGTCGAGGGATCGAGCTCGGCCGCAAACAGTGTGACGAAACGGTTTGCAGGTGTATTGTCGGCAAGGTACCGATTGACCGAGCTTACCGTTTGTTCAAGTGAACTTCCGGCTGAAACCTGCGCGTGGATGGCGGCGTGAAGGCTCGACATCAGGAGCGCGGCGGCCGTTCCCTTCCCCGAAACGTCGCCGAGCGCGATCAGCATTCGTCCGTCGGGACGCTCGATGAAATCGTAATAGTCGCCGCCGATCTCGTAACAAGAAAATGAGATCCCTTGAAACTCGTATCCGCTCAATTCCGGAGGGCCGGCAGGCTGGAATCGCTGCTGGATCTCGGTGGCGAGTTCGAGCTCCCGTTCCATTCGCTCTCGTTCCAGCCGCTCCTCGAGCAGCGTTGCATTCTCAACGCGGATCGACGCGACTGAAGCCAGTGTCGTCAATATGTTCAGGTGTTCTTCGGTAAATGTGGCCTCGTAGGTCGGCGAATCGGCATAGATCAGGCCGAAGATGTTTCGCTCATCGACACTCAAGGGGACGGCCAGCACAGAGCGAATTCCCGACAACGCCATCGTTTGGCTCGCGAATCTCGGGTCATGCTGGGCATCGGCGGTCAGGACGGATTTGCCGTTTTTCAGGACCTCGTCCATTACGGTCCGGCTGATACGGACCTCTTCAATGATCTCTTCCTTCCCGCGGATACGGGCGACCTTGATCTTCATTGTCCCGTCGGCGTCGTCGCGAAGCATGATAACGCAGCGCTCGGCGGGCACCGCTTCAAACACAAGCGAGGCTACCTGATTCAGTGTTTCATCGAGGCCGCTGGCGGAAAGCAAAGCGACGCCAACCTGGCTGATGAGCCCGAGCAGTTCATTGCGCGAGGAAAACTGCCCCTTCAAAAGCTCGGTCGTTGGTATCCGGCGATGTTGGAAAGAGATGGTCTTTGACGGATCAAGGGCATCAGTGCCGTCAGCGATCAGCATGGACGAAGAGAGACTCGCAGGCTTCTCGTCATCAAAGATGATCGACGTCTCGCCGATCTGGATCTCGCCGCCGGAGGAAATAGGTGTTGAGGCCCTTACCGGCGAGCCGTTGTATCGCGTGCCGTTAGCCGAGCCGAGGTCCTGGAGCCAGTAGCTATCTCCTTCCTTTCGGACCTCAGCATGGAGCCGCGAGGCAAACGCGTCAGGAATACACACGTCGCTTCTGGCCGAACGTCCGATGGTTGTACGCAGCCGGGTCAAGGGGATAACCTCAGCGATCTGATCAGCGTTCTTAAAGATCAATTGGGGCATATTGATGCTATTTGAGTCTTCGGTCCGCGTAGATGACAACTGTTCCAAACAAGATATCGTGCAACGTCCGTCCCGATCGGTTCAACGCCGAAAAAAGGAAGCCGGCCCCAAGGGTTAGGGCGGTGACAAGATAGCCAAGCGATTGGCGAAGCAGCAATCTGAAGGGCTTTGCCTGGCGTCCGTCTCGGCTAACGATCCTGAGCCCGGTTACCATCTTGCCGATGGACCTGCCGCTAAAGACGGGGAGCAATACAAAATTTGCGGAGCCGACAAGTACGGCGATCAGCCAGCCGGTATCGTTCAAACTTCCGGCCACAAGCCGGGCAGCATCAGTTCCAAAATAACGCCCGAGCAGCATCATCGAGACTGGTGCGATAAGAACAAGAATGTAGTCGATCAAAAGGGCGCCGCAACGCAAAAAGAACGGTGCCGCAACGCGTTCGGCATCAAAGTTACTGACGGCTTGTGGATCACGCTCGGCCCTTGTAACCCTCGCATCAACCTTTGAACTCATAGAAACAGATCTATCCAATGATGAAGTGCAAGGTTGCATCGCCCAACCGGATCCGGTCGCCCGCGGCCAGCATCTGCGGCTGGTTTGGCATCAGCCGAAACGATTCGGCGGTAGCGCGGGTCAGCATGGTACCGTTCGAGGAACCGAGGTCCTCCAGAAGAAAATTGCTTCCGTCGCGCCAAATCCTTGCGTGCCGCCTCGAGATCTTGGTCTGCGGATCGTACTTCGACAGGTCGATCTCCGGAAAGATATTCGACATCGGGTCGCGCCGCCCCAACAAATTGTCGTCCTTTTGAAGGGAAAATGCGGGGGCTGTCAACTCGCTCGTTCCCTCGACCACCAGTTTCGCGGTCATCCCGGGCCGCGCGTATATTTCCGCGTGAACTCCCTGCTGGGCGATCGGCTGTTTGGCCCCGCAAAAAGCGCAAAACATATCTGTCGCGACGATCCCCTGTCCACAAAAACCGCAAAACACGCTTTGGTTCGCCAGGCTGACAGATGTGGGGACCTCGCCGACGCCATAGGTCACGATGCCTGCCTTTAATTTCAGCAGATGATCTTCCAGAACGCCGCGCATGTCCGCCGCGGATGAAAAGCGCTGATCTCCGTTATATTCGACGGCCTTCATGATTATCCGTTCGATCTGATCGGAGAGTTGCGGATTGATCTGCCGCGGCCGGGGATTCTTTTGAAAATCGAAAATGAGCAAAGGGTTGCTCTGGGGATCCGCTCCGGTCAGAAGGTGGAACATTGTCGAGCCGAGGCTGTAAATGTCCGACCGCGGTTCGACGTTTCCGCTAAAGAGTTCGGGCGGCGCATATCCCATTGTCCCGACTGCGGTCACGCCCTTTTCTTCCTTCTGGCTTATGGAACGAGCGATCCCAAAATCGATAAGCATCGCCCGCCCGGAATTCCCGTCGATCATTATATTTGACGGTTTGAGGTCGCGGTAAACGATCGTCGACGGCTGGTTGTGCAGGTAATCGAGAACATCGGTTATCTGCAGTGCCCACTCACAAACCGTGCGTTCGTCGACCCGTCCTTCTGAGGCTGATCGCAGCCTTGATGAGAGATCGCCGCCGGAGATGTACTTCATTACTAAATAGAAGCGACTCTCCGTGTCGTCATAGAAATAATCGTATATCGTCGGAATCGAGACGTGATCGAGAGAGGAGAGGATCATCGATTCGCGCTTGAAGTCGTTGATCGCCTTTTCCTGCTGTTCTTCTTCGATGTGTGTCTGGACCATTTCCTTGACCGCGCGCAAGACGCCGCCAAGATTGTTGTCGCTCGCCAGATAAACGGCCCCCATTCCTCCGCCGCCGATCTTCCGGATGATCTCGTAACGGCCGTTGAGCACGGTACCTTCGCTAAGAGGTTTTAGCTTGGAACTCCGCTTGCCGTCGGTTTCGCCGATGCCGATGTTATGAGAGCCGGAAGAGAGAGCGTTTTCTGGATTGACATCGGCCGGGACCGCAATCTCGGCGGCATCCACAGGGGGATCATTCGCACGCCGGATCTCGGGGTGCATCTGAGTTGCAACATCGTCGGCCTTATCACTCGTTCCGGGTTCCATAATGCGGACCGAGTCAAACAGCGATCGCGACTCATAGCTGTCGTAGGCGCTTAGATCGTCTTCTGGTTTCGCGATGATCGCCGCCTCAACCTCAGGTTCACTGATCGCGGGACCATCGTCGGCGATACTCTCGATTTCAGGGACATCGCTGCTGATCGAGGACGGCGGCGGTACTTCGATGGGTTGATCCTGGATCGGAATCTCATCGATAGCGGACGGCGCAGCGGGCTGAGGTTCGGCTGCCTCGATCATGCTCCCTTCCGGTTGGGTGGCTTGCGGCTCGGCTGCTTCTGCCGGGCCGGGTTCCGGGACATCGGCGGCGGGTGTGCCGGAAGCAAGTGGGGATGCGAGGAGCGTTTGATCAAACTCCCCCACCGACAGATCTGCGACGGGGCCCGGGCTCAACTCCCGGGACGAGTACTCAGACGTCGACGAAGGCGTAATGTTGTTTCCCGTTTTGCCGAAATCGGTCAAAAGTGAGGGGACGGGCACGTCGTCGGCCGCCAACGGCCCACCATGTGTCGGCCCCGCCGCAGTCTCGGTCTCGCCTGTGTCCTGAGGTGTCACGTCCTCGCCCTGAGCAGGCGGAGCATCGCTCTCTTTCGGCGGCGTCGCCTGTGCCCCCACCGCCCCAGCCAGTGCCGCGGAATCCGCCGCTGACATCATTACAGTGCTGTCGAGCGATTCATCGGACGAAGCGTCTTCGGCGGTCGGGGATTCAAGGCGAATTCCACAGTAGGGGCAAAATGCCTCCGCTTCGACGACGGATGAACCGCATTCGGTGCAAGTCTTTGACTTTTCTGCTTCCAATCTAGTTATCCAGCCTCACCTATTGGACCAAATGAAACCGCAAAAATGTTTTTCCCACAATTATCTCATCACCCTCGCTCAGTACTTGAGGACTTCCCGGCAGAAGCCGTCGGCCGCGATTGAGAAATGTCCCATTCGTCGAGCCGAGATCCTCGATCATATGGATGTTCCCCCGGTAAGTGATCCGGGCATGGCGCCGGGAGACCTTTGCGTCAGGGTCATAGGCATCTAGGTCGACATCCGGAAAAATTCCGTTATCGGCGTCCCATCGGCCGATGTACGATTCCTCGGCACTTAGATGAAACTCCGTGGCGGCCGCATCTCCGCGTTCGATGAAAAGCCGCGAATGTTCGGTCCGGTTGGGTTTCGGCTCAACCTGTTCGCCTTGCTCAGGGAACTCGAACGGCCTCTCGATGATCGGCGGGATCCCGACCGACGTTACCTGAGCGGAACGTTGGCCGGCATTACTTATCTCGGCCTGCGGGGCCCCGGCCTCCGGGCCTCCATTGGCTTCCGGAGAGGTCGCGGCCCGCGGCACTAGTTGTGTGCCGCATTCGTCGCAGAAGCGCGAAGAATCCGGATTTTCCTTAGTGCACGTTTGGCATCTCAACATCTTGGTTCAAGGTGACGCGCCCCGCGGGCGCCAATACGATTTGATTCAAACGACCAGAGTGTAGTGTACCTGTTTATTTGATTTTCGTAAATCCTCGAACGCGCGTTGCAAATGGACATATCCCCTGTAAACAATTACTCTTTTCGGCGAACCCGTTACTTTTTTGAAACTTCAAAAAGAATGGTGTCGTAATAACGGCTTGACGCGCGAACAGCATTCACGTTTATTCGGGCTTGTCCGGCCTTTCGACAACAGAACTAGAGGATAATTAAGATATGGCTCTTAGCCGAAATAAGAAGATAATCATCGGCTCTTCCGTTGCGGTTTTATTGCTAATTGTTGTAATCGCAAGCATTTTTGCGACACGCACCGATACGCCCGAGGTGACCGTTGTAAAGATCGAGACGCGTCCCGAACTGAGATCAACCGTAACATCGTCCGGCGAGGTCCGCCCGATACAATTCATGAACCTGACGAGCGAGGTCCAGGGAAAGATCGAGGAGATAACCGTTAAGGAAGGCGATAAGGTGCAGAAGGGCGACGTGCTCGTAAGGCTCGATCCGAATCAGCTTGAGTCTACGACCGATGCACAGTTCGCGGCCTATCAGTCGGCCCAGGATGATGTTCGGTCCTCGCAGTCGCAAGTGGCCGCGGCCCAGAACAATCTAGCCCAGGCCCAGCAGTCGTTAAACCAGGCGGAAGTTGCGGTCGATTCCGCGAGGCAGGGCGTGATTACGGCCCAAACGGAGGTTGACCGGGCCGAGGTTACGCTCAATGCCGCGCAGCGCGAGATGAAGCGTAACGAGAAGCTCCTCGAAGACGGCGTCATCGCACGACGTGAATTTGATACATCGCGAGATGATTACGAAAGCGCCCGCGTATCGCTAGAAACGGCCAAGGCCCGGCTCGAATCGCAGAAAATATCGGTGCGGGATTCACAGGCACGGTTGGCTTCACAGAAAGTTGCTGTGAGGGACAGCCGCCGGGCCGTTGAAGCGGCGAATATAAATGTCAGCTCCAGCCAGTCGCGTGCGGACCAGCAGGCCGCCGTGCTTCGCGGATCGCGCAACCAGCGCGACAAGGCCCTTGTCGTCGCCCCGATCAACGGGGTTATTGCCGAGATACCTTCTAAAGAGGGGACCTTCGCGGTTGCCGGTTTTTCGACCACAGCCCTGCTGACGATCGCCGATATGTCGCAGATCAATGTCGAAGTAAAGGTGGATGAAACCGAGATCGACAAGGTCAGTGTAGGGCAAAAGGCAAAGATCAAGGTCGATGCTTTTGGCGATACCGAGATAGAGGGCGAGGTCCTGCAAAAGACCCCGCTCGCGGTCGGCAAATCGCAAACGAGCGGCGGGCTTTCGACCAACATCAATGTTCAGGAAGCTAAAGAGTTTCGCGTTGTGATCCGGCTTGTGGGTTTGACCGAAGACATGCAGTCGTCGCTTCGGCCCGGTATGAGCGCAACGGCGACCATTACGACGAGCACGGTCGAGAACGCGCTCGCGGTCCCGCTGCAATCGGTAGTCGAAAAGAAACCGGATGACCAGCCCGGATCGAATACCGCGCCGCCAAACGCTCCGGCCCCGGCGGACAAGCCAAAGCCGGTGAAGGGAGTGTTTATCCTGGATGGCAACCGCGCGAAATTCGTTCCGGTAGAGACGGGCATCACGGGCGAGTCCGATATTCAGATCACGTCTGGCCTATCGCCCGGCCAGGAAGTAATAACGGGCCCAAGCCGGATCCTGAACACGTTAAAGGACGACACCATCGTCAAGAAGCAGGAGCGCAAAGAAGGCGGCGGACCGACCGGGTCCTAAGATCGGTGAGTTACGATGTATCGATTCATGGAAAACGAGAATGGCGGGCCGGAGCGCAATGGGTCTAACGGGACACAGTCGGGCGAAGCTCTAATCGCGATGAAGAACATCTGGAAAACGTACCCGATGGGTGTCGAGGAACTGCATGCTCTGCGCGACGTGACCTTTAACGTGAACAAGGGAGAATACGTTGCGATCATCGGGCCGTCAGGATCGGGCAAGTCAACCCTGATGAACCTGATCGGATGTCTTGATTCGCCGACGAAAGGCGATTATTGGATCAACGGCCATCTCGTTTCGACAATGAGCGACGACGAACTTGCCCGAATCCGCAACAAGGAGATCGGGTTCGTTTTTCAGACGTTCAATCTTCTCGCCCGGGCGACTGCGCTCCACAACGTCGAACTGCCGCTGATCTATGCCGGGATGCGGGCCGGTGACCGATTTGACAAGGCCAGGACGGCCCTGGAATCAGTTGAACTCGGCGACCGCGTCGGCCACAAACCTAACGAACTTTCGGGTGGCCAGCGTCAGCGCGTTGCCATAGCAAGGGCATTGGTCAATCACCCGTCTATCCTTCTCGCGGACGAACCCACCGGAGCTCTCGATTCGAAAACGAGCGTTGAGATCATGGCCCTGTTCGAGAAGCTGCATGCGGAAGGAAATACGATCATTATAGTGACGCACGAGCATGAAGTGGCCGAGCGGGCCCACCGGGTGATCACGATACGCGACGGACGGATCGAAAGCGACGAAAAGATCAAGTAGGGCGGAGTCACTCACGATACGTCCGCGCCCGATCATTCGGGGCGGTTTGCCTCACTTGCCGCGCCTCGAAACCTCGTCCCAACTAAACTTTGCAAACTTTTTCGCGTATCATCTATCTAACCCACAGGGTTTGCACGATCGATGAATATTTCGGAAACGCTAAAACTCGCTCTCTCAGCCATCTGGGCCCACAAACTGCGTTCGTTCCTTACTTTGCTTGGGATGATCATTGGCGTGACGGCGTTCATGGTCGTGTTTTCGGTTCTTCAGGGATTCAACAGCTATGTCGATGAGAAGATCGCTGGCATCGGGTCGAACACGTTCACGATCCAGCGGTTCAACTTTGACGATTTCAAGGATTCCGACACGATCGCCGAAGCACAGCGGCGAAATAAGGAACTGACGCTTGAAGACCTCGAATTTATCCGTCAGAGAATGCAGGTGATCGAAAGGATCGGCGCCAAGGCAGGCGGAAACCGGCGGACCGTTCGCGTTGACGGAAACTCAATGGAAGACGTTACCGTGGACGGTGCTGAACCGATAATCGGCGAGATCGAGAAGATCGATGTACTCAAGGGCAGATATTTCAGCCAGGTCGAAAACACTAACGGAATCCGCGTCGCGTTTATCGGGACGGATGTTGAAGACAAACTTTTCCCACGGGGCGACTCGCTCGGACAGGAAATAAATATCAGCGGAATTCCCTATCGGATCATCGGTGTCCGGGTGGCAAAGGGCACCGTGTTCGGCCGCCCGCAGGACGCATTTGTTCAACTGCCGCTCAAAACCTTTGGCTCGAATTTTGGAGGGTTTCGCGGAAGCCGGTATCTATATTTTGTAGGCTCTGCCACGTCCGATGAACGCTTCGATGCGGCTGTTGATGAGGCTCGGACGCTGATGCGGCTTAGGCGCAAGCTGGAAACAAGTGAAAAGGACAGCTTCGGGATCGTAACACCTGACGCGATATCCGGCCTTCGCGACAGTATTTTTGGGACCACGTTCATCGTCATCTTATTTGTTCCAACCATCGCATTGGTAGTTGGGGCGATCGTTATCATGAACATAATGCTGGTCGCGGTCTCGGAACGTACAAAGGAGATCGGCATTCGAAAAAGCCTCGGTGCCCGCGAATCCGATATTCTCAAGCAGTTTCTGTTCGAGGCGGCCACTCTCTCGGCGATCGGCGGTGCGATAGGGCTTATCATTGCGGTCCTTATCGGGCTTATCATCAGCGCCTACCTGATCGAAACAGTCATACCATGGTACGTGGCGGTTATCGCGATCGGCGTTTCCGCTGGCGTCGGGATCGTTGCGGGACTCTTTCCCGCGTGGAAGGCGGCCAGGCTCGATCCGATCGAGGCGTTGCGGGCCGAATAGCTGCCGGAAGGTTTTCCGCCGACAGACGACGATATGCTTAGACTTTTAGGAAGCAGTTTTTACGAAAACCTGATGATGGCGCTCGATACGCTGCGCAGCAATAAGCTGCGCTCGTTCCTCACCATTTTCGGCGTCGTCGTCGGCGTGATCACGGTGATGCTAATTTCGTCGATCATCAGCGGTATCAACGTCGCGGTAGAAAAGGAGGTCGAATCTTTCGGCACGCGCTCGATATTTCTCTACAAGTACAATATTGGTTTCCAAACGGGCCGCAGAACGCGCGAGGAACGGATGCGGAAACCGCTCACGGTCGGTGACTCCGAGGCGATCAAGAACCTTCCTTCCATAGAAACGTCGGTCCCCTTTCTGGATGTCTCCAGCAACTTCTGGGGTTCGAAGATCATGGTGACCGGAAAGAACGGCAAGACGTCGTCGTCGGTCCAGCTTTCGGGAACACTGCCCGAGATAGAAAAGACAAGCACGGAGGTCCTGCTCGAAGGCCGCTGGTTCTCTCAGACCGAAAGCGACGAGAAGGCGAACGTTTGCCTGATCGGTTCCTCAGTGGTTGAAAGCTACTTTCCCTTTGGCAGTCCCGTTGGTGAGGAGCTCGACATCGGCGGTACGCCGTTTCGCGTGATAGGCGTTTTGGAAAAACGCGAGCAGCTATTTGGCGGCGGCGGCGGCAACAACGACCAGAGCAACGTCATTTACATGCCGCTTGGGGCCGCGACAAAGCTTAAGCCGGATGAAGACGACCTTTTCATCCTTGCGGTCGCCCGCGAAGGAATGCTCGACCAGGCAAAGGACGATGTTGAGGACCTCCTCCGCGTCCGGCGTCAAGTTGGTTACGGCGAACCGAATAACTTTTCGATGGAAACGGCCGCGAGTATTATCGAACAATTCCAGTCAATAACGGCCGGCGTGGCGGCGGCGATGGTGGTCATCTCTTCTATCGGCCTGATGATCGGCGGTATCGGTGTGATGAACATTATGCTTGTTTCTGTTACGGAACGGACGCGCGAGATCGGCATCCGCAAAGCTATCGGTGCCAAGCAAAGCGACATCCTCCTGCAATTTTTGATCGAAGCGGCCACCCTGACCGGATTCGGTGGAATGCTCGGACTCTTTATCGGGTGGCTGTTGACGCTTCTCGTTAAAATGGTACTTCCGTCGTACGTGCCGTGGTGGGCACCTGTTGCCGGCTTCTTCGCCAGCGTTGGTATCGGGCTGATCTTCGGCCTCTTCCCCGCATGGAAGGCGGCACGGCTCGATCCGATCGAATCGCTCCGATATGAGTAGAGACGGCCGATACAATTGCCGGCCGTCTTCCCGTCCCGTTTCGCTCAGTCCTTAACTTGGATTTCCCGAGAAAATTGCCCCGATCAACCGGAACAGCAGGCCGATAACGGTCAGTATTATCACGACGGCCCACGCGGAACCGGACGACAGTCTGTTGGTAATTCGCAAACCGATCGCGGCGAGGATCCAACCCCAGATCATAAAGACATCAAACGTGCCAATGATGGTCGCGATGATCGGGTGCGCCTTCCCATCGATCAGGACGCTCGGGTTCGCCTGGAGCAGTCCGCGCTGACTGGCCCCAATGTCGATCTCATCTGCCGATTTTATGGCCATCACGACAAAACTTCCGAGCATTGCAAGTACGGTCGGCGGAATCGAAGCGTAGACCCATACGGAAAGCGAATGCATGAATCCGCCGCTCCCGCCAAAGGCCTTTGTTCCGGCAAAATAGAGCAGGCCGCCGATAACCAGAGAGATGATAACGAACACCGGGATCAAGTATCGAGCATATCCCTGGAACATCATCTGCATATCGACCGCGTCCGATTTTTGTTCGGCGCTCATTGCTTGAGCCTGCGGGCTCTTATCGATCTGCTCGGCAACAAATCGCCGCATCCCGGCCTCGCCGACCTTGTAATAGAGGCCAAAGCCGTAGGCGGTGACCAGCAGGATGATCACAAGCGATCCGATGATAAACCGCGGCTTTCGCCGGAGGTCCTCAAATACCCTTCCCGGTTCGAAGAAGATATTTACGACCGACGCAGCCTCGGACATTTCCGGCGGGCCGGCGGGGCCGCTGTCGCGCTTCGAGGTTCCGATCTGTTCTCCCTCAGGCATTTCTGTCATTGTTTCCTTTTCCTCCATAAGCTATGGCCGGTACACGCGGCCGTCAAGTAATGTCGGGCCGACCGTGCCCGGCCCGGGCAGACTAATTCAGCTAAACCACGATCCTTACGAGTTACTTCTTCTACCGCAATGTACGAGAAAACACGCGTTTCGTTTCAAGAGATTTTCGCATTGGCGGGTTCCTCGACCCTAATACACGCGGCGAAATGCCCCGGACGGATCTCGCGAAGCTCCGGCTCAATGCGCGAACATTCCTCGATCGCGATCGGACATCGCGTCCGAAAGCGGCAGCCCGAGGGCGGATCTATCGGTGTCGGAACGTCGCCCTTGAGAACTATCCGTTCCCGTTTCTGTTTCGGGTCGGGCACCGGTATGGCTGAAAGCAGAGCCTTCGTATAAGGATGGAGCGGATCGGCATACAGGGCCTCGGAGTCAGCCACCTCGACGATCTTGCCGAGATACATCACCGCCACCCGGTTCGATATATGCTCGACGACCGCCAGCCCGTGCGAGATAAACAGATACGTCAGTCCGAATTCCGCCTGCAGGTCCTGGAGCAGATTGACCACCTGGGCCTGGACCGAAACATCCAAAGCGGAAACAGGTTCATCACAAATGATCAGCTTCGGGTTCAGCGCCAGTGCCCGTGCGATGCCGATCCGCTGCCGCTGTCCGCCTGAGAATTCGTGCGGATAGCGGTCCATATATTTCGGATCGAGCCCAACTTTCGCAAGCAGGTCGCCGACGCGCTCCTTTTGCTCCTGTTTTTTGCCGATGCGGTGTATCTTCAGCGGTTCCGAGACTATCGAAAGGATGCTGTGCCGCGGGTTCAGGCTTGCGTACGGGTCCTGGAAGATGATCTGCATCTCACGCCGCATCGCCTGCATTTCCGAGTGCGAAAGATGCGTAATGTCGCGGCCTTCAAAGAGTACCTGTCCGCTTGTTGGCTCGTGCAGGCGGATCAAACATCGGCCCACGGTCGATTTCCCGCAGCCGGATTCCCCGACCAGCCCAAGCGTTTCGCCATGCCGGATGGAAAAAGAAACATCATCGACCGCGCGTACTACGTCGTCGCTGTTCTCGATCGGAAAATATTTCACCAGTTGTCGGACCTCAACGAGTTCCGACGGTGAAGGAGTTGGTTGTGCAGCTGTCATGGACCTGCGTCTTAATGCGCCTTTGACCGTCAATGTTGCGTGAATAGCCGCCATTACAAGCCGCAAAACTATCCACTATCCACTTGTCACTATCCACTGAATAAAACGGGCGCGCGATCAATTCAACCCGCCGGCCCGCGGGCTCCCTTGATGGTCGAACAGCAGGCACCGGACCTGCGCGACATCGCCGACATCGTAGAGCGCTATCGGGTGTGTCGAGCATTCGGGCATCCGATAGGTGCATCGCGGCTCAAAGTGGCATCCGGGCGGCAGATCGGTCGGGCTTGGGACGATACCTTCGATAGTATCGAGCCGCTTTGCCCGCTCGTCACCCGGCCCCGATAGTTTCGGGACCGAATTCAGCAGCCCGCGCGTGTACGGATGCTTTGGTTCATCGAACAACGCATCGACGCCGGATTCCTCGACGATCTTGCCGGTGTACATCACGCAGACCTTGTCCGCCGTTTCGGCCACTACGCCGAGATCGTGCGTGATAAGCAGTACGGCGAGATCGCGGGAGCGCCGCAGTTCGTCGAGCAGTTCCAGGATCTGTGCCTGAATTGTTACATCCAGGGCCGTTGTCGGTTCGTCGGCGATCAAAAGTTCGGGATCGCAGGCGAGCGCCATCGCGATCATCACCCGCTGACGCATTCCGCCGGACAGTTGATGCGGATAATCGCCCGCCCGGCGTTCGGCGGCGGGGATCGAGACTTCCTTCATCGCGTCGATGGCGGCTTTCCATGCCGCACGACGGTCGAGCTTCCTGTGCAGGCGGAGCGCTTCGGCTATCTGTTCGCCGACAGTGAACACCGGATTGAGCGAGGTCATCGGGTCCTGAAAGATCATGGCGATGTCGTTCCCGCGGATCTCCCGCATTCGGCCGAGGCTGGCCGTCGTAAGTTCCTCGCCTTTGAATCGGATCGATCCGCCGGTGATCTTGCCGGGCGGGTAGATCAGGCGCATGATCGAAAGAGCCGTTATCGATTTGCCGCAGCCCGATTCCCCGACCAGCCCGACAAACTCGCCCGCATCTACGCTAAAGCTCACGTCGTCAACGGCCCGAACCAGTCCGGCGCGGGTCGCAAATGACGTTTTGAGGTTCGAAATTTCGAGCAGATGGCCCATCCAGAGTATTGAAGATCAACTGTCGCGGCCCGATGGATTCTCCCTTCCCTTTCTGAAAGGATCACCAGGCCGGCCTTTTGCGGAATGACGGCGCGGTAAGCCGCGATCGGCCCGTCCAGCCGCCGGCGCCAAGGCGAAGTAATTGTCAAAGCAACTATTTCCTTATCAATTTCCTCAAAGGAATGTTATCATTTTTTGACCAATTTGACCTTTCCGGCCGCAGTTTTACCAGGGAGACCATTGCGTGTGAAAAATCCTTCAGCTTTTATTCTCGTCATACTGGCGCTCTTTATTTCATCTACAACTCTTGCTCAAAACCGGACGGTTTCAAAGAACCTTCCGGAAACCGCGATGAGTTCGCCGAAAACGGGCGTGTCGGTGACGCCCGAAAAGATCGAATCGGACGTGGCCGAGGCCCTTGCGCTGATCGAAGCGAACCATTATGTCGGCAAAAAGATCGACTATAACCGGATCTTCAAGTCTTCGATCGACGGCATGCTCCACACATTGGACCCGCATTCCAACTATTTCGACGCCAAGGAGTTCGAGGAGTTCAAAACCGATCAAAGTTCGCGCTACTACGGCATCGGCGCGACCATCGGCGATCTGAGCGATCCATCCGGCAAGATGATCGGGACCTACATCCGGGCGACGTTCGACAATGCACCGGCGAATTTGGCGGGACTTAGGTTCGGCGACAAGATCGTTTCGATAAACGGTACTTCGGTATTGGGCAAGCCCTATTCCGAGGTGCGCGATCTGCTTCGCGGCCCACGCGGGACGCAGGCGAAGCTGGTGATCGAGCGTCACTCCACCGGCAAGCGCGAGAATGTCACTATCGTTCGCGACGCGGTTTCGCAGCCGTCGATCCAGGAAGCCTATATGATCCGCCCCGGCGTAGGCTATATCGCGATGACCGGCGGGTTTAACTCGACCACCTATGATGAATTTCGCGCGGCGATGCGGGAGCTCAAATCCAAAGGAATGAAGCAGCTCGTGCTCGACCTGAAGAACAACGGCGGCGGGCTCGTCGGGCAGGCTTATCGGGTGGCGAACACGTTTCTTTCGGCCGGGCAGACGATCTTTACGCAGAACGGACGGCTGGACGGCGTGACCGTGCCCTACAAGGCGGACAATCCGGCGCCCGAAACTATGCCGGTCGTCGTATTGGTAAACCGAAATTCCGCCTCGGCCTCCGAGATCCTTGCCGGCGCTCTGCAGGACCATGACAGGGCACTGATCGTCGGTGAAACGACGTTTGGGAAGGGCCTGGTGCAGAATCCTTTCCCGCTTGTGCATGGCTCGATGCTTCTTTTGACCATCGCGAAGTACGAAACTCCGGCCGGGCGGCTGATCCAGAGGGATTATTCTGACGGCAATCTCTACGATTATTATACCAACGGCGGTATCGGCAATGCCGCCGGCGATGAGGGCCCGGCCCGCGGCGAGGAATCGAAGACCGACTCCGGCCGTTCCGTCTACAGCGGCGGCGGGATCTCGCCCGACGTGCCGCTGAAGCCGGACACGATCACCACCGAACGTGCCCGATGGCAGCGCAAGCTTAATAACCCGATCTTTGCCTTTGCGCTCGATCTGGCTTACGGAAAAGTAAAGGGCTTCGAACAGTACAAGGTGGACAAGCCCATCGTCTATGGGCATGATATCACCGCGAAAGACTTCCCTGTTACCGATGCGCTGTTTCAGCGGTTCAAAACGTTTGCCGTATCAAAATATAAGTACACTCCGGGACAGATCGACCGCGAACGCGAGTTCATCGAACGCATCCTTCGGTCGGAATTGGTGTCGGCGGCATATGGAACCACCACGTCGCTGCAGGTTTTTAATGAATACGACACCCAACTTCTGAAGGCCGTAGACCTGATGCCCCAGGCCCAACAGCTCGCCATCCGCGGAGCAAAGGCCCAGGCAGCCCGAAAACCCGCCGTCCGAACATCCGGAAGGAATGAGTGACCCGTACAAACCAACGACAAGAACAAAGATGGCCGCGCGCGTCACATTCAGACGCCGCGGCCATTCTGATCGCCCGCCCGGACATTTTTCAGAACCTGCGCCAGCGTCATCCGTTCGGCGGGACGCAGCGGCGGCGTGTGGAGTAATCAGCCATGAAAATAACTGTTTTTCTATTCATTATTCTCGCATCGCCAAACTTACTCGCGCAGGACGTGGCCGGTTGGAATGGAATCGTTCCGATGGTTTCCACCCGCGATGACGTTAGAAAACAGTTTGGGGAGCCAAAAGATGGATCCGAAAACGGCGACCTCTACTATATGGACGATTACAAAGCGAGTTTTCAGTACTTGCGCAAATCGACTCAAGATAAATGCTCCGGGATAATTCTAAAGAAGGGCTTGGTTACAGATTTTCTGTTGATCCCGAGGAAGCCGATCCGACTTGAAGATCTTAATCTTGGCCCTGAATTTGTACGCGGTGCGATCAACGACGACTTATCTATTGATTATATCAACGCCCGCAGGGGTATCAGCTATGGCTTCGACCAATCCCGAAAATTGATTACGATTCATTACTATCCCCCGAAATCGGGCGATTGTTTGAAGGAAAGAGGAGAATGGAAACGAAACGTCCCGAAGATTCAACCGAGATAAAAATGCGGCGAGTTTGCCTGTCTCAATGTCTCCGTGCGCGATGGTAGCAGGTTGGGATTAGAGTGTTCAGGACCGGCGGGTTTGCGGAAGGCGCGCATATCGCTACGCAGTTGGAGATGAACCCGGCGACGACGGCGGACACCTCGGCACCGTTCAATCGGAACCGGCTGACGATTGGGGGTTCCCCAGCTTTAAGGCGTCAAGGATCCTGATATCGGCGCGAAGTTTGAGATTTGTGTTTTCGGGGGACGGGAATAGTTGGGTTGCGAACCGGACGAATCAATTCAAATCGGGAGGTTTGAAAACTATGAGATACTTTTCAGTTAGAGTGGGACTGATTCTCTCATTGCTGTTCTCCTCGTGCGTGATTGGCGACAATTCTCGCGTTTTGCGTGAAACTAACATGAAAATGAGGTCAACGGCAACTCCGTCTGGAAGCGTTGCTTTAAGTCGAATTGGTTCCGAGGATGGAAGTCTCCGTTTTAGGTTGCGCAATGGATCGATTGAGCCAATTTTTATAGCCTACGAACGAAGCTCCAGCGATAACGACGATTTGTCATTTGTGCCATATTCACTTAGGTGCAAGTTGGGAAAGGAGTACGAGGCATACGGGCCCGAGTTTCATTTTGTACCAATGCAGAATTCTTTACCGCCCGGAGGTGAAGTGATTTTCGCGACCGTCAGGCCAGAAGCCGATGTGGAGTGTGAACTCGAGATTGGCTACTACGTCGACGCCAACGCCGCGGAGATGATAAATAAACGACCATTTGGGCATTCGAAAACCGACGAGGCGTTAATAGATAAAAGTGTTAGAAGGATAAGCCTGCGGTTTAGTGTCGATAAATAGGCGTGTTGGGGAGCAGTTTGACGAGCGTCAATACGAGCGGGAACAAGGTTGAGACAAAACTGTTTGCGGGAGGGGCGCATATCGCTACGCAGTTGGAGATGAACCCGGCGACGACGACGGATGATCTGCTGGACTTTGTCACCGCCGACCCGGTGACGGGCACCAAGGCGACGTTCGGGTACACGGGCGGCACTACCGCGGACATCGAAGAGGCCGAGCCGCTGGGGCAGACGATCGAGACGAGCGATCCGGGGACGGGATATCCGTCGGGCTATGCTGATGTCCTCGGTGTCGCCCGCGATCCTGAATGGCAGTGCTTGCTCCCGAAAAAGTTCTATGGCACCTTCAACGAAATGCCGGTGCATTGCAAAAAGGCGTGGCTCGCAGAATCGATATATGGTATCGGAGCGGAACTCGCCGAATCCGACCCGAAGCGTACCGTGAAGCCGCCAAAAGCCAAAGGCCCCACCGGCCGCGGGAATCCGCCGAAGCTGAAGGAAGGCACAAGCCTCTCACCCGAAGCCCTCGCCGCAATGCGTGCCCTCGCCGCCACCGGCAAGTTCGACAACGAAGAAGAACCTCCCGACTGCGGCCCCAACGACTGCGTAGGCGATAGCAACACGAGTGGAGAGCGGGAGGTTCCCGGTTTTCAAGATGCAGGCGCGTCAGGTCGGCTAGCAGATCTCTTCGTCCGCCGCATGTTAAAATCAGAAAGGGGACGCAATCCGTTTTTGAAACAGATTGCCGATTTTGTTCAATTGACCTCTTTCAACCGAATTCAGAACATTTCCACGTGCAGAGGCTTTTTCGAAAGCATCAACGCGGACGCGTTGAATGTTCTGAATCCCAGTGGGGGAAAGGTCAGACTTAGAGTGAGTCGAACCTTTGTTGGATCGAATGGGACAAGTAAGCAGTTCAGCGGACCTAACGACGTAGCTCGTACAGTCAGTGACTTGGATGCGAATGGCAAACGCCTCGGTTCTGGAACTATCACAATCAATCCGATCGGCGCGTTCTTCACCGGGATGAACGATCGGGGCGAGAGGATTACGTCCTTCGGGTCTATCAAAGGGCTGTCGCTGGATAAAGCAAGAGAATTGATCCAACTACATGAGGATGCACATATTGCCGACGCTCATGGTCGCTACGATGATGGGAACACGTCAAACGCGCCCTTGAATATTGCTATTAGAAAGAACTGCCTTCCGGGTACGTGATACAGGAGAGTAACATGAATCCTAAACTTAAATTTGTTTTCAGCATGATACTAACGAGTGTCTTTGCGGTCCCTTTGGCTACAGGGTTGTCGGCGCAAACTGAAGCTAGGGCCGAACCCGCGGTTCGGGTTTGCGATGTTCTATCGAACCCGAAAAAGCATCTGGGCAAACTTGTTACCGTGGCTGTCGTCCATAAAGAGTCCTTTGAAGGCAACTCGATAATCGATCTGAGCTGCGATGTAGAACCGAACAGTGTCCCGGTCGTGCTTGACTGCTTCACGGAGGCAGAATGCAAGCCTATTCGTAGAGCATTAAGCGAACGCCTTCCGGTTGACAGCATTGTCGATGGAAATTTCGTAAAAATTGTGGCAATCGGAGCGTTTCGGTCTGATGACGACTGGAACGACGGGCGTAAGGGTGAACTGGTTTTTCATCTAAAGCGAATAGAAAGTACCACTGAATTGACAAGGAAGGAAAAGGGCGAACTTCGCCAGCCCTGCCCGGGGCCGTCCAGTTCGAGATAAGTTTATCTTGCGCGGTAGCGCAGACTCACGGGCAAGTTCGGTCGATATTGGCTCCTTCCTCCATGAGTTGGCCCATCATGCTACCGGGCTCAGTGATGTTGACCTTGCTGAGTTGCTTCTGGGGCTTCCAGTTGACATCGCGGCTGGTGAGGATCCTTCCAAAAAGCTTGACGAATTTTTCAAGGACGGTTGCAACCCAGGATTGGGTAAACCACCGCCACTCCCAACGAAACCTTGATTTAAGGGGATGGATTATGAAACGACTGTTTTTCGTGTGTGTGATCGCTGGAACGCTGGCGCATTCACTTATAGCACAAGACACCGGTGCACCGACTGGCAATACCAATAGCCGTTCTCCGTTTCGATACATTATCGTTTCCGGCGTTAGCCGAATTGAGAAATACGCGAATCGCGGGCCTGAATACTATGTAATGGATGTATTGATGGAGGACAGTGCGTTCAATGAAGCCAATCTGAAAATACTATTCGGTCTTCTCAGTAAGCGATTTCAGGACCGACCGGGGCTTTTTGTTCATGTTTTCACTGCGATGGACGCGATCCGCACTCCCGAGGAATACGACGGGACAAGCTTGTGGGGGCCGGTCGAAGATTATCACAAATACAAGTTCGCTTTCTTTACCCGAAACGGGTACGGTGAGAGCTTTCGATACGGCATTCCAGGCCTAGTGAAGCCAACGGTGGTCACGATCAAGTTAGGCGAGGTCGAAATCCAGGGAACGAAGTAGAGGTGTTCTAGCGACGCACGAGCGGCAACAAGGTTGAGACAAAGGTGTTTGCGGGAGGGGCGCATATCGCTACGCAGTTGGAGATGAACCCGGCGACGACGGCGGACGATCTGCTGGACTTTGTCACCGCCGATCCGGTGACGGGCACCAAGGCGACGTTCGGGTACACCGGCGGCACGACCGCGGACATCGAAGAGGCCGAGCCCTGGGGCAGACGATCGAGACGTTCGATCAGACATACGATCAGAGGAGTGACGAGATCAGGTAGTAGACGCCGTAGCCGATCAGGGCGACGAGAGCTATTAGGGCAACGGCCACGAGAGCGGCGATCAGTTTGAATTTTTTATACCGCTTCTCGTCGGGCGGCGAGAGCTGGTTTTGCGGAAAGTATGGCGGCGGCCTATTCATTGGTCTGTGTTCTTTCTCCTTTATTAAAATTAACATTCCCAGCCAAGCAGTATCAAATGAGCAAGCGACGAGGTAGTGCGTCAGTTTGAAAATTCATTACTTGGGCTTGCCCGACTGCAGTGCGGTCAGGCTTGCCTGACCGGGCGACTTGCTCACGATTGTCGGAGCAGGCTGTGCCTGCGACCCTCTTTCGCCCGCTAAAGCGGGCTTGGCCGGCTTTAGCGGCCCGCCTCGGTCAGGCAAGCCTGACCGCCCTGCATTACAGCAAAGCTGGTCATAAAAAATAATTTCAAACTGCGGCACTATCAGCGACGACGGATCGCCCGTGATCTAGGCGGGCTCCTGCGAAATAGCTCAATTTGTGCAATAATAGCGAAAGCTCTTCCAATCGAATCAACACAGGAAAACTATTATGAAACGTATTCTCATACTGTTGTTCATTACTGTATTCGGCTCTCTCACGCTCGCTGCGCAGTCGTCGCTGACCTTCGATGCGATGCTGAATGTCCGCCGGGTTGGCGATCCGCAGCTTTCGCCCGACGGCGACAAGGTCGCCTATACGGTGGGCGTCGTGAATAAGGCTGAGAACCGCACGCTAACGCACATCTATGTTGTCGAGACTGACGGTTCGGTCCCGCGGCAGATAACGAAAGGCACCGCGTCCGCGTCGTCGCCGCGATGGTCTCCGGACAGCGATCATATCGCCTATGTGAGCGGCGGGCAGATCTGGGTGATGGAAGACGACGGCGACGATCCAAAGAAGATCACCGATCTTGCGACCGGGGCCGGCAACCCGGTCTGGTCGCCGGACGGCAAGTGGATCGCCTTCGTTTCGGACGTTTACCCGGAATGCACCTCGGCCGCCTGCAACAAGGCGGAAGAGGATAAGGCCGAGGCAAGCAAGGTGAAGGCAAAGGTTACCGACCGGCTTTTGTTCAAGCATTGGAACGAATGGCGCGACCGCAAGCGTACGCACGTGTTCATCGTGCCGAGCCGCGGCGGTGTTGCCCGCGATCTGACGCCCGGCGATTTCGACTCGCCGCCATATGGAGCTTCGACCGGCGTCGATTACGCCTTTTCGCCGGACTCGCGCGAGATCGCATACCTGCGTAACCCGGACGCGGTCGAGGCCCTCTCGACCAACAGCGATATCTACGTTCTGCCGCTCAACGGCGGGTCGGCAAGGAACATAACGAGCGGCAACGACGGATACGATAACTCGCCCGTTTATACCGCTAACGGCCGCTACATCGTATTCCGTTCCCAGGCCACGGCCACTTTCGAAGCGGACCGCTGGCGGATAATGCGGTTCGATCGGCGCAGCGGCGAAACGGTGGAGCTGACCAGCGGATATGACGACTACGCTAACGACATTGCCCTTTCGCCCGATGGCAAGACCGTTTATTTCACGTCGGGGGTGAGAGGGAGATCAAAGGTGTTTTCCGTTCCGGTCGAGCCGGACTTTCGGCTGCGGATCGCAACGCACGTTGAACCGGTAGAAGGGTCGCTTGAACCGTTTCCATACATTTCCAGCATCACCCCGACGCCGGACGGCCGGTCGCTCGTGTTTCTCGCGAGCTCGATGAGTGCGCCGCAGGAGGTATTTGTCGCCGGAATCACTGGAAAGTCGGTCCGCAATCTGTCGCGGGCCCGGCCTGCTTTCGATCTGCCCACACCCGAGGACGTTGAATGGAAGGGAGCTCTTCGCAAGACCGTCCACGGGTTTCTCCTCAAGCCTGCCAACTTCGACCCGTCGAAGAAGTACCCGCTGCTTGTACTGATCCACGGCGGCCCGCAGGGAGCCTGGACCGACAACTGGGGCTATCGCTGGAACCCGCAGATGTACACCGGCGCGGGTTACGTAGTGTTTATGCCGAATCAACGCGGCTCAACCGGTTATGGGCAGCAGTTTGTGAATGAGGTCTCGGCTGATTGGGGCGGCAAGGCGTTCGTTGACATTAAGAACGGCGTGGCTGAGGTAATAAAACGGCCATATATCGACAGAGCCAACATCGGTGCCGCCGGTGCAAGCTATGGCGGTTATATGATCGATTGGATCCTCGGGCACAACCGCGACCCGCGATTCAAGTTTAAGGCACTGGTTTCTCACGCCGGCGTTTATAACCTTGAAAGCATGGCGGCCGCGACCGAAGAGCTGTGGTTCGTGAACTGGGAGTTCAAGGGAATGCCCTGGGAAAACCCGGTGAATTATCAGAAATGGTCACCGCATAAGTTTGTGAAGAATTTCTCGACTCCGACACTGGTCACGGCTGGAGAACTCGATTACCGAGTACCTGTCGACCAAAGCCTGCAGCTTTTCACCGGGCTTCAGTTGAAAGCCGTGCCGTCAAAACTGATAATCTTTCCTGACGAAGGCCATTGGATACAAAAGCCGCAGAACTCCGAGTTTTGGTATTCGAGTGTTATCGGATGGCTGGATAAGTACCTGAAATGAAGTTAAAGAAATATGGGACACGCTTTGGGAACGCGCTGCTAGTTGGCGCGTTCCTGTTCGTTAGTCACTCTGCGGTTGCGCAGGTCGGCAGACCTGACTTTAATCGAACCAGCGATTACGATGTCCAGCACTACGTGCTGCGCGTCAGCTTTGACCGGCCGGCGAAGAAAGTGATCGGAGATACAACAGTCCGGCTCAAGCCGTTGAAGGACGGCTTACGCCGGGTAACGCTGGATTCGGTTGGGATCAAATACGCGGCGATCACGCTGGAACAGGGCGATCTCCCGCTTACATTCAAGGTAGAGAAGGCCAGCGTCGTTGTCGAACTTGACCGCGCTTACGCTTCAAGTGAAACGATCGGCATTAGGTTTCGGTATACCGCCATTCCGAGAAAGGGGGTTTACTTTGTTGCGGCGCGGAAGGCAAGCGAAGGAATTCACGGGCATTCGGCCCAGATCTGGACGCAGGGCGAGCCCGACGAGGCCCGCCACTGGTTCCCGTCGTTCGACTTCCCCAGCGATAAAGCTACTACGGAACAGTTCATAACGGCGTACAAGAACGAGGCGGTTGTCGGAAATGGTGTCCTTGTCGAAAAGGCAGAGAATGCGGACGGAACAGTGACCCATCATTTCAGGATGGACCAGCCGTTTTCGACCTATCTCGTCTCGTTCGTTATCGGCGAGTACACGCGTGTTCCCGATAAGTATAAGGAGATCCCGCTTGGGTACTATATGTATCCGGGGACCGAATCAGCCGCGTCGAAGGCGTACGGGAAGACGGGCAACATGATGCGGACCTTTGAGGAACTGACCGGCGTCGATTTTCCATTCAGCAAGTATGACCAGACGATCGTCTCGTCATTCACCTTTGGCGGCATGGAGAATATCACCGCGACGACCATGGCCGATTCGGAGATATTTCTTGTCAATACGCCGTTTGGCGGGGCGGTCGAAGACCTGGTGTCGCATGAACTCGCTCACTCTTGGTTCGGGAATCTGGTGACATGCAGGAACTGGGCGGAATTGTGGCTAAACGAAGGATTCGCAACCTTCATGGAAGCGGCCTACCGTGAGAAGGCTTATGGCCGCAAGGCATACATTTTCAAGATCATCGGCGACGCGGAGCAGTTCAAGGCGGACGATGCGGTGAACACGAAACGCAACGGCCTGTTCAATCGGAACGCAGGAAACATAAACGCCCTGTTCGATCGTCCCGCGACCACCTATAACAAGGGCGGTGCGGTGATCCATACGCTTCGTGAGCAGATCGGCGACATCGCTTTCTGGCGTGGCGTCAACCTTTACCTAAACAGGCATAAGCACGGGAATGTTGAGTCCAGCGACCTGCGAGAAGCGATGGAAGAAACATCGGGTACAGACCTCGGATGGTTCTTCGACCAGTGGGTCTATGGCCTCGGCAGTCCATCGCTTACCGTGAGACAGGCGTACGATCGCCGTTCAAAAACACTTACGCTAACTTTCAGGCAAACGCAGAAGCCAAATAGCCTTACTCCTACGGCGTTCCGGCTGCCCCTTGACGTTGAGATCCAGACGGCACGCGAGACCCGGACCGAGCGGGCGGAACTTACGAAACGGTTGGATGTATTCAGGTTCCGAGTGAACGGACGGCCAACGCGGGTAACGATCGACAAGGACGAGAAGGTCCCGCTCAAAACGCTCAGAGTCCAGCCACTCGGCCGGTAAACCGCGAAAAAGCCCCGTGTGAGAAATCACGAGGCTTTTCCGTCTTTGAGAAGACCGGATGTCTGCTTGAAATGTTGAGAAAGCAGAAAGCGCGAAGCACACACAAAATCGCGACTTTAGATCAAAGACTGACTGCAGTAACTTCTTTGCAACACCTACGAGGTTAGCTGTCGGGCTAGGAACGAAAGATTATCCCCGCGGCTGATCAGGCCGCTTCGCCCCCCAGGTGCGTCGAACACGCTTCCTGATTGGTTCCCCCGCGCCTCGCCGGCCGTCCGGAAAGGCTCTCGGTGATCAACTTTTCAACAATTTGAAGGTTAACACAGGGACTGTGGGATTTCAAGGAAAATCTCGGTTTTCCCGCTTAAATCATAAAAAACATACTGGCCTACGGGTTCCTGCTTGACCGCAATACCTCGCGTTACACTTTAGCTCATCCTTGTATCATACTCATAGTCCGCCTGTTACGGGGAGCACGAGCTATCTGTCCGGAAATAATTGGTAAAGCATCAGGTAAACCGCTACGCCGGTGAGCGAAACGAAAAGCCAAAACGGATAAACGAGCCGCGCCAGCCGCTTATGCGAGTCAAATCTGCCTTTCAGTGCCCGCCAAAGCGTAACTAGAACCATCGGGGCGGTTATCGCCGCTAGTATCGTGTGAGAAGTGAGAATTGTAAAATAGATAGGCCTCGCAATTCCTTCGCCGGTAAATTTCGTTGGCCCAAGGCCATAGATCGACGTTCGTATAATGTGGTGGGTAACGTAACTAACCAGGAACAGTGCCGAGATCGAGCTGGCCGTGAGCATACAGGCCCGATGGGCGTGCACGCGCTTTGAGAGAATAAAGACAAGGCCAAAGACCAGCAGAATGCCGCTCAGCCCATTAAGGGCGGCATTGAGATGGGGAAAGATCTTGAGCAGTTCCATGGATCGGACAGAAACGGCTCACTTCCAGAAGCCAAGCATTAGAAAAAGTACGACCCACAGGCCGCCCATAAAATGCCAGTACCAGCCTACTGAACGGGCAAGCTGGCGTCTGTAGAGGTGTTCATCCTCGTTCCGAGACGGGTGCCACGAATGAAGGACGATCGCGGCCAATGCGACGATGCCGCCCGCCACGTGGGCCAGGTGTGCTGCTGTCAGGATATAGAAAAAACCGGCATATGGATTTCCCCGCAAATAGAATCCGCGGTTTACAAGTTCGATCCAAAGAACGAGTTGCGAAGAAATAAAAAGGCCGCCAAGCACGGTAGTGGCGATCAGCCATTTTCGCGCCAAGAGATAGGAACCTCGGTCCACGGAACGTTTGGCAAATGAATATGTAACGCTGCTCGCCAGGATGATCGCGGTGCTGATCCAGATCTGTATCGGAAGGTCGAACGGCCGCCACTCGGCGGCCCGGTTCGTTGCGATCATCAGATATGCGCCCAGGAGTCCAGCAAAGGTCATGCCCACAGCCATGAGCAGAAACCAGGCAATATACTTCGATTTATCCGCTGGCGCATGGGAAGCACTATCGTTAAAAGAAAGATCCGGCAGGTCGCCGTCAGGCCCGTCGCCGCCCATGCCGCCGCCTGGGAGCGAGGCCGACGCAGTCGTGAATGGCGCGATACGCTTCCCGGTCTTACTCTCCCCAAGGACTGTTTGCGCGGAACCCGTTTCCATAACCCCTATTGATGGTCGATCACGGCAAGTGCAAGAAGCAACGGCAGATAGATCACTGATACGAGCAAAAGCCTGCGTGCACTCACAATCGTTTTTGAGCGCGCCGCGCGAATGCTTTCTATCAGAAACCAAACCCCGAGGACAACGGCCCCAGCCAAAAACACAATGCCGGACAACTGTAGAAAGAACGGTGCAAGGCTGACCGGCAAAAGCATGAGCGAGAAGAGGACTATCTGCCTGGCAGTGAGTCGTCCGCTTGGCTCAACGACCGGCAGCATCTTAATGCCGGCCTTTGCGTATTCGTCGCGATACATCCATGCGATAGCAAGAAAATGGGGAAACTGCCAAAGGAACAAGATGGTGAACAACGCCCACGCCCCAAGCGTGATCTCATTGGCGGCTGAGGTCCAGCCCATCAGCGGCGGCATGGCCCCGGGAATGGCCCCGATCGCGGTCGAAGCAGTTGTCCGTGTCTTTAGCGGCGTATATAGAAGGACGTACCCAACAATCACCGTAACGCCGAGCGTGGCCGTCATCGGGTTGACCAGTACCAGCAGATACAGCTCGGCTACAAGACATAGAAGCAGCCCGAAGACGAGGGCTTCGTTCGCCGAAACTCGGCCGCTGGGGAGAGGCCGCCCGGACGTTCGGGCCATCAGCGCGTCGGTCGTCCGTTCCAGATACTGATTCAAAGTCGAAACACCAAACGCCAGTAAGGCGATACCGGCCATCGAGTTGGCGAACAGAACAAAGTCAAAACTTCCCTTAGTTCCCAGAAAAAAACCCGCCGCCGCGCTGAGAACGAGCATAAACGCGATCCTGGGTTTCGTAAGTTCTCCAAACGCAACAAGGCGTTCGCGCAAGCTCATCGCATCATTTTCCGGGATCTCGACCGCTGTTACATTCATAAACGCATCGTCAGGCAAGGGGCAGCAGGTTTTATTCAGGATAGCGTTTTTGCGTTCAATTTCCAACTCGACGCCAGTCCAATCGGCTTCTATTGGAAGGAAGCGGTTCTAATTTTCCACAGGGTGACAAACGCCGGCCGCTACGGTAAACTTTGTCCAATTGCGCATGTCTGCGGCTGAAGAAACAATCAAGGCGGGCGGCGCTCGCAAAGCGAGTGTTCCGATCTTCAACCGATGGCTGGATTTTATAAGCTCGGTCCGCCTCGGTGTGGTGCTTCTTTGCGTTTTGATCGCGTTGTCGATGCTCGGAATGCTGATCATTCAGCAGAATGTACAGGGCTTCGATACATACTTCGCTTCGCTCACACCGGCGGAAAAACTCGTTTACGGCGGGCTCGGCTTTTTCGATATCTATCATAGTTGGTATTTCAATGTCCTTCTCCTGATCCTTTCCCTCAACATTATTCTTGCTTCGATCGATCACTTCCCTTCAACCTGGCAGTACATTGTCAACCCAAAGTTAAAAGCCACACGCGAATGGCTGCTTGGTCAAAAGGACAATGATGAGATCCACGTTGGCACGAACATTGAGAACGCAACTCACATCGTTGCGGCGGCCCTTGAAAAGAACGGCCTTAAGCCGCGCGTGTCACAGCACGAGACGGTCTCGTATGCCGTGGATGCGGACGGCAACAAAAGATTCGATCAAACCACAAGGTCAACGGACACCCACATATTTGGCGAACGCGGCCGTTTCAACAGACTCGGGGCCTACATCGTCCATGTCGCACTGTTGACGCTGTTTCTCGGCCATCTGGTCGCTTTGCGAACCGGATTTGACGCGGACGTCAGGATGATCCCAGGAAATGCGTCGGACAAGATCCAGATGATCGAGTTCGACCTGGACAAAAAAGAGAAGTTCGATGTCCAACTGCCCTTCACGATGACCTGCACCGACATCCAGCAAAAGCTGATCGATCCCGGCGGGTCGATCGACGTCAGCAATACGCTTGATTGGCGGACACAGCTTAAGATCGACGATCCGGAGTACGGAACAACGTTGGCCGAGATAAGCCTGAACAAACCATTTGAATATCGCGGGTATCGATTTTTTCAGGCGCAGACGATCCCGGTTGGAAACGCAAGAACAATTAAGCTCGAACTGACGCCGCAGGATGGGGCGTCGCCCGTGACACTCGATATTCCCCGTCTTGGTTCGGCGACGCTGACAGATGGAACGGTGGTCGAGTACGATCAGTTTCTCCCCGATTTTACTTTTAACGCCGAAGGTAATCCAGATACCCGTACGGGTGATTACAACAATCCTGTCGCTGTCCTGAATGTAACGCCCCCGGGCGGACAACGCACCCGAGTCTTTGCGTTCGGCCAGGGCATTGGTGACAACATGCCGGTGGGCGCACCCAAACTGGGGTACAAATGGCGGTTGAACGAATTTGAAAAGGCCCCGTTGGCCCATGTTCTCTCGATCAAATACGATCCATTCAATGGAGCCTTCATCGCCTGGTACTTTGGCGGTTTCGGACTGATCGGCGCCCTTATATTCGTGTTCTTCTTTTCGCATCGCCGCGTTTGGGCCCTTGTCCGACGGTCTGAGAATGGCGGGTCTGAGATAGTTCTGGGTGGGCATACAAATCGAAATCACGCAGCGTTCGAAGAGAAATTCAAGAAGATCGCCAACGATATACGGGAAAGTATCGGCGTTCCGGTAAACCAGGAAAATTGAATCCAAGTGAGGTTGTTATGGTACAAGCAGTAGCCGCGAATGATATCTACGGGTCGAAAGGCCTTTCTCGACAGGCGTCTTACCTGCCCGCCATTCTTGCTATCGGCGGCTCGATGGTCATGCTCGGACTCCGACTCCAGGCCGGTGACGGATTTATCACTGACGGGGCGTTGATGATGCTCGCCCTGGCCGCTTATATATTCGCTGCACTGTTCCATCTGACCAATCTCTACGCACCATCGGAGATGGCCCGAAAGCTCGGTCTATGGGCCGCGACCCTTGGCGTTTTCTTTAACCTGTCCAGCTGGCTGGTCCGCTGGGTTGCCGCCTACGATCATGAGATCCTTAAAATGCGTCTCGCGGGGAATATGGAAGATCCGTGGATCTTCCGCTACATCCCGTTTGCGAACCTCTACGACCTGAGTCTCGCATTCGCATTTGGAGCTGGTATCGCGACGCTTTTGCTGGCGCGCAGGCAAAATTTCCAGATCCTTGGGGCCTTTACGCTCCCGCTGGCGGCCCTTATTCTTACGCTCGCAAGGTTTATTGGCGGTGAGTTCATTGAACTGCCGCCGGTACTCGATTCTTATTGGCGCCCTATCCACGTCGGAGTCGCCTCGCTGAGCTACGGCGTCGCCCTTGTCTGTTTTGCCGTTGCCGTCATTTATCTGCTGAAAGATAAGGCAAAGGTCGAGGCCATGGCGATCTGGGCAAATGTTTTCGTGCTTGGGGTGATCGCCACTATCAGCAAATTTTCGGTGCTCACGGAATTTGTTTACCGGGCTGGGACCTTCTTGCCCAACGCGGATGGTGGAAAACCGTTTTCGGCCCCGTTTCGCATGGAGATCCCGTATGTTGGCCCTGCTTTGGTGGTTGCGGCGATATTGTCCGCGGGAGTGATCATTGCGTTTCTCCTTTATCTTTACCAGAACAACAATAGGGCCCGGACGATCGGGCACTTCCTATTAAAGCTTGCCCTTGTTGCCCAGATCGTTGCCATCACGCTCCTGGTTTCCGGCATTAAGGGAAGCACGGACATCCAGGGGCGGCTCCAGGCACAGCTCACGGCCGACACGACTCAATACGCAACGGCCGGACGGGCGATCGCGGAACGGCAGCAGCTTTCTGCCAAGGAATTTTCCGCCATAACGCAGGCCCAGTTCGAGCAAACCGGCCGCTCATATTTTCAGGCAAATCGCGACAAGCTGTATCTGAGCCTGAATACCAATCCGGTCGAGCTTGCCGGTTTGATCACGGGGCTAGCGGCGACGTTGTTTGTACTCCTGTTCTCATTCAGGACCGAAAAGCTTCGCGAACGGCTCCCAAGCCTCGACTCGCTGGACTCTCTGATGTACAAGACCGCGTGCCTCGCATTTGCCGGGTTGGCAATGCTTTTGATCACTGGCGCCATCTGGGCGAATGAATCCTGGGGAAGGCCGTGGGGCTTTGACTCGAAGGAAACAGGAGCATTGGTTGCATGGCTTACATATGCCGCGTTCCTGCATACGCGGATCTCACGCGGCTGGTCGGGCAGAAGTTCGGCATATTTTGCTATTCTCGGGTTCCTCCTTGTGATATTCACGTATCTCGGGGTTAGCTACCTACTTCCGGGGCTGCACAGCTACGCATGAGCGGGCCGCGCTACTGGATGGTCACCTTTTCGACGTCGGTGATCGGAAAGCGCGAGGTCCCGCCGCCCTTGAGGACCACCACTAGCACGCCTTTGTCGACGCTGAACCGGGAAACCTCGCTCATTTTTTTCTCGAGTGTCGTTCCGTCCTTGAACTGAACAACTAGATTGATCGATTCCAGTGGATCGGGCTTTGGCTCAACAACCTTTTTGGACCGGGCCGCCTTTCGAGGGCGATCAGTAAGTGTCCGAAACGACGGCGAGTCGTCGTCGGTGGATCTGGTTTCGCTTTTGGCCGTTTCGGCCGTTGCCGCCGGGGCCGGCTTTTCAGTTTTCGCATCGACAGCCGCTTTCCGGGCCGGCGGACGCTTTCTCGACGCTTTTCGCCGTGCCGCGATCGCCTTAGGCTTTACATCGGGCTTGATCGGATCGGAAACAACGACTACCGGCCGAGGCTCGGTTCTCTCCGGAACTCTCGCGTCATCAGAAGGCTTCGATGTCTCAGGTTCAGCATTTGCGACCGACTCAGCCTCAACCTTGGGCGTATCCGCCACCGTTTCAGGAGCTTCGACCGGTTTCGGAGGTGCCGGAATGATAGTGCCGACCGAATTTACGCGGACTGGTTCATCGCCCCGGGCGGCAACTCTGGGAGCTTCCGGGCCCGCCGGGACATCTTCCGCCCGCATCGCAACAAAACTGCCGGCGAATTTAAGCCGGAAGGTTGCCTCATTGTCATTCGGCGTCCTACCCTGAACGCGAAGAAGCAGTTTTTCAGGTTTCCTGAGATAGATCGCCCTGCCCGTTTCCGAGTCGGCATAGTCGGCATAGACGACGATCTTTGTCATCGGCTGCAGACCGTCAGCCTTGAACAGATCTATATCTCCCGTAAAATTTCGCGTGACGAGGTTTATGAACAGGTCGCCTTGTTCACCGTTCAGCGCATAGTAGTAAGTGGTCAGGCGAGAGTCGCCGAGGTCGCGGGCCTGAACAACGCCGGATATCTCGTTCGAAGTGATCGGTGTCGGGAACTGTTGTGTGGTGGACTGGCCCTGGGCACTGATCACACATCCAACGCCAATAGCGATGACGAAAAGTATCAGACCTGTCAGCCGATCTCCCATTGTTCTTATTGAGAGTTTGAAACCGCTCGTATGATGCGACGTTTCGTTAGACTTCGATTCTAACAACTTTTGGGGCGGTGCAACAGAAATTTTCCTAGATCAATGTCTCGGCGGCTTGTGAAACCTACGAAACAGGTGGGCGGGTGAAAAAGAGGCCGCAAGTGGCAGCCTCTTTCGTGATCGTGGGGCCAGTTCCCTATTGGCCCGCGGCCTTTGCCGCCTGCGGCTTCTCCTGAAGCAGTTCAATGGCCTTCTTGAGCTGCACATCCTCCGCTGCCTTCTTGACTTCCGGGGTCGGTGCGGGAGTCGGGGCGGCCTGCGGATTCTGGTTTTGTTCGTCCTGCTGGTCGATCAGTTCCTCAACCTCAACGGGTTCCGGCGTGTCCGGCCGCTTTACTTCGACCGAGGGTTTGATCCCGGTGCTGTTCCGGTCGTCGCCGAGAAACGGAACACCGCTCGGTGACGCCCATTTGGCGGTGGTGAGAAGCAGGCCGTCGCCGGCACGCAGGGCGAAAAGGTCCTGTTGAGTCCCCGCTCCAAAACTCCGCTCACCCACAACTTCGCCGCGCTTTCGGTCGAGAATGGCGGCCGCGACAACCTCGCCGGGCCCGGCCGTGCCCAGATCGATGATCGCCGCCATTTTTCCGTCAAAGATCGCCTTCGCGGGATCTGCCGAAAACGTCTTGATCACGTTATTGTCCTTGCCGACCACCTTCGCCAGATCACCGGTGCCGATAAAAAGATTAGCGACGGCAACGGCCTCGTCAATACTGCCGGTTGCGACACCGCGAAGGTCGAGCACGATCTTCTCGACGCCTTGCTTTTGCAGGCTTTGGATCTGTGCCTTTACCTGTTCCGCCTCACCGGCCTCAAGGCTGAATAGCTTAATAACGCCCGTCTTCCCCGCCTCGATCCGCGATTCGGGCGACGGTATCTTATGGTCCGCTCGGGTGACCTTCAGCGTGAACGGTTTCTCGCCGGAACGCAGGACACGGAGATTGACCGCAGTCCCCGGTTGGCCATAGATCATCTGCTTCGCATCATAGAGCGAGATGTCGCGGGTCGCCTTATTTTCGATATATTCGATCACATCTCCTGCCTTGAGGCCCGCTTTATCGGCTTCAGAACCTTTCACCACCGAAACGACATATAAATAAAGCGAGACCTGTGAGAACTCAGCCCCTATGCCCGTCTTTTTAGCATTTTTGGCGGCGTTGAAATCCGCTACCTGCTGCGGCGTCAGGTACGAGGAATACGGATCAAGGCCCGCGACCAGGCCGCGAAGTGCTCCGAAGCGTACCTTTTCAAGATTTGGCTCATCGACGTAATCATTCTGGATATGCTGCAGGACCGATTCAAAGATCCTTATCTGGGCGCCGGCATCATTGATCGGCTGCTGGGCACGCGTCCACGGGCTCAGGATCCCGCCCACGACGGCATACAAACCTATCGCCGCCGAGACCATCATCACCGAAAGCTTTCCGCGAAATGACATAAATTTCCTCTTGTGATAATTACTAACTGCTGCTATTACGTATCGTCCGTGCAAACGGTTCTACCCAACTCACGCGACGACACGATTATATAATTTACGTGCAGGATAAAGAAACAACTAATCCCGAACGATTTGCAGACCGGCCAGCGGTCCCGGCACAAGGCCGCATCGTCGCACTCGATCTGGGGACCAAATGGATCGGTGTCGCCGTCTCCGACGAAACTCAAACCATTGCAACCCCGGTTCGAACCATCGAGCGGCAAAGCTGGAAAAAGACGCTCGCCGCTGTCAAAGATATTCTCGGTCAATTCGATGCCGCGGCACTCGTTATTGGTTTGCCGCTTAACACTGACGGATCCGAAAGCGAAATGTCGATCGAAGCCCGCCGCATTGCCCGAAATTTCTCGCTCTCGCTCAGCATTCCGGTCGTCCTTCAGGACGAACGAGTTACCTCCTATGAAGCCCGCCGACGGCTGTGGGAACGCGGCGTTGCGTTGAAAGACACCAAACGCCTCGTCGACAGCGAGGCCGCGTCCATCATCCTTTCGGATTTCCTTGAGGGCATCGCCGGCTAAATGCGCACGGATCTTTGTCCCAGCGGCTGGGACAAAGCTGGGACAGGCAACTGTTGTCTGTGCAGGCTTTAGCGGATTGTCCCGTCTCCCGGCGTTTTACGTTTTTCGATCCGCCGGGCGAGACGCGGCAACGCGTAACCTGTGACTCGTCCTGAAAAAAGTTGACACTTTTTGATGGTTTGTCCTCCTATAAGTTTACGTTTTTGGGATAATCCTAGAACTGGTTTACGATTGATGCCGGAGACGAAGCGGAAGCGAGCTCTGCTG
>JBFWPK010000001.1:0-409391 GCA_050250045.1 Pyrinomonadaceae bacterium | reverse complement strand
TCGTTTGCGCAGCAATGAGAAAACTGCTGCACATAGCTTTTGGCGTCTTAAAACAAAACCGTCCATTTGACCCAGATCTGGCTTTTCACGTTTGATTTTCAAGACATTATCTACGGAGCTAAAAACAGCGGCACGTCTCAAAGTGTCCCACGGGTGTGGCGCACCTCGGTGTTGAAAATAAAGGGTTTAGCGGTTTTTTCTGTGTTTTTTATTTCAATTCGCGTGGGACACACTCGAAAATGGCGGTAACCCTTGTGTTTGCAATGCCTAACGCGGTTCAACATCCGTGGGACACTCATGGGACATCTGGGAAACCCGGATCAGAGCAGATCATTTTTCGTTTATTGCGTATGCCCGGGACCGCTTACGGTCATGCACTTTGCGAGCGTTTCTTTGACAACGATAACGAATTTCCCGTAAACTCTAAGTTTTCACTTGCGAGTGAAATTTAATGGAGAGTAATTATGCCGCAGAGAACATTTCAACCGAACAACCGGAGACGCGCGAAAAAGCACGGCTTCAGGGCGAGGATGGCGACGAAGAACGGCCGCGCCGTTCTGAAACGCCGCCGCGCAAAGGGCCGCAAGCGCCTGACGGTTCAGCATTATTAAGATTTTCGCTTCCCGCGGAAGCACGGCTCCGCAAGCGGGCCGAATTTCTGAGGGTTTATGACACGGGCAGGCGAATGGAAGGGCGTTTTATGACGGTTTTCATTCTGCCAAATGAAGGGCCGCGGCATCGCGTCGGCATCACGGCGACCAAGAAAGCGATCAGCAATAAGGCCCACGACCGAAACCGTGCAAAACGGCTTCTTCGCGAAGCGTTCCGACTTTCACGGAACGAGATCGACGCTATCGACGTAAAACTCGATTGGGTGCTGAACGCAAGGCGAAATATTTTGAAGACGAAGCTCGCCGGGCCGTTGGAAGATCTTAGGGCCGTCGTAGCGAAAGTAAAGGCGGGCGAAAAGGAATTGCTGCCACAGACAACGCCGCCCCTGAAAACAGGGGACTTCACAGAGTGACATGCGGGTGCGTGTCGGGTCTGTTTACCAGGGCGTTCTCTGTGGCAAAATGTTTTTAAGGATGAAATTTCTCGTATTGGATCTGCTGGGCGTTTATAAGGCGGTCGTCTCGCCTTTTCTTCCGCCTGCCTGCAGGTTTGAGCCGACGTGTTCTGAATACGCACGCGGGGCGGTCGAGAAATACGGGGTCTTGCGCGGCGTGTGGATGGGCTTGAAGCGGATCATTCGCTGCCAGCCGTTCTGCAAGGGCGGGCACGATCCGGTTAAGTAAGAAAGTGGATCAACAGAATAATCAGAACCAATCCCGTTTCCTAATAGCGGCCGTCGCTTCGATGGTCGTTCTGTTCGCGTGGTCGTATTTCTACACGCCGAAAAAACCACCCGAGAATGCAAATACCGCGGAGGTCGCGAACGCTAACACGGCCCAACCGGCACCTGCCCCGCCGGTAGCACCGCAGCCCTCGCCGCAGGCAGCGCCCAGTGAGCCGGACGCGACGCCGAACCGGACCATCACGATCAAATCGCCCTTGTACGAGGTTAGTCTCGATTCAAAAGGCGCGGTCGCGACCAGCTGGGTGCTGCTCCAGAATAAGACGCCAAAGGGAACGTACCCGATCTATGCGGACGGTTCGACGGAAACCGAAAAAAAGCCTCTTCAACTGATATCGCAAAAAGCGCTCGAGCAGAACCCGCGGCAGCTTCCGTTTCGACTGATCACAGCCGACCAAAACCTCAATACGCTCACAAACGAGCGAAATTATCAGATCTCGGTACCGCAGGATACGATCACGCTGGCTGATGGCCAGGAACAGCAGATCGATTTTACGCTGACGGATGCGAGCGGCGTTGAGGTAAAGAAATCCTTTGTTTTTCGCGGCGACAATTACGTGGCCGATCTCGGGATCACGTTGAAGCAGAACGGCCAGCCTGTGCCGAACACCAGGCTTGCGGTCGGTGCGAGCATCGGCGACCATGCGATCAATCATCACGGTTTCTATCACATTGAATCCGAAACCGTTGCGATCGTCGATGGTGAGATCGTCCGGCACCAGGGAGGCTATTCGTTCACATTCGACGCGAACAACCAGGCTACTCTCGCCGACCAGGGCACGGTCGATTGGGCAGGCGTAGGCGACGCATATTTCGCAATGGCCGCGATCCCGGCAACCCCGCTGCAGGGTATCGAATATCGTGCGTTGAAGTATGATGTCGAAACTCAGCCTTATTTTCCGAGCATATGGCGATGGGCGATCCGCAGCCCCGAAACAAAAGAAACCCGGCACCTTGTAACCGCATTCGTTCCGGTAACGACGGACGGAACGGTGACAAAGATCTTTACGGGGACCAAGGATTACTTCCTGGTTTCCGATTTGGTGGCGCCGTTGAGCGCGTCGGTTGGGCGTGAGATAGATCTGGTTAACCTGATCAATTTCAGCAATTACAGCTTCCTGCGATTCTTTGTCAAGCCGCTCTCGATCCCGATCCTGTACGCACTCCACTTTTTCAGCACTATAACGGCGAATTACGGCGTCGCGATCATCATCTTTACTTTCCTGTTCTATTCGCTGCTTTTCCCATTACGGTGGAAACAGTCGAAATCGTTCAAGAAGGCCTCGGCCAACGCGCCGAAGATGAAGGAGCTGCAGGACAAGATCAAGGCCTTGCAGGCGAAAGGCATCCCGACGGACGACCCGCGGATGCGTGAGCTGCAAATGCAGCAGCTCAAGATGACCAAGGACGCACTGCCCATCGGCGGCTGTTTACCGATGCTGCTGCAGTTTCCGCTGCTGTTTGCGTTCTACACGGCCATCACCGTTGCGCTCGACGCCCGGCAGGCCTCGTTCCTGTGGATACCGGACCTGTCGGCCGCCGATCCGTGGCATTTACTTGAGTTCGGCTTTGCGATCTCGATGGTGCTGTCGATGAAGTTTACGCCGACGACGGCCGCTATCACGCCTGAACAGCAGATGCAGCAGAAGCTGATGACGTGGCTGATGCCGGTGATGATGCTGTGGGTAATGTGGACCGCTCCGGCCGGTTTGCTGCTTTACTGGTTCTTCGGCAATATCGTAAGCTTCGGCCAGCAGATGGTGATCAATCGGATGAACAAAACGAACGAACCACCGGCGGCGGAGGTGGTTGAAACTGTACCGAAGAATGCGAAGAAGGTGAAGCCGAAGTTGAGCACTTCTTGAACGGAACGCGGACACTCTTGTCCGCAACGCCCGGCGGACAAGAGTGTCCGCGTTCCGACTGATATGAACGAAACCTGCAAAAACGCCGAAACATTTCTCTCCGAACTGGTCGATGACCTCGGCCTGCGGCTGAAAGTATCGGGCGAGATGACCGACGAGGGTTGTACCCTCGACCTTCAAGGCGAAGATTCACACTTCGCCCACGCCGAGAACGGCGAGCTTCTCGACGCGTTCGAAACGCTCCTGTTCCAGATCTACGGACGCCAGCTTGATCGTGAGCACCGCTTCGTCGTCGACGCCGACGGTTATCGTTCGACACGCAAGAAAGAGCTCCAGGCAATGGCCCGCTTTGCCGGCGACCAGGTGAGAAAGAACGGCCGTCCGTTCACTTTCGGTGTTTTGAATTCGACCGAGCGAAGAATTATCCACACAACACTCCAGGCCGAAGATGACTTGACCAGCGAGTCCGTCGGCGAAGGCCGAGAGCGGCGCCTTCAAGTGCGGCTGAAATAGTCTTTACCGCAGAGATGAGAGGCACGAAATTGTGCCGCAGATCGACGCGGATCAACGCTGATTGAATCAACTTCATTTTGTAAAGGCACAATTATTGATCGGCGCATATCAGCGAAGATCCGCGGCTAAAACGTATCCTCTTGATCTCATCGGTGAAAAAAGAACAATGGCAGACACCATAGTTGCACTCGCTACCCCCGCGGGCCGAAGCGGGATCGGTGTGATCAGGTTGAGCGGCCCGGAAGCGGTTGCGTTTGCGCGGCGCCTATGTTCAAACGATGCCTATGAGCCAGCGCCGCGCGACGCAGCACTGAAAACCATCACAGATCTTGAAACCGGCGAGCCAATTGACGAAGCCATTCTTACCTATTTCAAGGCCCCGCATTCATTTACGGGCGAGGATGTGGTGGAGGTTAGCTGCCACGGTTCTCCCGTTCTGCTGCGGCAGGTGATAGATGCCTGCCTCAAACACGGAGCGCGCCTTGCCGAGCCGGGTGAGTTTACGTTGCGCGCGCTCGCAAACGGTAGAATGAACCTGGCCGAAGCAGAAGCGGTCCGCGATCTGATCGACGCCCGCACTTCCGCGTCGGCGCGCCAGGCGGTGCGGCAGATGCGGGGCGAGTTCTCGAATCGGCTACAGCCGATAAAGGATAAGCTTCTTGACGCGATCGTGGTTCTTGAATCGGCCTTAGAATTTGTCGAGGACGATCTGCCGGAGACACAGACGGAACGCCTGCGAGAAAACCTCGAGCGGATAGCCGGCGAGATCGGTGAAATGGCCGCAACATTCAAGGCTGGCCGCCTGCTTCGCGAAGGGCTGAAGGTCACGCTTGCGGGACGGCCGAACGTCGGGAAATCGAGCTTGTTCAACGCTCTGCTTGGTACCGAACGCGCGATCGTTACCGAGATCGCCGGAACCACCCGCGACCAGATAAACGAAAGCTTCGTCGTCCACGGCGTTCCCGTTTCGTTGATGGACACGGCGGGCCTTCGCGATACCACGGACGTGGTTGAAAGTATCGGCGTGGAACGCTCGCGGCAGGCGATGGCCGACGCCGATCTGGTGGTTGTGGTGATCGATGCTTCGGAGGAGTCTCCTGGCCAGGATGCTCAGCTTCTACAAAGTGTGAGTGACTTGCCTTATGTGGTGGCCGTCAACAAGATCGACAAGATAGCGGACATTGATGACGCGGTGCGCCGTGTTCGCGACCTTCTGCCAAACGGCGGCGGTGAGTTCGTTCAGACTTCAGCCAAGACAGGCGAAGGCACTGAACGGCTAAAGCACGCGATCGTTCATCCATTCGTGTCACACGAAAGCGGTGATACCGGCTTTCTCGTTACCGACGCCCGACATCACGACCTGCTTGCCCGCTCGCGTGACGAAATTCTTTCCTCGCTCGAACTTCTCGAGCAGAACGCGAGCGAGGAATTGACCCTCATCGGCCTTCACAATGCGCTTCGGTACCTCGGCCAGATAACCGGCGAAACGACAACCGAAGATATGCTGACGCGAATCTTCTCGACATTCTGCATCGGAAAATGATCTACGGCTCCGTTGAGTACGGCCTGCTTTTACCGCTTCTGATCAGAGAGCGGGCTTGGGTGAGCGCGTTTTTGAAGGCGGTTGGATCATCCTGCGGCCGGCAAGCGACGGCGCGGTCGTCGATGAATGCGGCTGCGCGAGGCTTCCCCTGGCCGATGTAGACGTCGGCGTAAGGGATCTTGAATTCCTCAAGCCACTCCACTATGCGGAGGCGAAGTTTTGCGGGCGAGACACGTTTCGTCTCGGAAACGCCGCCCTGATCCGGCGAGCAACGGGAAGTGAAAACTACTATGTCGGCGAACCTTGCCAAAGACTTTGCGAATTCCACCGCTCCGGGCAGCGGCGGCCCGATCACATCCGAACCCTGCCAGCTTTCATACTTTGCGAGCACACCGTCCAGATCGACGCAGACACGCGGTTTGCGGCCGGTCGATGGTTCGGTCTTTTTCTTTGCCGGGACCGCGGGCGATCTAGCCGCTTTCTTCTTCTTTCCATTGGGCAACGGTGACGGCCGTGTTGATAGAATTGCCTCGATCGCCTCACCACCTTCGAGCCAATCGTTGTCGCCGAACGATTCGAAGTTCCAGACCCTCGAGTAATGAAGCCGCGTATGATGGCGGCCGAATACACGCAGGGCATAGGGCAGCGAGTCTTTTTCTACCTCGCGCTTCGGCGGAAAGACCTCCGGTTTTCGCGGCAACCCGAACGCGTTGTAGTCAGAGCGCAGTTCATCGACGAAGTCGTAAACATCGGCGAGCGGATATTCACGATCGAGGATGACCATCACGTGATATCCACCGGCGCCGTTGCTGTCGATCAAAAGCGGGTCGAACCCTTGCGATCGGAGACGCAGCGCCCATTCGTGACACGCGGTGAAATTGGCAAGCGCGATCTCGTCGGCGTTAACGATATTTTCGTCGTGGAGATCGACGTCGATCGCGAACCATTTTGCCGTTTGGTGGTCGCTGATCGCGTGCAGCCCGATCAGGTGCGAGACTGCCCGGCCCGAAAAATGGCGCTGCAGTTTTTTGAGCGTGACCATGTCGGCCCCGGTGCCGCGGCGTTCCTTAATGGGGAGCTGAACGACGCCGACCTCGCCGTTCTTCAGGGTGTACTGGCTCCAAACGTCGCGGCGGTTGACCAGATGTTCCATCGCCCATTCGGCCAGTTGCGGGCTGTACCGCTGCCATTCCTCCGCGATCCAAAGGAGCCGCCGGTCTCCGCCAAATTCGGCAAAAGGCTGTGTGACCATAGTTCGCTAATAATAAGATATCGACAGCGGATGGTATCTGAAACTCAACTTGTTAAACATGCCAAACGGAATTTTCGGGTGCGACTATCCACTACTAACTACCCACTATCCGCTGAAGAATACGACGGTTCTCTTCAGTTAATAGTGGGTAGTTGATAGTGAATAGTTTCCATCTTTCGTCCGCGACTGTCAGTTCGGCGAAAGTCAGGATACCTTTTCCCATCCGCCGATGAAATTCTTTTCAGCAAGGAGATCGAAGTGCTTCCGGGCACCTTCTTCGGTGTTTGAGATGCGGATGTCGCGTTCGAGCGGATTCTCGCGGTTTGGGCTGAAATCCGTGAGATAGACCACGTACCCCGGATACTCGTCCGTTTTTTCCTTGTTCGTTTTCCAAAGCATCAGCTTGCGGACCATCTTCTGGCCGCGCATAACTTTCGTGTAGACAGTTCGTTCGAGCACTTCGCTGGGCGGCGCTTCGCTTTCACGGGCCGGTTTCTCTATGTCGGCAACTTTTGCAAGATCACTTACCTGACTAATGTTGACGTCTTCGACGTTGGCCTCCTTGTCGTCGCGGACGCGGACGAACTGAGGCGAGATAACACTGACGAGCGGCATCCGAGATAACGGCGCGAACTTTTCGCCCGTCCAATCGAGCACCATTCGCTTGACGGGATCGCCCTTGCTGCTTTCGGCGATCAGGTCCAGGCAGGACATTTCGATCACCGGGCCGGGCTCGATCATCTCGTAGGCGACGTAGTCGTTGTTGACCGCTACATATTCTGACGGGACGACGCGTTTTCGCAGATCAGCGGCAAGCGTTTTCCGATCGTCGTCCGTGAAGCCGCCGCCGACGCGGGCGAATTCGTGGTAAGTGCCGTCATTACGCATAACGGCGACGAGCAGATCGTGAAGCATTCCTTTGCGGTCCTCGGTACCTTCCGAAAATCCGATGATCGCGGCGTCAAGATTGTGCCGCAGTTTTAGCTTGAACCAACCGGCGCGGTCGTGGCGGACAACGATGCCTTCGGATTCTTCAGAAACGACCCAGTCGTTAAAAAGCTCCATCACGCGCTCAAGCTTGTCGGCGACGACATATTCGACCGGGTGCACCAACTTTCCCTTGCCAAACCATTTTTTGAGCAGCGTGAAAACTTCCTTCGTCGATTCGACCGGGTTACCATCAAGCTGCCAAATGTCGAAAACCGCGAGGCCGACCTTTTTCAAGTCAGCGTCCGAAGGGGCGGACCGCAGGATCTTTATCACACCCTGCAGCCGGCTGGTTTTGGCCCCCATCAGATAGAGTTCTGCCCCAAGAAGGCATGATCTAACCTTCGCCTTTTTGAGCAACTCTTCCGCCTCTTCGAAACAGGGCAGGCCGATCCGCGCGGTGCCGCCGGGGTTGACGGAGATGAGCTTTTCGCCATCGAAGACGAGCATTGCGAACTCGCCGTCGTATTTGCGCGTGACGAAATACCCCGTGGCTTTTGGAAGCTTGAACAGCGTATCGCCGGCCAGCGCCCTCATCTCGCCGCTCAGCTTGCGGCGATACTCCTGTGCCTTTGCATGCAGCGAGGGATCGGCGAGATCAGCCGCTTTGACCGTCAAATAACGGCCGCGCTTTTTTGTTGCGCGCGATTTGTCGAAATCAGTTTTCATCGGGCTTGATCTCTGCGGGTTTCTTCAGCTCCATGTTGGACATATGGAGGATCAGGCAATACGAGTTGCCCTTAACCCGGCCTTCGAGAAAGGCGTTATAAGGCTTTCCGCCGCGGGTCATTACGATCGGCTTGTCACCGGTTTCGCCGGCGCGAACAAGCAGAAGTGAATCTTTCTCGTGCAGCGTTTTTGCCATCTCAAAGAGGAAGTCGAACGTCAGTCCGTTGATATGGACGAGCTGTTTTTTATTTGTGAAAACAAAGCGTCCGACCGCGTCTTTCTTCTTAATGAACTTCCCCGTCCATTGAACGGGAGCGTCGGTGTTGATGTTTTGCGGTTCACGTTTTCGCGGACGCTTTTCGCGAACAGTGCCGTCCGGGTTGTGGATAACTTCGAACTCTTCGATCAGATGTGCGATGCCTTTTTGGGTTACATAGACCCGCGAGGTATCCGTCAGAAACATCCCGAACTCCTCTATATCGACCTCCGGATCGCCCTTAACCAATGCATCAGCGATCTTTTCCAGCTTCTTGGTCTTTGCATCCTTCATCAACTGAGGAAGATCGCGCGTCACGTCGCTTTTGAGAAGCTTGCGCGTGGTGACGGCCTTCCCGTTGGGGTCGATATAATGCACGTTTCGTTTGGGCGCAAGGGCCTCAAAAGCCACCACGGCGTCACGGTTCTTAGCATTGCTGATGTTTATTGGCATAGCGTCTTAACTTAAAGAAGCCCAAAATCAAGATCGTCGGCGGACACTTCGCTCTCCTCGATGTTGTCAAGCTTCGTCGCTTGATTGAGTTTCACATACTGGAGATCGCCCGTTTTCCCAACGACCATAAAAGTATTCTCGTCCTTACCGAGCAGGTAGGCATTGTCATATTCCAGGCCGCCGCGATAGCTGAATGGAAATGTATAGATCTGGCCTTCGGCAAGGTGGTCGTGAATATAGGTGAGATCGGCGTCGCCGACGGCCTCAAGCAGGTAGATCATTTTTACGACCTGGGAAAGATAGTCCTCGACCTCGGCCTTTTTAAGAACATTCGGCTTTCCGAATGACGAAGGCACCGGCTCGATAGCGTCACCGTCCTCATCAACCGCGATGAGTTCGGTGCGCGAGATAGAGTCTCCGTCCTCGGTCACGGTTGCCAGCGCGGTTCCGCCCTTGTCGATAAGTGTTCGTCCGTCGGCCGCCAGCACCTTTATGGTGGCCTCGTTACCTTTCTCGTCGAACGCCTCGATCTCTACCTCGCCGTAAAGCTTTTCCCGGTCAAGCTTTACGAGCTTTACGGCCGTTTCGTGTCCGTCCAACGATAAAATCAAATCTCGTGCCATAACCGAACCTATCCCGAACCAGGCAAATCACTTTGGGGAAAAAATGATAACAAAAAATCCATAAAGAGTGCACGCAAACCTCATGCCGGTTGGTGCATCCCTCGTCTGCGTTCAGGGCCGAATGGCCAAACGGAAGCTTGGCCGCCCGTTGTGGTCTGTGGTCCAATCGACCTGGGCATTGATCATCGAGGCCCTTGAGCGAATGCCTGCAATGCCGCGGCCGCCATGAGGCAAATGTTCCGGCGGGGTAAAGGGCCGTCCGTCGTTAACAATCTCCAATTCAAAGGCTCCTGGCTCCGGCACCGAAACGGTCATTTCGACCAACTGTGCTGAGCCGTGTCGTTTGATGTTCGTTAGGACCTCCTGCACGATACGATAGACCTGAAGTTGTACGTTGACCGGAAACCGTATCTCATCATCGTCGGCTTGTCCTGCATTAAAACGGTAGTTCCCGATCGTATGGCCGAGCAGGAATTCGAGCGACGCAATAAAGCCGACATTCTCAAGCACCGACGGACTAAGGTCCTCGCAAATGCGGCGGATCTCGGTAGAGATCGATTCGATGTCCTCGCGAAAGCCGACGCCGGGCGGGAGCGTCTTGTCGCCCTTCATCATGAGATCGCGAAGATCGGCCAGCGTTTGATCATGCAGATCGCGAGCGATACGGCTGCGCTCGCGTTCAGCCTCATGAGCGAGGTCGAGGCGGGCCGCGGCGAGTTCGCGATTGCGAAGTACGATCCGGCGTCGTTCGACGATCGCCCAGATGAGCGCCACGAGTGCGATCGCCAGCAATACACCTAGAGCGGTCGCCGTCCATGGAAACGGCGCTTTGGCAACGGAGAATCGTATGGCAAGCGGTTCGGACGGGAGCAGGTCGCGGTCGAACGCAATGGCTTCGATCAAGTAATTGCCGGGCGTTAGATCGGTCGGGGCAAACTGCGGCTCGTTCGAGATACGTCTATCGAGAATCTCGCCTTTCGAATTTTTCAGCAAGAAGGCGTATTGAAACTCCTCGGGGAATGTCCGGCTGCTCTGTCCTGCGACCTCTACGAGGAGCGAATTCTGTGGATAGTCGAGCTCGATCGTGGAGCCAAGTTCGCCAAGATCACGAATTCGGTCACCCAGGATTCGCGTCGCGATAAGCTTTGGCGCAATCGTTCCCGGTTTGTATGTGACGACGCCGCGGTTGGTGCCGATCAACAACCCACGGTCCACCGGCAGTATCGCGAATGCTTTCTCGGAGGGAAGTCCCTGTTCGAATCCGACTGAAGAAACGAGCCATCCGAACTGTTTATCGAACCTCGCATGCAGCAGGCCCCCAGCAGCCGTTGCCGCCCAAACATGTTCACCGTCGACAAACACGTCGCGGACCTCTTCCGCATCAATAAACCTTTCGGGCTCTCCGTCTTTCACGCGAAAGACACCATGCTCGCCCGCGATCCAGAGGATGCCGTTCCCGCCATCGACGATCCGCCATATCGCCCCGCTCTTCAATACATTGGGCGGAATTTCGAGTTTCACCGAGCTTCCATCAAAACTATAGAGGCCGTTTCCGGCCGTTCCGAGAAAAAGTTTGCCGTGGGCCGAACAGAGCGAATTTATCGACGCGTCAACATATACGACGCTGTAACCGTTCTTGTTGACCCGGGCCAGGCCAATGCCCGCGACTGCCGCATACGTCGTCCCCTGAAAATCGGCGAAAGAGCGCACGTCGTTGGCCCCTTGCCCGATCCTCTCGTTTGTCCCGGCCAGCAGCTTCCCGGATGGATCCTGTGCCAAAGCGTAGATCGGCCTGTTGCCGTAAGCCGCGACCGGATCCCAGTTGTCGTCTTTCTGGACAAAGAGGCCCCGGTTCGATCCGGCGTAAATTGTTCCTTCCGCCGTGCGGAATAAGGTGCGAATGAAGTTGCTGTTTGGGCTCTCAGAAACCGTTTGTTGGACCGGCCCGATGCGGTCGAAGCGGCTGACGCCGCGGTTGGTGCCGATCCACACGACGCCTTCGCGGTCAGTGAAGAGGGTGTAGACAGTGTTTGAACGCAGGCCTCCGGATGTGTTTTCAAACGTGTATGTTTTCTTTAGTTTGTTGTCGGCGATGTGGAACAGGCCGGCACGCTCGGTACCGACCCAGAGGCCGGCGTCGTTCGTTTCGAGCGCAAGGACGTCGTCGGTTGGAGCCGTGATCCGGCGTGCCCGCGTGCCGTCCTCGACGAGATAGATGCCGGTGATACCCTTGGCAGCGTCGGAACCTAGCCAAAGAGCGCCGTTGGGATCTCGGGTCAGAGAATTAACGAAGATCGGCCGCGGTGCGATTCGCAATTCGGACACGTCATGCCCATTTACGACAAACACTCCGCCGCCTGCAGTGCTAACCAGAATGTTTCCGTCCGCTTCGATCAGCCCGGTGATGCCGGTTGCTCCTCCACCTTCCGCCTCGATCGGTTTGGGAAAAACTTTGTCGGCGACACGCGTCCCGCGTTCGTCAGTCCTTACGCGAAGGACAAAGCCGGCATCTGTCCCGAAATAGGCCTCCGGCCCCAGGAGGATTGACGTAACGCCGACGCCCTCGGTTCCATCGACCGGCTGAAAGCGATCGTCCGAATAAACGAATGCACCGGAGCGGGTGCCGATCCAAAGCTCACCGTCCGAAGCTCGTTCAATGGCCAGTACGCGGTCGGCGTCGGTGCCGCCGAGAGAGAAATTCTGTATCCTCCGGCCGTCGAAACGGGCAAGGCCGTTGTCAGTCCCGAACCACATTACACCATCCGGGGTTTGCGCTACTGCACGAACACTGTCCGAGGGGAGGCCGTTAAAGACAGTGATCGAGCCCCACTGATGAAAGTTTTGCGCGCCGGGCAAGGGCGTCGGCGATGGCGTTCGGGCGGGCGTTGGAGTTTCAGTGGGCGAGGGCGACGACTGCGGCGTCGGCGACGATGGTTGATCTTGCGCAAGAAAACTGGCAAAAGCGAGCGCGATCAACAACGAACACGCAGCGGCGGGAAATATCGTGGATAGCCGGGCTATGCGCATTCAAATTATGGCGACTTAGAGTATCGCTCTCGGTCGCGTTCGAACCATTTTTCCATGTCCTTCTCGGCCGATGCGAGTTCCTCGCTGTTTATCAGCCCGCGTCTGAGCGCTTCGAAGAAGGCTCGTGTGCGGGTATTGTAAGCGAGTTTTTCGTAAGCCTCGAACTCAGTGCCGAGTGCGGATTCGGTAAAGAGCTTTTCATAAAGCGTCGCTAAGCGGCTCTCGACGCCGCGGAGGCTCAGACTACATTTGCGAGCGATCGCCCAGTTCGACAGTCCGAGAGCAAGAAAGCGCAATGCTTCCGCTTCGAACTCAGTAAGAAGGGGGCGCTGGAACGAATCCTTGAACGCTGGGTCGATCATATCCGCGCCGTCTTCGAGCACGGCAGCGACAAACCGCAGAAACCGCTCTTCGGGGTTGTTCTTGTGAATAAACCCGTACGTCGGCTGCGGCTCAGTCGAGCGGACGATCTTTCTTATCTCGTTGATATAGATCTCATGCGGGAACTGGGTCCAGAAAATTATCCGTGCAGCCGGGAAATCCTTCCAGATCGCCCGCGCCGCCTTGACGCCTGAAAGCGTCGGCATCTGGATATCAAGGATCGACAACATTGGCCGCTGTTCGAGCGCCAGTTCCGCCGCCGCCTCGCCGTCGCTTGCTTCGAAGATAGGCCCGTGCGCGGGGAATTCTTTCGCAAGCAGGTCGCGCAAATAGCGGCGTTGCGCTTCGTTGTCTTCGGCGATCAGGATGGACATTCTTAATTACTTCGGCCGGGTTGCCAGAGATTATAACAAATCGCGGTCATTTATCCTCGTTGACGATCACCCTCGCAAGAACGGTTCAGAGGCCTTGGCATCCGATCCCGGATGGCCTGTAAAGATTAAACGTGTGCGGCAGATCCAAGCAACGTGGAAAGCCACAGCCCATTGCCGTTGTTTGACCCCTGTCACCGAGTTTCTACCAGGGAGGATACTCGTGTTGGAAAGATCTTTCGGAAGGAGCGAATGTATGAACCTGAAACGGATCCTTTTGTCGACGCCGATGTTCTTTGCGGCACTGGCGGCCGGCCTTGCGGGAGCTGCAAGCCTAATGGCTCTTGCAGGTACTGCGGGCGAGCCCAAGCCAGAGAAGCTTGCGGCCGTCACGACCGCACAGTCGCCATTGCCGATCCTAAGCCCGGCCGCCGTCGCGACGCCGTTGCCGCTTGCGGACGGGGACCCGGCCAATTCGAATGGAGAAGACGTGCGAAGCGAACCAATGGAAATTGACTGGGGCGGCTACTACAACTTTGGCGATGCGGAATCGCTGCCAAAGGCTTTCCGGGACCTAAGATATGTCGAGATCGAACTGTATGATCTCGAGAAAATGGATGATGTTGGCAATCCCGGTGCACCGATACCGCCGAAGGGATACCTCCGGGCGGAGAGGGAATTCAAGTTCAAGCGTATCGCGATCGCCGGAAAACAGATCGCATTCCAAACTGAAACCATCAAGGGCGTAAGCTACAGGTTTACCGGTAAGCAGCTTGCGCTGGATTATTGCGAAACCGATGGCGATACGCCCGACGTCGCGGGCGAGCTCATCAAGATCGTGAACGGCAAGTGGGCCGCATCGATAAAAGCGGAATTGTACGAGGAGTGCGGATGTTGATGACCGCAAACGTTATCTCGGAAGTTGCGTTTGCGGTCAATTCACGGCAGCAGCGATCGCACTCGTCGAGCAAGATCGGCTGCGCTTTATGCCGCGGCCGACTTTTCGCCTCCGGCCTTGAGTTTGACGACGAATGACTGCAGCCGGGCTATCTTTCCGTTGTTGAAATTATAAACGTCGCAGTACGAATAATTACCCGGCTTGCCGTCCTCGCCTTTCATGTTCATGTCGCCGAGGCATACGACCGAGTCGCCTTCGGAAATGATCTCGTCGATCGTGAATTTTGGCGGTTCGGCATCCTTCATTTGAGCCATCCAGGCCCGGATCTCGTTGATCCCTTTCGTCGTTTTTTCCCCAACCATCTGCCACTCAATGTTGTCCGCGCAGTGTTTTAGAAAATCCTCGGGCCGATTGTTTGCAAAGGCTTCGTTGACCTCATTGACGATGTTCTTGTTATTTGTTGACATAATTTTCTCCCCCAGGCCTTTTTCACCTACGATTCGCCGGTTCAGGCCGTCATTTTTCTTTCTGGTAATGGATCATCCAATTAACGCCGAATTTGTCTTCGAAGGCCCCGTAGTAAGCACCCCAGAATTGATCTTCCATCGGCATTACTACATTTCCCCCGGTAGACAACTCCTTGAATATTCGGTCGGCCTCTTGCTTGCTTTCGGGCGAGATCATGATCTGTGAATTATTCCCCATTACCAGTTTCGGGCCAAAACCATCGATCGAATCGGTTCCCATCAAATAACCGCTTGTGCCCATCGGCAGCGTGACGTGCATGATCTTGTTCTGGTCCTCTTTCGAAAGTTTCTCACCGTCAGGAGCGTCCTTGTAACGCATAAAGCCGGTGCCCATGAAATCGCCGCCGAAAACGGACCGGTAGAACTTGAACGCCTCCTCCGTTTTGCCGTCAAAATTCAAATACGGCGTCAGGGTTACTGCCGTCGTCTTCTTTGTTTCTGGTTTTGCCATACCTAGTTCTCCTTGCTTGTACAACTTGCTTCATGTCCCGAACAATCCTTCGATAGTTCGTTCCCAAATACCTGGATCGGGCTAATTCTCTATCACCGACAGAAAATTGCCGGCGGGATCCTTGAACCAGGCTATATTCGGCCCCTTGTTCTCGCGCTTGCCCCAAAAGATGCCGCGTTCATCGGTCTTGAGGCCGCCGTCGAACCGCTCAAATTTTACACCTTTATTCGTCAGGTTTTCGACCACCGCGGTGATGTCGTCAACCGGAAAATTCAAGACGGTAAATGTGGCCGGCTGATGATCTGGTTTTGGATATATAAAAATGTTCTGTCCGTTCTCGAAATGAAGGCCGAGTCCTTCCATCTCCTCTGTGAGTCTCAGTCCCAGCGTTCCGCCGTAAAAATCCTTTGCCTTTTCGATGTCGTTGGACGAAAAGGTGCTGAATGCCTTGCTCAATCCAATGCCCTGTGCGTTTGACCTTGGAGCTGCTTGTGCCATTATGTTTCCTCCGTATATTTATGATTGCTGGATTTCGTACCGGTTCGATACATCACCAACCGTACTAACCTGCGGTTTGTGACACAGGTCGATACGAAATCCGTCGGAAATCATTGATGACGCAAGTCCCGTTCCGCATAGAATGCGCGAAATCTCCGACCGTTCGACCATTTACTGGAAAAAGTGTTTAATTTACAAATGGAGAACGTCGAACCTACAACCCCCGTTCCCTTTAATTTGTCGCTGGCCTATGCAGCGTGGACGCTGGCACTTCTATCGACGGCGGGAAGCTTGTTCTTTAGCGAGGTAATGGGCCTGGCACCGTGCGTTTTGTGCTGGTATCAGCGGATCGCAATGTATCCGCTTGTCATCATCATCGGTATCGGGATAGTTTCGAACGACACAAAATGGAAGCGGTATGCCCTGCCGCTTTCGCTGATCGGGCTTGGTATTGCGGTTTATCATAATCTCATTTACTACGGCGTAATTCCAGAGAGCCTGACGCCGTGTACGCAAGGTGTATCCTGCTCGGAACGGCAGTTAGAGTGGCTTGGATTTATTACGATCCCGCTTATGGGGCTCTTGTCGTTCCTTCTCATCTCAGCACTCGTGCTGGCGTACAGAACAGAAAAAGAATCATGAAGAAAGCAATTATATTGTTGACCGTTCTCGCGGTTGTTGTTATCGGTGTTGTGGTCGGTGCGTCCTACTATCGGGATTCCGTGCAAAAGCCGCCCGAACCCGGCAAAGCGGTGCGCGAAGAACTCGTTCGCGCGGACAGCCCGGCGATCGGGCCGGCGGAGGCCAAAGTCACGATCGTCGAGTTTTACGACCCTGAATGCGAGGCCTGCGCCTCGTTTAATCCGACGGTGAAGGCCCTGCTCAAGGAGTTCGAGGGAAAGGTCCGGTTCGTGGCCCGCTATGCCACGTTCCACAAGAATGCCCGCATCGCAGCCATTTTTACCGAAGCCGCCGGCGAACAGGGCAAGTATTGGGAAATGCAGCAGAAGCTTTTTGAGGAGCAAGGCGAATGGGGCGAAAAACACGGCCAGCCCGCGCCGGTAGATCCGACCCCGCCCAACGCTCTGTTCGAAAAATACGCTCAGGAGCTGGGCCTGAATGTTGAGCAGCTCAAGGTTTCCGTCGCAGATCCGAAACACGGCGCGAAGATCGACCGTGATATGCGGGATGTGAATGCCCTAAAGGTGATGCGGACCCCAACCTTCTTTGTGAACGGCCGACAGCTTGCGCGTCTGAGCGGGCTCGACCTTCGAGCGCTGATAGTCCAGGAGTTGGCGAAGTAAAGATCGGTTCCGTCCAAAGCGAGAAATGAAGGAGTGCCCAAAATGCCGAACGGCCTATACGGACGACAGCCTCAGCTTTTGCCTGTCTGATGGAACACGGCTTCTTGACGTAAGCGCAGAAGAACCGACCGTTGTTGGTGCCGCAAGAAAAGGGCCAGCAGAAAATGCGCCGCAAAAGACCGTTTCCGGCCTCTGGATAAAAGTGGCCGTCGGCTTGGCCGTGGTAGTGATCGCCGTCGTCGCGGTACTCGCGGTTGCGGGTGTCATACTGTATTCCGGCACAGGCGGTGGAACTCCTACGCCGTCGCCCCACCCGCCGACACCCCAACCGACAACGCCGTCGACTCCGGATCCCGAAAAAGAAAAATTAAAAGATGAACTTGCCAATATTAAGAAGCGGCTCGAAGAACAGGAGAGAAATACGGGTACGCCCGATCCTGACGAAGAGCGCGGTTCACCGATAACCGCAACTGTGAATTCGCCGAAGGACGGCTTCCTCGCCCTTCGCAGCCAGCCCAACTCCGAACTGGGCGAGCGGATCGCGAAGATCCCACATGGGGCCGATGTCGAAGTCGTGCGATGCGGCGGTTCCGCAGTGACCATCGGAGGCCGCAGCGGACGGTGGTGCTATGTAATCTATGCGGGCCAACGGGGTTGGGTCTTTGACGCGTGGCTTGAGTATTAGCTCTAACACGGCGCGGCGGTGTACGATCAGGCTATGTGCGGACGGGCATCACAAGCGGAGATCAAGGCGTACAAACAGAAGATCCACGAATGGCTCGAGCCAAAGGAGTTCGTCCCTCGTCATAACCTAAGGCCGACAGAACCGGCGTGGATCGTCGCGCGGCGCGGCGACGGAATGATCCGGACGCTCGAGGCCCGCTGGTGGTGTCAATGGGAAGGTGCACATCCCTTTCAGACAAAATACCCTACATTCAATGCTCGTGTTGATACGATGCATTCAAAAAAGTTATGGTCGGATCTACTCGCAAAAGGGCAACGGTGCCTGTTCCCGATCAACAGCTTTTATGAGTGGCCGATCAAGGGCAAAGGCCTGCCGCCCGTAGAGGTCTTCGTCAAAGGACGGGCGCCGTATGCCCTGGCCGGCCTGTGGAGCCGGTATTTTGAGAACGGCGAAGCCCACTATTCCTTTACAACATTCACCACCGAACCAAACGAGTTCATGAAGCCGATACACGAAAAAGCGATGCCCGTGATCCTTGCGGATATTGGCGAACAGAAGCTCTGGCTCCAGGATGGAGACGAGGACCTGCTCAGGCCGTTCGAAGGCGAAATGGAATCCGTCCAGCTTGGCGATACTCTTGAACACCTTTACCCGGAAGAGAATCGAAAATTCTAGCTGCGATAAGATGAAACGCCACGAGCGTGTATGCGACCCCGGAGCTGCCAATGCAATCATGAAAACCGGTTGGCTTCCGTGTGCTATGCTCGTAATAACCAATTATGCTTCACGGTTTTACGAGTCCTCGGCGGGTTGTCATTACGGGTTTCGGATGTGTTTCGCCGATCGGGATCGGGCGTGAGCAGTTTTGGGAAGGCCTCAGGGCAGGGCGAAGCGGCGTCCGCCGGATCGAGAGTTTCGATCCATCAGAATTTCGTATTCAGATCGCGGCTGAGATACCTGAGTTCGACTGGAAGGCCGAGTTAAATCCGAAAGACCGGCAGCACCTTCCACGCACGGTTCCGCTTGCGTTGGCGGCCGCACGCGAGGCAGTGGCTGATTCTGGCATAGCGACCGACGGCCTGCCGCTGGAAGAAAAACGCCGTTTCGGAGTGATCCTCGGCACAGGCGGCGGCGGGCTTTCATTTACCGAAAAGCAGTTCGGCTTCTGGTTCTCGGGCAACGCTGGCAAGGGCAGCATCTACACAATTCCAGCTTCAACGCACGGCGGCCTTTCGTCTGAATTGTCGATGGCCTTCGGCCTGCATGGCCTTTCTCACATCGTCTCAACCGGCTGCACATCATCCACCGACGCGATATTCTACGCTGCACAGCATATCGCTCTCGGCCGACAGGACGTGATGCTTGCGGGCGGCGTCGATTCGCCAATTTCGCCGGGGATCTTGAAAGGCTTCGAGGTGATGAAGGTCTGCACGGACAAATGGAACAACGAACCGGCCCGCGCGTCGCGTCCGTTCTCAAAGGACCGCTCGGGCATGGTCATCGGCGAAGGCTCGTGGGTGTATGTTCTTGAATCGAAAGAAAGCGCGTTGGCGCGAAAGGCCCATATCTACGCCGAGATCGCTGGCTATGGCTCGACCTGCGACGCCTACCACCGCGTCCGGCTTGAAGAAAACGGTGTGGAGCCGTCCCGTGCGATGACGCTCGCGATCGCGGATGCGGGCCTTTCGCCAGCGGATATTGAATACGTCAATCTTCACGGCACGTCCACGGAGCTCAACGACCGCATTGAGACCCACGCTGTGAAACTTACGTTCGGCGACCATGCCTACCGGATGCCGATGTCTGCCACAAAATCGCAGATCGGCCACCCGCAGGGCGCGACTGGCGCGGCGGGTTTGGGAGCAACGCTGCTGGCAATGAACGAAGCGGTTCTGCCGCCGACGATCAATCTGGATGAGGCCGACCCGGCTTGCGATCTGGATTATGTAGCGAACGAGGCTCGCCCGCTAAAGATTGAGATCGCGTTGTGCAACTGCATCGGTTTTGGTTCGAAGAACTCGGCTATTGTTCTTCGAAGGTCTTCGAGCAGACCTAACTACTCCCGCAATCGCCTGGCGGCCGAAGCATCAAAACTCGATGAAGCTGAGAAACAAGACTTCGCCGACCTCGGCGGCCGGCTGTACAGAAATGAGTAAGAGCCGCTTTTTGGATCGGCGGCTCTCGGTAGGTTAGTATTGGTAGGTTAGTAAGACAGGATCAATGAATCCGCTCAGTTACGGTCGAACGGCACCGAAGGAGGGTAGTAGAACGCCCTCGATACTTTAAAATTCTTTGTGTCAACCTTTTTCCTGGCCCCGCACTCGAGGCAGGCCATATACGTATTCCTGTCGGTCGTGAACGGGCGCGTCAGGCGTTTGTGCCAGCAGCCGAAAATCGATGTGAAGAGCCCGATCTTTCGCTCACCATGATGCTTTACGACATTTGCTACCGACAAGTTCTGTTCTAATATCAACTGCATACCTTTTTACCTCTTCGAATGTTCCAGGAAATGTGAAGTGTCACATTAACAAGAACGAAATAAAGGAGAAGATTTGCGTAACTTATGATGATGGAAATCAAATAAAGTTTGCCTGCCCGCCATGCGGATAAGTTACGGCCGTTTCCTTCTATTACGCGTATTCGGTAGAATCTTCCACAAAGATTCAGGAGAAATAATGTATCGAATTGTGAAAAATGTGCTTTTTGGGGCAATTTTCGGGATAATTCTGGCGATCCCGGCGTTTGGCTGGGATGATGTTGGACACAAGATAACCGGCTACATTGCCTGGCAGCGAATGTCACCCCAGGCACGCGAGAACGTGATACGCATTCTGCGAAGTGCCCCCGAAGATTCGACGCTTGCGGTTTTTTATCAGCCATACGGCGCCGAACCGGACGACGTTCGCAAGCTTGAATATTTCATCATGGTGCCGACATGGGGTGATATCGTCCGCGACTTCGGCGGCGAACGCGCCTTCAGAAACGAGGTTCGGTTTCGCAAGTACCACCGGAGCAATTGGCACTACGACGATATTTTCTGGAAACAGGTGGACGGAAAGATCGAGACACTTACAGGCTTTCCGGAAGGCGGTGTGGGCGTAACGAAACTGAAGGAATTCGACGCCGTGCTCCGCGATCCATCCACACGCGATCCCGAAAAGGCGATAGCGATCGCGTGGCTGCTGCATATCGGCGGCGACCTGCATCAACCGCTTCACACCTCGGGCCGCGTAACCGAACGCGAGCCAAAGGGCGACCAGGGCGGCAACCTGTTTCGCCTGACTCCCGAAGGCACGCCGCGCGATCAGCAGGTAAATCTTCACTGGTACTGGGATTCGATAGTCGGGCGAAACGTGCCGATAAAGTCCGGTATGTGCGAGCGAGAGTACATAGAAATGCTCGGCAAACGGATGATGAAACGACATTCGTTCGCAAGCGTGCAGGCAAAGCTGAACCTCGGGAAATACGACGACTGGCAACAGGAAAGCTTTGCCTACAACAACACGGTGGTCTTTTCACCCGACTTGAAACGCGGCCAAATGCCGTCTGCGAAGTATAAGAAGAACGCATTCAAACTGGCCGAACAGCAACTCGCAATGGCCGGTTACAGGCTGGGTGAAACGCTGAATGCCGTCTTCGACGTTCCGCCGCCAAGTGCACCAGGTGGCCGTAGATGAACACGACCACGATCCTACAATATTTTCAGGAGAGGCAACCGGCAATAGTAGAATCTATCCGTGAGATCGTCGATATTGAATCGCCGTCCAACGATGTCGAGCGCAGCAGGGCGGTTGTTTCGTGGGTAGAAAATGCGGCGAAACAGATCGGGTTCGATCTTGAGATTGAAAGGATACCGGCGGAAGGAGTCGGTGAACATTTGATCATCCGGGCCTTTCCGGGTGATGAGACGGCAATTCTTCTGCTTGGCCATACCGACACGGTGCATCCTGTCGGAACGAATGCGGCAAACCCGACTCGGATCGACGGCGACAAGTTCTATGGATGCGGCATCTTCGACATGAAGGCGAATGTCGTTGTGATGCTGGAAGCGTTGCGATACTTTGCAGCCACGGGCACACAGCCGCCGCGTCCGATCACGATATTTCTTTCCTGCGACGAAGAGGTCGGCAGCTTCACCGGCCGCCCTCTGATCGAACGCGAGGCAGCAAACGCCGCGGCCTGTTTCGTCCTCGAACCATCCGCCGCCGGCCGTGTCAAAACCGGCCGCAAGGGCACGGGAATGTATGAGTTGAAGGCTCACGGCATCCCGGTACACGCCGGCCTCGAACCTGAAAAGGGAGCTAACTCGATACTCGAACTCGCCCGCCAGATCGAAAACATCAGCGGCCTGAACGCTCCCGAGATCGGGACGACCGTAAATGTCTGTACATTCAAGGGCGGCACCACGACCAATGTCATTCCCGAACACGCCGTGTGCAGTGTAGACGTTCGATTCTCGAGCATGGACGAAGCCGAGCGGATCGACAGCGTTTTTCGCAGTTTGAAACCGATCGACTCTCGCGTTTCACTCGACATTTCCGGCGGCATCAACCGCCCGCCGATGGAGCGGACGGATGCGGTAGCTGCGTTATTCGATAAAGCTCGCGGCCTTGGTGCCTCGTTCGGCTACGAACTCGGCGAAACACAAGTCGGCGGCGCATCCGACGGAAATTTTGTCGCGGCCCTCGGCGTTCCAGTTCTTGACGGGCTCGGTATCACAGGTGATGGAGCTCATACGCTGCACGAGCATATTTTGGTTAGCGATGTCGCGGAGAGAGCGACGCTGGTCGCCGGCATGTTGTCAGACTTATAGGTCTGACCGTCACCGGAGCACGCACGTGTGCAACGGCGCAAGACATCCGCGCGTGCCTCGCCTACCTGTTGGCCCGCTCGCTGATAAACCTAACTTTCAGGAGGCGCATCCTGTCCGGTGATGGGCGCGGTCTTCAAAACCGTCAGTGGGTGCGCGAGAGCGTACCTGGGTGGGTTCGACTCCCACACGCCTCCGCCATGTCGATTTGGGATTGTGGATTTGGGATTTCGGATTTGCTTATGGATCAAATAGAAATGAAACGGCGAACGAAGCAGTTCGCATTGCGGATTATTCGGCTGGTTGAGAGTTTGCCGAACACGCGAACATCAAATGTTCTCGGGAATCAGCTATTGCGAAGTGGAACTTCCGTTGGAGCGAATTATCGAGCGAGGAAGAAGGCGATGAGTCTATGTTTTGGATGGAGTTGCTGGTTGAATCTGAACAGGTAAGATCAAACCTGGTAGAGAATCTATATGATGAAGCGAATCAGATTCTTTCAATAGTCGTTTCGACGATCAAGACCGCAAAAACTCGACGAAATCCCAAATCCGCAATCCCAAATCCCAAATCGAAATGAAGGATTGGATCGCATTAAATATGACACCCGGTGTGGGACCTCGGGCGGCAACAAAGCTGCTGGAACGCTTCGGCTCGGCGAGCGCTGTTTTCCATGCGCGGCGGACCGAGCTTGAATCGTTGCGGATGCGCCCTGAAACGATCGAGAGCATCATCAAGCGCGAGTTCGAGGAGAAGGCCGTTGCCGAGCTTGAGCGGGTCAAGGCCGTCGGCGGCGATATTCTGATCCTGGACGACGGCAGTTATCCCGCCTACTTGCGCGAGATCGCTGATCCACCATTAACACTATATGTAAGAGGCGATTGGCAAGGGTGCTTCGAGCAGCCGGGCGTAGCGGTGATCGGGTCGAGAATGTGCTCGACCTACGGCGAGAATGCGTCGGAGATGTTGGCTAGGGATCTTGCGTCACGCGGGATCTGTATCATCTCAGGCCTCGCCCGTGGCATCGACACGGCGGCTCATCGCGGTGCGATGCGCGGCGGCGGGAAAACTATCGCGGTTTTGGGCACCGGGATCGATGCGGTTTATCCTAAGGAAAACACGCGGCTCGTACGCGAAATCCTCGATTCGGGCGGGGCGGTCGTGTCGCAGTTCCCGCTCGGCACGCCGCCGCTCAAAGACAACTTTCCGTATCGAAATAGAATCATAAGCGGGCTCAGTTTGGGAGTTTTGATCGTCGAGGCGACCGAAAGGAGCGGCTCTTTGATAACGGCGCGGCTGGCGACCGAGCAGAACCGTGAAGTGATGGCCGTGCCCGGCAATATCACGTCGCGAAATTCGTTCGGCACCAACTATCTGATAAAAGCGGGAGCGAAGCTTGTCCAGCAATGGCAGGATGTCGTTGCCGAACTGCCGTCTGATGTTGCGGCGGCTATTCTTCCGCCGAAGATCGAGGAAACGAACGGAAAGCCCGGAAAGGAGAATGCTCTTCCCGCCGACCTCAACGACAACGAGCGAAAGGTCTGGCACCAACTTTCTGCTGACGAACCCGTGCATATTGATGTGCTGCTCACCTCAAGCGGCCTGTCGTTTGGCGACCTGAACGCGGCTCTGGTTGGCCTGGACATCCGCGATCTGATCCGTGTCCTGCCCGGAAAACATTATGCCCGGCGGAGTTGAAGTCAGAACCGGGAGCGGTAGCGACTGGGTTCTTGTCGCCGCCAGTAGGAACCCAGTCGCTACCGCTCCCGGTTCTGACAACTTTGCGAATCGATCCAAATAGCGTATGTTCTAATCCCCCGGTTGACAGATTTGCAGCGTAGGTGATAGAAGTCAGAGAGGTCAGACGCCGAGTAGTGTCTGGCATATTTTTTTCCGATAGAACCGCGGGACCCGGGAGCGGTGCAATGGAAAAACCGGTACAGATAACGCGTCTGCCGAAGGGTAGATTTTACGAAAAGATCTTTGAGATAAACGAGCGCCAACGCCCCGTACCTTCGCAGATACCGCTGTCGCGGCTGTCGAAACTAGTATCCGAACGTGTGGTCACCGATGCGTCGGAGCCGATTCCGGAATGCGTTCCGTGCGGGGCCTGCTGCGTATATGGGCTGGTGATCCCGATCAACCGCCGCGAGCCGGAGCCGCTCAAGCGTTATATCGAAGTAACGCTCGACAATGCTCCTGATGTTGTAATCGAGCGGGCATTCGAACGCGACGAGGCTGACGGACGGTGTGTGAACATGGCGGGTGAGGTTGGCGTGGAGATCGGCTGCACCGTTTATCCGGACCGGCCGCAGATCTGCCGCGATTTCGATGCGGGGAGTGACCGGTGCTTCGGTTACCGGCGGATGTACGGGATAGACCCGCCGCTGACGGAAGAACACCTCGCCACGGCTCTTGAAAAGCTCGATCGAATAGGACAGCCGGTGAAGATTCGCGGTATCGAGATAAGGCTGGCATCTAAAAAGCTGGCCTACGACCGAACCGCGACCGACCCGGCGAAGATGATGGTCGAGGTCTTGAGCTTGAAGATAGTCGCCCATATGAGCGACGGTGAAATAAGGGAAATACACCAGTACGATCCCGCCGAGGAAAGCTGGTACGAGCACGAGCTCGAAGGACTGACTCTGAAGGCCGCTCTTGAGCGAATTGAACAGGTGGCTGCGCATTAGTTACAAGGTAAATGTCGAAGAATTTAGTAATAGTAGAATCGCCGGCAAAGGCGAAGACGATAAATAAATACCTGGGCCAGGACTATACCGTCATGGCCTCGATCGGCCATATCAAGGACCTTCCGATGAAGGACCTTGGTGTCGATGTCGAGAACGATTTTGAGCCGACCTATGTAGTTATTCCGGACGCAAAGAAACGCAATAACAAAAAGATAGTTGCCGAACTCAAAAAGGCGGCAAAGGCGAGCGAATCTATCTTTCTCGCCGCCGACCCCGACCGCGAGGGCGAGGCCATTTGTCAACACCTTGCGGATGAGATAGTTCCGAAAAGGCCGGCAAAATCGGTGTACCGTGTAATGTTCAACGAGATCACGAAGAACGCCATTCAGGACGCCTTCAAGGATCCGAAACCGGTAAATAAGAATCTCGTCGATGCACAACAGACCCGGCGAATTCTCGATAGGCTTGTGGGCTACAAGGTGTCGCCGATACTCTGGAAGACGATCGGCGGAAGGCTTTCAGCGGGCCGGGTGCAGACCGTAGCGGTCCGCATGGTCGTCGAACGCGAACGCGAGATCGAGGCCTTTGTTAAGACCGAATACTGGTCTGTCGTCGCCAACCTCGCTGCCGCCCTGCCGCCGAGTTTCGATTCAAAGCTGTACAGGATCGAGGACAAAACGGTCAAGTACGGCAAGTTCGACGAAGACCTCAAGGCCACCGAAGTTCACATCAAAACTACCGGCGAAGCAAGCGAGATCGTCAGCGAGGCGGAGAAGCAGGAGTTCATCGTTGATTCGGTTACGACTAAAGAACGCAAGCGCAACCCGACGCCGCCCTTCATCACCTCGAAATTGCAGCAGGAAGCCTCGCGCAAGCTTGGGTTTGCGGTCAAAAAGACGATGATGATCGCCCAGAAGCTGTACGAGGGCATTGAGCTTGGATCGGAAGGAGCAGTCGGATTGATCACCTATATGCGTACCGATTCGACCCGGGTTTCTGACGCCGCATTGGCCGACGTTCGCGGCTTCATCGGCGGCAGCTTCGGCGACGCATACGTCCCGGAAAAGCCGATATTCTATAAAGGAAAAAAGGATGCGCAGGATGCTCATGAGGCGATCCGGCCGACGGATGTGACCCGGACGCCGGAGAGCATGGCATCGAAACTCGGCCCCGATGAACTTAAGCTCTACCGCCTTATCTGGCAGCGTTTCGTCGCTTCGCAGATGACGCCGGCCGTTTTTGACCAGACAACCATCGACATCAAGGCGGGCCGGTTCACTTTCCGAGCAACAGGCTCGGTCCAGAAATTCGACGGTTTCCTCAGGGTTTATCAAGAAGGCCGCGACGAAAAACCGGCGGAGGACGAGGACGACGAGGACCGCAACCTGCCGCTTGTTAAGCAGGGTGAACTATTGAAACTGAACTCGATCACACCCGAGCAGCACTTTACTGAGCCGCCGCCGAGATATTCCGAAGCAACGCTGGTCAAGGCCCTTGAAGAAAAAGGCATCGGCCGGCCGTCGACATACGCGGCGATCATGACTACCATCCAGGACCGCGAGTATGTCGAAAAGATCGAAGGCCGCTTTCACCCCACTCCGCTTGGGTTCACGGTCAACGATCTTTTGATCGAAAGCTTCGACGACATTTTCAACACAACGTACACGGCCCGGATGGAGGAAGAGCTAGACGACATTGAGGATGGCAAGCTCGATTGGAGGTCGGCGTTACATGGGTTCTACGGCAAATTCTCAAAGGACCTTGCCGAGGCGACGGAGGCCATCAAAAACAAAAAGAAGATGGAGATCCCAACCGACGAGGTATGCGAGAAGTGCGGCTCTGGGATGGTGATAAAATTCGGCCGGTTCGGCCAATTCCTGGCTTGTGCCAATTATCCGGAATGCAAGAATACCCGTGAGGTAGGCAGCAAAAAGGCGGCGGCGAATGGTGATGGCGACGGTACGGGCGCCGCCAGCGAAGCCGAAGAAGTGCCTGTGTGTGAACTCTGCGGCCGCGAGATGGCCCTTAAGAAAGGGCGGTTCGGATCATTCTACGGCTGCACCGGTTACCCGGAATGCAAGAATATTCGCAAGATCGCAAAAGGCGACCAGAAGCCCGCTCCACCACCCGTGCCGCTTGACGAGATCTGCCCGAAAGACGGCGCGAACCTCGTCCGCCGCCAGGGCCGTTTTGGCGAGTTTACCTCGTGCTCCAATTATCCGAAGTGCGATTACATCAAGCGCGAAACGATCGGTATCCCGTGCGAAAAGTGCGGCGGCGAGATCGCAGTGAAGAAGTCCCGACGCGGAAAGGTATTCTACGGATGTGTGAACTATCCGAAATGCGACGTCGTATATTGGGACAAACCGGTCGAGGAGGCCTGCCCAAAATGCAAGGCCCCGTTTCTTTTGGAAAAGACCACAAAACGTGATGGCACCGTAAGGTATTGCAAAAACGAGGATTGTGATTATAAAATGACCGTTGGCAATACTGACGTAACATCGGACACGCCTGCCGAGGCAAAGGCCCCGGCCAAGTAACGTACGCGGATGAACGAGAATATCGAGTTTCTGCAGGCCTTCCTGAAAAACCCCGGGAAGGTCGGCTCAATAAAACCCAGCTCGCCGGAACTCGCACAGAAAATGATCGAGGGGATCAACCCGACCCGCGAAAACGCCGTCCTGGAACTCGGGGTTGGCACCGGGGCGATCACAAAGTTCCTGCAGGACATCGTCGCCGACGAACACTCATATCTCGGCATCGAACTCGACCGCGATCTTGTCAAACTACTTAAGCGAAATTACCCTGAGATGCCTATCGTACGCGGCAACGCCGTTGATGCGTGGTCGATCCATCAGCGATCGGGTGTCGGCAAGATCGGCTCGATCATCTGTTGCCTGCCCTTCGTTTCGCTCCCGAATGAAGTGGGCGAACGGATCCTGCAGCAAGTAGACAAGTTCATGCAGCAGGGAGATTGTACCTTCCGAACATTCCAGTATGCCCACGGATACTATTTCCCGTCCGCGATCAAACTTCGCGAATTTATGCGTGATAGGTTTGGCAAGGCCCGGCGAAGCCAGCTTATCGTAAAGAATGTTCCTCCTGCCTACACGCTCACCTGGTCGTCATAGCTTCATCTTCCCTACCCTGAAGTAAATTCTATTTTGTGATATAAGAGTTTTGAATCTTGTATTCGAATCTTACAAATAATTTCGCAGTTTCAGGAGAAAATGGAATGATACGACGCAATCTTCTTAGCGCGATCCTGGTTTACGCTATCGTGCTTCCCGGCTTTGCGGCTGCCCAATCGAACGGAGCGGGAAACGCCCGTGCGGCTGCTGTTTACTCGGCACCGCAGGAAGTGATCGATAAGATCAAGGACGAAGGGCTCAACCGCTCACAGGTGATGCAGCACCTCGACTACCTAACGAACGTCATCGGCGCCCGCCTTACAAATTCACCTAACATGAAGCGGGCAAACGAGTGGACCCGCGACACTATGGCAAAGTGGGGAATGCAGAACGCTAAACTCGAAGCGTGGGGGCCGTTCGGCCGTGGTTGGTCGCTGAAGAGTTTCTCAGCGCAGATCGTCGATCCGCAAACGATCCCGTTGATCGGTTATCCGAAGGCATGGTCGCCATCGACGAAAGGAGCCATTACCGGCGAGGTTGTTCACCTTGAAATTAAGACCGAGGCCGACCTTGCCAAATACAAGGGCCAACTCCGCGGTAAGATCGTGCTGATCTCGCCGGTCCGGGAACTCAAAGCGGACTTTGAAGGGATGGGCGAGCGACTCACCAGTGAACAACTGCTGGAAATGGCGGCGGCCCCGAATCCGTCGGACCCACGACCCGCTCGGCCCGCGGGGCCCGCTCAGGCCCAGTCACCGGAAATGCAGGCGCGGATCCAAAGCTTTATGCTGCAGTTGAGAGCGGCGAACTTGCTTGTCGACGAAGGAGCCGCGGTAATGATCGATAACAGCTTTAAGGGCAGCGGCGGTACCGTTTTTGTCTCAGGTGCCTCACCCGCTCAGGAGGTCCCGGCGAACATACAGGAGTTTTTCCGGCGTGATCGGCTGTCGGCCTGGGATAAAGCGGCCGAAGCAAGGATGGTCCCGCAGATGACACTTTCGACCGAAGACTACAACCGTCTGGTCAGAATGATCGATCAGGGCGTGAAGCCGCGTATGACGGTGGACATTCAGACGCAGTATCACGATCAGGACCTGATGGGCTACAACACCGTCGCCGAGATCCCGGGGACCGACCCAGCGCTGAAAGATGAGGTCGTAATGCTCGGTGGGCATCTCGATTCGTGGCATTCGGCGGGCGGCGCGACTGACAATGCCGCCGGCTGTGCAGTTGCGATGGAAGCGGTCCGCATTCTCATCGCATCCGGACTGAAACCGCGTCGAACCATCCGGGTCGCTCTGTGGAGCGGCGAGGAGCAGGGACTGAACGGCTCGCGCGAATACGTCAAGCAGCATTTCGGCGAGCTTAAGGGCGGAGGCAGTCCGTTCGGGCCTCGAGACCCCAACGCGCCAAAACCGGAACTTGTAAAGAAAGCGGATTACGACAAGCTGTCAGCCTACTACAACCTCGACAACGGCACCGGCCGGATACGCGGTGTTTATATGCAGGGCAACGCCGCCGTCCGTCCGTATTTTGCAAAATGGCTCCAGCCGTTCCACGACCTCGACGCGATGACGCTGACCCTGTCGAACACCGGCGGCACCGACCACCTCTCGTTCGACCGCATCGGCCTGCCCGGCTTTCAGTTTATCCAGGACGAGATCGAGTACGATGCACGCACCCACCACTCGAACCAGGATAACTACGACCGAATCCAGGCAGACGACATGAAGCAAGCTGCCACGATCATGGCCGCGTTTGTGTATCAAACAGCGATGATGGATCAGAAAATGCCGCGTAAGGCAATGAGGTAAAGCACAACTTGCTGCCGAACCGCCTCGCGATTTTGACGTACTATCCCGCGCGGTTCGGCATCGTGCTCCACAACTCTCATGTTCCCTTCTTCCAGTATTACAACCATCGGCTACATGAACGGGGCTATCGAGCCGTCGTTCTGTATCGGTACCGCATGGGAAATGGTCCAGCGGCGGTTCGGCCTTTACGTCGGCAGCTGTGTGGTCATGCTGCTCATTATGACTTTCGCGGGCATCATACCATTCGCAAATCTGATCTTGGATGGGCCGATGGTCGGCGGATTTACGTACCTTGTTCTCAAGGACCTTCGCGGTGACCCGGTAGAGTTTTCAATGCTCTTCCACGGCTTCAAGCGGTTCGTGAAGCTGATGGTGATCGGCTTGGTCCAGGGGATTCCGGGAATCATTTACCAGGTCGTTCAGCTTGTGATGACGGTACAGGACCTGTTCCGGCAATCAGCTACAGCCGACCCGAACTTTTTCCAGGCGGAACCGGTTAACGATGCGCTCGGAGCGGGGTGGATCGCTTTCGCTCCGATGTTAATTGGCTATTTTTTCTTTTCGATCATCTGGAATATGGTTCTAATGTTTGCGATTCCCCTTATCGTTGAACATGACTTGGAAATACTTCAGACGATCAAACTGAGCTTTGCCGCCGTGTTCAATAACATAGGTGGAATGATCCATCTATTCGTACTTGGTACGCTCGTTGCCCTATTGGGTATGATCGTTCTATGCATCGGCCTGCTGGTCGCGATACCAGTCATCTGGGCCGCCAATGTCATTGCATACAAACAAGTCTTTCCTTTGCCGGGTGAAACACTTTTCACCGGCCCATCGAGCAAAGGCGGCATTCTGAACTTGAATGCGGACTAGACGCAGCTAAAATTCCATTTCCATAAAAAGCACATCCTCGTGCGGGTTGTCATAGTAAGGAGGGATCGGGCGAAAGCCGTGGGATTCATACAGGCTCACGGCTTTCCCATTTTTGGCGGGTGCGTGTCGAGCCGCATCACGCTGTAGCCGGTAGAGCGTGCGTCGTCTATCAGCTTCTCAATAAGATCATTGCCAAGCCCGAAGCCGCGGAATTCGGGGCGGACATAAAGCCGTTTCATTTCGCAGACGCCGTCTTCGAGTTTACGCATCGCGATACAGCCTGCGGGCTCGCCGTCAACGGAGGCCAGCAACAGTCTCCCATCAGGTTTCGCATATCGGCCCGGCAGGCTGCGAAGCTCTTCTTCGAATCCCTGAAAGCACAGATCCATCCCGAGCCATGCCTCATACTCACGAAAGAGCATCCGCGCATTCTCTACATCGTCCGCTGATTCGGCTTGGATGATGTTCACCATTCCTTTCTATACGCTAAAGTATCGTACTTGGTTCTTTTCGTTTCGGAATATTCGGCTACGAAATATTATCCGAATCTCTCCAGAAGATTCCCTAAGATTTGATGTGTGCACTTGAGAATCTCACGCTTAGTCTTGACGTTGACAGGCTACAATCTCGGGTGATCGCATGACTGCTACAATGCCGCAAGAATTCTCTCGCCTAACCACGTAAAGGTATGTTCCAATGGACAGAGGGATATGCAAACTCGTCAGTCCGCTGATCGCAAACCTGGGCCATCCATGGGCAGATCGGCATGTCCTCGTTTGGAAGCATGCGACGCCCGTTAGTCTTGATCAATTAGGAAGGGAACAATTGACGGACATTAAAGACATTCTGACCATGGGATTCCCTTTTGGGAGGCGGGCGGTATTGCTGCTCATTCTGTGTTCACCACCGATCTTGGCACAAGATCCGTACCGATCTCCTGAGCTTATAATTTGGGAGAATTGGGTAAATAGGCTTTCCGACGGTGTAGTTGATGATGCGAAGTCGCTCGCAAATTCGGAAGAGACTTTTTATCTAGCGTTGCTGGCGAAGATATGGTGGAAAACAGATAGGGCCAAGGCGGAGGAGCTACTTAGACGATCATCCGGGATCGCCATCGATTCGCTCAGGACGGATGACGAAAAGGAACTGGATCTAAGTATTAAGTACTTTCAGAAATCGTTGGCCGTCATTAGCGGTTTGGACACGGGCCTGGGTCGGAGAATGTTGGAGAGTTTCCAAAAAATGACCGAGGAGCGATCTGTCAAAAACGATCAGATAGCCGATGTCTTTGTCACGTCTGCCCGTCAGTTGGTTAGTAGCGACCCGCAGCGAGCCTATGACTTGGGCATACGCTCGCTTGCCTTCGGAACATCCCTTCAGTTGTCAAGGCTGATCCGAGACCTGAATCTGAGGGAGCCACGGTTGTCCGAGCAGCTTTTCCTGATAACGCTTAACAAAGCTCAACAGACTCAGAACATCAGGCTTTTATCCAGACTATCGGGCGTCGCCTTTTCGGCGGATAACGGAAACCCTCAGTCGATGTTGGTTCGTCGAAGCTTTCTTCAGGCCCTTGCCAATTCGATCGCGCGCGGGTTTAACAATCCGAGTGAAAAAAAGAGAGCTTGTGAGTTTGCGATCGTTGCCTCGCCCTTAATAAAGGAATTTGCGCAATACCTGCCTGGATCCAGCCAGTCTGTGACCCAACAGGTACAACTTTGCCAGGCCTCGTTGCCTGAAATGAATGCAGAACTTTCAAAAATGGCACTGGATGGTGAGACGGGTGTTGACGAATTGCTCAAGGCGGCGAGCGAAACAAAGAACAGGTACCTTAAGGAGATCTATTACTCGAACGCGTTCGCAAAAATGGCCCAGGAAGAGAAGTATGAGGAAATACTCTCTTTGCTAAGGGCGATGCCGGAAGACGAAGTGAAGCTATTGGGCGACGACTCGCTCGGCGGGACCGTTTTTGACCGCTGGCTCAGGGAGTACTCCTTGGACGCCGCAAAACAGTATTTCGCGAATAAGGATTTTGCCGCCTTGGACAGGATGTTGAATCGGTCCGAAAAGCGGATACGTCCATTCCTTCGCACAAACCTTGTTTGGGATCTTCCTCATCAGGGTCAGTACGGACCGTTCATCCTTGAAAATCTTGAGGCCGCAAGGAAGGAGCTAGGCTCGCTGGAGTTCTCCGGCGCTAAACGAGCGCAGTATTTTCTAACGTTAACAAAGCTCTACATAAAAGTTCAGCCGACCGAAGCCGAAAGCGTATTTCGCGAGCTCGTAAAATCGATCAATCTCGCTGACAGCGAAAACCCGGATTTCGTCGCCGAAAAAGATTACGCCCCGCTCCGCGATTACATCGCGCTTCCGTCCCGGCTGCTTGCAATTGACGAAATAGGCATCTTTGCCTGTTTGGGTGATCTGAGTTCTCGACGAAGCCGCGTTCGCCTTAAACTCGGCCTCCTGGAGTCTTCCCTCGTTGACTATTCAAGAGAGAAGCGTGCCTCGCTTGAAAAGATCAAGGTTAAGTAGAACGGGTTCGACGGATCATGATTAGTCGACGGAATCTCGTTTCCGCGGTGATTTGCGATCGATCGCCGCTACCGGTGAATATCATGGTCCTGCCAAATGTCCCGGGGAACAAGGAATTGGCGGCCCTTGGAGTTGCGCGGATCAGCCACGGGCCCTGCGCCTTACCGACAGATGATCGATTTGCTCAAGCAAGCCGCTTGGCTTTTGAGGCGGCTTTGTGAGCGAGTTGCGTTCGGCGGCGTACGATTTGATACAATACTCTTTTGAATCCGGGGCGTTGTATTTGACGAACACGAGCATATGAGCAGTATTTGCTGGGCGGGACATCAGAGAAGAAGCGTTGTAAAGGAAAGTATCCGCGGCAGGTTCGTTCCGCGGCTTATTCTTTTAGGTCTGTGGGGGTTGAACCTGGTGATACTCACCTTCGCCGTGCCTCTACTACTGTTGGCTAACCTAAAAACCTCGTTCCGACGAGATTCTAAACACACTCTCCATCTGTCAAAAGCGGCTCATCCGTGATAAAATAACGTTTCACGGATGAAAACGTATATCCTGAAACGAGATGAGGCCTCGCTGCCCGAACGGCTGACGCGGTACAAGAGCGAACTGAACGAAGAACAGTTCCGCGTCGTCACCGCGCAGCCTAAAGCGACCCTGGTCGTCGCCGGTGCCGGAACCGGCAAAACGCGGGCGATCACATATCGCGTCGCGTACTTGATAGAGCAGGGAGTTTCGCCACAACGGATCCTGCTTGCCACCTTCACGAACCGTGCCGCACGCGAGATGCTGCGGCGGGTCGGATCGCTCACCGGCAATCAGAACGTCCACCGCATTTGGGGCGGCACGTTCCACCGCATCGCGAACCTGATGCTGCGGAAGCACGCGACGAGCATCGGCTATGACTCCAACTTTTCCATCCTTGACAGCGAAGACGCCCGCGACCTGATCGCGCTTTGCATCGAAGACGCGGCGATCGATACGAAGGCGAAACGATTTCCCAAGCCCGAAGTTGTTCAGGACATCATCAGCTTTGCCAACAACACCGATCTTCCGCTCGAAAATGTGATCGCCGGCAAGTATCCGTATTTCGAAATGCTGACCCAGCAAATAATGCGCGTCGATTCTATTTACCAGCTCCGCAAACGCGAGCGGAACGTGATGGATTACGACGATCTGCTGCTCAACGTGAAAAAGCTTCTAGTCGAAAAACCGACGATCGCCGAACTTTACGCCGAACAGTTTCAGCATATTCTCGTCGACGAATACCAGGACACGAATCGCCTGCAGGCGGAGATCATCGATCTGCTTGCCGTAAAGCACCGCAACGTGATGGTCGTTGGCGATGATGCCCAGTCGATCTTTGCATGGCGTGGGGCGGAATTTACGAACATTTACGAATTTCCGAAACGCTATCCTGAGGCCCAGCTTTTCAAGCTGGAGATGAATTACCGCTCGACGCCGGAAATACTCGGTTTGGCGAACGTTTCCATCGCCCATAACCGGCGTCAGTTTCCAAAGGTCCTGCAGGCGTTTCGAGGCGGAAACCCGACCCGTAGGGAGGGTGCCGTATTAGACGACGGGGCACCCTCCCTACCGGTCGGGTTTCTGCCTGCACTGATACCGTGCTCGGATGTTGAGCAGCAATCGGCGTTTGTTGCCTCGCGGATTCTTGAGCTGCGGGATGAAGGAACGAGGCTCGAAGACATCGCGGTGATGTACCGCTCGCATTATCATTCGATCGAGCTGCAGCTTGAATTGGCCCGCCGAAATATTCCGTACCGCATTCAATCCGGCGTCCGTTTTTTCGAGCAGGTGCATATCAAGGATGTGATCTCGTATCTTCGGATGATCGTAAATCCGCGTGACGAGCTTGCGTGGAAGCGGATACTGAAACTCGTTCCGGGCGTCGGAAATAAGACGGCGAACAAGATCTATGAAGCCATTTCGAACCGGTCGGTACCGGCTGCGTTGCCGGGCGGCGAGGATGCAGTGACGGAATCGACTTTGGTGCAACGCATTCGATTGACGACAGACACGCAAACGAGCCGTCTGCGGTCCAGTCGGCCGTGGAAGGAGTTTATAGGATTGATCGAGATGCTCGTCAGAGCGGAGAACCGTGGCAACCCATCCAAACAGATTTCGCTGATTCTTGAAAACGGATACGAGCAATACCTGCAGGAGAATTACGAGAACGCCGATACGCGAATGGAGGACCTTCGAGGGCTGGCCCAATTTGCAAATCGTTACAGCTCGACCGAAGATTTTCTCGCCGAGCTTGCTTTGCTTTCGACCGAGCGTTTCAAGGAACCGCAGGCGATAGTCGGCGAAGAGGTGATCGAGGGCGGCGAGGATGACGAACTGCTCACATTGACCAGCGTTCATCAGGCGAAAGGGCTTGAGTGGAAGGCGGTCTTCATCATCTGGGCCGCGGAAGGAAAATTTCCCAGCCCTCGCAGTCTGCGCGAGATCGACAGCGAAGAGGAAGAACGCCGATTGTGGTACGTTGCCCTGACGCGTGCGAAGGATGAGCTTTATATCACCTACCCGCTGTTGCTGACCGACTATAACCGCCAAACCGTTCTGCAAAAACCTTCCCGTTTCGTCACCGAATGTCCGCCCGCGATGTTCGAGGTTTGGACGCTTGAGGAAGAAACTCCGAAATTCGACTCCCCTGTCCCATTACTCGACAAGAGACAAGACTACATAAACTAAGCGATATTACCGATCAAGGCCAAAGTCCGGATGGCGGCGCTCATGTCGAACGACGAGAATAAAGATGTGCGTTGGTTCGACACTGAAAAGGATGTGAAACGGAAACCGTTCGAATATGGCGCGTCGCAGAACAGGATCCGAACTCGGAAACGACAACGGACGTTCGAGAATTCTTTGCAGCGTTCTTTCGTATTCGTAGAAGAAGTCTACCGCCAGTTCTCTTCCACCTTCACGCTCGTAGAATTGCATCGCCTCCAAAATATCGACGTGCACTAACGGGTGCAGGACCGGCGTCATAATTCGAACCTATCTGAGATTCGTTTTCGAAGCTCGTCCGGTGAAATGCCGATTTCGGGGCTAACGATTAATTCATCTCGTCGCTTTAGGGCCGCCGCAATCCCGCCATCCTCATCAGTGATAACTTCGGGTAACGAACGAAGCAGTATAGAGGCGAGCGACGCTCGCTCGGAAGCCGGCAGCTGTAACGCGAGTTCTTTAACATTCGATATCGTCGACATATGAGTTAGTATAACCGATTTGTTCCTCTCGGGTTGACTGCCTGGCACCCTCTCCTGTCCGGGAAACGAAGAAGCGAACCGAAAGAGCTTAGATCGGCTGCTGCTGCGACAGGCAGTGCAGTGTTCCCAATCCCCAGACCAGATCGACGGCGTGGATGCCGACGACATCACGGCCGGGAAAAAATTCCGCGAGGATGCTGAGCGCGACGCGGTCGTTCGGGTCGTTGAAGGTCGGCACAAGAACAGCGGCGTTTGTTATCAGAAAGTTCGCATAGCTCGCGGGCAGACGCTGGCCACGGTAACAAAGCGGAGCGGGCATCGGCAGAAATTCGGTTTGAATTCTCGAGCCGTCTTCGAGTTTGGATCCTTCGAGCCGTTCGCGATTCTCTTCAAGCAAACTGTAGTTCGCATCTTTCGGATCGTCTTCGCGACAGAGCACGACGGTGGTTTCATTGACGAAGCGGCAGAGGTCGTCAACATGGCCGTGAGTGTCGTCGCCCGCGATGCCTTTGCTCAGCCATAGGACGTTGGTTGCTCCGAGGCTGTCGGCCAAGACGCGTTCGTATTCCTTGCGCGAAACTCCGGGGTTTCGCACCTGGATCTTGTCGTCCAGCAGACATTCTTCTGTCGTCAACAGGGTGCCGCGGCCATTGACGTCGATCGCTCCGCCTTCAAGCACAAACTTGCGTCCATTGTGCGTAACGGGCAAATATTTCTTTTTGAGTCTCTTTGCCAACTTCTCGGCGACCCTTGTGTCTTTTTTGTAGTTGTCGTATTTTGCCCAGGCATTGAATTTGAACCCGGCGATCGCAGTTTCAGATCCCGAAACTGGCCGCCGGCCACCGCCGCCGGTTCTGACGAAGATCGGGCCGAAGTCGCGTGTCCATCCACGGTCGGTCGGGATGCGGAAAAACTCGACCGCGTTCATATCGACGCCGACGTTCTTCAATATCGTTCGAGCCTTCAGTTCATGCTTCTCGTCGTTGACAATTATCCGCGCGATCTCGCCCATCGTGATCTTCTTCACGATCTCGCCGTAAACGAAGTGTATCGCCGCGATCTTACCGGGCCAGTCCGAAGCATTGTGCGGCCATCCGAGCCAGGTTGCCTCGTGCGGTTCCCATTCGGCGGGCATTCGGCGGCCCTGCATGTTAATAGCGGTTTGCTTGTCTTTCAAGTTAGTCAGCAAGCGGATCCCCGCCCTCATACAGGGCCTCTGGGTCAAAATCAATATCGTCGTCCCAAGCGACGGTGTTAAAGCTGATCCGAACAGCGCGGAATAGTTCCGCATCACGGAGCTTTCGAAAAACTCCGTTATCCAGATAAGGCTTCATATCGAACCTTTTTCTCTCACCGTTCTCGAACGTTAGGATCAAACTATAATCGGTTTGCGGCTCAACTTTCTTAACTGAAAAGTACATAAGGCTCACCTCAATGGGTCGATCTTAAACGGAACCTCACCGTTCTGGCACAATTCCCAGTTTGCGAGAAGTTCTTCACGATGAATCTCCACCCAAGCTTGGACCAATCGTACTTGTCTTGGTGGAATTTCGCCGGTTGTTAAAGAGCCGTCCGATATTCGAAAAACAGCTTCCGCATCATTATACACTGCGTGAATGTGAGGTGGGTTATGCTCCTTTGGCGCATGTACATTCGAATGATGATCCCGAAAAACATTGACAGTGTCGGCATAACTCAATTTGCTTCAATCAATAAATCGCTTAGCGATCTCATCATATGCATCTATTCGGCGATCTCGCAGGAAAGGCCAGCCGCGGCGGACCTCTTCGATCCGGGCCGGGTCGATCTCGCCTATGACGATCTGTTCGGTTTGTCCGTCGGCCTCGGCGACGATGACGCCGAAGGGGTCGGCGAGGAAGGTGTGTCCCCAGAATTCGATGCCCGGCGTGTCGGGAACGAACACCTCGTGTCCGACGCGGTTGACTCCGGCAACGTAAACGCCGTTTGCGATAGCATGCGAACGCTGAATGGTTCGCCAGCCGTCTTGCTGTTGTGCTCCGTAAGTGTCTTTTTCATATGGGTGCCATCCTATTGCGGTCGGATAAAAGAGTACCTCGGCCCCGCGCAGTGACGTAAGCCGCGCGCCTTCCGGGTACCATTGGTCCCAGCAGATGAGCGTGCCGATCTTGCCGTATTCAGTATCGAACGCCTTAAATCCCATGTCGCCGGGAGTGAAGTAAAACTTTTCGTAATATGCCGGATCATCCGGAATATGCATCTTGCGATAAACGCCCGCGATCGGTTCGCCGGGCTTTATCAGGATCAAACTATTGTGATACAGCCCAAGCGCACGCTGCTCAAAGATCGGCGCAATGATCGTTGCTCCGGTTTTATCCGCGACCTTTGCCAACGCATGAGACGATGGGCCGTCGAGCGGTTCGGCAAGATCAAAGAGATCTGCGTCTTCTTTTTGACAGAAATACTGCGAGCGAAACATCTCCGGCAAACAGATGATCTTTGCTCCTTTGCCGGCAGCCTCGCTCGTGAACTCGACGGCTCTTTTCAGGTTCTCATTTACGTCCGTACCCATGGACATCTGAACCAACCCTACCTTATATTTTTCGCGTTCTCGCATAACGATAAGGATACAATCATCGCCGGAAATCCATAAACGAAGCGAGCGTTCGCCGACCAACGATCCGCTAGCGTCCGACGATCTTTTTCGGCCGCAAAGCAACCAATCAAAAATTTCGCTGCATCTACGGGAAGGAACCGCAAATAGTCGAGACAATTCAGGAACAAAATTCCCTGAACAGTGTCTAATCGAAATGTGCAAACGTTTGAGTTCATGGCGTTTAGCTGAGGTATATCTATGTCCAAAAAGAGCTTTATCGATTCTGTCAGAGTGGGCAAACCGTGCCCGGAAGAGTGGGAAAAAATGACCGGAAATGACCGCGTGCGCTTCTGCAGCCACTGTGCGAAAGATGTAAAGAATCTTTCCGCGATCACCCGCAAACAGGCGGCGCGGATGGTGCTCGCCTCGGATGGAAACATCTGCATTCGGTATATGAAAAATCCTTTGACCGAAGAGCCGATCTTTGCCGGCCAGCTTCATCGGATCACGCGCCGTTCGCCTGCGTTGGCGGTCGGGATAGTCTCGGCAACGTTGGCTCTTTCGACGGCCGGCTATGCCCAGTACGATACGCCTGTCCGAACGACGATCGTTACCGTGCAAGGCGATGGTGAGATCGAGGAACCCGAGGCCGCCGTATCGACCACCGACCCGGCGCCCGGATCGATCGAAGGCTTTATCCTTGACCAGTCGGGCACGCCCGTTCCCGGCGTAACGCTGATGATCGTCGACGCTGACGGCAGCGCCGAATACGCCACGACCGACGAAAAGGGCGAGTATCGATACGACGAACTCGAGGCCGGTACTTACGTCATTCGTATTTCGTCCTCGACGGGAAGAATGAGGAAAGCGATGCGAGCGATCGACCTTGCAGCGGGGCAGAAGATGTTTCAGAACATTTATGTAAAGGTCGCCCCAAGCGAGAAGGCCGAAGCTGGAACCGGTGTAGGTTCGGGTACGGGTTGGGGCTACGGCGGTGTGATCGCGATGGTACCGTACGATCTGCCATTGAGCCGGGCTGTGGCCGCTGATGAGGTTGATGAGGTGCGGAAGCTTCTTGCGGCCGGCGAGAATGTGAACGGCCAGGACAAGAACTACGACGGAGTCACGCCGCTGTTCGTGGCAGTCGAGAACGGGAATCTTGAGATGGTGAAACTCTTGCTCGACCACGGGGCTGACGCGAATGCCGTCGATAATACAAAACGCACGCCACTGATGTCGCTTGACAGCGATGCCACACCAGAACTGGTCGAGAGGCTGATCAGGGCTGGTGCAGAAACTGACGCCAGAGATCAGGATGGCAGCACGGTCCTTCTCCAAACCCTCGGTGACATAGATGCCGAGGTGCTGGGAGCGCTTATCACGGCCGGCGTTAGCCTTAATGCCGTCGGTGCGGATGGCGAGACCGCCCTGATGAAAGCCGCCGAGGTCGGCGACATTGAGCTCGTCAAAGCGCTCGTTGAGGCCGGAGCCAAGGTGAATGAAACCGACAAGAGCGGCGAATCGGCCTGGGACAAAACGTCGAATACCGAGATCGAAAAATTCCTTGAAGTCCATGGAGCATCCGCTGACTACGACACGATCGAAGTAGTTGTCCCAGCCGAAGCCGAAGACGAAGAGGAGCCTGCTGAGAGGTAAGGATCAGATCCCAGATCACGCCACTCTCAGCGGCGGCTGAACTTATAGGTTATTCGGCCGGACACTTTGACCGGTTTACCCTGAAGTAATGTTGGGGAAAACTTTGAACTATAGGCAGTTATCTCGGATATTTCGGCCAATGCGATGTGCGGTTTGTTCGCGGTGCAGGCTGAGACAATTCGGCCTGTCTCGTCGATCAGTACGTCAACCTCGACGATTCCTTCAGCCCGATCTGCTTTCGCTGCTGCCGGGTAAGGTGGTTTTGGCAACTTGACGGCCTTTCCATTGACAACGCCGGCTTGAATAAGCCGGGCTTTTCCGGAGCCGGGACTGCCGCCGAAAAATTCAGCACTCAAACCATAGGCGGTTTTCAAAGCCTCGAAGTCGTCGTCGGCCCCGGCTTTTCGATAGGCGCAGCGGGCGCGGTGAAATGCCGTTGTGAAATCTGGAGAATCGGTATTTTTGGCAGCAGTGAACAGCTCGAGAGAACGCTTATATTGGTCAGCCGACCGCTTGTATTCACGCTTCCAGAAACTTATGTTCGCCAGTGAGGCCAACGCGAAGGCCATCTGCTTCGAGTTCACGGAGCCCGATCGCTCCCGCAACCGCAACGCCTCTTCCAGGTGTTTCTCGCCGAGCAGTAGATCGCGCTTCATTTTGAGGGCGGCGAGAGTTTCGAGCAGCTCGGCGAAGGTCTCTGAATCGGTCTTGATGAGAGTACTCTGCTTCCTGAAAATATCGGCCGCATCTTCCAGCGAATCCTCGGCCGCACGAGCTTCGCCTTTCGCGGCTTCGACAAATCCGCGATTCTTTAGGGCACGGGCGGTAGAAACACTCTCTTTCCCAAACTTCGCCGTCGAGAGAGAAACCAGTTTGTCAGCAGCGATGAATGCAGCTTCATAATCCTGCGCTGAATATGCTCGCGAAAGCTCGGAGTTGAGTTTCGATATTTCCATGTCGACGGAGCCCTGACCGTCGGTCAGCGTCACCGAAAGGATGAGGAGTACCGCGATCAGGAAGGATCGGGAGAAAAAGTCAAGGTACTTCATAGTTGTCCACGGATACGTCACTTTACCACTCGATCCGTTGTTACATCAACGCAGATGCGGCTCCCAGGTACGGGGCGAACGCAGGATCGCCTATCTGCTGACGCCAGCAATGCCATAGCCTGCCTCGACCAGGGCCTGCTCGGGCGAGAGGCCGAGCTCTTTTTTGAGCAGAATATTTTCAAGCCGTTCGCGTTCGGAGACCGGCGACGGATCTTCCCATTTGGTTTTGAGACGCACACCCGAACCGCGGCCTTCGATGAGGAGAGCGAACTCCATCATGTCCGCCCACACCTGGCCGAACGCCGCCTGGCGGTCGCGGACCTTGGCGAGGAAGCGCGTCTCAGACCGTCGCAGTGTTTCACCGCTCGGCTGGCCGCGCATATGCGGCATCAGGTAATGCAAGGGCGTGCCGGTGACGCTTGCGATGTCGATGCGGAAGCTGTCCTTAACTTTCAGGAACTGGTCGAGCTGGGCGGCTTCGAAATCGCCGAACCTCGAGTTCGGGTCATGTGCGACCCAAAGGCGGTCAACGCCCGACTTGAAAGGCGGGATCGCTTTGCCGTCGGCGTCCGTATCAACCTCGATGCCCGCAACCCAGCGTTGTCGAAACGCCGAGAACTCCATCGCGACCAGCATGTCGAGCACGGCTTTGTTCAGTCCGTCCTGGATCGGGATCGCCGCTTCGAGTTCCGACCGGCCGGGCATTCCGATATCGGCGTTGTTCGCGAAATGAAAGATTGGGACGACGCCGAAGGGATTTTCGACTGTGTGCTCGTTGCCTCTCGCTTCATCGAACAGCGACGGCTGTGACGCGCGCCGCAAACGATCGACAAATGGAACGAACTCGCGAGCTTCGGGCAGGGTGCCTTCCGCGGGTTTTGCTGTGACGTATCTTTCGATGCGGTCGGGAAAATAAAGATTGAGACGCGTGTGCTTGTCGGCCGTACGCCAGTATTTTGCGGCACTGCTGATACGGCCGGGCGTTTCCTCGTCGTATGAGACGGAGATGTTTGCGGCGTTGTTCGGATAGATCCGCGCCCGGCCATCGCCGTCCGGCCATACGATCGCGTAGGCGTCGCCGTTCTTGAGCACTTCCTTGTGAAGTTCGCCCGAGCGAAGCGGCATCCGGTTCTCGTCCCACACGCTCGCGGCCTGAGACGCGGCATCGGACGGGCCCGCGTCTACCGCAAAGCCAGTGATCTTCAGCTTGTCCTTCACCGCGTCACACACCGCCGGACATAGGTTCATCGCGAACTCGCGAAACTGTGAACCGAACGCGTTCGCGAACTTCTCGGTCGCAAAACTTAGTTCGTGGAGGCCGCTGTAGTAGCGCTCAAATCTCGTGTAGCGGCGGCTGGCTATTCTCAGGTCTTCGATGGCTTTTTCGATTGTTGTGTTCATAGTTTTTGATAATGTCGAAAGATGGAAAGGCGTGATCGTGAGAGATGCATCGGCTCGCGGTCACCACCCCGTCAGCCGGATAGAACGACTTCCGGCCGCCACCCCTCCTTAGACAAGGAGGGGAGAAAGAGGTCTCGCTCATTCGGGCGCTCATTTCAGCACCGCGGAAATCGCGACGCCGATCAGAATGTCGCCGAGACGTTTCCAGGGCGAGCTTTTGCTCTTTTTCAACTGCGTGATCAACTCGTCCTGTTTTGCGATCACAGCATCTTTTGCGGCGATAGTTTCGTTCTTTGCGGCGAGAGCAGTTCGCAATGCTTCGGCTTCCCTGTGACGCGTCTCATTCAGTTCCTTCAGTAGGGTTTCCGCCTGTGACGCGGTCGCCAGCCGATCGCGAAGAGCGGCGTTCTCGCGTTCAAGGGCCGAGGTGAGACGGCGTGTTGCGGCAAGTTCGTCCGCGGCCGCCGCGCAGGCATTTATGATCTGTGACGCGCTGGGCTCACTCGCACGGGTGGCCGAGTTCGGCAAGTTTTCGGCAGAGCTCGGCGGCTGCGCTTGCGACGCGCTCGACGCGGCGAGAGCGATCAGCAGTGAGACGAGCGTTGCTAGTATCGGTTGCGAGTAGTTTGATCTGTTCATCTTGCTGTGACGCGATCCGCCCGATGTCGGAAAGCGATGCCTCCAGGTATTTGATCTTTTGTTTGTACACGGCGGCGGCGTTCTCCAATTCGCGCGAACGCGTCTCAACCGTTTCGGCATTGCTTCGGGCGAGTTGAAGCTCGCGGTCCGCCTCGGCCAGCTTGTGATCCGACCAGAGGGACGCTGCGATCAGCGCAACCGAAATGACCGTGACGACGCCGGCCGCCAGATACGCCTTTGTCGTCGTAGTCATCGTTTATCCTCCGTGTCATTGCGTTTGCGGAAATGGATCTGCAGCAGCACATCGATGGTCTTTCCGACCGCGAAGAACACGACCGGCAGGATGATGGCCGACAGGATCGTGACGCCCGGGTCGGCCAGGAGTACGGCCAGTACGGGCGAACCGGTGCTTGCCCAGGCCAGGAAAATGTTCTTTAGGTCATTCATTGTTTTGTTGGGCGGAGTCGTTGTGCCGCTCCGCATGCGGCGCGAGAAATAAAAGCCCGTGCATTTCGCGGATCCGACCGAGTGCGAACTGCCGGTATAGATAAAGGACGGTCAGCACGCCAGCGATGATCGCGACGGCCAGCCAAACCTCGCGGGGCATGCCGATCACAAATGAGACGACCGCCCAGAATGTTTGCCACAGAGTCCCGGCGACCGTCGTCCACAAGGATTTGGCAGCGTCCGTTCGCGTCAGAATTGTGCGGATGACCGATTCGAACCGGTCGTAGCGTGCGAGGGCGTCCGACAGTTCTTCACCTATCCGTCTCACATTTTTCGGCGGCCGGACGTCAGCGGGGAACGCGTCGCCGCGTTCTGTGACGGAGGTTTCTGGCAGGATGTTTGGATCATCTGCGGATGAATGATGCCCGGCCGCCGAGGCTGTTTCGCCGGTGAGGTCCGGCGGAAAATTCCTGATCGAAAGTGAGAACCCATGGACCGTGACCGGAAGGCGCAGGTCCCAGTTGCCGGCAATGATCTGTGCGAGGAAGAACGCGGTTCGATAAGAGGTCGATCTGAGACGCGGTACCCCGCGGAGCCATGCGTGACGCTGTTTCACATATTCGGTGATCCAGCGTTTTTCGAAGCTGGCGGCGGGAACACGAAGCCGATCAAGCCGCACGCGGTCGCGGATCATCTCCCACGAGCCGTGATTTATAGAATCGTAAATGACGGCCAGCGACAGCGGATGAACAAAACCTGAACCGGCACAGGCTTCGATGGCCGGGCGAAGATACCGTTCGAACGCGACCTCGTGCTGTGCGGCGCGCATCTCGTGTGTGACGGCGGCCGCTCTCAGTGCGTTCTTCAGACGCCCGTTCTGCGACGCGGACACGATCGAACTTGCCGACGTGGACCGCAGTGTGATCAGATTCTCGATCAATATCCCGCGACCCACGCGCCCGCCGCTTTTCAGATATTGCCTTACGACCGAATGCAGCGAACCTGACCGGTGAGTGAACTGGCTGATGCCATATGAAAGTCCGGCACCGTCGTTAAGTACCGCAAGGGCCGAATACTCGCCAAACGGCCGTCCGGTTTCAAATATGTTCACTACCGCCATCGCCTTCAGCCGGTCGAACTCTGTAAATATCACTTCGCTTTTCATATGTGTTTCCCTGATGAAACAAAGTCTTGCAAAATACACAATCGTTTGATAGTATTAAACGGTCGGACGATAATGGGCGACGTTACGCGGCTTGCTTCGCCTCTTACAGATCGTCCGGCCATATGCAGAGTAGACCAGCAGATAAGGTTTGAATACGGCACTTGTGAAGATCCGAATGATCGGAACGATTGGAATGATTGGAATGATCGGAAAGGCCAAACGAGGGAAACGGTCGAACATGGAGAATAAGCAACTAAAACAAACGTTAGACTTCCGTCCGCGGACGAAAATGCGGCTGTCGGAGATAGAGAGGTTGATAAGAAAACACCGGATCATAGTCCCAGCCCCGTCACGGCAGACGCTGATCAGGCTTTGCGAGGACGGCACGTTCGAGACCGCCGGCGAGCGCCCAACCCCGATGGGCTGGCTGGTTTTCGAAGATTCGTTTCTGGCGTGGGTGAAAAAACTCGACGGCGACGAGTAACCAGAACGAGGATGTCCGAAAAGTCGCGAACTGGATAACTATCGTGCTCCAGCGGAGCAAAATGTTTATAGAAGCGAATGAAAGCAATACGTACCGAGCCCCGCAGGGGCGGCATCGAACCTAAACTGATCCATGACATGCCGCTCGTACGGAGCTTCTGCAATTTTTCGAATCACCTCTATAGACATACCGCTCCTCCGGAGCTAAAGCCGAAAACGCGTCGTTTCGGGCATCCTCCGGGGTTCTCATTCGGATCATCTATTTCATCCAAATCGTGCAAATCATTCGCATCATTCCAAGCAGGATTCCCGCGCAGAGGTGATATGGCTAATCTCGATAGCCGTATGAGCGATACGAACAAAACACATACACCATCAACGGAGCCGGCGGCGGCGGTTCCATCGGAGATCAACCTACCTGACCCCGATGCCGAGCGGCTTCGGGCCGAGAATGCAGAACTAAAGAACGCGATGCGAGTGAGCGGCGCGCGGGAGAGGATCGGCGAATTGCTTCGCGTGGCCGAGGCCCATTCGCCTGAGTTGCTCTTTGCGTCTGTCGTAAGTGATCTGCAGTTTTCCGACGACGGCGAATTGCAGAACGCATCGGCGCTGGTCGATCGGCTGAAGCGGCAGTTTCCCGAACAATTCGGGCATCGGCCCCGCGCTCACTCGATCGACGGCGGTGCCGGAGCAAGTGCACCATCTCTTATCTCAGCGGAAGCACTCTCACACATGACGCCGGCACAGATACAGAAGCTCGACTGGGCCGAGGTCCGTCGCGTTCTGAGCGGACGCTGAGTAACCCAACGAAGATTCGAACACGGATTGAGCGGATTCGGCGGATGAAGACGGATGAAAAACCGAAAAAGCCTTATTGTTTCGGATCCGCGAAAATCCGCTCAATCCGTAAGATCCGCGTTCAAATGAACGCTTGACCATGAATCACGCCTAAGGGCGTAACTTTTACGAAAAACTATGGCATTGACATTTATCCCTACAGTATGGGCAGCGCGGCTGCTCACGGCATTGGAAGAATCCCTCGTTTACGGACAGGCCGATGTGGCCAGCCGGGCTTACGAGGGCGAGATCAGCGAGGCGGGCGGCACCGTGAAGATCGCTTCGGTCGGCGACGTGACGATCGGCGATTACACGAAAGACACCGACATCAATGACCCCGAAACTCTGACGGACAGCGAGCAGTCGCTCGCGATCGATCAATCGAAATACTTTAACTTTTTCGTCGACAGCATCGACCGCGCTCAGCAGAACGTGAACGTGCTGGACGAAGCGATGCGGCGCTCGGCATGGAGGCTGCGCGAGGTGGCGGACAATTACCTTGCCACCATCATGGACGCGGCCGTGCCCGCCGGCAACACGATCGGCTCGACCGCGACGCCGAAGGTGCCGACAAAGGACGACGCGTACGAATATCTGGTCGATCTGAACGTGCTGCTTGATGAGGCAAACGCGCCTACCGATAGCCGCTTCGTTATCGTGCCCGCGTGGTTTCATGGGCTGCTGCTCAAGGACGAGCGTTTTGTACAGGCAGGCACGATCCGCTCGGACGTACGGCTGGCGAACGGCCAGGTCGGCGAGGCCGCGGGATTTCGCATCCTGAAATCGAACAACGTCCCGAACACGGCCGGTGCGAAGTACAAGATCATCGCCGGTCACGCCTCGGCCACGGCATATGTCGAGCAGATCCTTGACGTGCAGGCGTTCAAGCCCGAAAAACGCTTCGGCGATGCGGTCAAGGGCCTGCACGTATACGGCGCAAAGGTGATCCGCCCGACCTGCCTGGCTGAGTTGATCGCCGATAAGGCATAAGGAATGCAGGCGTTACAAATAAAATGGAAACACCACAAGAAAAACTAAAGAAAATGACCGCGTGGGACACGGCTCCGACGCTGACCCTAACTGAACTTGATGAACTTCTTGCCGCGGCGGCGTTGGCGGATAAGGCGGGGCTTGCGCCGCCCGACCCATTGTGGACGCCGACTTACGACCTCAACGCGGCGGCGGCTTCGGGCTGGCTTATCAAGGCGGGCCGGGCGTCTAATACGACCGAGACCGACCCGAACTCTTTTTATGTAACATCGAAGATCTTCGATAACTGCTGCCGAATGGCATCGATCTTTCGCGCGAAAGGAAAAATGGCCCTGAGCGTTGCGGAGGTCTGGGAGTAGAAATCTCCGCGTGATCCGGTTCGATCGAGCCCCGTTCACTGAGCGGGGCTTTTCATTTTTTTGGCTTGATGTTTACGGTCGGGATGGCCGAGCGCTTGATCACGGCCCAGGTGGACCTATCGCTGTCAAAAACAGAATAGAGTCCCTGCTCTTCCATCGGCGGATCGCCCGTGTATTGGTCGCCTGGTTTCCAGAAGAGCCGGCCGGGGCGTGCGGTGCCGCCGAATGCCCAGAAGTTGGCTCCGGCGACGTGCGGGTCGGTACGGACGAATGAAAGCACCTTCGTGAAGTATTGATCGCGAAAGGTTGTCGGCGCCGCGAGGTCGAACGATTGGCCGTCGCGGGGGAGGCCGAATTCTTCGATCACGAGCGGTTTGTCGAGCTTTTTGGCTATGGCGGCGTGCTCGTCGATGTACTCGACCGTCATATCGAGCGCTTTTGCGAAGCCCTCAGCCATCTTGCCGTTCTCGAACCAGCCCCAGTTCTTCGGCCAAATGTGAATGGTCAGGTAATCGATATTCGGGTCGGCGTGAACCTGCTCGAAAAGTTCAATGCTCTCGGTCCCGATGCGGCCCTCGTGGCCGGTAGTTACGAGGTGGTTTCGGTCAAGGCGTTTTATCATCGCCGCCGAATCCTTGATCCAGTCGCGGTAAGCGTCATTCGATGCGGGCCGCATCGGCCGCGGCTCGTTGGCGAGTTCCCACGCCATGATCGTAGCGTCTTCCGTGTAACGTTTGCCGGTGACACTGTTCGCGCGGCGAACGACAAGCTCGGCCTGTTTCCGGTAGCCATCGGTGCACGGCTCGCACGAATAGAATTTCGCCACGTTGTCGCGGAGTTCGTCCCACGTCGGTTTTTCGGCGAGCCATTTTTCCGGGAGCACCTTGTTCCAGATCAGATACTGCTGAAAACCGCCGCTCCATTCCCAGTTATTGCTCAGGAAGATCACTGCCTTCATCCGACGTTTCGCCATTTCGGCGAGCACAATATCGAGGCCGCGGAGAACGCTCTCGTCGAACTTCCCGGATTCCGTCTGCAGCGGCGGGCCAACGCGCGGCACGCCATTGAGAACGCCCGAGCCTTCCGCTCCGGCCATCAGCCGCAGGTTTGTCACGCCGTGCTTTTTGAGGAAGTCCAGCTCCTTTCGCAGCCGTTCGATCCCGCGTTTCTTGTCCTTCTCGAGCCCGAGCAGTCCGCCGTACCAATAGTTTGCTCCAACAAAATAATGCGGCTTGTTGTTGAGAATGAGTTGATGGCCTTTGACTGAAACAAAGTTTGGCCGCTGGGCCGACACATCAAGTACCATCGCGAGAACGACGAAAAGCAGTGCAGAGATCTTGTAAGGCATACGTCGGTAGGATACCCAACAACGACGCAAATGGACATCGCCGCAGATGTATAGCGAGTGACGTTCAAACTTATTTGTGGGCCAACTACCAAACTAAAATGTACAAATTGGCCAATATTAGCTCACTCGATGTCGGAGATCTGCGGTTCGGAGCGTTTCTGCTTAACGATGTAACTGGTCTTTGACCGGACGACCGAGCCGCGGCGGGAGACCTGGATCTTGATCGATTTCCGCTCGCCCGCTACGCGATCAGTGCTGGCGTAGTAGCCAACCGAGTATCGGCGCCTCAACTCTTCGGCGACACCCGAAAACGATCCCTCGAGATTGGTCAGCGTATCTGCTTCGAAGATCCGCCCGCCGCTGTTTGCCGCCAGCGCTTCAAGATAAGATTTGCCGCGAGCGTATTCAGGTTCGCTCGATCCGCGCATTCTTACCGTCGGGAACGGCATCGTGTCCGGGAGCGACGCCGTCGGTGCACTGCCGTTCATTTGCTGCTGAGTGTCGTACCGGATCGGGTAGAACAGTGCGTCGATCTCTTCAACTCCCGCGACCGTCGATTCATAACTGGCGCGCCGTGAGGTGGTATCCACGCCGTCCGTGAAAATGACAACCGCCTTGCGGCCGGGCGTGTTGACCATTTCGAGGCTCGAAACGGCATCGACCGCGTCGTAAAGACTTGTGCCGCTGCCGAAATTGGCTTTATAGATCGCGGCGTACAGTGTCTTTTTGTCGTTGGTCGGTTCGCACAATAGTTTTGTCCGCTGGTCAAAAGCGATGACCATTACTTTATCGTCAGGGCGAAGTTGATTGACGAAGGTCAGGGCCGCCCAGTGGATCTCGTCGATGTGATATTTTGTTGACGGGCTTGTGTCGATCATCAAAATGACCGTGAACGGAGTTTCTTCCGACTGGAAATACGTTATCTCCTGAGGCACGCCGTTCTCGAAGATCTTGAAATCCTGTTTGCGCAGGCCTGGAATGAATCGGCCGTTGCGGTCCATCACCGAAACGGGCGTCGTCACCAGATCCGTTTCGATCCGGATGATCTCGTCTTCCCTATTTTTCGAAGCTGGAGATGGAAGTGGCGGCGGTAAAGCGCGGGGGTCTCCCAGGTTGGGCGGTTGTTCCTTTCTGTTCGGCGTATCGTTCTGAATGGCGGGCCGCTGTTTTTGCGATGGCCTTCGCGGGCGGTTCTGGGCAGACACGGACAAACTGACGAAGCACAATATTACGAATGCGATCAGGATGCTTTTCATCTATTTACCTCCGTGGCGGCGCGGCATTCGGGGCCGGTTGTCGGGCGGGGCCTAGCACCTGGCGATATCATGAATGCTCACACTGACACATTATATCCAGATGCTAAAAAGCGACAGGGCGTTACCACTGCGTTCGACGCCACAGCTAAAATGTAATCGAAAACTTCGGCGCGGCGCCCGGAAATGTGACGAAAGCTTCCGAAAACAGTATCGCATGCATCTCGGATGGGGCTGGCCGTCCGTCTGCTCCCGTGGATACCGCCTCGCGGTTTGGGGTACCATGATCCGCCACCGTTCGAGCAACAGGCTCCGCCGGCAAAAATTTCTTGCTTAGATCGGGCGATCCGTACTATTCTATCTGCAAATAAGAATATGTGCCGCGTTTTACTTCATGCCCCTATCGTTCTGATCACCTTTGCCGTTGGTTTGCTGATCACTCCATACGACGCGCACAGCGGAATACGCGGCGTTTTCAACTGGCTTGCGACCGAATCCCGGAGCAGTAGGTTTGTCCAGTCTGCGCCCAACGACTTCTACGGCCGCTGGGGCGGGTCGGGGCTGGCCGTGATCGAACTCCGCGATGGCTATATCGCCGATTCCGAAAAGGGAAAATTCTACGCCTATAACGTGGTCCAACGATTCAATTACCCGGACGGCGACGCGGGAGTTTTGATCGAGGTCCTGGGGCTGGAACATGGATCGAACCTGCGGAAATTTGTATATTTGGGCTTGAACGAGGATCGGCTGGACCTTTTCGGATACGATTCCTGGGATAGCTATTATGACGGTAAAAGCTCGGCCGTTGTGAGTCTGTCGAGAACCTTTTAGGGCCGCGGCGAACAACGCCGGTGGATAGTACTGGATTGGGTTGAGCCATCCGTTGGAAGCGGCTCAACCCTTTTGCTTTCTATGGATGTGCCAATGATTCTCCTCCTCGCACGGCCTTGGTGTGTGTGGTTCCGGCCGCGTGCGTTGCTGGTTAGGCGAACGTACGGAACGGTTATCGTATAATTGGTTTGTGACAACAGAAACTGTAAATGTTATCGGCGGCGGACTTGCCGGAGTTGAGGCTGCGTGGCAGGCAGCGAAGGCCGGGGCGAAGGTGCGGCTGTATGAGATGCGCCCGGTTTTGCAAACTCCGGCGCACAGGACGGACAAACTGGCCGAGATCGTTTGTTCGAATTCGCTGAAATCGGACGAGCCTGGATCGGCGCCATACCTTTTGAAGGAAGAACTGCGGCGCGGCGGCTCGCTGGTGATGGAAGCTGCCGCGGCCACACGAGTTCCGGCCGGTGCGGCCTTGTCGGTTGACCGCGGGAAATTCGCCGAGTTCATAACCGAACGGATCGAGCAGCATCCGCATATTGAGATCGTGCGCGAGGAAGTCAGATCGATCGCGGATCGGGGAATGCGGAGTGCGGGCTCCGAAGGCCCGGCCGAGGGATCGACCATCATTGCAACGGGGCCATTGACAAGTGATGCTCTGACGGCGGACATCATGCGTTTCACGGGCGCCGATCAGCTTTATTTTTACGACGCCATCGCGCCGATCGTGGCGGCGGATTCGATAGATATGTCCGTCGCGTTCAAGGCGGCCCGTTACGGCAAGGGCGGCGACGATTACATCAACTGCCCGATGTCGCGCGAGGAATATTCGGCCTTTTTTGACGAGTTGACCACGGCAAAGTCGGTGCCGGTGAAGCGATTTGAGGACACCCAATGGTTCGAGAGCTGCCTGCCGATAGAGGAGATCGCCCGCCGCGGCGTCGATACACTGAGATTTGGCCCGATGAAGCCGAAAGGCCTGCCCGACCCTCGAACAGGCCTAGAGCCTTACGCGTGCGTTCAGCTGCGGCAGGAAAATTTGATGGCCGATGCATTCGGGATGGTCGGATTTCAGAACCATTTACGCTACGGCGAGCAGGCGAGGGTGTTGAGAATGATCCCGGGCCTTGCGAACGCTGAGTTTCTTCAGTTCGGCCAGATCCACCGGAATACGTTCATCAATTCGCCAAAGATCCTGAATGAAACACTCGCGACACGCTCAAACCCGCGGCTGTTTTTCGCCGGGCAGATAACGGGTGTGGAAGGCTATGTCGAATCCGTCGCGACCGGCTGGCTGGCTGGATTAAATGCCGTTCGCGTCCTTCGCGGTCAACCGCTGCTCGCGGCGCCGCCGGCATCCGCGATCGGAGCGCTGTGCAGGTATGTGTCGAATGTGGAAACAAAGAATTTTCAGCCGGTGAATATCACATTCGGGCTATTGGAGCCGCTGCCTGTTGAATTGAGGAAGAAGCACCGGAATAAACGCGAACGGCATATCGTGCAGGTGGAGAGGGCGTTGAAGGAATGGGATAAGTTTGTGGGGAATGTCTCGCTCACGACCGTTGCCTGAAGGCAACGGCAATTGAAGCCGCTGGTAATTCAGGTATTGCCGGCTTCGGATTGGTTTCCCGACATTGCCGTTGCCTCCAGGCAACGGATACGATAGAAAAACCTCCATGGGGCTTTAGCCCAAACTACATATGTCATTCGTCAGGATCTGGGTGCATGTTGTCTTTACCACGAGAAACCGCGAGCCCTATTTCACCTCAGATATCCGCGCGAAATTGATCAAACATATACGCGAAAATTGCCGCGATAAGGACATTTTTCTCGACTCCATTGGCGGCTGGTCGGATCATCTCCATATCTTGATCTCGCTGGGTCGTGAGCAGAATATTGCCAAGCTGATGATGCTGATCAAAGGAGAATCTGCTCATTGGCTAAACAAGCAGGATTTCTTTCACGGAAAGTTCTTTTGGCAGGATGACTATTTTGCGATTTCGGTATCGGAGTCCCAAGTGGAACGCGTGAGAGGCTATATTGCGTGCCAAGAGAAGCACCATCGTGCGGTGCCGGTTGACAAGGAATTGGCAACGCTTGAACGCATCATCGGTCGTTTGGGCTAAAGCCCTTGAGGTTGGTGGGAATCTTACCGTCGGCTGAAGCCGACGGCAATGAAAGAAGAGGGTTCTTGTTTCAACCTCTGCAAGCCCGCAGACCGCAATGAAAGAAAAGGGTTCTTGCTGCAACCTCTGCAAGCCCGCGGACTGCCCTTAGGCAAATAATTGGATAGTTTTGGAATCCAAGAGGAATACGCCTTGCCAGCTATAAACCATATCCGGCATTTCAGGTATTATAGGCGGTATTCGCCCGACCGGCGGTGTTCACCGATGAAGTTTGTTCTTGTGATCATTTTTGCCTTAGCGGCAGCGGCGTTTTCACAGTCCGGCCGGGTGAAACCGCCCGAGCGGCCATCGGGCACGCCGCGGCCGACGCAAAAGACGCCGGTAACGTATAACCCGACCCAGATCGCGGGTGAGTCCACGACGCCCGTCCCTTCGCCCACGCCTGCCGGCAGCGGCGACGTTATCAGGATCGAGTCGACACTTGTCCCGATCCCGGCGGCGGTGCTGGACGCGAACGGCCGTACCATTACGACGTTAAAACTTGAGGACTTCGATCTGCAGATCAACGGCAAACCTGTCGAGATCGGCGGACTTTCGCGTTCCGAAAGCCCGATCAGGCTGGCAATGCTGTTCGACAATTCCTCGAGCGTCTCGGTCGCCCGGCAGTTTGAGGTAAAGGCCGCCGTCAAATTTTTCGACAGGATGATCCGCCCCGACAAGGACCTGGCGGCACTTTTTAGCGTCGCAACATTCAGCCGATTGGAACAGCCGCTTACCAACGATGTTCGGCGGCTGACCCGATCGATCGAGCTCTTCGCGCCGCCTGAAGGCGCGACGGCGTTGCTCGATGGGATCATCAAGGCCGCCGATTACCTCCGCGAGGTACACGGCCGCCGCGTAATGGTGATCGTATCCGATGGCGACGATACGTACAGCGATTCGACGCTGGAGCAGACATTGAGGTCGCTGCAGCTTGCAAACTGCCAGGTCTATGTCGTAAAGACCACCGATTTCGAGAATTTTGTCCGGACCAGATCTCGCGTCGGCAACGCCAATATCCGCCAACTTGCCGCCGAACGGCGCATGCTCGAGATCGCCGTCCAAACCGGGGGCCGCGTTTACTCGCCTATCGATGAGAAAGAGCTCGATGAAGCGTTTCGTCAGATATCCGCCGAGCTTTCGCAGCAGTACATCCTTAGCTACTACCCCGATCCGGCTACCGAAAAACGCGGCGAGTTCCGGCAGATCGCATTGACGGTCAAGAATCGGGGAACTGTGGATGTGCGGACGCGGAAGGGTTACTATGTTCCAAAGAAATGACAGGAACGCGGACACTCTTGTCCGCAAAGCCGCGATAACGGCTAACCGGCTAACACTTCGTGCTCGTTGCGGACAAGAGTCTTCGCGTTCCCTATGCTCCAACAGCTGATCAACCAATTCCTCGAACACCTCACGCACGAGCGGAATATGAGCCCGCATACGCTGCGGAATTATGCGAGTGATCTGGCGCAGTTTCGCGATCACCTTTGTTCGATCGAGGAGCGGCCGGATGTTGAGATCAAAGACATCGACCGGCTGACGATACGCGAATGGATGGCGTCGCTGCATAACGATCATAAGAAAACGTCGGTCGCGAGGAAGCTGGCAAGCCTCAGGACGTTCTTTCAGTTTCTGATGCGGGAAGGCGTCGTCGATGTCAACCCGGCAAAATTGGTGGCCACGCCGAAGATCGAGCGAAAGCTGCCGAATCATCTTTCGGTCGAGGATGCCGTGCGGTTCATCGAAACGCCGGACACAAACATCGACCTCGGCCGCCGCGACCGGGCGATAATCGAGTTTCTTTATGCCACAGGAATCCGCGTTGGAGAGCTGGTCAATATCGATCTCAAAGATATCGATTTTCGCGAGCGTCTAGTGCGAGTTACAGGGAAACGAAGAAAACAGCGGATCGTGCCGTTTCATGAGCACGCGCTCCAGGCCCTGATGCATTATCTGGCGGAAACCCGCCCCGCGTTTCTGAACAACGCGCCGATGGCGGAACGCGATAACCAAGCCGTCTTTCTTAACTATCAGGGAACGCGGATCACCACTCGCAGCGTCGGGCGAATGATCGACAAGTACATCAAACAGTGCGCCGATATTCACGATATCTCGCCGCATTCCCTGCGCCACTCTTTCGCCACGCATCTGCTCGATTCCGGTGCCGACCTCCGCGATATTCAGGAACTACTCGGCCACGCTCTGCTTTCGACAACACAGATCTACACTCAAGTCTCGATGGAAAAGATGATAGCCGTGTACGACAAGGCACATCCGAAAGCCTGATCTGGGAGCGGTCAACGAGCCTCGACGATAATTTCAGGATTTTCGGCGGCAAATTGTTCTTTCGGCATCGAGTCGATCGCGCCGCGGAGCGGCTTTGTGCCGACATTCGCGCGGAAGTTGCCCTTCTCGTCGTACAGCCGCCGATACTGGGCGGAGTTTCTGATCACGCCCTGGACATAGCCGCGGGTTTCACGGAACGGGATGGCCTCGACGAACTCGTCCATCTCGAGCGGCAGCGACGCTCGCCATTGCGGCACACGGCCCGGCCCGGCGTTGTAGGCGACCGCCATATATTCTATCCTGCCAAATTTGTCTAACTGGTCACGCATATACGCCGTGCCAAGTTCGATGTTCAACGCGGGCTGGAACAGCGATTCGACCGAGATCGAAGCTGTCGTACCGTATTTGCGGGCAACACTTCGAGCGGTGGGCACAAGAAGCTGCATCAGGCCGTAAGCCTTTGCGTGCGATGCAGCCCGCGGATTGAAAATGGACTCCTGCCGGATAAGGCCCGCCACCTGGTAAAGATCGAGATTACGGTGCTTTGACCAAGCGGCGATCTGGTCCCACGCGACGTGCGGGTAAAATATCGTCCACTCCTCGCGGCCCATTTCTTCCGGGAACATCTGCGAATAATCGGGATAGCTTTTTGCAAGGGCAAGCAGCGCATTCACATTGTCGCCTTTCATTTGGTAGTGCTGCGCCAATGCCAGATTGATCCGCGGTGATTGCTGGGCCGTCTTCTTGGCTTCCTTTAATTCGTCCATCGCCCAATCGAACAGGCCGATCGTGCTCAGGTCGTCGCTCTTTTCTGCGCGGGCGATCTCGGCCGGTCCTGAGGTTTCAGGCGCAACCGTAACGGACTTAAGATTTGCCGCGGCCCGCTCGGTCAGCTCATTTGGTCTTGCTGATCCGATCCCTGAACACTTGCCTTGCTTCTTCATCGCATCACGCCTATCAACCGCGATATATCCATACCAGTTCGCCGAGTAACGATAGATAACCGCGTCGTAGAGCAGGCACGCATCCGCGTTCCGCCCGGCGCGTTCCGAATCGCGGGCAGCCCAATAGCCGGCTTTGCCGCGGTTTGTCGTGTCTTTATCGACATATCTGGCTAGGTGCTCGATCAAGAGCTGTGATGAGCGATCGTAATCTTTCGCTTCGTGGGCCATCCACGCAAGCTCGAATTGGGCTGAGGCTACCTCGATAGCGTTCGGGTAATTGATGAGTGCCGCACCAAGGAAGTACTGTTCTTCCGATCTGTTCTTTACATCGCCAGCGGCGTTCCCGGCATCGACCCACGCTTTCGGTGTCAGCTTTCCGGCCGGGTATTTCTCTTTCATCTCCTCAGCAACGCGACGGGCGTCCGGCCATAGACGGGCCTTGGCGTAATCAAGCGTCAGGTCGTAATAGGCCTTTTCTTTTTCGGGGGCCGACGATGGAATGGCGTTGAAAACACTTTGCGCGTCGGCCATTCGCTTTAGATTCGCAAACGTATCCATCTGTTTCAGCCTGAGCTCGTTCGTAAGGGCAGCAGGAAAGCGAGTCGCGAGTTCCGTGAACGCCTTTTCGGCCTCCGCCCAGTTCCGCGCGGAATAAAGATCTTCGGCGCGGCTCGCGATCTCCTCGCCGTTTCGCGGCTCAAGCGTCTCGGCGAGTTCGGTCAATTTCGTTTCAGCCCGCTTTGCTTCGTCGGTCCCGGCACCAAAGAAATATGTTCGGCGATAAAATGCGATCGCTTTAGGTTGATCGCCCGACGATTCGTATGCCTTGGCTGTCGCGAACAATGATCGAGCATTTCGGCCGGCGACAAGCTCTGAAAGCTCGGTCGGGACCGTGTCCGCCGCTCCTGTCGCGATCGCCGACTCTGCCCAAAAGATCTTTGCGTCCGTCGCTCTGAGAGAGTCGGGCGTTGCGGTCCAAACTTTTGCGAATTCTTTCATCGCCTCCGCGTGGCTGCCGGCGGCTTGCAGCGCACGGCCGCGAAGCCAGTGGGCGTAATCTGCCACCTTGGTTTGCTTCGCAAACACATCGGAGTTCAGCATCTCGGCCGCTCCCGTGTAGTCTTTGTTCTCGAACCTGATCCGGGCACGAAGCAGCTTGGCCAAAGCGCCTGTGCGTTTCCCGGTGAATCGGGATTCGATGGCGGCCACAACGCTTTCGGGCGGCAGCTTGCCGTCCCTCGTCATCTGCCGGAGCGATTCAAGCGCCTGCTCCTCGGTCTGCTCCTGAGCGGAGCAGCCCACGCATAACAACGCCAGTATAAAAACGGAGAATGTGAAGCACGTAAAATTTCGGTATGCCATTATGTATATTGGTGAACGTCAGAAAATACGATGCGATGTCGACTGTCGGCTTTGCACAAAGAAAATTTCCAACCCGCGGCAAACAATACTATGATAACCCGCAACTCTCGCCACGCGGGAATTGCATTTGGTCATTACTATAATTAAGCTTGAAATTTTGCGGCGACCGGACGCAATTTCCAGCCCTATGCAGATCAAAACCATCGAACTTACTGAGATCAATCTTCCACTCGTCCATTTTTTTGAAACGAGCTTTGGCCGTACCTATGAACGCCGGATCATACTTGTCCGGGTAGAAGATGCAGACGGCGCCGAGGGTTGGGGAGAAGTAACCTGCGGCGAGGTGCCGGGTTATTCCGACGAATGGACAGACTCGGCGTGGGAAACCGCGGAAAAGATCCTTGCGCCGATGGTCGTCGGCAAAGAGGTCGGGGCGGCGGCGGGCATCTTTGATCTGATGAAACAGGCACGCGGCCACCGGATGGCGAAATCGGGCATCGAGACCGCCTGCTGGGACCTTGAGGCAAAGAAACTCGGGGTACCGTTGTGGCGGCACCTCGGCGGCGTGAATCAGGTGATCGAGTGCGGCGTGTCGATCGGGATCCAGGATTCGGTAGGCCAGCTTGTCGATAAGATCGCGACGGAGGTCGATGCGGGCTATCAGCGGATCAAGATAAAGATCGCCCCGCATTGGGACTATGACGTGATCAAGCAGGTTCGCGAAACGTTTCCCGATATCCGGTTGATGGGCGACGCAAACTCAGCCTACACCCTTGACGATGTTGATAAACTTCGGAGCCTGGATGAATTCGACCTGATGATGCTCGAGCAGCCGCTTGGGTATGACGATATCGTCGATCATGCCAAGCTCCAGGCACAGATCAAAACGCCCATCTGCCTGGACGAACCGATCAAATCCGCCGCCGACGCCCGCAAGGCCATAGAACTCGGCTCCGGCAAGATCATCAACATCAAGAACGGCCGCGTCGGCGGCCACGCTCAATCAAAACTTGTCGAACAAACCTGCCGCGAAAATAACATTGCCGCATGGTGCGGCGGCATGCTCGAAAGCGGCATCGGCCGGGCACACAACATTGCTATCTCGACTCTGGCGGGATATACGATGCCGGGTGATGTCTCGGCATCGAAGCGATACTGGCACGAAGATATCGTGGAACCAGCTATAGAAGTAGCCCGCGAAGGGACGATCACCGCACCGGACGCTCCGGGGATCGGGTTTGAGGTGAACCGCGGGAGGATCGAGAAGGCGACCGTACGGAAGGTAGTTGTTTGAGTGGGAGTCAGCCATTTCAACCGCGGGTTGGCCGGTATGTATGGCCGGGGACTATCAGATCAAAGCGAATGGGAAGCGCGTTTTCGTCGATCCACTCCACCGGCTCCGAGATCCGCCGCCCAGCCCATTCGACCGCTAGGCCATTTAACCCTACGCGTGATCCCCTTGCCCGACGCAACGATCGAACAGATGACATCGGTCGACGCAAAAGTGCTCGAACTTGCGAGCGGCAAAGAGATCGTTAAGATCATCGTTGTTCCGAAGCGACTCGTGAATATCGTGGTGTGACAGCAGGTCAGATGCCGCCACTGCCGCCTCCCGGCACGGCGGCAGGCATTGGATCGTAGGTCTGAGAACTCGTATTTGAATCCACGGGCACTGTGCTGCCCGAGTTGTATGACGCATTTCCACCATTAAGCAGTCCACTGCCGAGCAATCCGAGCGTGCCTTTTATTATTTCAATAGTATTTGTCGGGCCAGTGTTCGACCCGCCGCTTGATCCACCGCCACCCGGTCCATTGCCTCCTGAACCGCCGCCGGAACCACCGCCATTCGGTCCGCCGCCCGGACCGCCACCGGGTCCACTGGGTCCGCCGCCCGGACCACCACCGGGCCCATTTGGTCCGCCGCCTGGGCCTCCACCGCCTGGGCCATCAGGACATGGGTTGGGTTTGGCACCGTCCACGTCAAAAAAGTTGACCGGGTCGGCAAACGCATACGAGTACAGGTTCGTGTCTCTGCCGCGAAACAGGATCGGGTCTTTCGCAGTCCATCTTCCAGTACTTGCGTCGTAATCGCGGACGCCGAATCTTGTCAGGCCGGTCTGCGTGTCATAGATGCCGCCGGCGAAGCCGAATGGTTGGAAGCCGGGATTTGTATCGTTCAGGACTACGCCGAATTCGTCATAGTCGAGGCGTTGAGCGATCGCGCCGGTCGCAGTGTCAACTACGAGCCGAACGCTTCCGACCTGATCGGTGATGATCCGATACGTCGTGCCGCCGCGGATCATGTAATCGGGCGTGTTCCGGCGGCTGCCGTAAACAAAACGGCTGACGATGTTGTTCGAGCCGTCGAGTTCGGCAACGGGCTCGAGCTGGTCCTGATACAAAAAGCCCTGCGTCAAGGTACCGTTTAGCTTTTTGCCGATCCTTCGGTTTTGCCCGTCGATCAGGTATTCGATCTGGCCTCCGCCCGGCAGAACTACATTTCGCAGATTGCCAAGCACGTCATAGCCATACGCTGTGGTGTTCGGCCCGTTCGTCTTGCTTTCGAGCTCGCCGTTGGCCGTATAGGTATAAGTGGTCGTCCCGTATTGCGTTAGCCGGTCCTGCGCGTCGTACACAGCATTCGTGATGCCGCCGCCGACATTGATGCTTGTGCGATTGTTGTTACTGTCGTAGCCATAGGTGACGAGCGGCTGCGGGGCACCGTTAACAGTTACGGTTGTAAGCCGGCCCGTCGGATCATAGCCGTAAGCATAGGTGGTCGTCCCGCCGGCAATCGTTTCCGTCTTTTGCGTGATCCGTCCAAGCTTGTCATAGACGTATCCAACGTCATACAAGGTCGTTGTGTTGAACTTGGCATTGTAATTCGTCGCTTCGCCAAAGCCGTTGTACGTAAAGGTGTCGTTAACATTGTTTAACGTCGAGCCGGAGAGCAGTCCGTTCACCGGATCACGAGTCAGGGCAAGGCTTCCCGCGCTAGTCAGCAGGTTATCGTTGTCGTACGTGAAGTTGACGGTGTTTGCACCATTAACGCTCTGTGACGCTACGCGGAAGTCGTTGTCAAAAGTTCGAGAGACATTCCCCGCGACCGTCCCGGCCCAGGTCTGTCGCGTAAGCGGGAAACCATCATATTGATAACCGACAACGCCGCCGTCGGGAGCGGTGATGCTGTCGAGCAAGCCGGTTGCCGCGTTGTATGCGTAGCCGTACGCGCCGTTCGGCACGGTCAGCGTTTGCAGGCGTCCGGCCGGATCGTAAACATAGTTGATCTCAAGCGCGTCGGGCCGAGTGACGCGGGTTATCTGGCGGTCGAGGTTGTATTCGTACGTTGTCGTGCTGTTCCCGCCGAGATTCGGCGCGGTGTACGACGCGACCAGATCGACAGGCGTATAGGTAAACGTGTGTGCCGGACGTCCTGGCGGCGTGAGTGATGTGCGGTTTCCCTTGGCGTCATAGCCGAAATCGACCGTCCGCGAATCCGCCAAAAGCCGCTGAATTTCGCGGCCCGCCGGATCGTATGCAAAAGCTGTGGTTTGATTCAACGGGTCTATGATCGACCCCAGGAATCCTGCGGGGTTGTAGGCGAGATCATATCTTCGGCCCGGCAACCCGCTGCCGCGTTCGGCCGCGATCAAGCGCCCACGTGCGTCATACGTGAAGCTGCTTGCGAACAGGTCGGCGAACTGAAACTGTGTCGCTCGCCCCTGGGTGTCGATCACGGTTGCCGTCTGCCGGCTTTCGGGCGTGGTCAGCCCGAATGTTCGATTCGCCGCGGTGAAAGTGCGTGTATACGTCCGCCCATTGATATTGAAAGTGTCCGTCTGAGTCGTCAGGCTCAGCGGGTCAGTTGGCGTTGCGAGGATCGTCGTTCTTGTTCGGGCCGAATTGAAGTTCAGCCCGCCGGGCGTCGTGACCGTTGAGTTTGTCGTGATCGGCGCCTGCAGCTTCCAACGCGGATCACCACCGTCCTTATCGTTCCTAATCGTTCCGTCGGGAACGGTGAGCGTCGTTGTACCATCACCACGTTCGGTAAAGAGCGATTGCGTCCCATCCGGGAAAGTATTGTTCCGCTCCCGGTCACCGGTCGAAAGGTTGTTTATCTGATATGTTGTTTGACGGTTCAGCGCCGTGTTGTGGGCGACCGAGAAATTTACGCCCTGGTCCGTTCGCGTCAGCGTTTGAAACCCCGCCGCCGGATCATCGTCCCGGATCAACCGCCCAAGCGCGTCGTAGGTAAAGGTATTTTGATTGTTCCGGGGGTCGATCTCCGTCAACATCAACCCGCCGGCGGAGTATGTGAACTGATACTGCTCATTGTTGGGATTCGTGATCGTCGCCAGATAACGGTTGCTATCACGCGTGAAACTCGTAAGCTGGTTGTCCTGCGACCTGATCCCTGTCGGATCGCCGAAGCCGTCGCGTTCGATCGTCGTTGTGTTGCCATCGCCATCCACAACGCTCGTCAAACGGCCCGCGCTGTCATAGTTGAATGCAGCGACGGTTGCATTCGTCAAAGTATTGACGGTGGCCAGATGCCGTCCCTGAGCGTCGAATTGGAAAAGTTCGGTGCTGTCCTCGGACGGAATGGCGATCTGCGTTCCATCAAATCCGGGCAGCGGCGACGAAACGCGGCGGATCCGGCTCTCGTCAAAATCGAATGTGAAGCCTCCCACGGAATAGATACTTCCGTCAGGAGCCAGGCCTATCGAACTAAGCCGCAATTGCGCCTGTTGAGCGGGGCCGCCGTCGCCCTGTCCACCCAATTGGCCGTTTCCCGCAATGCGTCTGACTATTCCGTCAGCCCCGATGCGGCGGATCAGCCCGCCGGTAAAATTAATGTAGGAAACAAAAATGAGCGAGCCGTCCGGTCCGAGCGCCAGCGAACCTGACTCAAGTTCATTTGCGGCCCGGAAGACAAGATGGGTCTGCAATGCCGGCAGCCCGTCGGGCGAACTTCCAAAAACACCTGTGCCGGCAAAGGTTGAAATGATGCCGTCCGGTGAAATTCGGCGAATGCGGTTGTTGTCCTGATCGATGAAATACACGTTGCCGTCCGGGGTCGCGACCAGATCGCCCGGGTGATTGATCTGCGCCTGAAGTGCGGGGCCGCCGTCACCGCTGAAGCCGGCCGTGCCGGTACCGGCAATGGTTGTGATAATGCCGTTCGGATCGATTCGGCGTATGCGCTGATTGAGCATATCGCTGAGATAGATGCTGCCGTCCGGCATAGGATAAAAGCGTGTGCCATTGCTTATCGCCGCATCACGGGCCGGGCCGCCGTCGCCGCTGAAGCCGTCGAGTGCCAGGCCCGCGACCCGGTGAAAAATGCCGTCGGTAGTAACGCGCCAGAGGTTGCGTCCGCCGCCGATATAAACGCTGCCATCGCGGGCAACCGCCACGCGAATGACGCCGCCGAGCTGAGCGCTAAGTGCCGGGCCGCCGTCGCCGCACGGGAAGTTTGAAGGATTGCAGCCGCCGCCGTTACCGGCGAATGTCGTAACGGTCCCATCAGGCGCGATCTTGCGAACGCGTTGATTGCCCGTATCCGCGACATATATTGTGTTGTCGGGCGCTACGGCCGTGCCATATGGATGCCTGAATCGCGCCTGGCTGATCGGCCCGTCAAGGTAGCCGGAGAGTCCGCCCCCGAATGTTTCAATGACATTGCTCACCGTTTGTACGTCACGTTTCCGGCCGTTGCCTTCAAACAGCTTTTGACCGACGACATCGTACGCATGATGGTTGCTCAAGCTCCAGCCGCCTAATGAATTCGTAGGCGCGGCGTATGTGCCAAGCAGCAGTTTCTGAACGCGGTGGAGGGCGATCTCTTCGCGCCCGTTGACCGTGATCGGTACACCGTTTCCGTTGTAACCAAAAGTCGACGTGTTCTGATAAACGACGTTATAGACATTGCTGATGTCGATCGTTGCTTCCTGCTGGCCTTGCATCGTGCGTCCAAAGGCGTCGAGTCCATCCCACGTGAACGTAGTGCTCTGGTCCGCCTGGGCCGGGAATGTGAACTCGTGGATCTGTCCGGCGATGGACACTTTCATTTCGATGCGGACCACTGGCCCGGGCAGGGTCGATCCGCTCAGTGGAATTTGCGCCGTGTAGTTGCCGACGTTGCCGCGCGGACGGGTACTGTCATAACGCAGAAAATATGGTGTACCCGTGATATCGATCTCTTCGCTGAGCCCCTGGTCCTGCATGCCAATAATACAACCCTCTCCTTCGCACGGGTCATTTGGCCCGCCGCCGCTGCCTCCGCCGCCGCTTGCATGTCCACCGTTGGGCGGAGCACTGCCGTTGGGAGGTCCGAATCCCCAATTCGAATCCCAGGAAGAAAAATGAAGAAGCGGCACGCGCCATAGGCTTTGATCGACGGTATAAAGCACGGCCAGCTGCTGGCGTTCCGCTAGGTCGATCCCAAGCGCGGCGTACTCGGGATCCGTTGCCGGTGTTCCACTGCCGGTTAGATCAAGATCGGCGGCACCGCCTGTGATCGACAGTATTTTTACGACGCGCCCGCTAATTGACGGAAGCCAGATCCCCGTTGCTTTGTCGAATGAGCCGGACGGGACGTTTATTCCGATCGGGAAGTTCAGAAAGTTCTCGTTGTACTGAACTACGGGCTGACTGAATGTCGTATCGACAGCATTGAGCGCCGTCGCTTCGTCAATGGCGTACTCGGAGGCGTACGTATAGGCGCTCAGCGGCGGCAGATCGCCGGGCATCGTTTCGGGACCATTCGCACCGACGGTGAACTCGCTTGAACGGACGTTCATCGTCGTCAGCGGTACGATGGAGTTGTCCGGCAGACGCATCGTTGCGGTTGTTCCCTGCTTGAACATGAGGCGCGTTCGCCGTGTGCCGCTGCTGTCGGTGATGATCCCGCTTTCGGCAACCTGTATCAACAATGGTGAGTTCAGGTCGATCAGGGTTACAGTGCCGTCATACGGGATCATCACGACGTCTTCCACCGAATCATATTTTTGCCATTCGGCCTTTTCCTCGCGCTGGACGGGAATGAATCCGATCTTCTCGTATTTAACATTCAGCTCACCGCCGCCGTTGACGACGATGTCGAACATTCCGTCCGCCCGCGTCAGGGTTTGGCCGAGTTCCGGGTGGCCAAGCACTGTGACCTTTACTTTTGCGAGCGGCTGATTTGCCTTGTTGATTACGCGTCCGCGAAATATCGCAACACGTTCCTCTTTTATAGTTCCCGGAGAAACGCCCGTCTGGATCGCGCTCGGGCCTTCGTATAGGAACTTGGTGGCGTCAAACGGGTTTGTTGCGATCGTCGGGTCAATTGGCGGGGCGATGGTAGTAGGATCGGGTGGCGGCGGGACCGGATCGGGATCGACCGTGATCTGGACGTCGTCGAATGCCGTCGAAACGCCGTCGCTCGCGGTAAGCCGCAAAACATAGACGCCTGGTGTGCTAAAGATCGCCGTGTTCGCGGGATCGACCGCATTGCTGAACAGGACCGATTCTGGACCGGTCAGCTTCGTCCACAAGGCCGGCACAGGGTTGCCGCTCCCGTTCGTTGCCGAACCGGTAAGCGAGGCGGTGTTTGGCAGGGTGATCGTTTGATCTGGTCCGGCATTCACGATGGGTCCCGTGGGGGTAGGTGAGGGCGTCGGTGTCGGCGTCGGCGTCGGTGAGGGTGTCGGCGTAGGCGTAGGCGGCGGCGCCGGTGGGCACTGGGCGCGAATGAGTACCGTGTGCCGCCGAGCCGAAGCCCGGAGGGTGAGATCGACCGACAGTGCGGGATTCGGCACCGTGAACGCTGCCGTTACCGGGTTGAATGTCCCGATCGGGAATTGCGGGATGCTCACCGTCGCATTTGTAGCGCTCACTACAGTAAATCCCTGCAGGCCTGGTCCGGAATTGTTCGCATCGACGGTAACGGACCCGAGTCCGGCCGTTATGGCCTCAAAACCACCCAAACTGCCCGGAAACACGGGCGTCACGGTCAATGTTGGGATACACACGCCCGGAGTCGGAGGAGTGGGCGTCGGTGTCGGGGCCGGTGTTGGCGTTGGTGTCGGGGTCGGCGTCGGCGTCGGAGTAGGGGTCGGTGTTGGCGTCGGGCCAGGTCCGGCTAAGCATCGTACCCGGACTAGAACTCCGGACGGCGGCTTCCGTGCCTTAAGCGTAAAGTCGATCGGAAGGGCCGGATTAACTGCGCCAAATGTTGTTGTCACCGGACCGAAGGTGCCGGCCGGGAAACCGGGGATGTTCACCACAGCGTTTGTAGCGCTCTCAAGCGTAAGCGATTGAAGGCCCGGCGGCGTGTTGACCGTGTCGATCGTAACCGCACCGAACCCTGGTGTTATTGCCTCGAATTGATGAATGCTTCCGCGCAGAAGTTCCGTCACCGTCAGCTCCGGATCACACGTCGAAGTTCCGGCGATGTTCAGTGCAGGATCGCTAATTCCGAAATTTGTGAAAAGGCTCTTCCGAAATGGATCAGTCAGTTTTGGGACACCGCGCCTAGTAATCGAAAGTTCACCGGCCCCCTTTTTGAGGTCGACCAATGACCCCGAGGCATTAGCGTTCCAGAAAAATCCCGACGCGCCGGCGATGGAAAGCAATACAGCCAAGGCTGCGACCGTGAATCTGCCAGACCTGGGCATGTCCAAAAACTTCAAAATTCTCATGAGGATACTCCAAATTCCAATCTCGCTCGCCGAGAAAGTAATTGCCTAGAGCGGCGTTCGAACCTATAATCAAGACAAAAGAAAAGCTGTTTCTCGACCGTACTCCGTCTTGGCTCCAAAAATCTGGAAACAAAACGGAAATAAAGCGGAATTCTCCGTTTTTGCTGAGGGGTTGAGTTTGCGCAATGCACAACGGCAGAGGCCCAAAATATCTCTTTCATGATTTTTGCCTGGATCCCGAGGCCCGGATATGTACCGCCGGCGGTCTGGAGGTTCATCTTGCGCAACGCCCGTTTGAAGTTCTGACGTTTTTGATCACGAATCGCGACCGAGTCGTAAGCCGCGCGGAACTTCTCGACAAGTTCTGGGATGGCCACGACGTGTATGACGATGCGCTTCGAAAGTGCGTCGGCACAATACGCAGGGCGCTGAACGATCTCGAAAAACCGGGTCGGTTTATCGAAACCCGCTACGGGGGCGGTTATCGATTTGTGGCGGATGTAGAGGTCGTGACGCGAAACGGGAACGGGGCGTCAAATGGCTATGCAGCGAAGGCCGATCAGGAGAATGCCGCTGGGCTGCCCGACACTGACGGTGTTCCGGCAAGGCCCATGGTGTTGCGATACCGCGTCGCGACCGCAATATCACTCGTCTTGCTCGCGTTCTCAGCGCTGGGCATCTATGTGTATATCCAGGGGACGCGCTCCGACTCGTCGGCAACCACTGGGGAGATCGGCACGGTGCAGGTTCGCTCGATCGCCGTCATGCCAATAAGAAATCTTACGGGCGATGCTGGCAACGATTATTTCAGCGATGGCCTTACCGAAAGTCTTATTGCCGAGCTTTCACGAATAGACGAACTGAGGGTGATCTCTCGCAGTTCAACCTTTACTTTTAAGGATAAGGAGGCCGACCCGCGTGATATCGGTAAGCGGTTGGGCGTGGACGCACTGCTCGAGGGCGGTGTTCAAAAGTCAGGGGAAACGGTCACTATTAACGTTCGGCTGGTAAGTACAAGGGACGGCAGCGTCATTTGGACAGGCAACAATTTCAAACGGCCCATCACTTCCGCATTTGACCTGGAGGAAGTCATTTCATGCAGTGTCGCGGCCGAACTTAGATCGGAGTTGTGTGGAAAGAGGGTAAACCGCAAGACCACGGACGGGTTGGCATATCAGGAATATCTTAAAGGCCGCTATGAGTGGAACAAGCGTACGCCTGACGGAATAGGGAAGAGTGTCGAACACTATAAAAGGGCTGTCGCCCTCGATCCAAATTACTCGCTCGCTTACGCTGGACTTGCCGATAGTTATATTCAGGGCATTTGGCATGTTCCTTTTGCTGAGAAAGAGGTTTTGCCCAAGGCACGGGCCGCAATTGAGAAGGCGATCGAACTTGATGATACGTCGGCGGAGGTCTATACAGCGGCTGCAAGTGTGGTCGGTATGGAATGGAAGTGGTCCGAATCCGAAGAAAACCTCAGGCGAGCGCTCGAACTAAACCCGCGTTATGCCCGTGCTCACCATGTTCTGGCCTTTTGCCTGATGATAAGGGGAAGGTACGAGGGCTCGATCGCAGAGATCGCCGAGGCCGAAAGGCTGGATCCGCTCAACCTCGTTGTCCAGACCGACAAGGCGAATCTCCTCTTGGCGGCTGGCCGAACCGACGACGCGTTTCGGCAATGGGAAAAGACCATTGCGATCGACCCAAACTTTATCATGGCCCTTGGCCATCGAGCCACGGCTTATGAATTGCTTGGAATGGAATCCAACGCGATCGACGAGAATGCCAACATGATGAGAGCACAGGGAAAAACGCCCGAGGCGATCGTCGCCTTTCGTCAAACAGCCGAAAGACACGGGCTTAAGGAAATTCGTCGGAGAGAATTGACGGAACTTCTCGCCAAACTCTCACGCGGCGAAATATCACCCGTCGCTTTGGCATATCATTATTGCCTGATCGGACAAAAGGACGAAGCTTTCAAATATCTTGAACAGGGATTGCGCGAGCATAGGGGCGATATGGTGCTGGTGGTCAGTCCGGAGTTTGCTTCGCTTCGTCCAGACCCGCGCTTTGATGCCATACTCAAAGGAATTGGACTGAGCGGCTCATAGACGCGCGACCGGCTTTTGGACCGCTGACAGCTGCAGATATTCAATGCGTCCCAATGCCAAATCGGTAACGTAAAGGCAGAACTTCCGCTTTATAGTCCCTCCCAAATAAATCAAGTGTGCGGCGGATAGCAACTTTAGGGTACGGTTGACCGCTGCTCCAGGCTGCGCCTGATCGATATTTTCTTCGCAGATCCCCTTACTTTCCAGGGGCTCGGCTGACAAAATGAAGGAATCGAAAATTCATCGAAAATCTGCCGTTCTGAAAACGCGATCTGATGCCGGAAAACACGTGCAAACAAATTCGCTTATTTGCCGCGATTGGAAACTTTGCCAGGTATAGCGAGTTTACCTGGCCGCATCACTAAAAGGAGCGACAGCAGATTCTGATGAAAAGTATGGCACACAAAATTAGAAAGACGGCCGCGGTTGCCGTCTTTTATTCTTGCTAAGTTGTTGTAAATACTCTAGTAAAAGTGGTGGCGGGGGGGAGGATCGAACTCCCGACCTTGGGGTTATGAATCCCACGCTCTAACCATCTGAGCTACCCAGCCGTGGATACTCGATTATAGTCCAAGACGTAAGAAAATCAAGCTGGATTTACCACGGCCGCAAGATTCTCGGTCGGCCTATTACAGGAGCGGCCGGAAATTCAACTTGACAGTATTACACTCATATTTTATTATCTGAATAGACTAATGATTTATCGTTAGGCGAAATCAGCTTTGCGCGACAGTGAAGTACAGCCGCGCATAAGGGCAACTGGGCACACGCTGAACCGGAATTGGGGCATCTTGGAAAAAAGACCCTGCGATTCAGCGTTCCAAGCTGTAAAATACAAACATGAGATTCGACAGATTTACTATCCGAGGTCAGGAAGCGATACAAGCGGCTATCGGAGTGGCCGAAAGAAACGAGAATCAACAAGTAGAGCCCGAACACGTGCTGCTGGCGATGCTCGAGCAGAAAGAGGGCGTGGTGCGCCCGATCCTTGGGAAGGTCGGTGTAAATGTAGCAGCCGTCGTCAGCGAAATTCAGGCGGAAATCGAAAAACTGCCGAAGGTCTCAGGCGGGCAGCAGTATTTTAGTTCGCGCACGAACACGATCTTTCAGGATGTGCAAAAGATCGCGGAGAAGATGGAGGACGAGTATATTTCGACCGAGCATCTTCTCATCGCAATAGCCGCCGAAAAGACCGGTGAGGCTGGAAGGATACTCCGCTCGAACGGCGTGACGAGCGAAGACGTCGATAAGGTTGTCACCGACATGCGCGGCGGCTCGCATATCACGGACCAGAACGCGGAAGAGAATTTTCAGGCACTTGAAAAATACGCACAGGACCTGACGGAGCGAGCGCGCAAGGGCAAGCTTGATCCTGTGATCGGCCGTGATGATGAGATCCGCCGTACGATCCAGATCCTTTCGCGCAGGACAAAAAACAACCCCGTTTTGATCGGTGAGCCCGGCGTGGGTAAAACCGCGATCGTTGAGGGTTTGGCCCAGCGCATCGTTTCGGGAGACGTACCTGAAACTTTGAAGAACAAGCGGCTCGTGTCACTCGATCTCGGGGCGATGCTTGCCGGTGCTAAATACCGGGGCGAGTTTGAGGATCGCCTGAAGGCGGTACTAAAAGAAATAGAGAAAGCAGAGGGGCAGATCATTCTGTTCATCGACGAGCTTCACACGCTGGTCGGTGCGGGCGCGAGTGAGGGAGCCATTGATGCATCGAATATGCTCAAGCCTGCACTTGCGCGCGGAACTTTGCGGGCAGTTGGCGCGACCACGCTTGCGGAGTATCAGAAGTATATTGAGAAAGATAAAGCTCTCGAACGACGCTTCCAGCAGGTGTACATCGGCGAGCCAACGGTCGAGGACACGATCGCGATCCTGCGCGGCCTAAAGGAACGGTACGAGCTGCATCATGGTGTGCGGGTCAAAGATTCCGCCATCGTAGCGGCGGCGACGCTTTCGAACAGGTATATTACCGATCGGTTCCTGCCGGACAAGGCGATCGACCTGATCGACGAGGCAGCGAGCAAGCTGCGAATCGAGATCGATTCGATGCCGCAGGAGATCGATATCCTCGAACGCGAGATCCTGCAGCTCGAGATCGAGCGGCAGGCGTTGACTCGTGAAACAGATGAAAAATCGAAACAGCGGCTCGACGACATCGAAAAGCGGATAGCCGACCTGAACGAGAAATCTTCCGCGATGAAGGCCAAATGGCAGTCGGAAAAGGAAGAGATCGAAAAGATGCGGACGCTGAAGGAGCAGCTTGACGAGGCCAAGACCGAGCTTGACAGGGCACGCCAGCAGGGCGACCTGAACAAGGCGGCCGAGCTGCAGTACGGCAAGATCCCTGAGATCGAAAAGCTCCTTGAGACCGAGCAGGGACGGCTTGAGCAGCTTCAGTCGGACGGTGTTTACCTTAAGGAAGAGGTCGACGAAGAAGATATCGCCGAAGTGGTCGCGAAATGGACCGGTGTGCCCGTTTCGAAGATGCTCGAAGGCGAGATGCAGAAGCTAGTCCAGATGGAGGACAAACTTCGTTCACGCGTGATCGGACAGGACGAAGCCCTCGAGGCTGTTGCTAATGCGGTCCGCCGTGCGCGCGCGGGGCTGCAGGACCCGAACAGGCCCGTGGGCTCGTTCATTTTCCTTGGGCCGACCGGTGTCGGTAAGACGGAAACGGCCCGCGCGTTAGCTGAGTTTCTCTTTGACGACGAACGTGCGATGGTTCGGCTGGATATGTCGGAATATATGGAGAAGCACGCGGTCGCCCGTATGATCGGAGCGCCTCCCGGATATGTCGGGTATGACGAAGGCGGTCAATTGACCGAGGCGGTCCGGCGTCGGCCATACTCGGTAGTACTGTTCGACGAGATCGAGAAAGCGCATCCGGACGTTTTCAATGTGCTGCTTCAGATATTGGACGACGGACGTTTGACGGATTCGAAGGGTCGCGTGGTCGATTTCAAGAACACGGTGCTGATAATGACCTCGAACCTCGGTTCGCGCGAGATCCAGGCGGCGGCCGAGAATCCGCTGGCGGACAGGGATATCAGGGCGAACGTGCTGCAGGTGCTTCGCGATCATTTCAAGCCGGAGTTTCTGAATCGTATTGACGACATTGTCGTGTTCGAGCAATTATCGCGTGAGGAGATCGCGAAGATCATCGATGTTCAGCTCGAAAAACTTCGGCGGAATCTGGAGGAGCGAGGCATCAGCATCGAGCTTGACGATAAGGCCCGCGAGCTTCTGACAAAGGAAGGCTACGATTCCGTTTACGGCGCCCGGCCGCTGAAACGAGCGATCCAGACGATGGTGCAGAATCCCCTAGCCGTAAAGCTGTTAAAGGGCGAGATCGCGAGCGGGCAGAATGTGAGGGTTTCGGCAGACAACGGCGAAATGACGTTTTCAGCCGATGGCGAGCAGAAAGCGGCGGTGAGCTAGGTTCAATAAGCTCCCTCCTTGGTAAGGAGGGGAGTTTGGAAAGCTTTCATAATCGCGGTATAGGAATTAAAATTCAAGAGTAATGTTTAGAAAGAAACCGATGAGCGAGAACGATCCACTTATAGACGAATTTCTGGAAGAAGAGCCGATGCTTCGGACCGAAGACCGGCGGCGGTTTAACGATCAGGGCGAGCGTATTCGTGACGATGAGGTCGCCACGAAGCCACCGGCGAGATCGCCGAAAGAGATCGAACTCGAGGACAAACTCAAGGCCGAGGTCGAGCGACGCGAGGCAGCCGAGGCCAAACTGGTCGGGGTTCAGCAGAAATTCGAAGAGGCGAAGGCAAACCTTGAGAAGGAAACCGCGGAGATGCGTTCGCGCCTGATGAAAACTCTTGAAGGCCGGGCAAAACAGGGCCAGTTCGATTTTCTGATTCGTTTGCTGCCTGTTCTCGATAATCTCAACCTTGCCGTCGAGGCGAGCGAGAAGGACCCGTCCGTCGAGCATCTGCGCGAGGGGGTCAAAGGTGTCACGCGCTCGTTCGAACAGGCGCTTGCGGCGGTCGGGGTCGAGCCCGTGCCTTCGGTGGGATCGGCTTTCGATCCTGAGCTTCATGAGGCGATCGACATGAAAGAGGTCGACTCGGACATGGACGCCAAGGTTACCGCTGAATACTCTCGCGGCTATCGATTTGGCGACCAGCTGCTAAGGCCCGCCCGCGTCCAGGTCGGAAAGGGTCGGGCGCAGTCGGCCGGGGAATAACACTTATGAGAAACCCGGTATTTGCAGAACCCGATACTGAAAAGCGCATTACGCCGGATGAATATTTGGCGCTTGAACGGGAAAGCGATATCCGGCATGAATTCCTTGATGGCAAAGTGTTTGCGATGGCGGGCGAATCATTGTCGCACAGCCGTGTCTGTTTCAATCTGGCCATTGAGGTTGGGAATAGACTGAAAGGAAGATCGTGCGAAGGGCTTTCGCCGAACATGAAGGTTCGCACTTCGACAGCATCGCTTTTTTCGTATCCTGATTTGACGATCGTTTGCGGCGAGCCGTTGTTCCACGATACAAAGAAAGATGTCTTGATAAATCCTAAGGTGATCTTCGAAGTACTGTCGCCGTCTACTGAAAAGTACGATCGGACAACCAAGTTTATCCGTTACAGAATGGGCAATGAGTCGCTCACCGATTATATTCTCGTGTCGCAGGAAAAGCCGTTCATCGAGCATTTTATCAAGCAGCCCGGCGGAGACTGGCTCTATCGAAGCTTCAACGACATGACGGATTCGATTGAAGTTGAGAGCATCGACTGCTCGCTCAGCCTTGCCGAGGTCTATGACCGCGTCGAGTTTGAGCCGCTTAACGAACCCGAGCATTAGCTACGCGCGGATTTTAAATCTTGGAAGCGCGCCACCCTAAAATGATACAATTAGCATTGGCATAATTTGCCCGATTCCCGGCATCAAATTCTTCAGGGATCATTGAAGATTTATGGCAGACATAGACGCATACAAGGACAAGTTCAGCGATAGCGGACGGCGTGTGCTGGAATCCGCGTTGGACGAATCTAAGCGGCGGGATCAGAACTACGTAGCCATTGAGCATATTCTGCACGCCGTTACGACCGAGGAGGATGATCTTTTTTCATCGACGATGCGCGACCTTGCGGTCGATCCGCGCTCGGTCAAGCTGCTGATCGAAAAACGGATGGCGACCGGCCGGCAGCATACGGGGAAAGGCTATAGGATTGCGCCTGAGACAACCGAGCTTTTCAAGCGTGCCATGGACCGGGCTCGCTCACAAGGGCGCCGCGTGATCGAGGGGAGCGATATTTTCTATGTCCTCTCCAATGACGAACGAAGTGTCTTAAACGATGTTCTGCAAAACCTCGGCGTTCCGGCGGATGAAGTGGCGCAAACCGCGCGCACAAGAATAAGAAAACGCGAAAAAGAGGAAGAAAGAACGCGTGCAAAATATGAACTGCCGTCGTTTCTGCGTCACTTCGGCGTTTCGATGAACAAGCTCGCCCGTGAGGACAAGATCCCGCCGACGATCGGCCGCGAGAAAGAGATCATTCAGATGATCGAGATCCTCTCGCATCGCGAAAGATCGAACTCTCCGATGCTCGTTGGCGAACCCGGTGTCGGAAAAACAGCGGTGGTCGAAGGCCTTGCACGAATGATCGAACTTGAGCCGGAGAAAGTGCCGGCCCGCCTTCGCGAGGCGCACATCGTCCAGCTTCAGATGGGCGGCCTTGTTGCCGGAACGATGCTGCGGGGAATGTTCGAGGAGCGGATCAAGGGCATAATCGACGAGGTAAAGGAAAAGGACAACATCATTCTTTTCATCGACGAGGCCCACTCGATCATCGGTGCCGGTGCCGCGATGGGCACGTCCAGCGATGCGGCGAACATGTTCAAATCCAGCCTTGCTCGCGGAGAACTTCGCATCATCGGGGCCACCACGATCAGCGAGTACAAGGAGTACATTGCCGAGGACGAAGCACTCTCGCGGCGCTTTCGCCTGGTAACGGTTGAAGAACCGACGATCGACCAGACTAAAGAGATTTTGGTTGGCCTGCGTCCGCGGCTTGAGAAGAATTATTCCGTCACGATCTCCGACGAAGCGATCGATATGGCGCTCGAGATGTCGCCGAAGTATATCCGAAATTTACACCTGCCCGATAAAGCCATCGGCTGGCTTGATACCGCGTCGGTGAAAGTTGAGATCAACGAGCCGATCGGACTTACCGTTTTGCCGGAGCATATTATCGACGTAATCTCGCAGGAATCGCGGATACCGAAGGATATGATCTACCGCGACACGTCGGACCGGTTCGCCGCTATGGAGCTCGACCTCGGCAAGCGGGTCATTGGTCAAAAAGATGCGGTCAAGGCGGTGGCTGAGCGCCTCCGTTTGAACAAAGGGCCGCTCAAGGACAATCATTACGCGCCCGACGGCGTGCTGCTTTTCCTTGGCCCGACCGGCGTCGGTAAAACCGAACTTGCGAAAGCCGTTGCCGAGTTTATGTTCGGCGACGAGGGCAAGATGATCCGCATCGATATGTCCGAGTACGGAGACGGAACGGTCGGCATCGAGAAGCTCATCGGAATGCCCCGCGGAATTGTTGGATCGGAACGGGGCGGCATTTTGACCGAACAGCTCCGCGATAATCCATATACTGTTCTCCTGCTCGACGAGGTTGAGAAGGCATCGCCGTACCTGATGAACCTGTTCCTCCAGGCCTTTGACGAAGGCTGGATGACTGACGGCCGAGGCAAGAAGGTCTATCTTTCCGACGCGATCGTTATCATGACGTCCAATCTCGGGTCTGAGAGCTTTAAGCGTTTCGAAAAGCCTCTCGGATTTGGGCAGAAAACACTCGGCGAGGTAAAGCAGATCAAAGGCGAAGTGATGAAGGCCGCCGAGACGCGCTTCACGCCGGAGTTTCGCAACCGGATCGATGAGATAATCGTCTTCTCACCGCTTACAATGGATGAGGTGCGCGATATCGCCAGGATCTATCTTGGTAAAATGAAGCGCAAGATGGAATCGCAGGGCAAGGTGGTGGAGATAACTGAGGCGGCTCTCGATCTGTTGACCGAAAAGGGCTTTTCACCCGCTTATGGCGCCCGCTTCCTGAAACGGCACATTGATCAGAAGGTGAAACTTCCGATAACGAATGAATGGAAGCTTGGCAGACAGTTTCTTGTTGAAGCGGAAGAAGGGGATATTGTTGTCAGGCCGACCGACAATTTCAGCCTGAATTAACTCTGGGTTTATCTTTAGCATAGCGGGCTTTGGTGATACCTTGTTTCATCAAAGCCCTTTTCCGTAAGCACATGATAATGAAGCTATCCGTCTCGACTCTAGTCATAACCTTTCTAGCCCTTTCGACCGTGGCGCAGCCGCCGGCAGCAGCTGAGGATCGGGCCGGAGATGCCGAAGCCGTTTTGCAGAAAGCCGTACGGCACCTCGGCGGCGACAAGTATCTCAAGGCAAGCTCACAAGTCGGCCACGGCCGTTACAGCATTCTTAAGGAAGGCGTCGTTGTCTCGTCCCAGTCCTTTCTCGATGTGATCGTTTTTCCCGACAAGGAGCGTACCGAGTTCAAGGGCGGCGGCGTAAAAAGTATTCAAACAAACGTCGGCAGCACTGGTTGGACATTTGACGGCGACGTTGAGACGATCAAGGTCCAGGGAGAGAATCAGATCCAGAACTTCAAGCGAGGTATCCGCACCAGTCTCGATAACCTGCTTCGCGGACAATGGAGGGACGAAGCAAAGCTTTCGTACGTCGGCAAACGCCCGGCCTCGCTCGGCAAACGAAATGTGGTCGTAAAACTTGCTTACAACGACGGACTGACTGTCGAGTTCGAATTCGCCGCGGACACCGGCCTCCCGATGAAGGCGATTTACACGCGAACAACGTCCGATGGCGAAGAGATCAAGGAAGAAGACCGCTACGCCCAGTTCGTCGATATCGACGGCATCCAGGCTCCGTTCATTATCGATCGCTTCACCAACGGTGCCCATTCCTCACGCATCAACTACGAATCGATGGAATTCAACAGATCGATCCCAGACTCGATCTTCGAAAAGCCGTCAAACCCGAAGGACTTGAAGGAATTGAAGTTTTAGAACCACTCGATGGTCCCCGGTAATGATCCCACGTCCATGCGAGTTTGCCCGAAGCAGCTCGGTTGGACGTCATCGATACTTTTTGGCTGCTACATTACGGCAACGCCGTAAAATCGACATTCGTCAACTCGTCACCAACGAAGAGCACCGCGGGGTTGTTTCCGAAGAGGTGTCGTTTGCTGTTGAGCTGGATAATATAAGTTCCGCCGGCGGGAACATCATCAAATCGGTAGTATCCGAACGGATTTGTAAGTGCCGTCCGCATGTTTCCGGCTGCGTCCGTAACCTGGATCCTCACTTTTGAGACCCCTCGTCCGTTCGCGGTTACCACTCGCCCTCCAACCGTAACGCCTGCGGCAAGCGGCGTCGTGCATTTTCCGGCTGTTCCGGCGGTGTGGATGGCGGCAATCTCTGCTTGGGACAAGGCACGGTCATAATAGGTGAGTTCGTCGATCAGGCCCTGATGCGGCTGGCCGTTTGTCGTCTCCTGTCGCCGTCCTATTCGTAAGGGGCTATTCGGCTGATAACTGACAGCGGTAGCCAGAGATTTCTGGGCGATGAGAATCCCGTCGAGATAGATTCTCATATCTGAACCGTCATATGTCGCGGCGACGTGATGGAACAAACCATCAGTAATGTCCGTTCCATCAAGCAGATCCGCGCCTCCTGCTGCTCCGTTAAGGGTGAAGCGCAGCCCGCCTGCGAAACCGGTAATGCTGTCTCGGTTTGTTCCAAATTCCCAGCCGAACGTGCCGTTTGATCCGCTTTTTGAAGCAAAATGCGTGGCGCAGCCGACGCAGTCGTAGTTGTTCGCCGTGACCCAGCCCTCGATCGTCAATGTCTGCTGATTAAGCGTAGGATCATCGGGAACGTCCACGATCGCGGCTGTAGAATCGAAAGCCTGTCCAACATGGCCCGTAGTAAACACGCCCCCGGTGCCGTCGTGGCCGTTTCCTGAGCTGTCGTCGGCATTCCCTTCCGCCTTATACCACGCAACCAAACCGGACGGCGTCGGGGCGCACGTCTGTCCGGCAACATTGAAAAAAAGTCCGCTCATCGCGATCAAAATAGGCAACATCACCTTATCCGTCTTGCAAAACATAGAATCATTCCTCCTTTACTGGAAAAACTCTTCAGCGACCGTTCCGATCGGCCCTCAGCTCGGCGGGCTTGCTTTGAGCCTTTTCAGAGGCAGCCAAGCAGTGCCTGTAGATCCTGAATTCTGTCGGCCAGTTCCGGGCGAGCCGCGCCTGTGACCAGATCGTCAGGCTGTGCCGCTCCGTCGGCAAATTGATGAGCCGTGCGCAGCGCAAAACAGGCCAGATCAAGACGGCCTTCTTCGATCAATTCGCCTGCGATTACAAGCGTCAACCGCATCAGGTTTAGCCGCAACTGGGCCACACCGCCTGAGCCAACGCCGGTCAGGCTTCCGTTCGCCGCGGAAGCGTCAAAGAACGCGAGAAGGTCGGAGAAAAAGCCATAGGAAACGTGATATGTCCCCGTCATGAACTCAGCGGACATGTTCTCGTTGCTTGCGGCCTCGATCTTCAGATACTTCATGCCCCTCGCGAACGGGATGGTTACATCCGTGCTGCCCGGGTCATTGAACTCGGCCATTACCCTGCCGCCGGGGTTAAGAAGAGAGACTTTTAAATCTATGTTGTCGCTCGTGATCACGACAGGGCCTGGGTTGCGGAAATTGATCTTTATCAGATCAGCGTCTCCGGAGCCTTCAAGGACGCCGCTGATCTCGGTCCCCTCGACTACCGAGCCTTCGGGCTCATCAGGGAAATCATCGGGCCGGACGACGACCTGGCTGTTTATAAGTTCGTAGTCGTTTTGCGGAAGACCAAAGGTTGGGCTCGGGCAGCTTTGTGCAAACCAGTTACTTATGCCCTCGCCAGTACCGTCACCCATCAACGGGTTGAATGAAAGCGGCCCCGATCCGAATCCCCCATGGTACTCGCTGAGAAAGCCGCAGGTGTCCGTGAACAAATGCTGATGGCCGAGGCCGAGAAAATGGCCCGACTCATGCGAAACGACCGCGGCGACCGAGCGGGGGTCGTTGCCATATGCCGAACTGAATACGAACGCAAAATCGCCGGGCAGCCGCAGACCGAGGCCCGAAAATGGCGAGACGCCTCCCGTGCTCGAGGAATGCCCGATGACCGAAGCCACGGTCGTGATCAGTACCATCTGCTTCGTCTGCCGAGGATGAGCGGCGAATTCGGCCGCATCGGTCGTGACTCGAATATTGAACGGCGAATAATCATCGCTCACCAGCCTAACGATCTCATCCCGCTGAGCCTCATCAAGCAGCGGAGCCGGACAGAACCGTTGGCCGCTGACCAGAGGGGTCGTCAGCGTGTCCGCATTGCCGAACCCCGACCGCACTACCGAACCGTTCGGGTTGAAATTGATGTACAAAAGTAATTCGTCTGACTGCGCGGCAACTGCCGATGCCGTCATCAGTGATTTCTGCTCGTTGGACATTTTGGCCATCGCCACATCCGTCCCGCACGTCGGACCCGACTGCGGCGGATCGTTGAACTGACCAGCTGATTGTTGCGTCAGGGCGGCGACCAACATCACGTTCGCCAGGATCAATAAGCTCTTCATAGCATGTCTCCTTCGGTTAGATCTCTTCTAGATCAGTATTTTCCATCCTCACCAGTTCGGTGAAATATCTGCGGTAAACCAGAAATTGCTGGTCAGCCGAACCTTACCGGACCCGTTTGCGTTCATCGAGTAGATCTCGAGCCCGATATGTTTCGTCGACGTGAAAGCGATCATGTCGTTTGCTCCCCAAGATGGTTCTGTCTCAATGCCCCAGCCGCTTGTCAGCCGCAATACGTTGCTGCCGTCAGCATTCATTACGTATATGTCCCCAAAGCCGTGCCGCGTACTCATGAACGCGATCTTTGTTCCGTCGGGCGACCATGTCGGGAATGAGTCGATGCCGCTGCCGTATGAGAGCCTCGTTACTCCGGTGCCGTTGACGTCCATCGAATAGATCTTGAGATTTCCTTCTCGCGAGCTGACAAAAGCTATCCTGGTGCCGTCTGGCGAGAAAACAGGATTCGTATCGATAGCTGGGTCGTTCGTGAGCCTCGTAACCGCCGAACCGTCCGCGTTCATCAGGTAGATTTCGGGGTTCCCGGCCCGCGTGCTCTTGAAAACGATCTTCGCGCCGTTCGGTGAGAAGGACGGGAAGCCGTCAAATGCCGAACTGTTCGTCAGCTGCGTTATTCCGCTCCCGTCAGCGTTCATCGAGTAGATCTCAAAGTTCCCTCCGCTTCGGTTGCTCATAAAGACGATCTTTGACCTGTTGCGAGACCAAACGGGAGTGAGATCGAGCGCGTCGTTATTGGTAAGTCTTGCGGCGCCAGTACCCTCGGGCGTCATTCGATAAATTTCGAAGTTGCCGAAGTAGGAGCCGCAATCGTCATCCTCGTAGTGGTGGTTCTGGAACGAATCGCGGTTGCTTGAGAACAGGATATCGAACTGATCAGGAGTAGGCTCCGGAGTCGGTGTTGGTGTTGGTGTCGGGGTCGGTGCGGGGGCGGTATCGAATGACAGCGTTGATCCAAAAGTTATCCCGCCCGCATTTGAAGCGTTCGCACAGTAGTAGTATGTCGTGCCGGGTGTGAGGCCGGTTATTGTCTCAGCGATGGCTCCGCCGGGCCCGAAGGTGGCACTACCGCTCAAAGGGGCTCGCGTCCCATAGCTCTCAGGACAAAAGCTGCCCGGGTCTGTTGTGCCGTAACGAAATCGGGCAGTGATGGGTGAAAATATCACAGTGCTGCCCTATATGCCGTTGAGAGTCGCGCTGTCGGACGTCACGCCTGTCGCTGCCTGTGTGGTCACTGAGGGCGGGTCGTAAACAAAGACCGTGAAATGCGCCGTCGTGCTGCCACCGCTGTTGTCAGTGATCGTATACGCGACGACATACGGATTCCCTGCGCTTGTCGGAACATTCGGGAAAGAAGGCGAAAGTCTCATTGTCAACCCGGTCACGGTCGCAGTTGCGAAAGCCGGCCCGCCGATTAGGGAATTTATCGAAACCGAGGTCAGCGATCCGTCCGGATCGACGCACACCGTGCTTGGGTCAAAGTCGAAGAACAACGTCCCGACGGCGCCGCCAGTAGATCCTTGGGTGCAAATCGGTAGCTCATTCTGAATTGTGTAGCCCTCATTCGAATGGACGTAACTGCCAGGCAAGATCCCCTCTGCAAGCTCCCGGGTAGCTCCGATGGTTGTTGAACAACCCACGAGCGGGATCGCAGGTTCGCATGTCGAGCCTTTTCCGCCTACCGCATTTACGCTGAAGGCGTTTGCGGCTATGAGAGCAAGTCCGACACAGCCCGTAATAGAAACCGATACGCACAACGACCTCAAACTAATTCTTTTCATTCCGCACCTCCGTAGTCATCTTTTCTTCACACTCCCTTCCGCTCATTGCCTGTGTCCCACCTAGCCGCCTCGTCTTTTGTTCGCAGGTCGCGTTCCCTCCGTTAGTTGTCCGATCGCTTGTCGTCGTACTGTACCAACCAGACGTCGTAGGTTTTCTCGACAGAATCGAGCGCGTCGCCCGTTCCGTACAGCGTGATGGCGTTTCCCACGGCATCGACCAATGTTCTCGCCTGATGGAGGCTGAGGCTTCTGAACCCGTTCGAGGCCAGAACCTGCTGGCCCGCGAGCACGAGCTTCGCCTTGCTGTAATAGCCTTGCCCCTTGTTTGCAAGATTTGCGTTGAATGTAGGATCGATATCCTTGATGACCTTCAAGAGCTGCTTGCGGGAAAGCTTCTTGCCGCTTACAGCCGCCTGAAGCTTTGCGAGTTTGCCGGCCTCCTTCCAGGCCTTGATAAAGCCCATCGCCCCTTTAACGCCGTTGAAAAGGTCGGCCAAAGACATTGCGGTTTCGACCGTTAGCCAGGCTTTGTAAGGCGCTCCGCCATTCCGCTCGAATTCCTGCCAGGCGTCGTATTCAATCGCCTTTCCAAGACTCATCCCGCAAAGCGCGGCGGAGTTCAATGCAAAAGCGCCAACAACGGGTGTTGCCGTCCCTCCTGAGAGATAGATCACCACGCCAGTTCCGACCGCAGAAGTACAGCTGAGCACCGGCGTGCCCCAGCGGTCCCAGAATGTCGGCAGGTTTTTGTCAGACGGCTGGCTGACCGAGGACAAAGGGGCCTCTGAGATGTAAATGAACTGTCGCCGTGGTCCGCCGCGAAGCTCCGTCATCCGGCCCGAAGAGTCGATGATAACCACACCCGCTTCGCGGAGCGTCGGGTCGTCATCGACCGCCTTCAAAATATATTCATTGCGTTTCTTGATGGCCGCCGCCCGTTGCTCAGATGCGGGCGGAGCGTCTACTAACCGCCCCCAGGTCCTCCCTCCAACATCGATCCGGCCGTCTGGGGACGGAAGGAACAGAGACTGAAACCGCTTGATAGCCCCGACCGTCATGGGCCCGCAAATCCTGTCCACCACCAGATTGCTGGCCGTCTTGAGGTTCAAAAGCGACTGTACAACCTCAACATCCGTGCCCGCGTTAGCTCCGCCCTGTCCTACACTTCCCGATATTCTTAAAGTCATGGCATTTACTCCTCTTTCTTGTACTTAGGTATCAACCGGCCGGCTTCGAACTCCCATGCGGTTTCGTCACCGGATCCTTTTTGGGATGGGTTCGCGACCTTTGAGTCGGCATAGTCAGACGCCGGATCAAAGAACCTCGAGACCAACATCTCGCACGACGGGCAAAGCCCGACGATTCCGTCGTGCCGCGAACCGCGAACGGTCAGGACTTCACGACTTTCAGTAGTTATCAGAATTTGCTTTGCTTTCGCTGGCATATGCCCTAAAATGACAATCATTTCGGATCGTTTTCCATCCCGTTCCTATTCGCTGGTTTTGCTGACGGGAACCATTTAGGCTTTTTTGCGGGAAAAGGTCTTGAACTTTTTCTCCAATTTTTCTCCAATCTGTCTCCGATGCAGTTATGATCAATGGTGACAGCCAATTACGAGAATTCGGCAGGTTTCGCCTGGATGTTAAGAAGCGTGTGCTTTGGTGCGGGGACGAGCCGGTCAACCTTCCGCTAAAAGAGATCGAGCTGCTCTGCATGCTTACTGAAAGCTCGGGGCAGGTCGTTACGAAGGACGAGATCCTCGACCGCGTCTGGGCGGACTCGTTTGTTGAGGAGAGCAATCTATCCCGTCACATCTATCTTCTCCGCAAGACACTTAAGGAATACGGCGAGTACGAAGAGCTGATCCAAACCGTCCCGCGCCGCGGCTATCGCTTCACTGGCGAGGTGCGCTCTGCGAACGGAACTGAACTGGTAATTGAGAAACATACCTCGACCAAAACGCTTATCGAGATCCGAGACGATATCGAACCAAAGCGCCTGGGTGGAGCAAAATTCACGCGCAATCGCGTGCTGGCCGCCGGTGCCTTTGGAGCGATCCTGCTGGCTGGGTTGGCTTATTTCTGGGCGGACAAGAGCGGGCCGGCAGTGGGCACTGCATCCGAGATCCGGTCCATCGCTGTCCTGCCGGTCAGATCGTTCTCCGAATCGGCCGACGATGAGGAGTTGCGGCTGAGGATCACCGATGCTTTGATCACAAGGTTAGGCGGGATGGACCGCGTGGCGATTCGTCCGACAGCCGCGGTTTTGCCCTTTTCGGATTCCGACGAGGACAGCGTGTCCATCGGAAGAAAACTTCAGGTTGATGCGGTGATCGATTCGCGGATACAAGAGGAGGGCGAACGGCTGCGCGTCACTGTCCAGCTCATCCGTGTCGCGACGGGAGAAAATGTCTGGTCCGAACAATTCGACGGGAAGACGGATCGGCTGCTCGAGCTGCAGGACTTGATCTCGGCCAAGGTTTCCCGTTCGCTCGATGCCGCTGCCGACCCCGCGACGTTTTCCAGGCGCCCAACCGAAAATGCCGACGCCTTCGAGGCATATTTAAAGGGACGGTACTTCTGGGCAAAGCGCGATCCGGAATCGCTTGGCAAGGCGGTCGAATATTTTACCCAGGCGACCATGCTCGATCCTGGTTTCTCCGAGGCTTATTCGGGATTGGCCGATACCCAGCATCTGATCTTTAACTACAATATTGATGTCCGGCCTGAGCTGGTTACTGAGGCAAAAGAGAATCTTCGCCGAGCGCTTGAGATTAAGCCTGATTCTTCAGATGCCCTGATCGCGCTCGGCAGTATCCAAATGGGCTACGACTGGGACTGGAAGGCGGCGGAAGATACTTTGAGGCGAGCGGTCGCTGCGGCTCCCAATTCGCCCACCGCTCATCTGCGTTACGGTGCCCTACTGGTGAGAATTAAACGGTTTGATGAGGCAGAGGCCGCCTTTGATCGGCAAATTGAACTCGACCCCTTATCGCCCCTGGGCAAGACCAACCTTGGGATCGTATATTTCTGCCGACGAGATTTTGCCGAGGCAGACCGCCTTTTTCGTGAAGTTCTTGAGATCAACAGCCGTGACGGCGGAGCGCAGTGGTGGCTATCACGAAGCCTTTGGCAGGAGGGCCGAAAAGACGAATCGGTGGCGGAGATCGTCCGGGCCCTTGAGAATACCGGAGATCCACGGCTCGCTGCCAAAGTGCGCCTAAAGGCCGAGAGTTCAAACGCCGACGGCGCCATCAAACTCTTGCTCGACGAGTGGCGGGACGACCCGCCCGGCACGAACCCTCAAGTGCTTGCTTACCTTTCAACGTACGTGAACGACTCCGAAAAAGCTATCTACTGGCTCGAAAGATCAATTGAGGAACGCCATCCATGGTCCGCTTGGATCGCGGCGGCGCCTGAGTTTGAGGTGCTTCGGGGAGATCGGCGATACCTTGCCATGCTCGCGCGTCTGGGCTTGCCCTAAACGTTCACCCGATCAACCTGAAAAGGCATTTCGTCTGACCGCCTAGTGTCCCTCGGATTGTCTGGAGATCGCAATGCGGTCGCGGCCGGAGTTTGTGCGGTGATCGAGGCTTCGGGAAGAATGTCATTGAAAAGGTTCCGTATCTCGCCGCTGTCGTTGGCCGCGACCGCATCCTGAAAGCGGTTCAACATACTCATCACTTCGTCTTTAGAGTAAGTTGCGATCTTGCCGATGAAAACCTTTGGATGGAGCGTTTTCAGCAGGTTCTCACCCGTTATCTCCAGCTCCTCGAAAAGCTTTTCGCCTTGTCTTACGCCGGTGAAAACGATGTCGATGTCCTCATAGGGTGTAAGGCCGGAAAGCCTTATCATATCCTCCGCAAGGTCCAGGATCTTTATTGGGTGACCCATGTCGAGGATGAAGATCTCGCCGCCTTCGCCGAGGGCACCGGCCTGAAGCACAAGCTGTGACGCTTCCGGGATGGTCATGAAGTACCGTGTCATCTCGCGGTCGGTAACGGTAATGGCCTCGCCTTTTTCGATCTGTTCCTTGAAGATCGGCACCACCGAGCCCGCCGAGCCGAGCACATTGCCGAACCGAACGGCCATATAGTTGGTCTCGTAAACCTGGTTCAGCTCCTGAACGGCGATCTCAGCGATGCGTTTGGAGGCACCCATGATCGAGGTCGGGTTGACGGCCTTGTCGGTGGAGATCAAAACAAAATCTCCCGTTGCGTGCTCGCCCGCCAGCCGGCCTAATAAGCGCGTCGCGAAGATGTTGTTCTTCACCGCCTCGCAGGCGTTGGTTTCCATCAGCGGAACGTGCTTGTGGGCCGCCGCGTGGAATATCACCTCAGGCCGAAAGCGTTCGAATATCTCGCGCATCCTCGGCTCGTCGCCGACGTCTGCTATCAACGGAACGAAATCGGCGGTGCTTTCGCCAGACTCAAGCTCTCGGGTGATGTTGAAAAGTAGAAATTCTGCCCGCTCAACCAGCAGGATGGTTTGCGGGTGATAATCGATGATCTGGCGCACCAGTTCGGACCCGATCGAACCGCCGGCCCCGGTGACCATCACCCTTTTCCCCGACAAGAACTCCCGAACATTTCGGTCATCAAGTTCCACCGGCTCCCGGCCCAAAAGGTCCTCGATCTGAACGTCGCGTACGCGGCTGACCGAAACCCGGCCATGAGCGAGCTCGTTCAGGCTGGGAACGATCTGGGCTTTGACCGGGATCGCAGTGCAAACGTCGATCATTCGTCGAATATCCTTTCCCTGCGCATGGTCGATCGTAATGACGACCTGCTGAATATTCATTTCGTCGACCAGCCGCGGCAGGTCTTCGGTCGTACCCAGGACCTTAATGCCGCCTACGCTGCCGCCCCGTTTTCGAGCATCGTCGTCAACAAACCCTCTAATGTCCAGTTCCGCGTCCAGCCTGCCGCCCAACTCCTTAACGAGCGTAGCCCCCATTCGTCCCGCGCCTACCAGCAGTGCCGCCTTTCGCTTTACTTTCCGAATTCCCGTGAACCCGCGCCGTTTGTCGCCGATCTCATAAAAGAAGCGCCGCAGCACACGAAGGGCGACCAGCCCTCCGAAGCCGAGCACGGTGTCGATCATGATCACCGAGATCGGTACTCGCCACAGGGCAAGGTCCGTCAGCGAAAGCATAAAACGGAGCGCCAAAAGGATCGAGCCTGAGATCAAGGCAGCGACGATGAATGACCTAAGATCTTCAATGCTCACATATCGCCAAAGTATCGAGTATGCGCCGACCAAAAAAAGGCACGAAAACTGGATCAGGATAACAAGCGGAAGCTGGCGGATCGCGACGTCCACGTGAAGATCGCTTACCTGAATATTGATCGCCGGCAGGTATGCAAGGATAAACGCCGCGCAGAGCACCGTGATATCCAGCAAAAACTGGGTGGGGCGCCGGAGAAACCAGATCCTGTCGGAAAACGTCCTTTGATGGTCTTGGCGATGGGGCATGTCTCGGGAATACTCCGTACCCTCGAAGTTACATCCGCGCCTGCAAGGTGTCAATCACAAAGTGGTTTCAGGAAAATGCCCTCTTGTCGCCGTTTAGTGATGCAACGCGTTCGGGAATTAGTTGAATCAAAACAGCTTGTGAACTATTCTATTTGTTGCTGACCCGGCCGAGGAATTACCAATGCGACTTTTTACACTGCTTTTTGTGACATTTGCCCTCTCCGGCGTCACCACTATCGTTGGCCAATCTCCGGCAGCGGATGGCCCGCACGGCTATCTGATCGGGCCCGGCGATGTTATCAACATCAAAGCGCTGGGCGAGCCTTCGTTTGACGTTGAGGCCCTGACGGTGGACGAGGACGGAAAGATCATCATTCCTTACGTTGAATCGCCGCTCATCGCAAAATGCAAGACGGAACGAAGCCTGCAGGCGGATGTGACGGAGGCTTGGTCGAAATATCTTCGCAAGCCGCAGATCTACCTTCGCGTGGCCCAGCGTAACAGCCGTCCGCCGGTCCATATCTATGGCGCCGTAGTCGAGCAGCAGAAGGTCGACCTGACCCGCCGGGCGTTTCTTCTTGAGATGATAGCCTTTGCGGGTGTCGACACGACCAAAAGCAGCGGACTTGTACAAGTCTTTCGCCCGCGGCCGCCAATGTGCGGCGATGATAAACGCTCAGATTGGGCCGCCGTAGAGGCGTCCGACGGGGTGAATATACCGACCAAGATATTTAGCCTGAAAGAGATGACCGATGGTACCGAAGGTTCCAACCCCGAGATACTGCCCGGAGACATCATCCTCGTCCAAAAGGCTTCGGTCGTGCATGTAACCGGCGAAGTGCTGAAGCCCGGCGAGGTGAACATTCCGGAAAGCGGCCTTTCGCTCACCCAGGCGATCGCATCCGCCAACGGTACTACGCGGGAGGCGAAAAAGAACATAAGCGTTTATCGCAAAAGTCCGAATTCGCCCAAACCGGACGTCCTGGCGGTAAATTATGGCGCGATCCTCAAGGGCGAGGAAAAGGACATTCTCCTGCAGCCATCGGATATTATTCTCGTCGGGAAAGCGAAAAAATCGATCGGCGAGATCTTGCTGGAGGCGGTCACGGGCATACCAAATCGCGTTCCGATCCCAATTCGGTCGTTCTAGGGATCATCGAAGAGGCGATCGATCACGTCTTTATATTTCTCATCGATCACTCGACGCTTTAGCTTCATCGTAGGTGTCAGTTCGCCGCCCTCGACGGACAGTTCGCGCTCCAGCAGCGCAACCTTTTTGACCGTTTCGAATTTCGCAAGGCCTTTGGTGGACGCAGCGACCTGGCGTTCAAACAGATCGATTATTCTTGGGTCCGCGCAGAATTCAGCAGGGGACATCGAACGGAATCCCTTGTGTTTCGCGTAAGAATCAAGCATCTCAAAGTTCGGCACGATAAGCGCAGCGGCAAATTTGCGTTCGTTTCCGATCAATACGGCCTGATTGACAAATCTCGACGAGCGGATCATTTGCTCGATGGGCGACGGGGCAATGTATTTCCCGCCCGAGGTTTTGAAAAGTTCCTTCTTTCGGTCCGTTATTTTCAGGAAACCATCGGCATCGATCTCGCCAATATCGCCCGTCCGGAACCAGCCGTCGTCGGTAAAGGCTTCTCGCGTGGCCTGCTCCTTCTTGTAGTAACCGAGCATCACGCCCGGCCCGAAGGCTTCGATCTCGCCATCCGGTGCGATTCTGACCTTCATATTTCGTATCGGCCTGCCCACAGTGCCGAGCCGCGAGGCTTCAGGATTATTCGAGGTAATGACCGGCGAAGTTTCGGTCAGCCCGTAACCCTGCATGATCGGCACGCCCGAACCTGTGAAGATCAAATATATTTCGTTCGAAAGTGCCGCTCCGCCAGTTATACAAACCTTCAAGCGGCCCCCGAAAAACTCTCGGAACTTCCGGTAGATCAGCCGGTCTGCAAGCGAGTGCTTCATTGAGAGCAGCAGGGATGGCGACTGGTTGTTCTCTTCCCGCAAAGCGAACTCCTTCGCAACCTCGATCGCCCAATCGAAGATCTTTTCTTTCAAACTGCCGCCCTGCGCAGCCCTAAGTTTTGCCTTCGCATAAACCTTCTCAAAAATTCTCGGTACACCCACAAATATAGTGGGGCGGACCTCGCTCAAATTCTCCGGCACTTTCTCGATCGATTCCGCATAATGAACGGCCATTCCGTTCAGAATGTAAAGGTACATTGCCGACCGCTCGAAGATGTGCGAAAGAGGCAGGACTGACAGCGGACGGTCATCACTTGAGAACCTGTACTTCTCGCCGGCGTCTATGACGTTCGACAGGATGTTGTTGTGCGTAAGCATCACGCCCTTGGGCTCGCCCGTCGTCCCGCTTGTATAGATCAGCGTTGCGAGGTCTTCCGTTTCGATGGAGTTGCGTATCACATCGAGTTCGCTCGCGTGCTTCGACCTCACATCGCGTCCACGCTTTTCCAGGTCGGCCAGCGTCATTGTGTTCGGAATGTTCCTGCCGGGGTCGTTGAAAAAGATCACGTGTTTGACCGTAGTACATTCCGAAAGCTCGGCTTCGATCCGATCGTAGGAGGCTGCCGTATCGACAAAAACGACCTTTGCTTCGGAATCGTTGAGAATATACCGGATCGACTCCGCTGCCAGGGTCGTGTAGATGGGCACATCAATGACACCAAGGAATTGACAACCTGCGTCCGAGAGCGTCCACTCAGGTGAATTGGCGGCCAGGATCGCGGCCTTGTCGCCCTTGCGAAGGCCCAGCCCGTAAAGTCCGGCAGCGACAGCCTCGGCCCGCTCAACCACTGCTCGCGAAGGGATTGCCCGCCAAGTGCCGTTCACTTTGTGATTCAGCGCGTCAGCCCGGCCGAAGCTTGCCGCAGCCATTGTAAAGAGCTGCGCAAGGTTCTGAGGCTCGTCGGGCAGCAGAGGATCGCCACGCCCAACGGAGGTGCGGAAGCGCATATTTGTATCCCCCGTCGTCGCAGACCTCATTTGACCAGAATGCCTCCGAAAAAGATCTTCAGGACCTCATCCGCCATTGGCGCAAGCGGATATGTCTTTTTGGAAAGGATCCAGTTGGTGACCATCTCATCCAACGCGCCGTACAAGATCTTGGCGCAAACGACCGGCTTGATGTCGCACCGGAACACACCCGCCGCCTGGCCATCCTCGATCGTCGTTCGGATGATATCAAGGTACTCGCCAAACCCCGCCGCTGAAAACTCCTGCATAAACTTGATCGATCCGCGGAGCTCGACCTGAAATACGACCGCCATCTCACGGTCCGCTCCAAGCTTTTCCAGATGAAGCTGGGCGATCCGTCGAAGCCGGGCCGCAGGGTCTGTCAGTCCGTCGATCTCACGCCTTCCTTCGGCGATAAACTCGGCCATGGCCCGGTCGAAGATAGAGTGCAGAATCTCGTCCTTGCTCTTGAAGTACAGATAAACCGTGCCGTCGGCGATCCCTGCCTCGCCCGCTATGTCGGAAACCTTTGAGTTGAAATAGCCCTTTTGGGCGAACACATGCGTAGCCGCGCGAAGAATCGCTTCGCGTTTATCGACCACAACAGACTTGGCTGAGGTACTTGACGGTTTGGTGCGAGGCATCTTGGTTTGAATGAATGACGATTCATTCATTAAATCAAGATTACACCACGCGGCGATGCTTGTTCAAGAGAAAACGATCTGTTGATGAAAGATGAATGATGGCGGAGAGGACAGGACTCGAACCTGCAAGCGGTTTCCCGCGGTAGTTTTCAAGACTACTGCCTTACCAGTTAGGCTACCTCTCCGCAGCACGACTAGCTTAGAAACTATACCGCAATTCAGACGCGCGCAACAACAAGTCAGAACCGGCGGCGGTAGCCGCTGGTTTCGCTAGCCGTTTCAAAAACGACTCTTCAACCAACGGCTACCGCCGCCGGTTCCGACGAGACAAAAATCCCCGGCTGGGAGTTAAGCAGCCGGGGTACACAAGAGAGAGGAGCAAACCTGGCCGGTTTCGCTCATTCGGAGGATAACAACTGCGAGATCTGTGATTCAAGCCTGGCCGTCTTGTCCCAGCCGCTGCTCTTTAGAGCGACGCGGCCATGCTGGTCAATTAGAAAATAGGCCGGAAAGCCGATGTTGATGTTGCCGCTGCGGTCCATGTCGGCATATTTCAGGATGACGCCGAAGCTGTTCGGCAAAACATTAAAACTGAAAGGATTCTTCCGCAGGTAGGGTTCGATCCTTGCCTGATTTTCCATGGTCGCGGCCAGGAAAACAACATCCCGGTCCATATAGCGTTTTGCGATATCGTTCAGTTTGGGCATTTCGCTGTGGCATATCTGGCATTTTGTCGACCAGAATGTTAGAACAACGACCTTGCCCTGGAGCTGGCTCAAATTGTACGACTTGCCGTCGATGGATTCGGCGTTGAAATCGGGAGCGGGCGCTCCTGGCTGTAGATTCTGCTGGGCCAGGGCCGCTGCGGCCGAGAGGGTGAGAATAAGAATGAGTTTGATAAATCGCATCGTACAATTCTTGCGTTGAAGATGTTTGTGTGGTGTTCAATGTGGTTGAACACTTAATTTAAACATACTCCGAATACGCTTTCAGTTCAGAAAAAACTTCTCAGCGAATCAGACTCCTAACTTCTTCGGGCAAAAGGGGCAGCCCGGTGGGCAGAATGGGTCGAAGGCCGGTTGGGTTAGTGATAAACTCTACCCAAAATGTTTCTCGAACTGATTGAAGTTGAAAACTTTCGAAATTTGGAAAGCAACGTGCGTTGTGGACACGGTTTGAATATTCTAGTAGGTCTAAACGGACAAGGCAAGACAAATTGGCTTGAGGCAATAAATATTCTCGCCACGGCGCGGTCGTTTAAGACATCTCGCCTTATCGAATCGGTCAAGTTCGGCGAGGAAATGGCGATCATCCGCGGGCGCGTGGGGCGAACCGAAGAGATCCATCGCGATCTTCAGGCGGTGGTCCAGGGGAGCAGTAAGTCCTTGTTCGTCAATGGGAAACGTGAGGCTATTCATAGTTACTTGACCCAGCTTCACGCCGTGGTTTTCAACGCCGACGAGCTTGAAGTGGTCCGCGGCCACCCCGACGCGCGCAGACGCTTCCTCGATCAGGCGATCGTTTCGATCCATCCGCCTTTTGTTCAAACGCTCGCCGATTACGGCCGTGTGATCAAACAAAAGAACGCCCTGCTCCAGGCCGCGCGGGATGAAAGGATCTCGCTGGAAAAGGCGGCCGAGCAGCTCGAGCCATGGAACGAGCAGCTGATCACCCACGCCGTACGCATACATCGGGCCCGTCTCCGATATGTCCAGCGGCTGAACGAAGCCCTTGAGACTTCGCTGTTCGGCACAGAGAAAGTGACGATGCGGTACGTATCATCGCTCGAAGGAAAAGGCGACCTCGCCGACTATGAAGGGCTCCTCGGCGAGCGCCTCAAGCTCCGCGTCCAGGCGGAGACCGCCGCCGGCTATTCCCTCATCGGCCCGCATCGCGACGACCTCGAGATCCTTCTCGACGGCCACGACCTCCGCAAATACGGCTCCGCCGGCCAGCAGCGAAGCGTCCTCCTGCTTTTGCAGCTTGCGAATATATCGGTTTACTACGCCCAGCAACAGGAATATCCGCTGTTTTTGCTCGACGATATTGACGCCGAACTGGACTATCAGCGGATCGGGCATCTGCTCGATTTCCTTGAAGGGAAAACCCAGACATTCGTAACCACTTCGAAAGAAAGTTTAGTCGAGAATTTCGGCTCGGGTGCCGACGTTTTCGATGTGGCTTCAGGGCGTGTACGGCACCGGTAACTAGCTTGCCAATTAGCCCTTTGCGGCTGTCGAATTTAGCTGAAAAGTGGTATAATTTTCTTTTGGTTGAAGGGCGAGATTTTGTTCTGTCGTCTAGTGTTTGAATAGTTGTCAGGATCGGAGATCATAGCCCAGTGGTGGCAGAATGACAGGCGATGAATACATTGAAGTTGATCCGGAAAAACTTGGCGGTACGCCGGTGTTCCGGGGAACCAGGGTTCCTATCCAAAACCTTTTCGATTATTTGGAAGGAGGGGACGGACTCGAGACGTTTCTTGACGATTTCCCAACCGTCGACCGTGATCAGGTGCGTGGCGTACTTGAACTTTTCAAGGTAAAACTTCTTGCGGAATATGAAATTGCTGCTTGACGAGTGCGTACCGCGGCGGTTGAGGCGCAAGTTCGAAGGTTTTCAGGTTTTTACAATCGACGAGGCGGGATTCAAGGGACTCAAGAATGGCAAACTGCTCTTAGCGGCCTCGACAGATTACGAAGTCCTCATCACGGTCGATAAAAATCTGCAGTATCAGCAGGATGTAGGGAACTTACCCATGGCGGTTGTTGTTCTTTCGGCTCACACAAATCGAGTTGAGGACTTGGAACCTCTTATAGATAAGGCTCTACAGACACTCGTTACGATCCGACGAGGCGACTTTATAGAAATCGAAAGATAGGTTTTTGAGGTAATACACAAATTGGCTAAAGCAAAGACAGAATACGGTGCAGATTCGATAACAGTGCTCGAAGGGCGCGACGCGGTGCGCAAGCGTCCTGCCATGTACATCGGCTCAACTGGCGATCTTGGGCTGCACCACTTGGTTTACGAGGTAGTGGATAACTCCGTCGATGAGGCGTTGGCTGGGTACTGCGACACTATTGATGTATCGATCCACATCGACAACTCGATCACGGTCGTGGACAACGGCCGCGGGATCCCTACCGACATTCACAAACAGGAAGGCCGCTCGGCGGCCGAGGTTGTGATGACCGTGCTGCACGCGGGCGGCAAGTTCGACTCGAATTCATACAAAGTTTCCGGCGGTTTGCACGGTGTCGGCGTGTCCTGCGTCAACTTTCTGAGTGAAACGCTGGAGCTGGAGATCTGGCGCGACGGCAAGACTCACGAACAGGAATACGAACGGGGCATCCCGGTTGGCCCGCTCAAACAGACCGGCACCACGACAAAGCGAGGAACGAAGGTTACTTTCAAGCCCGATCCGGAGATATTCGAAACGACGGTTTACAGTTTCGAAAAATTGTCTGAGCGCCTTCGCGAAAAGGCGTTCTTGAACAAAGGCATCCGGATCATCATCAAGGATGAACGTGAGGAAGAGGAAAAATCGCACGAGTTTTATTACAAGGGCGGGATCGCGGAATTCGTCAAGCATCTCAACCGGAACAAGTCGCCGCTGCACGATGAACCTCTTTATTTTGAACAGGTTAGCGATGATCTGTCGATAGAAGTGTCGATGCAGTACAACGACAGCTACGATGAGAAGATCTTTTCGTTTGCGAACAACATCAACACTGTCGATGGCGGAACGCATCTTTCCGGCTTTCGCGGTGCCATCACGCGAACGATCAATAATTACGCAGAAACGAGCGGGATGATGAAGAACGCCAAGGTTGCTTTGACCGGCGACGACGTGCGCGAAGGCCTGGTCGCGGTGATCAGCGTCAAGATCCCGCAGCCGCAGTTTGAGGGGCAGACAAAAGGCAAGCTCAACTCGCCCGTCAAAGGCCCGGTCGAATCGTTTCTCAACGAAAAGCTTGGCGAATTTTTCGAACAGAATCCAAACGTCGCGAAAAAGATCGTCGGAAAGGCTGTCGATGCCGCGCGTGCACGAGAGGCCGCGAGAAAGGCGCGGGAGATCGTGCGTAAATCGGCGCTTGGGACTTCGACGCTGCCGGGCAAGCTGGCCGATTGCCAGGAGAAAGACCCGGCGTTAAGTGAAATTTATATAGTTGAGGGTGATTCGGCAGGCGGGTCGGCCAAGCAGGGCCGCGACCGCAAGAATCAAGCCGTGCTGCCGCTCAAAGGTAAAATTCTCAACGTCGAGAAAGCGCGTTTTGACAAGATGCTTGGCCACGGCGAGATCAAGGCCTTGATCACAGCGCTCGGCACCGGGATCGGCAAGGAAGATTTCGACGTTCAGAAGCTCCGCTATCACAAGATCTGCCTAATGACGGACGCCGACGTTGACGGCAGCCACATCCGCACCCTGTTGCTGACTTTCTTTTACCGGCAGATGCCCGAACTGCTTGAGAACGGCTATGTTTACATCGCGCAACCGCCGCTGTACAAGGTCAAGAAAGGCAGGAAGGAAGAGTACATCAAGGACGAAAAAGGGATGTTCCGCTACCTGATGCGGCAGGCCACGAGCGATGTGAATGTAACAGCCGGCGAACGCTCAATCGAGGGCCGCGAGCTTTCGAAAGCGCTTGAACAAACGACTGAGTTTCTCAATTACGCCGGACGTCTTGCCCGCCGTCTCGGGAACGACACGCAGCTTGTCGAGGCGCTTCTTGATGCTTTTTCGGGAAGGGACGGGGTCCTTTCTCAGAACGGCATTCGGCTCAGAAAGGTCTTCGGCGAAGAAGAGCTTATGGCCGCCATCGAGGGCAAACTGGCCGACGCCGGTTACAGTACTGAGCTCACAAGCGATGAAGAGCACGGGCTGTGGGAGATCGACGTTGCCTACCCGAACGGCTTCCAGCTTAAGATCGATTGGAACCTTGCAAGCTATGTCGAATTCCAAAAGGCCGTCGAGCTGAAAAAGGTGCTTGAAAACGACTTCCCGGGCCCGTTCGTGCTTGGCGAAAACGGCACCAGCCAAACGATCGACACCCGCGAGGAATTGCTTGAGAAGGTGACCGGGCTGGCCAAGAAGGACCTTAGCATTCAACGCTATAAAGGCCTCGGCGAAATGAATCCCGAACAGCTTTGGGAAACCACAATGGACCCCGAGAAACGCACAATGCTGCAAGTCCGCATCGAAGATGCCATCGAAACCGACGGCATCTTCACCGTCCTCATGGGCGACCAGGTCGAACCGCGCCGCAAGTTCATTGAGGACAACGCCCTGGATGTAAAAAATCTGGACGTTTAGCCCAACGCTCTCGACCGAGGGGACAGGGTTTCACGAAATGACAAAGTCCCGGATCGACATAACATTCGATTTCAGAACCGATGCAAATGGGGGCGATCCGGATAAGACGAGCCCAACGCTTCGGCGTTATCACAAGCTTTTGTGGAGCAAATCACTCCCAAATGGGAAGCTTTTTGAGCTCAACTGTAATTTGCCGAACAGGTACCTTTACCATTGCTCCGAAGTTGGTGAGTTTGTTTTAACGAGTGATTCTGTGCTGCCTACCTTTACGCGACGCAAAAGTTGTGAGCATGTGATTGGGCCAAAAGAGAACGACGAATACTTTGACTACATAACTTATACGATCGGCGGCATGATGATCTTCCCGGGCAATAAAATTGACGGGTTAATGACCATCAACGGGGCCCGCGGTTTCAATAGGAAGATTGGCGATAGATTTGACCTGACCCTCGAATGTATCAGACGATTTTATCTCGACGAAGAAAGTCCCCTTTACTCGGTCCTTCAGCGATACGGCAGTTTTTTCGGTTTGTTTGGCGACTTTACGGGTTACGTCGATTTCTTCTTCCTTCAAGATCTGGTCATCGCCGGCGGTTCAGAGATTCGCTTCTTCGCGCCCTTTGACGATTTCAATACCTCAGCACTACCTGATAGTCCTGAGAGCTATTCCTTATTCAGAAGCCGGACCATCGAATTCGTTAAAGGTCGCAATAAGCGAATCGCAGATCTACATGGCTAGTACTTTTCATGGGTCGTTCATAGAACCTGATTCCGTCCGAAACTGCCTGTCGTGCCGAACGAAGGACGCGAATGTTTTCATTTGATCTCGCTGCGCAGGCCCGCTTCAAAGTCATCAGGCTCATGAATGAATCTTCGCCGGTGGCAAACGGCTCCTTCGCGGTCCTCGAGATATTTGAGATGCCATTCCGGTGGTTCGCTGTTTATGTTGCGCTCGCTCATCTTCATGCAAGGGCAAGCCGGGATAGATTTGATGAGTTCTTTCAACTTGCGAGATCAAAAGTTGCACTTATTACCTGAATTCAAGCTTTCGCGTGTATCATCCATAAAATGCTTGACAATGTGTGCAACACTGCTGTAAGATTCGCTTGTTGGTTCGGTTCTTTGAAAATTCAGCAAAATTGCAAAAAACTCCCGGCCTAGGGTTGCCCGTAGCTGGAAAACGCCGATTTTTGTTCCGCCTTGTTCCGATTGTTCCGTCACGGGCGGAACGGAACAAAAATCATACAAATCGCCGATTTTGCGTGGTTGTGTGTGCGCGCGCTGAATCTGCGGGACACGGTACACTCGAAGATGCACGTCAAATGATTCCGGAAACTGCCACGCTCTTACGGATGAGAAACAGCATGTGCGAAAATACCTATGAAAGCCCGAACACGGAACTGGCAGCAGCAATCTCGCCCCAACAACATTGATCAGACATGGACAGTTTGTCCGGAAAGTGAAACTTACAAGACGTGAACTTCTGACCGCCTTCCTCGGAGCGCCATTTGCGCTGGCCGCTTGCCGAAACACGCCTGAACGTTTTCCTGAGGGAGAGATCGTCGGCCAGAGTGATGCCATTGGGCATGTGATCCGGGACCAGAAGAACTTCGAGGTACCCGCTGACGGATGGCGCAGTGTAAAGGTCGCTGTCGTTGGCGGCGGTGTCGCTGGGCTGACCGCGGCCTGGAAACTTCGAAAGCTTGGTGTGGATGACTTTGTGCTCATGGAACTTGAAAAAGAGCCTGGCGGAACCTCGGTGAGCGGTTCGGCGAAGCCGGTGGGTTATCCATGGGGGGCGCATTATCTGCCGGTGCCGTTTCGCGAGAATGTCGAGTTGACGGAGCTCCTCGATGAGATGTCACTGACCGAAGGGCGGACTGCCGAAGGCGATGTGATCGTTAAGGAACAGTACCTTTGCCGTGATCCGGAAGAGCGCGTGTTCTATAAGGGACGATGGTACGACGGACTTTATCTTCATGCAGGCGAGAGTGAAGAAGATAAACTGCAGTTCGCGAAATTTCAGAAGATCGTCGATAAGTGGGTGGATTGGCGGGACAGCCGAGGTCGAAGAGCGTTCGTCGTTCCGTCGGCAAATTGTTCGGATGATGCCGAGGTGACATCGCTGGACAAAATGTCGTTTGCCGAATGGCTTCGGCAAAATGGATTTACGTCTGACAGGCTGATCTGGTACTGCGATTACGCCTGCCGCGACGATTACGGACTAAAGCTCGATCAAACATCGGCGTGGGCGGGGCTGTTCTACTTCTGTTCGCGTGTTCGCAAGAGCGGGGACGAATCGCAGCCGTTCATCACCTTTCCCGAAGGCAACGGGCGCTTCGTCAATCACCTTGCCGAACGAGCAAAGGACAAGATATTGCGTTCGCACATGGTCGTTTCGATCGTGCCGAGTGACGATGGTGTTGACGTGATCTGTCTTGCGGATGGCGTGGTTCGCGGTTTTCACTGCGACAAGGTAATTTACGCATCGCCGATCTTCACTGCACCTTATGTGATCCGAGGCTTTGCGGATAATGCTCAGTTCGATGCTCGTGAGTTTCAGCATAACGCGTGGTTCGTTGCTAATCTTTTCCTAAAGGATAGGCCCAGGCCGCGGTTCGCTCGCGACTTTCCGCTCGCTTGGGACAACGTTTTGTACGAAAGCCCTTCGCTTGGCTACGTGAACGCTACCCACCAGAAAGGCATCGACTACGGCCCGTCCGTCTGGACCTATTACTATCCGATGTGTCATGAGAAAGAGGGCCGTACAAAACTCTTCAACTACGCCTGGCGCGACCTCGCCGACGTTTGCCTCAGCGATCTGTCCCGCGCTCATCCGGAAATTTACGGGCTAACCGACCGAATAGACATAATGCGTTGGGGCCACGCCATGATAAGCCCTCGGCCCGGCTTTATTTGGGGCGATCACCGTCGAAAGGCGCTTGACGCATTTCGGAACATCCACTTCGCCCACACCGACCTGAGCGGGATCGCGTTGTTTGAAGAGGCGTTCTATCATGGCCTAAGGGCTGTTGATGAGGTGCACAGGCAGAAACACGACCGGTAGGGAGTGTGCCGCTGACGTTTGTACTACAAAGGCACACTCGCTACCGCTCGTGTTTCCGCCTTGTCGGTCCGACCGGCGTCGCATCATTTGACCGTGATTTGTACCGTGAACGAGAACCACGACAATGAGATCTGGCTTTTCTCGAGAAACATAGACCTCGCAGTCTTTCTTGGGAGCGCAGGTGTGTCTTTGCTCCTTCTCGCGGTCGGGTGGCAGCTGGGTATCTTAAACGACGATTCGCCCGACTGGACGTGGATCTCCGCTGTACTGCTGATCGACGTGGCGCATGTTTGGTCGACGAGCTTTCGGGTTTATTTCGATCCTGAAGAGTTCAAGCGGCGGTTCTGGCTGTATCTGTTAGTGCCAGTCGCGGGCTATGCGGTCGGCGTGGCGTTGTACAGCGAGGGCGAGCTGACATTCTGGCGCGTGCTCGCGATCGTAGCTGTCTTTCATTTCGTGCGGCAGCAGTATGGGTGGGTGGCGCTATACCGTCGGAAGCTGGGCGAGACCGAAAGCTGGACCTGGTGGATCGACGCGGCGGCGGTTTATCTTGCGAGCGTTTATCCGCTGGCATTTTGGATGACGAGCCTGCCGCGCAATTTTAATTGGTTCATCGCGAACGATTTTTATGCGCTCCCCGCGTTTGTTGAAACGATACTTTTCCCGGTTTACGTTCTGGCACTCGCGGCCTATTTTGCGAAGTCGGTCTATCTTTACAAGACGAAAGGATTTCTTAACCCAGGCAAGGACATTGTCGTCGCGACGACCGCCGTCTGCTGGTATGTCGGCATTGTTTTCTTCAACTCCGACTATGCCTTCACGGTGACGAATGTCATCATCCACGGCGTGCCGTATTTCGCGTTGATCTGGTTTTACGCAAAGAAACGGCGCGAATCTACCGGCAGATTCTACCGCTCTATCTCGGGCCATTGGATCATCTTTCTCGCAACGCTCTGGGCGTTAGCCTACGTCGAAGAACTGTTATGGAGCCGCGGCGTCTGGCACGAGCGCTCGTGGCTGTTCGGGGCAAACTGGGACTGGACCGCCTGGAAAATGTGGCTCGTGCCGCTGCTGGCGGTACCGCAGTTGACTCATTATGTTCTCGACGGCTTTATCTGGCGTCGGCGTGGGAACACGAATATCAATGTTCCTTGAGATAAGCGTGACACGAGCTGTCGGAATCGACGGTGGTGATCTAGCATCTCGTGCCGATTTGAAAGTTTCGGCTGAACAGATCTTAGCCAAGCGGGGCCGCGTGAAACGTGAACCGGCGACATTGAATATTTTTCTGCCAGAGTCCGGTGCAGGTGTGGTTAAATAACCTTATGAGATCTCATCCGTCAGTTCCAGTCCTTTTGATGGCTCTTGCTATGTTTGGCATCTCAGCCTGCAAGAGTTCCGCCGGACTCATCGCCCCGGCTGACGAGACCATGAAGGCGGGCGAAATTATCGAATCTGCGAATGTCGATCTGAAACAGATCAAGATCCTGTACGACAAGAACGAGAACAAGCGCCAGCAGATCAAAGACGCCCTTGCGGCAGGCGACGCTGTGACCGTCCGGAAATTATCTGACGATGTGGTTTACCTTATCAACGATGGGGCGGCCCTTGGTAAAAAGGCCCTGGACAAGATCGAACAAGCGCGAGCGCTGAATATAAATGAAGATTATGCCGACTATCTCCGGATGAAATGGGAGGCATTGAACAAACAACTTGAAGCCTTCGAAGAATACCGCCAGGCCGCTCGCAAACTTCGGGACCAGTATGATCCGAAGAATACCCAGGTCCGAGCGGCGGTTGAAGCCGAGTTCAAAAAACGGAGCGAGGCATATCAACGCCTGATGGAGCAAGCCCGCGACCAAAGCACCCAGGCGAACGAGCTTGCAAAAGAGGTCCGCCAGCGAAATATCGAATAGCGGACCGGCCATCTCAAGCGGTTGACCAAAAAACGGAGTAGGGCACTGGCTGCCGTTACTCCGCCGTAATGGTCAGACCACCCGTCCCGGGAAAAAGAGTCGGTTCAACGGAAGCGGTGCCGGTACCGCTCTGCCCGGTATCGCGGGCCGGACCATTCGAAACATGCCCGGTGCGTCGGGAGTTGACAGTTCGATAAGGTTGTCGAATCCGCCCTTGACCTCCTCTGGTGTCACATTCACGGTCTGTCGGTTGCCATCCCGAACAAATGTGAGGGCAATGCTCCCGTCCTTCTTCTCGCGGATCGCTCGGACGAGGTCAAAGCTGCCGTCGATCATTTTTCCGTCGGCTTCGACAATGATGTCGCCAGCTTTCAAGCCGGCCTTTGCGGCAGGCGAATCTGCACGGACGTTGTTTATCAATGCTCCGCCAGCAACGCCGAAATGATCAGCCAACTGTTTTGTCAGCATCGATATTCCGACTCCGATCTGACGGCTGCTGCCAAAGCTCCATGCCATCGGCGCATTGGGTGCTCCCGGCGGTAACGGGATCGATTCGATCCGAGGAAGGCTCCTAAGGTTCGGCAAGTCCTCGAGGCCGGGGATGTCAAAATCTTCCAGGGGGCCGCTCCACTGAAACGCTCCGTTGGCCGACTTTAGCCCCGGGTTCTTGCCCACGGTTACGGTTATCTCACGCTCGCTGCCGCCGCGAAGAACGATCAGCCGGGCCTGATGGTCAGGAGCGATCTCGCCGACAAGGCGCGACAGCTTCCTGGCGCTCGTTACTTCCTCACCATTCAATCGGACGATCACGTCGCCTTTCTGCAGTCCGGCCGCTTGCGCCGGCGAATCCGCGACGACGCTCTCGATGCCGACACCTTTCACTTCGGCCAGGGCGTAAGTTCCGAAATTGTCCTTTGATATTTCTTCTGTGCGGACGCCCAGATAACCTCCGCTGCCGTTCATCGTCCAGGCAAACGATCGAACGGCCCCGCGTTCTTTTTCCGCTTTCGGCTCAGGTGTTTGCGAATTTACCGCGCCTGCTCCGATCAATACAAACAAAATTAATGCAAACGATCTACGTATCATATTTACCTCCAAACGATCTTGAATCTGCTTCTAGTGAACCAGATGTAAAATGTCGGCCTAATTGAATTATGTTGCTTTTCAGGCAAGCAAAGGTTGCACGCCCGGCTTGGGCCGTCCGCACATTCCATGTACGGAGGACGCTCACGACCGCCTGATGGTTACACTCTATCGCGGCTTAAACTCAGGATCTATAAAGGCGCAAGAGGTTCTCTGCGGCGGCTTCGAGGGTTTCATCCTTTTTGCAGAAGCAGAATCTTACCAACTGGGCCCCCATCGCGGGGTCGTGATAGAACGAAGAACCCGGCACAACGGCAACGCCTATCTCACGGATTAGGTGTTTTGTGAAATCGACCGTCGTTCGGAAAACCGAAAGCGGATATATCGGCCATCACATAGTAAGCTCCCGCGGGTACGTCGCATCTGAAACCGGCATCGCGGAGAACAGGCACGATAAAGTCACGCTTTCGCTGATATTCCTTCTGCAGCTCTTCGTAGTAACTCGGCGGCAGCCCGAGGGCGTATGCTCCGGCGTGCTGAAGCGGGTTGGCCGCACCGACCGTGAGAAAATCATGCACCTTACGGATGGCGCCAGTGATGTCCGGCGGGGCAATGCAGTAGCCGACGCGCCAGCCGGTGACGGAGTAGGTTTTCGAGAGTGAATTGACCACGACCGTCCGCTCCCGCATACCTTCGATCGTTGCCATAGACACGTGTTCGAGCGGGTCGCCGTTCTCTTCAATGCTGTAAGTTATGTGCTCGTAAATTTCGTCCGTAAAGCAGAGAGCGTCGTACTGTTTACAAAGATCGGCTATAAACTCAAGCTCTTCCCGAGTGTAAACTTTGCCCGTCGGATTGTTCGGATTGCAGATGATGATCGCCTTGGTTCGGTCGTTGAACGCGGCCTTCAATTCTTCGCGGTCGAAGACGAAACCGTTGTCGGTCCGATAAAGCGGCACATGCCGCGGGACCGCATCTGAAAGGATGGCGTCGGGAGCGTAGTTCTCGTAGAACGGCTCAAAGACCACGACCTCGTCGCCGGGGTCTACGGTGGCCATCATTGCCGCTATCATGCCTTCGGTAGAGCCGCAAGTGACCGTGATCTCAGTTTCCGGGTCGATATCCAGCCCTAGAAACCACATCGTCTTCTTCGCTATCGCATCGCGGAACTCCTTCACGCCCCACGTGACCGCGTACTGATTATGGTCCGCCGCGATCGCCTCCTGAGCCTTTCGCTTGATATCCTCGGGTGCGGGCCAGTCGGGGAATCCCTGACCGAGATTCACTGCACCGTATTTTGCCGCCTCGCGGCTCATTTCGCGGATGACCGATTCGGTAAAAGAAGCTGCCTTTTGTGAAATGCGGATTCTTGAGATCATTGGTTGATTCATGGTTGTTCCGAAACGAAAAGATAATCAATCTTCTACCACATTCGCGGCGAAATGTTCAGAAAGCGGGACTTCGGACGGCGGGCCGCCGTTCGCGCCCAACAGCTTGCGTCTGGCTACATGAGCATAGAACGAAGCGAACGCTGCCAGTCCGGCGACCTTGTTGGGCGCTGTGTACAAAGACTGTCGCAACTGATGCGAAATGTTCATTCGCGACTTGCGCCGACGGAATAGTTCTTCGATCTGCCGGCGAAAAGGAAGCGATGTGAGGCTTACGTGCTTGTAGTTCGGCTGGCAGAAAACGCGGGCACGAGGTTCGATCAACAGCCTCCAACCGCGCTTCCTCAGACGGGTCGTAAACTCGGCGTCGCCGTACTGGGCCGACACGCGCGGGTTCATCATGCCCGCGTCTGAAAAAACTGCGGCGGGATACAGGATGCAGTTTCCCACGATCGCTTCGACCTGCCAGGGCCTCGTCGGCACGGTCCAGATGGTTTGCTCGAGCCAATGCTGCCAACCGCCCTGCCAGGTGTTCCAGACAGGCGCAACCTGAAAAACGCGATGGGGCTGGTCCCAAAGAAGCAGGAGGCCGCCGACGACCGAGCGATCGTGCCGCTCGGCACACTCGACCATGCGCAGAATGCACTTCTCGTCGAAGATCGAATCATCGTTGATGCAGAGGACGTATTTTGGCTTGAACTTAAGCGACGCCAGGATGCCCAGGTTAGTGCCGGCGGTGTACCACAGTTCACCGGTGCCCTGGACGATCTTTACTTCGGGAAATGTTTCCTCGATCGCCTCGCGGGTGCCGTCGCTGCACCCGTCATCGACAATAAAGATCCTGATCTCGAGGCCAGTTCGGTCGATACCGGAAAGGCTCTTCAGGCACTGAAGGGTCAGCTCGCGGCGGTTATGGACGGGAGCGACGATTGCCAGCCGGATCGGTTTTACTTCATCAGGTCCAGGCATCTTTCAACCGATTCCGCCGCCTTCAGCGTTGGCTCCCAACCCAGAATGTTCTTTGCTTTACTAACATCAGGGATACGGACCCGCACATCGTCTGGAAACGATTTCTCCGTCTTGAACGAAAGTCCGTTCCCGTTACCACTGATCAGGTCCTTTTGGTTCGCCTGCTCGTAAATGATCGAGGCAAGCTGCTTCATCGTGATCGGCTCAGGGTTGCCGAGGTTGAATGTCTGATTCGCAGCCCGGTCGTCGAATGAAAAGTCAGCGATCCCGCGTGCCACGTCGCCGATCCACGTAAAGCAGCGGATCTGCTCGCCGTCGCCGATAATGGGAATTTCCGTTCGCTGCTCTTTCACGATGTTCTTGATGTAGTCAGCAAAAACGTGGCTCAGGCCAAGGTCGTTCTCGCCCACCTCGTGCGGCGTGATGATGTTGAACGGCCGCCAGATGGTGTAGCCGATGCCGTATTGCCGATGGAACGCCCGCGTGATGCGTTCGCCGACCAGCTTGCTGAGGCCGTAGTCGGTGGACGGGATGAGCGATTCGTCAACGTCTTCTTCCACGCTCGGATGTTTGATGCACCGTTCGTAAACCATCGACGAGCTAATGTACACCATTTTCCCAATGCCGTTCCGGAGCATCGCGTGCATGATGTTCTGATGCAGATTGATGTCCTTCGACAGGATATCAGCCGGATATTTGTTAAAGCCGCCAACACCGTAGATCAACGCCGCGGCCTGGATCACCGCATCGACATCGCGAACCACCTTGTCGACGAATTCCGGGTCCGTCAGATCACCGCGGATGAACTCGTAAGCGCGTTCACGCTCGATCTCGCCATAGCGCGCAAAATTGTCGATGCCGGTGATCGTGTGCCCCTTGTCTAACAAAAGCGGGATCACCGCCTGCATCAGCGAGCCTTCCGAGCCCGTTACAAGTATTTTCACTTCCTCATCCCCTCGAAAACTGTCGTTTTATATTTCTTATTGTCGTCAACGATCGCCTGAAACAATTCGATCGGCATTCCCATTTCCTTTACAAGGGCCGATATCGCGGCGGTGTCCTTCGGCAGGCACATTCCGCCGAATCCGCGAATGTTTTCGTTGCAATCGAGATACTTGTTGTAGATATGATCACGCTGTACCATCGCGTTTTTGACGTTTGAATAGTCGGCCCCGGTCGCCTGGCAAAGCTCGTAGAAGCCGTTCGCAAAGGTGATCAGCATCGCGTTGTAGATGTTGTTGAAATACTTCGATATCTCGGCTTCTGTGGGCGAAAGTTTGACGAACTGTTTCGGATAGTAGCCGTGCGATTCCTTTACCTTCTCGAACACTTCGTCGGACTCCGTCCCGATCACACAAACATCATGATAGTCCGTGAAGTCGATGATCGCGGCCCGCTCGCGGAGAAACTCCGGCACGTGGCAGATCTTCTCGGTCATGAACTTTTCCTGAAGCTTGGCCGTTGTGCCCGGCGTCACGGTCGATTTGATCGCGACTATACCGCTGTATGCGTGATCGTCGAGCAGCTCTGCAGCGACGTCTTCGATGATCGACGTGTCGCAATGCCCGTCATCGCCCTGTGGTGTGGGCAGGCACAGATAAACGATCTCGCTGCCAAGAACGCCGTCCAGCCTTGTGCCGTCTTTGATGTCGTGCCCGACAACCTTATGCCCGAGTTTTTCAAAACCGTATTTCACGGCCGAACCGACAATACCTAAACCAACGATCCCGATCTTCATAAAAACGCTATCAAAAGCAGGCGCACAATTACGATGCGTTTGGTGCTTCAGATCTATTCCTAAGACGCGGAGACAAACCTCCCGGTCTTGATAAGATTATCAAGTTGGCGACCGAAACGCGACCGTCACGGAACGGCGGCGGTCCACTATATTTCCGCGACCTCGAAGTACGTCTTGATAGCCCTGTGCTTGGCGGAGTTATTAAGAATATCGAACACCTGGGCGAAATTCTCGAGTCCGACGACCTTGTGGGTCAGCATACGTCCGAGCCAGCCGGGATGCATGGCCTCGCATAACGCAAGGTCCTTGACACCCATTTCGAAGTGCTCGCGGTTGGCATTCACGGTGCCGACCATCGCACGGTTGCCGAGGACGAACAACTGGTTGATCTTGTCGGACGGGACCTGGTCGGTTTTTCGGTCACCGCCTGTAACCGACGCAAGGATAAGGATGCCGTTCTCGTTCAATGACTGCATAGCGTCAAAAATGATCGGCGAATAGCCGGTGCACTCGAAGATCAGGTCGTATTCGCCGTACTTTTCGACAGTTTGAGAAACAGAGATCTCGGCAGTCGAATCATAAGTTGCCCCGATCGCCTCGCAGAGTTCCGCGTTCAAATAGCCCTCACGCCGATCAAGGCCAAAGCCGTGAACCGCGTAACCACGCATTCGCAATGCCATCACAGTCAGCAGGCCGACGCTGCCGACGCCCAGAACCGCCGCGGTCTTCGGACGCCAGATTTTCATCCGTTCCTGAATATCGCTCGCCTGTTTGAGGCCTTTTTCGACAATTGAAAGCGGCTCCAACAGCACACCGATCTCGGCAATGGCCGGCGGGACCCGTACCAGAAAATCGGCGTTCTCAACGTAAAACTCAGCCATATAGCCGTGTAACCGAGAGATCCCGCGTTCGTAATACTTGTCGTCGGTCGTAAAATCCTGCTCGCCGATCTTGTCATAGATGCTCGACCCGCGCGGACGCCGAACGGTAGCTACAACGTAATTACCTGTTTGAAACTCAGAGACATTTTCGCCTACTTCGACAACCCGGCCGAAGTTTTCGTGCCCTAACACAAGATAGTCGCAGCCCTTCGGAGCAACCCCATATTCCGCATTGTTGATCTCGCGATCTGTGCCGCAAGCTCCGACCCGCAACACCTCAACCAGCACGCCGCGCCCATCGCGCACATCGTCCACACGGGGCCTCTCCATCTCGACCAGATGAACACTGCCGGTCTTCTTAGGGACAACTGCTACCGCTTTCATCTTCCTCCCTCCGAGTATTCCGCTGTTTGCTTCAGGATCTTTGCTATCAATCCGGTCCAGCCGGTTTGATGATTCGCTCCAAGGCCGCGGCCCGTGTCGCCATCGAAATACTCAAAAAAGAGCAGATTGTCGCGCCACTGATCGCGAGACTGAAGTATCTCGCTGTCGCCGAACGCCGCGCGTGACCCCGACTGGTCTCGTAGATACAACGCGGAGAGGCGCTTTTCGATCTGCTGCGCTACCTCCCACAGGTTCATCAATTTGCCCGACCCGGTCGGGAACTCGATCTGAAAATCATTGCCGTAGTAATGATCGTACTTTTGCAGTGCCTCGATCAGCAGATAATTGACGGGGAACCAGATCGGGCCGCGCCAATTCGAGTTGCCGCCGAACATCCCGCTCGTTGATTCGGCAGGATCATAAGCGACCTTGTACTCCGTATTTCCGAGCTCGAGGAAATATGGGCATTCCTTATGATATCGAGACAGCGAGCGTATGCCGTGGTCCGACAGGAATTCCTTTTCGTCAAGCATAGTTTCAAGCACGCGGCGAAGCCGGTTCGCATTCACAAGCGACAAAAGGTGGCGTCCGCGCCGGCCCGGCTGCTGCATACAGGAAATATCGTCGACAAGGTCCTTGCGATTCTCGATCAGCCAGTCGCTCCGCCGCCGAAAGTTCGGCAGTTTATCGAGCCACTCCTCTTCGATCGTTTCAACCGCAAATAGCGGAATGAGTCCGACCAGCGAGCGGATCTTGATCGGGATCTGGTCGCCGTTCATATGCAGGACATCATAGTAAAAACCATCCCGATCGTCCCAAAGCTCGGTCTGCTTGTTGCCGAGATTGTTCATTGCGTCCGAGATAAAAACGAAATGCTCGAAGAACTTGCTCGCCACGTCCTCGTACGCCTGGTCGGTTTGCGCAAGCTCGAGCGCCATCGCCAGCAGGTTCAGGCAGTACATCGCCATCCAGCTTGTGCCGTCGGACTGCTCAAGAAACCCGCCGCCGGGAAGAGGCTTTGACCGGTCGAAGATGCCGATATTGTCCAGCCCGAGAAAACCGCCTTCGAAGACATTGTTGCCCTCGGCGTCCTTGCGGTTCACCCACCATGTGAAATTCAGGAGCAGTTTGTGGAAGACCCTTGCGAGAAAGGCTCTATCGCCGACTCCTTTCTGCTTTTTCTCGATCTGGTAAACCCGAAGCGCCGCCCAGGCGTGAACCGGCGGATTCACATCATCGAAGGCCCATTCGTACGCCGGTATCTGCCCATTTGGGTGCATATACCATTCGCGTAAAAGCAATATTAACTGCCGTTTAGCGAAACTGGGATCGACCAGGGCGAGCGGGACGCAATGGAACGCGAGGTCCCACGCCGCAAACCACGGATACTCCCACTTGTCAGGCATTGAGATCACTTCTTCGTTATGAAGATGTTTCCAACCGGTATTGCGGCCGGTAAGCCGCTGGTCGGGCGGAGCGGGAAAGGCCGGATCTCCTTCAAGCCACTGCTTTACCACATAGTGATAAAACTGCTTCGACCAGAGCATTCCGGCAAAAGCTTGGCGCATGATCAACCTCCCGTCGGCTGACAGATTGGCCGGGATCACCCCGCTGTAAAATTCATCGGCCTCTCGGATCCGCAGGTCGAAGACGGCGGCATTCGCGTCGGCGACGCTTGTCGGTGCAGGCGATAGGCCCTCGCCGAGCCTCAAATGGATCGTTTCAGTCCCGCCGGGAGCGACGTCGAAGCGGTAGCGCAATGCGGCCTTCGACCCCGCAAGTTGCGGATCGATGGCAGTTTTGCTGCCGTTTACCACATACTTACCGATGCCATCCTTGGTATACGCGGACGCGTTCGGGGAGCCGAAAAGCTCCTGGTTATTCGACTCGTTGCTGCAGAACAAAAGGTCAGGGGAATCGTCGAAAAAGAGGTTGTAATTACATTGTAGGCCCTTTTGGATAAGAATGCTCTGCCCCCGGTCGCCCTCAGTCAACGACAGCCGCCCTTGCACGGGTTCGTTCGCCCACGACCAGGTATTTCTGAACCAGACCGTAGGCAGGATATGAAGCGGGGCCGTTTCGGTACCGCGGTTGATGGCCGTGATTCTAATAGAGATGTCCGTCGGGCCGGATTTCGCATATTCGACGAAAACGTCGAAATAGGCGTCGCTATCGAACACGCCGGTGTCGATCAGCTCATATTCGCGCGATGATTTGCCCCGCGCCGCGTTCTCCCGGTACAACTGCTCGTAGGGGAATGCGGCCTGCGGATACTTGTAGAGGAACTTCATGTAGGAATGAGTAGGCGTGCTGTCGAGGTAGTAATAATACTCCTTCACGTCTTCCGCATGATTCCCCACCGGTCCCGGAAGTCCAAACAGTCTTTCCTTAAGGATGGCGTCCTTTTCATTCCAAAGGGCCAGGGCAAAGCAAAACGTCTGATCTCTGTCGCAAATACCGGCGATGCCGTCGTCATTCCAACGGTAGGCCCTAAGGTGGGCGTGTTCGAACGGAAAATAGTCCCATGCGGAGCCATCGGGCGAATAGTCCTCGCGAACCGTTCCCCAGGCCCGATCGCTGACATATGGGCCCCACAGTTTCCAGTCAACCGCTCTTTCCGCAGCCTCATCGAGGCGTTTATTCTCGGCGGATGGATCGATCATAACTGACAAAAAGCATTACATATCCGACAGCCCGCGTCCATTCCGCTGTGATCCGCAGCAGAATCTTGTAGACACGCAGCAAGCTTTTCTGCTAAATTTCAGAAGCGCTGTTTACTAAGTATTCAATTTGACGTTCCGTCTTGCTCTTCAATGTTTTGAAAGAAGCGGCCGATTGGCAGTTTACAAGGGCCAAAACCACGGAAATATGGACTCGCTTACGAAAAGCTCAAGTTCGAAAGGGACTCCCGTGCGTCGGGCCGCGGGCAGCCGTTCTGCCGCCGAACACGTCCGCCGGCTGCCGAAAGAGAAGCTGGATCGGGTCTTTTCCACGGTTGGACAGAACCTGCGCGACGGCCTGTCGAATGCGGCGGAGCGGCTGCTGCGCGAAACCATAGAAGGTTACACCCATCCGCCCGACACGTTTGCCCATCTGAAACGGCTCCGGTCATTTGCACTGGAAACCGTCGGCCGATATAAGGAATCGCTCGATATCCTGAAACCGTTCGAGGACGACGAAATGCTCGCGCGTCTCGCGGTGGACACCCAGATCCAGGTCGTCACTCAGCTTGCGATCGGGTACAGCAATCTTTCCGACCAGCCAAAGGCAGTTACGCTTCTTAAAGAAACCCTCGCAAAGGCCCAGGCGAATGACCTCGCCAACCAGTCCGGCCCTGTTTATGTTGCCCTGTCACGCGTTTACCGAAAACTGAACGAATATCCGATCGCACGCGATTACGCTGAAAAATCTTTGGCGTATTTTCGTGAGGAAGGTAATTGGCTTCGCATGGCCGAGGCATACCGAGAAAAGGCCCTCTGCTTTCACATGGGCGGCGACAGTGCACAGGCTCTCGAATCGTTCGAGCAGGGCATTCAGATCATCGGCGAACGCTCGGCCCCGTTCATGCTCGGCCGATTGTACACAGATATGTCCGGCGCCTATGTTTTTCTGCGGCGGGCGCACGACGGTATTGACTGCCTGGAGAAATCGATCGAGTTCTTCGACCGGACGGAGCATGCTGTCAATTCCGTGATCGCATACAACAATCTGGGCATGAACCTGCTGCTGATCGGCAACTGGAAGCGGGCCGAGGCAATGATACGGCGGGCCCTTGACCTTGCCATTGCCAACAATCACGCCCACGTTGCCGGCATCCTCGATTCGCTCGGCGAGCTAAAGATCATGCGCGGCGAGCTGGACGACGCGGAAGAACTGCTTGAGCGCGCGGTTAAACTTGCGAAAGAAAGGAAGAACGGCTGGTATACCCTGCAGGCGATGCGGAACCTGGCACGCTGCCGCCTTGCAAAAGGTGAGCATCGACAGGCTGTGGAAGACGCCCTGGCAGCCCTTGATCTTTCGCGCGAGATCGACGACAAGCACTATGCCAACATGTTGGGACTCGTGCTGGCAGAGGCCCATCTTCATCTTGGTACAGAAGATCACGAGAGTTATTTGAAGGTTATTGAAGATACCGGCGCGACCTCTGACTTTTTTGTGCTCGGCAGCATCCAGCACATTCGCGGCCTTGCGGCGCTCAAGGACAATGACAAACAGCTTGCCGTGCATCATTTCAACCAGAGCCTGACGATCTTCGAAACGGCAGAGGACCTTTACCACACGGCACTTGCCAATTTCCTTATAGGGTGCAATGTTGATCCGACGCAGTCCGTCCGGGCGATCAAGCATTTATCGGCCGCGGGCGAGGTCTTCAAGAAGTTGAACATTGCCGATTACGTCAGGGCCGTTGAGGAAAGGATCCGCGACGCAAGAGCAGCCGGTAACGCCGCCACCGCCAATGAGACGGCCCGCCGCTCCAACTCTGTCGTTTCGCAGCTTCTGATGGTCCGACTGGCTGAGGCCACAGCGTCGCGCGAGCTCCTGTTTCGAGAGCTTATCGCCGTGCTGCAGCAAGAGAGCAAAGCGAACCGGATCATCATCGCCGAACCGAACGAGAGCAAAGTTCTTCGTCCGTTCATCACTCACGGTTACTCGCCCGACGATAGCGCCGAGATCGTTTCAAAATACGACCTGGCGCGCCAAAAAGGTGATGAAAAGGCCTTCCTGAAGAAGAAAGACGTTGCCGTGTTTCAGCTTCGCGGATCGACCGCCAAGGCAGCCTATCTCTTCGTGAACCCAAGCTCTGGGGCCCTACTCAACGATGATAGTTCGCTTCAGCCGCTGCTTCGCGTTGTTGAGCTTGGCATGGACGTGATCGCACTCCGCGAACGCGACAGGTCAGCACCGGCCGGACATGAAGCGAGTCCGTATACCTCTAACAGTCTGATGCCCGGGTTCATTCATTCTTCCCCGGCGATGACGTCACTTGTCGAGGAGGTCTATAAGATCCGTTCATCCGATGTGACGGTGCTGGTAACCGGCGAATCGGGGACAGGCAAGGAATTGGTGTCGCGGGCGATCCATACCATTTCTAACCGGAAAGACAAGATCTTTGTTCCGTTCAACTGCACGGCGGTGCCCAAGGAACTCGCCGAAGGCCATCTGTTTGGCTACAGGAAGGGCGCGTTTACCGGCGCTGTCACGGACTCGCCGGGCATGATCCGTGCGGCCGATGGAGGCACACTATTTCTTGATGAGATCGGCGATCTGCCGCTTGACGTCCAGCCAAAAATGCTGCGGTTTTTGCAGGAAGGCGAGGTCCAGCCGATCGGTGAAAAGCGGCCCATCAAGGTGGACGTGCGTGTAATAGCCGCGACGAATATGCCGCTTGAGGAAAAGGTTGCGGACGGAACATTTCGCGAAGACCTTTTCTACCGACTTAACGTGATCCGGCTGCGGGTTCCGCCGCTTCGCGAACGCCGGTCGGAGATACCGCCCATCGTCAATTACTACATCAATCACTATTCGTCACGATTCGGCAAGCGAGACATCACCTTCACCCCGCAAACGATCGATCTCCTAATGGTGTGCGAATGGGACGGGAACGTGCGCCAGCTTTGTAACGAGGTTCAACGGATAATTGCCCGTGCGGTAGACAACGATGTGATCACGCCCGATCACCTTTCGCCCGATCTGAAGCGCACCGCCCGCCCGCTGGCATCATTTGCGACGGACTCGAATGTCCGGCCAATTGCCTCCTATGACAGCTCATTCCTGTTTGACGCAGGAGCCCAGGGCGGCACTTTGGAGGATGCGGTCTCAGGACTGGAAACGCAAATGATCAAGAGCTCGCTCGCGCGACACAACTGGAATATCTCGCGGGTGGCAAACGAACTCGGGCTGACGCGACGCGGCCTGTACCTGAAGCTTTCACGATACGGCATAGAAAAGGCGGCCTAACGCCGCCCCCAAGCTCATAAGCCAGTTCCAGCAAGCGCTCTGAGATCTGAGACGATCCGTGGCAGAGCCGCGATCACTTTCTCGATCTCTTCTTCGGTCGTATATCGGCTGAGCGAAAACCTTATCGAGCCCATTGCATAAGAATACGGAATATTCATTGCCTGCAGCACCGGCGATGCGGCGTGATCCGCGGATGCGCAGGCCGATCCGGTTGATACGTAAATACCTTCAGCATCGAGCCGTGCCAGCATTGCTTCGCCGTTCGTGTTTGCGAACGAAATGTTCGATGTGTTTGGCAGGCGCTTTGTCGGATCGCTCGTTCCGTTCACGCGGGAATCCGCGATCTCCTCAACGATCCTGTGTTCCAACCGGTCGCGCAAGCCCTGAACCTGCGACATTGCGGACATATCGCGCACAAGATCGGCCGCCGCACCCAACCCGACGATCTGATGGACCGCTTCGGTTCCTGCTCGCCTGCCGTTCTCCTGGCCGCCGCCAACGAAACCTGGACCAAGATCCGTCCCGCTTCGAATGTAGACCGCACCGACGCCTTTCGGGGCATGGAACTTGTGGCCCGAGATCGCATAAACATCGATCGCAGAGCTCTTAAGATCGATCGGAACCTTTCCGGCCGCGTTGACACCGTCAACGTGCACCAGGGCATCGGACCTTTGTTTTACCAATCGGGCTATCTCTTCGACCGGGAAGATCACGCCAGTCTCATTGTTCGCATGCATAACCGAAACGATCGCGGTTTGCGGTGTTACGGCCGCTGCCACCTCGTGCGGATCTATCAGCCCTTCGCCGTCAACTTCTATCCGTGTCACGCGGATTCCTTTCTTCTCAAGTTCCACGCAAAGATTGCGGACCGCTTCATGCTCTACCTTCGTGGTCACAATGTGATCGCGGCCGGCCGCCACCTCCATGGCTCCCGTGATCGCCCAATTGTCGCTTTCGGTCCCGCATGATGTGAAAACGATCTCTGCCGGATCGCCCGCTCCAAGGAAGGCGGCAACGGATTCGCGGGCCCTCTCGACCGCCTCGCGCGAACGACGTCCGAAGGTGTGGGCCGATGAAGGGTTGCCGTACGAATCGGTCAGGAACGGCATCATCGCTTCCAAAACTTCCTTTGCTACGGAGGTCGTCGCGTTGTTGTCGAGGTAGATCATAGCTTTAGCTTCGGCCCAATTTACCATTTGACGTTTAGCCTTTACAATTACCTTGCTGTGGAAGCATCGCTAAAGATAACCGAACCCAACGGCCGGATATGGGAGTTTTCCCTGCAGCCCGGCAGTTCTTACTCGATCGGACGGGCCAAAGAGAACGACATTGTTCTTAATGACCGCCGTGCGTCGAGAAAACACGCCCGCGTCATCTCCGAGGGTGATGGCTACACGATCGTCGACGGACACATCGAGAACGGAAGCCTAGTCCGCAGCGTGAACCATGTTTTCGTGAACGGCTCACCGACGCTTGAGCGCCGGCTCGAGCCGGGCGATGCGATAGTGATTGGGGAAAGCCGGCTGGAATTCGCAACACCGGAACCGCCAAAACCAGCCGCACCGCTGCCTGAGGTTCTCAAGGTTTCCGCATCGAGCGACGAGTACGATCCGGAAACGGCTAAGATCGCCTCTGAAGGCGTAAACTATGACGACAAACCGCTTGGGTACACGCAAGTACAGATCTCGGCGAACGAGATCATCGGACGGCAAACGCATCTCTCGATCGAAACGGCTTCCGCGACGCCTGAAGAGGTCAAGGACCTAAGGCGAAAGGCCAAAATGCTAGAACTGCTCTACGAAATGAGCAAGTCGATCGGAACCGTTTTTGATCTAAAAGAGATATTCGAGAAAGCTACCGATCTGATCTTTCGGGGCACGCCGGCCGATCGCGTGGTTGCGCTGATCGCGGACGAGACGATCGACGGAAAGATACTTGATTACAGTCTGTTTCCGATCGCCGTCAGAACCCGTGACGAAAGCACCGACAAAGTCACTGCGCATCTGACCATCAGCCGGACGATCACGCAAAAGGTGATGCGCGAGAAAGTCGCGGTCCTTTCGCAGGACGCCAAGACCGACGATCAGTTCCTGGGATCGGATTCGATAGTTTCTCAAGGCGTCCGGTCGACGATCTGCGCCCCGTTGATCACGGAATCGAATGTCCACGGCGTGCTTTACGCGGACCGGCTCGATCCGTTCGCGTCATTTACGCCGGACCATCTTGAAATGATAAGTGCCGTTGCGGCGCAAACGGCGCTGACCGTGGAAACCGTAAAGGCCCATAAACGCCTTGCGCGCGAGGAGGTCGCACGCGCAAATTACAGCCGGTTCATGCCGGAGTATGTTGTAAAACAGCTACTTGAAAGCCCGAATTCATTTCGGCTCGGGGGGGTAAACCAGCAGGTAACGGTATTGTTTGCTGATATTCGCGGCTTTACCGCCATTTCTGAAAAGGCGAATCCGGAGAAGGTCGTGAATCTGCTGAACCGGTACTTTTCCGTTATGACGGAGATCATCTTCGAGTTTGGCGGAACCTTGGATAAGTATATTGGCGATGGGCTAATGGCCATTTTCGGTGCCCCAACCGCTGGCGAGGAAGATGCCCTGAACGCTGTCAAGGCCGCGGTCACGATGCAAAAACGGCTGGCAACGCTCAATACCGAACTCAGATCGGAGGGATACGCCAACATCTCGGTTGGCATCGGGCTCCATACCGGTGAAGCAACGATTGGCTATATCGGCTCGAACCAGCGCTCCGAGTATACGGCGATCGGCGATACGGTGAACCTGGCCTCGAGATTAGAATCGAACGCGACGGGTGGCCAGATCCTTATGAGCGAAGCCACGGCCGCCGCAAGCGGCAATCTCATTCCGGTCAACACTCGCGATCCGCTGACCGTGAAGAATCGAACACAGCCGGTGAATGTGCTTGAGGTACGATGGGCTTGATACCCTTCCTGGCACCGGGCAGATCATTGCCAATAAAATGTATTGTCAGCGTACGCCTAAAAGAACTATAATTTGAATGCAAGCACTACAATCATGTTAAGGATTTCCTCCCTAAAGAAACTTGTTACGGATTCGATGGCGATCGATCTTGGGACCGCCAGCACGATCATCGCCGTAAAGGGCCGCGGTGTCGTTCTGGATGAGCCGTCGCTGGTTGCCATTAATGAAATAACCGAGGAGATCGTTGCATTCGGGCAGGAAGCAGGTGACATTGCCGGCCGCGAGGGCCGTGATGTCGTCGTCCGAGCACCGCTCATTGGCGGGGTGGTCGGCGATTTCGAGCGTACAAAGAAAATGCTCGCGCACTTCGTCAAGAAGGCCCGCACCGGCGGTTCTAACCTGTCGCTGCAGGCCGTGATGAGCATGGTTTCGGACGTGACCCAGGTAGAACAACGGGCCCTTCTGAACGCCGCGGAAGAATCGCACATCGGCAAGGTCTTTATGATGGAAGAAGGGCTGGCAGCAGCCTTTGGCGCGGGCGTTCTTTCGACCGACAAACGAGCTTCGGCGATCATCGACATCGGCGCCGCGACCACCAACATCGCGATCGTTGCAAAAGGAACGGTCGTCACATCTACATCCGAGCGATACGGCAGCAACGCGATAAACGAGGTGCTTGCAACACATCTGCGGCGTCATCGTGGATTACAGGTTGGTGAAGAGACCGTCGAGTTTTTGAAAACGACCTTCGCCTCGGCCTTTTTGCCGGAGGACATTTCCAAGACCATCGAGGTCCGCGGCCGCGACGTGCAGACCGGCAGTCCTGCGGCGGTAGAGATAACGTCGGGCGAGGTCTATCCGATCGTCGAATCGATCGTTCGCCGAATTGCCGAGTTGATCCGCGATACGCTCACCGAGCTCCGGCCCGAGGTTGCGGCCGATATCTACGACCGCGGAGTGATCCTTACGGGCGGAGGCGCGCTGCTCGAAGGGATCGATAAGTATTTAAGAAGTTTCATCAATCTTCCGGCCAGCGTCTCCGAGGATCCTCGCTACGCGACCGTGAATGGAATGCTCAAGATGTTCGACGATCCTAAACTCCTCGAGCGTGTCTCACGCAATGAGCTCAGCGTCCTTCAGAACGCCGAGATCCCGTTCGAGGCCTAGAGTTCCAGTCGCGGCTTGCAGACGGTTTTATCGGATAAAAACAATTTGGTTCACCCTGCGGCCGCAGATCATCGTGCGGCCGTAACTGCGCTCAGGATTGCGACCAGGCCGACGACCTCGGACCGCGTACGGGCAATCAGGCCGGATTCTTCAATTCCGATCATCTCCGTCACTACCAGACGCGGGACCGAGTCACATGCCGCAGCGTCGGGCTGGGCCGGCGAGTACGTCCGGACCGATTCATGTTCGTAGATCTCAACGCCATCCTGAAATCGGAGCGAGAAACGCTCGGTCGGGGCAATATCGGTAAATAACGGCTTCAACATTTTCGTAAACGTCTTCATAACACTCCTCCTTCAGTTTTCGTTGGACCCGTTCGGCCGGATCAACAAATTAGTTTGCAACTAGCGTGCCGTATAAGTAAGCTGTTGAGATCACTTGCCTTAGCGGCCATATGCCTAAAAAATCGGTGACCAAAACGTGGCATTTTGACCGCTTTTGAATCAGGGTTTACACGGAATCGGCGTGTTCCTCGCGGCATCAGCCTTCTGTGTGTTAATCTTTGAAGGATCTTGCCAATGCGCTTTTTCGAGAATTTCCGGCGTCGGGTCGAGCTGGTTCGGGTTTCAGGCGTACCCGTCCGGGCCGATCAACGGTGGTTCCTCGTATTGGTCCTGATCACCGCCGTAACAGCGGCAAATATCCACGAACAGGCCGGAAACTGGCTGGTGAGCGCTGCTCTGGGGGCAGCGGCGACCGTCGTTTTTTTCGCGTCGATCTTTATCCACGAACTAGCGCATGCCGTTGTGGCAAGGCTCGAAAAACTGGATGTGGTGGAGATAGTTCTGCACCCTTTCGGCGGGTTGACCCGCTTTGTCCACGAGCCGCGAACGCCGCGAGCAGAGTTTCGTATTGCCTTTGCCGGACCGGCAGCGAGCTTTGTTCTTGCCGTCGTGTTTTTGCTGCTTACGGCCGCCGCGAATGCTGGCAAGCTCGACATTCTGCGAGACCTTCTATTCCTTCTCGTTCTTGCCAATTTTCTTCTCGCGGTGTTCAATCTCCTGCCCGGCTATCCGCTTGACGGCGGACGAGTATTGCGGGCGTATCTTTGGCGAAACGGGAAGGACTTGAACGAGGCCACGATCCTGACCGGGCATTGCGGCCAAGTGATAGCGGTCGGGCTGGCCGTACTGGGAATATTCTTCGCGGTCGCGCGTGGCCAGGTCTTTACCGGTTTCTGGGCTTTGCTAACTGGTTACTTCCTGTTCGATTCGGCCCGCGGGATCCTTTCCGCAGCGCGGAAAGCTGGGGAAAAGCTGGTCGATGACTTAATGATGCTCCCAGTGATGGTACAGGCGGATCTTACAATTCAGGAGTTTGTTGACGGAATGCTGCCTATGAATCGACAGGCTGCTTTTCCGGTGGCCACCGACAAACAGCTCTCCGGCATTTTGAGGCTGGAAGATCTGAAAGAGGTGCCGCGTGAAGATTGGCGGGAGGTAACCGTCGCGACAACTATGCGGCCCGTCACCGATGAGATGCTGGTCGAGCTAGGTACGCCGCTGCCTGAGGCCAGGGAGCTGATGCGCGTCAACGGCGTTGGGGCCGTTGGCGTGACCGATCATGAGGGCCGGCTGGTTGGGTTTCTTGCGTAGCGCCGGGGCAATGGAAGAACTTAATGACCTTCATTTTCATTCCTCTGTTTTTCCAGATCTCGGGGTCAATGCATACAGAACTCCGCGGAATCAGGAACAATACTAATCCTAAGGAAAGGAATAAACGAATATGTTAGCTGTGATCGGGGCGTTGATCGCCAATGGGTTGATAACCGTTTTGAAGCTGATCGGTGCGATCATGACCGGATCGTCGGGAATGATGGCGGAAACACTTCACTCGCTGGCGGACACGACGAACCAGGTGTTCCTTCTGTTGGGGCTGCGGTTCTTTAATCGGCCGCCATCGGAGAAGCATCCGTTCGGCTACGGCAAGGAGCGATTCTTCTGGTCTTTCATTGCAGCGATCTTTATCTTCGGCGTTGGTGCCACATTCGCACTCTACGAAGGCTATCAAAAACTTACTCATCCACATCCGCCCGAGAACCTGAACTGGGCGTACTGGATACTCGGCATCTCATTTGTGCTGGAGGCGGGTTCCATCGCGTTGGCGCTGTATCAGGAGGTGGGTGAAGCTCACCATGAAGGGCTGACGTTTATGCAGTACCTCCGCGAATCGAAGGACCCGACGGCAAAGACCGTGATCTTTGAGGATTCAGCGGCCCTTATAGGTATCGTCATCGCCTTTGCGGGAATTTATCTGACCGACCATCACATTCTGCCCGGTTTTGAGGCTTATTGGGACGGACTTGCATCGATGGCGATCGGTGTTGTGCTCGCGATCGTCGCATTTGCCCTTGCAAAGATATCGCGCGGCCTGCTTTTGGGCGAAGCGGCAATACCAAAATCGGTCGAGGCGATGCGTGAGGCCATTTTGTCGCATCCAAATGTAAGAGGCGTGATCGACCTGTTGACCATGCATATGGCTCCGAAGCAGATCTTGGTCAACGCGCACGTCGATCTTAAAGACAGCCTGACCTCCGGCGAGATCGTTGAGACGATCGCCGAGATCGAGAAAAAGTTGAAAGAGGCCGAGCCAAAAGTGGATATGATATTCTTAGAAGCTGCAAGCGTCACCGATACGACGCCCAGCGAACCGCACCCCGAGCATATTGGATGAGGCTCCCGCGGGGAGGCCACGCCTAAGCCTGCATTTTGTGCACGCATCGCGTTGGCTTTATAAAGGATAATGCAGATAAGCGACTACATTCCGGCGATCAGCAGCGTGCGCAATCTCATTGATATGGCGCTGGTGTTCATCATCGTCTATGTAGTGCTCAAACTGCTTCGGGGAACGCGCGCCGTACCGACGATCGTGGGCCTTGTTCTGCTTTTTTTGCTCTATTGGCTCGCCATAGCGCAGGACCTGGCGACGCTTGAGTTCGTTCTTCGTTATGCGGTCGTCTATATTGGTTTCGCGATCATTGTACTGTTCCAGTCGGAGATCAGACAGGCCCTGATCTTTTTTGCCAATCGGCTGCGTTTTCCCATTTTGCGACGGCAGCGAGGCCAGTTCGGCGGCAGCGTGTACGACGAGATCGTACTGGCCGTGACGACACTGGCGTCCGAGAAAACGGGCGCGTTGATAGTGATCGAGCGAAATGTCGGCTTGCGGAATTTCATCGATTCCGGCGTTCAACTCGACGCAACTATCAGCTACGACCTGCTCGTTACGATCTTCAACCCGTCAACACCGCTGCACGATGGAGCGGTCATGATCCAGAATGAACGGCTGGCGGCGGCTTCGGTATTCTTGCCGCTGACCAAGAACCCCGAGATCTCGCGCGAGATGGGCACGCGGCACCGCGCCGCGATCGGGATAACCGAAGGTTCCGACGCCGTTTCGATCGTTGTTTCGGAAGAGACCGGGTTGATAACGTATGTATCGGCGGGCAACCTGATCAGAAATGTCGATACGAACACGCTGCGGAAATTGCTGCTCGAAGCAATGGAGATACCCGCTGCCCAAGGGAAGCGTGAACCGGCCAAATCGATCAAGGAGGCAGAAGGCGAGATAACGGTTGGTTAGCAAATGGTGAGATTCCAACACGATGGCATCGAAGGGCGAAAAACTTACTGACGGCGCACAGTTATCGCTGCACTTCAAGAATATCCTTCGCAAGATCTTCCTTGAAGACTGGGCGATGAAACTCGCCGCGCTCGTAATAACATTCGCTCTGTGGATGGGCGTTACCGGGTTAAGCCAGCCGACCACGCAGCGGATGAGCGGCATTCCGCTGAACATACGGCTCTCCAACGACATCGGCGTAACGAATTCCCCTGCCCAGGAGGTCGATATCATCATCAGCGGCGACAAGCGCAAGATCGATCAGATCAACAAATATGAGCTGACAATGTCGCTTGACCTGACTGGTGTGGAGCCCGGCGACCGCCTTGTCCGGCTTACCCCGGACATAGTCTCCCTCGCTTTGCCGAACGGTATCAGGCTCGATGAGATACAGCCGCCAAGCATTCTTGTAAAACTCGAGGCGATAGAGCAGCGTGAAGTTCCGGTCAATGTTCTGACGGAAGGATCGGTCGGCGAAGAGATGGAGATCTACGGCACTCCGACCGTTACGCCGGACAAGGTTCTGGTCCGCGGGCCGGCGAATCTGGTCCGATCTCTCACATCGGTCTCGACGGAAAAGATCGATCTATCGAACCGAAATGCCGACTTCACCGTCCGTCAGGTGCCCGTGAATGTTTCCAACCCAAAGATCACGCCGCTTGGGGCTCTGGTGGACGTTTCCTTTCGCATCGGCGAGAAACGGATCGAGAAGTCGTTCAGCGTACCGGTGAAAGACGATCCTAAACGAAAGGTCAATGTTGTTCTCTACGGCGGAAAGTCGCTCTTCGAGGGCATAAAGGCCGACGACATCACGGTCGAGATCGTACAGGATTCCGCCGGGAAGGGAACGCCAACCGTCACGCTTCCTTCGTCCATAGCCGGCCGCGTCGAGATACGGCGGCCAAAGGCCGGCGGCTAGGTTTTTCCTGTCATTCGTTCTTCCTCTTTACTATTCCTCTTTTTTCAGTCGTTTGCTTCGACACGCGAAGTTTCTGGGTCTTACAGAAGCCCGCAAACAGTGAGTGGCGATATGAGAACCCTGAGCCTTTCGCCCTTATGTACCGGCTTCCGCGTCTGGGCAGGAGCGATCTCAACTTCAAACGAGCCCACCGTCCACAAGTTTCCTGCAAGTAACGTTCAGGCCGCCCGTTCAGTGTCTAACGACAGTAATCTGGGCCGAAAGTCGCCCTTACAATGGAGCGGAAGTAAATGAAGAAGACAATATTGATCTCGGCAGCGTTGGCCGTGGTGGCTGCGACAGTTTCTATTCTCTCGAATGCACGATCGATCGGCTCGATCGCGCTCGCAAATGTCGAAGTCGACACTGCACCCGCCGAACTGACAAAGCCCAAAAAGACGATGCGGGCATTTCGTTCCGAGCAGGACCTGAAGGATTATTTCAGGGCCTGGGAAGAGAAACGCAAGCGCAAATTGGAACGCCGGGCGAAATCGAGTTCGAATGCTCCGTCGGCCAGCCCAGCGGACGGTTTGGCCTCCGAGGCAGCAAAGGACGATGAATCCGTGACGAACAATCAGCACGCCGGAGTGGATGAAGGCGGTATTGTAAAATTGCACGGAGATCATCTGGTTATCCTTCGTCGCGGCCGGCTGTTCACGGTAAAGATCGGTGACAATTCGCTAAAGCCCGTCGATGCGGTTGATTCGTTCGCACCCGGTGTTAACCCTCGAAGCGACTGGTACGACGAGATGCTCGTTTCGGGCAACACGGTTGCGGTCATCGGTTACAGCTACAGCCGAGGCGGGACCGAGATCAATCTGTTCGACATCGACGAGCTCGGCGGGCTTGATTATCGCTCGACCTATCATCTTCGCTCGAACGACTATTACTCATCACGCAATTACGCCAGCCGTCTGATCGGCAGCAAGCTGATCTTCTATACGCCGATGTATCTTGGCTACTACGGCGGCGACCCGATGGAGCGTTTCCCCGCCGTTCGCAAATGGCACAAGGGAGCAACGAACAGCGAGTTTGAGCGGATCATCGAACCGACGAATATTTATCGCGCCGAGCGGCCGGTTGAGTCGAACTACGGAATGGCGTTGCACACCGTCACGGTTTGCAACCTGGCCAGCCGTGATTTCTCGTGCACGGCGACAGGAACACTTGGAGCACCGGGCCGCGTGTTCTACGTCTCGCCGACCTCGGTTTACGTCTGGACCACCGATTGGAGCTATGACTTTGACAACGATGGCCGCTCCCGCCGGACGAGATCGAACTCGATGCTCTACAAAATGCCGCTTGACGGCTCGGCCCCGAGCGCGGTCGGCGTTACTGGCTCGCCCGTTGACCAGTTCTCGTTCCTTGAAAGCAGCGATAAGCATCTGAACGTGCTGGTACGCTCGGACGGATACGGCGAGCAGATGTGGGGCTCCGAGTTCGCGGCCGGCGACGTGGCCCTGTTCCGAATGCCGGTTGACAGCTTCTCCGACGGCAGCCTCGATGCTCCCGGTTACCGCTATCAGGAGCTGCCGAAACCGGCCGGCTACACATTCCAGAACCGCTTCGTCGGCGACTATCTTCTCTACGGGACCGGCAGCGGCTGGGGACGGCCCGAGACAAAGAACGCGGCCGATCTGTTCGCGGTCAACTGGACCAACGCCGACGTGAGCGAATTGAGGCTCAAGCACGGCGTCGATCGCATCGAGCAGATGGGGAAAGACGCAGTGGTCGTCGGCACAAATGGAACAGATCTTTATTTTTCACCCGTTCGGCTTGGAAGAAGACCCGAGGTCAAAGAAAGCTACGTGCGGCCAAACGCCTCGCAGGGCGAGCTTCGCAGCCACGGCTTCTTCTATAAGTCCAGCGGACAGGACGCCGGACTTCTCGGCCTGCCGATCGCGCGTTCGGGCCGTGCCGGTTATCGCCATCTGGTGGAAGGCTCCGCCGCCATCCTGTTCCTGCGAAACAATGGCCTTGAGTTCAACGAACTCGGCGAAATGGGATCGCGCAACACCTCAAACAACGACGGCTGCCGCGCTTCCTGCGTCGATTGGTACGGCAACGCCCGGCCGCTGTTTATCAGGAATCGCGTGTTCGCCCTGCTCGGTTACGAGATAGTCGAAGGCAGCGTTGACGACGGCCGCATCCGCGAAACGCGCCGGATCAACTATTCGCCCCGCGGCAGCATCGCCACGCGATCTTCTGAAGAGGAGGAATAGCGCCGCTGTTCTTCACGGCCATTGCACGTGCCCAGCGCGGTTCAAAACTCCGTCGGGCACGTGCCCTTTGTCCCAAGGTGTCCCAGCCATGTCCCACGCAGGAGTGGGACAGGCTAACTGTTGCATTCATTATATTTGCCGCCCAATTTTCGCACTGTCCCACGGATTTCAAAAAAACGCGCCACATTGTGCCACAGCTTGTGACTCGTGACTCGTCCTGAAAAAAGTTGACACTTTTTGATGGGTCGTCCTCCTATGAGTTTACACTTTAGGGATATCCTAAAGCTCTATCCTTGTCCCATTTTCAAGTGTAAACCTATTTCAGGACAAGGCAGCCGCGGTTTCCGTGTCGAAATTTCAAAGATCGAGAACGCCAGAGCGCTCCCACCTGCACGAGATTATTGCACAGATGCAACGAGATTGCAAGAATGATTGATTTTGGGTAGTGGGTCAGTTTGAAATTATTCTTTATGACCAGCTTTGCTGTAATGCAGGGCGGGCAGGCTTGCCTGACCGTGCGCGGGCCGCTAAAACCGGCGAAGCCCGCTTTAGCGGGCGAACGAGTGTCGCAGGCGCAGCCTGCTCCGGCGATCGTGAGCAAGTCGCCCGGTCAGGCAAGCCTGATCGCACTGAAGCCGGGCAAGCCCAAGTAATGAATTTTCTAACCTGACCCACTACTTGGTTTGGGCATACCTTATTCTCGATGTCTTGCCGAAACACGGGCATGAACAGCGCGGCCTTGAGGCACAACTCTTTCCTGGATCGGGAACTATTTCGCGTTTCGGGCATCTATTGTAAGCAGGAGGTTTTATGCTTAGATCAAGATTTGCCTGGGTGATGTCGATTGCCACTTTCGCTCTTTCCGTTCTTCTGACCTCGGTGCTCGTTTTGCGAAGCGAGCTTCCGGCTATTGAAGTCGATTACGCCAATTTCCAGCGGGACGAGAATGTCATTCTCACAGGCCAGATAGAGATCGAGTCCGCCATCGTCAAACTCGGCAGCGATCCGAATGAGGCGACATTCAGGATCAGGAACCTCACGGACGGGACTATCTACTACCCCGGCTACGAACGAAACCACAACGCGCTCGTCTGGATAAGGCAAAACGGAAAGATCCAGGACGCGCTGGACCTTCCCTGTTGGATGGGAATAGAAACACAAAGCCTGGAACCCACTCAGGAAGCCTACTTTTCAGTCCCCGTCCCGAAAAACGGCAAACCATATCGGGTAGGATTCGATTTTCGCATAGACACCAGGGCAGGCTGGAAAACGGTTTGGGTTTGGAGCTCTAAGCCGTTGCTTTGATATGACTGGGCCCGTTCCGCGTCATTATGTCAGGTCGCTGAGGATAATCACGTCGATAGCGGCGAAACGTCGAAAGCCGGCGTCGTTCGAGACCAGATGGTCGCAGTTCGACAACATAGCCGTAGCGGCATGGATCGCGTCGGGCGTTTTGAAATTCTGCGTGGCCCGTAACCGGGCGGCGTAGCGCAGTATCGCCGCATCGATCGGAATGAGTTCGATGTCGGTGCTGGAAAATAGTTCTCGTATGCGTCTATCAGTGGTTGATTGTTGAGTCGGGTCGGCATAACCAGCACCTCAAGAAGGTAAGTTCGCTGGTTATGATCTTGATCGCGCCTGATTCGACATCTTTCCAAAACGGCTCAAGCAGCGACCAGTAATCCACGTGTTTCTCAACGCCGTAAATGATTGGAGACGTGTCGAGATAAATGACGGAACCAACCGGAAATGTTAGTCGTCCCAAGCGTCACGCTCCATTCTTATGTGTTCGTCAACTTCGGCAGCCGTCTTGAAGGCCGGCTGAGCGTGGATGGATCTCAGTACTTCCAGGACCGAGCGTTTCTGTGCGGGCGGGTGCGTTCCTTTATCCACGTTATCCAGGATCATGTCCGCAAGGCGCTTCTGGTCCTCGACCGGAAGCGGCCGTACGGTCTCGCGGTAAATTGTCTCGACACTCGGCATCATGGGTTCATATTAGCATCAGCATCGAATTCGCGAAAGCAAAAATAAAATCCTTCGCGCTAACGATTATCGTCCGCCATGATCGTTCGCCCGGCCCTGAACAAGTGGTCAGAATCAAATTTTGTCTAAGATATGATCGTTTGTGTAATTCGTGCCTTACAGGGACGGACGGGTTCCCGCGCGGGCCGTCGGGTTTCACCCGACGCTATTAAATTCGTCGCTTTCAGCGACCGGTCCGTTCGTTACGAGCCACATGTTTATTAGTTCTTAGTGCTCTTCCAAACGAACTGACCACTGCTGTTAATATATCCGGTCGAGTCGCCTTTCCGAACGAACGCCAGCCCGTTCTCAAAGGCGTGACCGTCCCAAGCCTGAAACGGAATGATAAACTTACCTGACTTGTCGATGAACGCCGTTTTGCCGTCAAGCCTGACGGCCGCAAGACCCTCACTAAATCCGTAAGCTTCATCGAATATAGGCTCGACCACGAATTTACCTGAAGTGTCTATGAACCCCCACTTCTTATTAGACCTAACAGCGGCGAGTCCTTCTGAAAATCCCTTGGTTTTTTCGAAGACCGGGGCGATTGCCAAATTACCACCTTTATCAACGAATCCCATACCGTTCTTTGCGATGATTGGGACCAATCCGGTTTCAAAAAGACCGAAGACAAAGAAACTAGGCTTCGCGATTACCTTGCCAGATGTGTCGTAAAATTCGTATTCCCAATCTGTAAGTTCCTGGTCGAAAGGAGAGTTCTTCTTATTTTTGAGGGTCACCGCTATTCCGATCCCTTCGAAAAATGGAAACACCCCTTCGTATTTTGGCGGAATAATGAACCGGCCCGCCTTATCGATTACTCCCCAATTGTCGTCTGGCATCCGAACATCAGCGGTACCATTCGTAAAAGAACCGGCAGTTTGATACTTTGGCTCAAGAACGGTTCTTCCCTTAGTATTGATGTAACCGTAGCGGTTCCCATCGGGCGTGCTCATCCAAACCGCCGCAAGACCTTCAGAAAAATCTTGAGCTAAGTCGTAAGTCGGCGGGACGATGAACTCGCCCTTCTTATTTATGTAACCATACTTGCCAAACATTCTTTCGACGGAGCCTTCTGTAATAGTGACATCGCGACCGCCTGTTCGAACTCGAGCCAAGCCACCATGAAAGCTCTTGGCGTCGTCGAATTGGGGCTTGATAACGACTTCGCCGCGCATGTTGATGTAGCCGAATTGGTTTCCAATGCGAACTGGAAACAGAGGAGGATCGGTGTTAGCCTGCGCGGAACAAACACTAGAGAGCGACAACAAGACGGCTAAAAATATGGCAACGGAAGAAAGGCTCATAGGATAACTACCGGGACGATATTAACACGCTCTTGAGTGTTACTTGAACTATTTCTTCAACAAAAAGCTGCGAATGTCGGAGCGCATTTCGTCGGTTATTTCGTGTTTGGCGGTGTATTGTTTTGAGCGGTAATTGGGCAGGCGGTCGCGGAGTTTTTGGTCGAACTCGATGAACTTTTCCTGGGTGTAGAACTCGTCATCATCGCCGTACATATAGAAAGTGCGGGCATCGAATGGCTGATAGATCGGATTTGTTTCGAGATCGCCGGGGATTCCGCCGCAGATGCCGATGACGCCGGCCAAGGACTCGGGGTGGGTGAAGGCGAAGCGGAAATTGAGCGCGCAGGCTTGGGAGAAGCCGAAGAGGTGGACTTGTGATGGATCGATCAGATCATCGGCGGCGAGTTTCTCGATCACATCCAGCAAAAATTTGTGATGCAGGGCGACCGACTCGGCCGAGTTGTGATCGGTCAGCCAGCCAAATCCGACTCGGTAGCCGCCATCGCTTTTGGGCCGATAATGCTGATGCGGTGCCTGGACCGACGCGATCACCCAGCCCGCAGGAGCGACGGCCCGCGCCTCGCGCATCATATAGCGTTTGTGCGCGCCATAGCCGTGCACCGCGATAAGGAGCGGCGCGTTCGGTCGGGCGTCCGCCGGCACGTATAGGTCGTAGTAGAGCTTGATCTCGGCTGGTATTGAGAGGTCGGTTTGCAGCGATTCTGACATATCCAGTTAAAATTGCCCAACCCCGACCGTGAGGGAAGGGATATGCAAGACTCGCGGAGGTGTGCATATCCCGCTTGCTAATGAGACTGTGTCAAAACTCAGGGACACCCGGTAATAGCCCGGCGATTCATCGCTGGGCAAGTCGCGTTTATATTTTTAGTGCCTTGGGACGGCTGAAAACTCCGATGTTCACGCCGTTTCAGCCGTCCCTACTGGGACTGGCGCAATTTCTGTCCGTTTTTCCCACCGATGAATCGGTGGGCTATTTTCACAAGTCCCTTCGGGACTCTTTCAGTTTTGACACTGACTCTCACGCGCGGGGTTGGACGGGCCCGGGCGGCGATAACTGTTACAATGTTCGCATTTATGCGGAATTTTTTCGAGTGGCTCGACCGGCTTGCGGGCATTGGGAAAGATAGCCGGGCAGTCGCGTGGCTTGAGCGGGCCGCGTTTGTATTTCTTACTCTCACGGTTATTTCCGCGCCGCACTCGATCGCTGCCACGCAAACCGCATGGATCATAGGGATGCTGGCCTGGATCGTCAGGCTTTTCTTCAAGCCGCGCGTCCGGTTTCGCTTCGGGCTGCTTGATGCTGCGTTGTGGGGTTTGTTCCTGTGGTCGGTGGTCAGCTCGCTTGTCTCATATGAGCCGGCCGTCTCGCTCGACAGGCTTCGCGGCGCGGCGGTGTTTCTGATCTTTTATTTCGTTTTTTTCAACGTCCGCACGCGCCGGGCGGCAGCCTTTCTCGCCGTGGCGATGATCGGATCGACGATAGTCAACGCGGTCTGGATGCCGGTCGAGCGCCTGATCGGACGCGGCGTCGAGCTGATCGAGCCCGCGCCGAACAGCCCGCTCGCAAAAGCGCGATTGCTCCACGGCGACACGCTGCTCCAGGTAAACGGGCGCCGAGTTGCGACACCCGACGATGTTCTTGCGGCCATTGAGAGCGAGGAGACCTCACGGGTCAAATTTTACCGGCCAGACTTTGAGTATGTAGTCGAAGTCAATCGGGCTGATCTCCTGCCCGGCGATACCGCCCTTGAGAGGCTCGGACTTGCCGGTTGGAAGAAAAGTCACAACTGGCGTTCGAAAGGGTTCTATGGCCACTACACGACCTACGCCGAAGTGCTCCAGCTTATCGGATCGCTGGCGTTCGGGCTGCTTGTTGCTGCGTTTGCGCGGCGGCGGAAAAGTGTATCGAACCGCTCGATCTCTAACATCTCGTTCATCGCGCTCGTCCTTGCGGTAGCCGCGATCGGATTTGCGTTGCTTCTGACCGTTACGCGAGCGCCGCAGCTTGCGTTTATTATCTCGGCGGGCTTGATCGTCCTTGTCGGACTCGGCCGCAAGTGGTTCGCGACGGCGCTGTTCATTCTTGTTCCGGTTGCGTTGGGCGGGCTGATCTTTCTGCAGCAGTCACGCAAGGTTGATTTCTTCGACCGCAGTGACGAATCGACCCAGTACCGGCAAATGATGACACGCGACGGTCTGAGGCTTTGGACCGAAAATCCGCGGCATTTTGTTTTTGGCGTCGGGATGGACTCGATCCAGAGACATTGGCGTGAATGGGGCCTCTACGACCGCGGCTGGCAGCCGATGGGACATTTTCACTCGACGCCCATTCAGCTCCTGGTCGAACGCGGACTGCCGGCGCTTCTTCTCTGGCTGATGATCTTGGGCGTGTATGCACGCACTCTCTGGAAAGGGTTGAAAGAGAAGATCGCGACGGACTGGACCTCTAAGGGTATTCTGCTCGGATGTCTCGGAGGCCTTGCGGGATTCGTTGTCAGTGGGCTCGTTCATTACAACCTCGGCGATCAGGAGGTCGCGATGGTTTTCTTTATTTTGATGGGATTCGGGGTGCGAGTTTCGCGGGAGGATGCGGCCTGGATCAACCCTCGATCTCAGCCGGCCGTTCGGGAAAGGTGACGCGGCGATAGATCGCCTCAAGGTCGGTTTTTAGCCCGACCGACTCGAACTCGATCTCTACGTCCAGATCGTTATCATTATAGAAGTAGGTGATCCAGGTCCCGTTCGGCTGCCGGCGATGGAGCTCGATGTGCATCTTGTCCTGTTCGACGATCAAATATTCGAGCACGCTTGGCACCTGCTGATACGCTAGCAGCTTTTCGCGACGATCTATCTGGCGGGTCGAAGGCGACACAACCTCAACGACCAGCACCGGGGCCGTACGGAAATATTCGCTCTCGGGTGCCTTGTCGCATGCCACGAAAACGTCCGGATAATAGTACAGACTCTCGCTGACCTTGAGCTTCACATCAACGACAAATACGTCGCATTCGGATCCTTCTAGATGCGAATCCAGAAGCATCGAAAGATTAAGGCAAATACGATTGTGCCTGTCGCTAACGCCAGCCATCGCATATACCTCACCGTTGACGTATTCATGCTTGACGCGGCTGACCTTTTCGCCTTCGAGATACTCCTCGACGCTAACCTTGGTTTTGACTTTGGCTAGTCCCATTTCTGCAATCATTGTAAGATGAAATTCTGGATCCGTAAACGGGATCTTCGCCGGACAAATACGAGCATCAATGAACTTTTCATGGCCGTAGGCGTAGAATTGACAAGACCGATTGGAGAATAACATGCGCAAAATCAGATCAATTGACGCCTTTTTTGCCTTAGTACTGCTCATTTCAATCGTGGTTCCGACCTTCCCTCAGGTTGGGAATGCACAGGCATCGACCACCGCCGGGGCCGCTTCCAATTACTCGGCTGCACTCACCGCGATCGAGAACAAGGTCGAGGCCCGCCGCAAGGAACTTGGTATTCCGGGAATGTCGCTCGCGATCGTCAAGGATGATCAGGTCATCTTCGCCAAGGGCCTCGGCTTCAAGGATTTCGAGAACAAGGTCCCGGCGACCGCCGATACGCAATTTGCCATCGGCTCATCGACCAAGGCCTTCACCGCCTTGACCGTGCTGATGACGGCCGATGAGGGCAAGGTATCACTCGACGCTTCGCCGAAAACCGTGTTGCCCTACTTTAAGATGTACGACCCGGAAACGGACAAGAACATGACGATTCGCGACCTGCTGACCCATTCCTCGGGCCTCAACCGCACCGACATTGCCATGATCACCGGAAAGCTCACACGCGCCGAATTGATCCGAGTCGCGGGCGAAGCAAAGCCGATAGCAAAGCTCCACGAAAAATTTGGTTATCAGAACCTGATGTACGCGGCGGCGGGCGAGGTCGTGGCGGTTGCTCAAAAAGAGCCGTGGGAAAAATTCGTCCCCGAACGCATTTTCAAACCGCTCGGAATGACGAACAGCAATATGTCCATCCGAGAGATGGCAAAGGCAAAGGACCATTCGTTCGGTTACAGCTACAACTTCGACACGAAAGAAACGCAAAAATTGCCCTACCGCGAGATCGACCAGGTTGCCCCGGCGGGATCGATCAACTCGAGTGCGAATGACATGGCGAAATGGCTCCGCTTTGTCCTCAACGGTGGTGTCGTTAACGGCAAGCGTCTCGTGTCGCAGGAGAGTTTTGCAGAATGGCTCAAACCGCAAATGAAGGTCAACCCCGCCGGAACTGTCAATTACGGCCTCGGCTGGTTCATTCAGAAGTGGAACGGCCTTACCGTCGTCCAGCACGGCGGCAACATTGACGGTTTCAACGCCATGGTAGCGATGGTCCCGGAGAAAAAGCTGGGGTTTGTAATGCTGACCAACGTCACCGGCTCAAGCCTGGGCAATGAACTGATGCCGATAGTGTGGGAGAACATCCTCGGCAAGCCTGGCGCGCCAAAGGCCGATCCGAACGCGGCGGTCCCACCTGAAAAGGAAGCCGGTAAGTTCAAATTCGAAGCCGCGGGTGTCGATCTCGAGGTCAAATGGGCTGACGGCAAACTTGCTCTCCACGTGCCCGGCCAGCCGGTTTACACGCTCGAGAATGTTGGCGGCCGAAAATACAGGCTCGGCGGAGCGCCGGACGGCTTCTTCGTCACATTCACGGACAAGGATCTGTATCTCGAACAGCCGCACGGTAACTTCACGCTTCCTCGTGCCGGCGGCGACGCATCGGCCGGGCCACGTTCCGCGCCCGAGGCAACGGAGCTTATAGGGAAATGGGTACCGCAAGGCAGCGGACGAACGGTCGATATTAAGGAAACCGACGGCAACGTCACGCTGAATATCGAGGGCCAGCAGCCTTACACGCTGACCGCCCGTGAAAAGGATGCATTCAACCTAAGCCCGCTGCCGGATTCGTTTTGGATCAAGATCAAGCGCGGCGATGACGGCAAGATCGCTGGATTTACCTCAATGCAGCCGCAGGGCAATGTTGAGTTCGTCAAAGCGGACTCATCGAAGGTCGCGATGACCGTGGACGAGCTTTACACGAAGGTTCTTGCCGCGACAGGCGGCGAGGCGAATTGGAAAAATCTTAACTCCCGCGTAACGACGGCAACGGTCGACCTTGAGCAGCAGGGCGTAAAGGCCACCGCAAAAAGCTGGGCCAAGGCGCCGAATAAGACCGCGACCGAAACAAAACTGATCGCGCTCGGCAAAGAGATCGGGACCGGCTGGGAATACTTCGACGGCACCACGGGAGAAGAGGCGTACAGCTTTGCTCCCGTCGAGAAATACACCGGTAAACGCCTCGAAGACATCCGCCTGTCCGCCGATTTCCACTCAATGCTTGACTGGAAGTCGAAGTACAAGAACGTCGCCGTCACGCGCATCGCAAAAGTAGGCGACGAGGAAGCCTACGCCGTCGAATTCGAACCCGAAAAGGGAACGAAGTTTACCGAGTACTATTCAACTAAAACCTTCCTCTTGCTGAAACGCGAAGGCGTCGTCCCGTCGAGCACAAGCAATGTTTCGATACCTTATACCGTAAGATTCGAAGACTACCGAGAGATCGACGGCGTGAAACTGCCATTCCGCCAGATAAACAATTCGGCGGGGAACGGCGATATTGTGACCATCGTTACATCCGTCAAGCACAACGTGCCGATCGAGGATACGATCTTTGCACCTCGGAAACAGTAGCTATTCCGGCAAATCTGATTGGTTGCTTTATCGCTGGCACGGTGCTGACGATGGATATTGCATCCTGGCTCGATCTTTCGTTGCGAGTCAATTCACTGATTCCAATCCGGCGGCCTGCATCAAGTTCGGCGAGAACGAAGCCTCGCTGTGGTCAAAGACGGCGTCGAGTTCTTTTTCGACACTGCCGTGGCCGGCGGGGATCTGTTTGATGAGCGGCTCGAAATTGCGGAAGTCGTATAGTTTATTGTCGAGCAGGTGCGAGCCTGTGACATTCGTCAGCGCGGTCATTATCGAGCTTCGAATAAAGGGTGTTTCTTTTTCGAGTTCATTGACAAGTCTTTTTACACGGGCGCGTTTCAGGTTGGGCTGCGAGCCGCATAGGTCGCAGGGGATGATCGGGAATTTCTGTTCTTCGGCGTATTTCGCGATCTCAGCTTCCTGACAGTAGGCGAGCGGGCGAATGATCGTGTTGTTGCCGGCATCGTTACGCAAGATCGGCGGCATCGCTTTTAGCTGGCCGACATAGAAGAGATTCAGCAGAAACGTGGCGATAATGTCGTCCGCATGATGGCCTAGGGCGATCTTGGTGCAGCCTTCCTCGAGCGCGGTCGAATAAAGAATGCCGCGGCGCAGGCGTGAGCACAGGGAGCAGTAGGTTTTGCCTTCAGGGATATGCTGCGTAACGATCGAATACGTATCTTCCTCGACGATCCGATAATCGACGCCGAGGTCCTTAAGGTAATCGGGCAGCACATGCGCAGGAAAACCCGGCTGCTTTTGATCGAGATTGACCGCGAGGATCGAAAAATTGATCGGTGCCCGTTTCTGAACATCCAGAAGCAGGTCGAGCATTGTATAGCTGTCCTTGCCGCCCGACAGGCACACCATCACCCGGTCGCCCTCGGCGATCATCGAAAAATCTGCGATCGCTTTGCCGAGCTTCTTTAGGAGCTTTGATCTTGTCTTTGTCTCAGCGTACAAGCTTGTATTCTAACAGCCTCCGAAACCCTTGATTCTGCCACGCCGGGGCGGCAAATTACAAGCCAGCGAATTGCCGCATCACGAAACTTGATGAAACTGATTCGTTGCCGCAAACAGGAGATCTTGATGAAAAGAGGTCAATAATTTGCCTAGAACGTGGAGACCTCAGCAGGCCGGATGACGCTAATGACGAATGGGGAGACGACCGCTTGTCCGTTATTTGCGAACGGCGCGGCGGCAGCGACCTAGGAGCGTTTGCCCGCAAACTCGTTCATGTGTTCAACCAACCGCTCGATACCCTCGACCGGGAAGGCGTTGTAGATCGACGCCCTTACACCGCCGACAGAGCGATGTCCTTTCAGGCCGATGAGGCCTTTCGATTGGGCCTCGCGGCAAAAGGCGGCGTCGAGTTCCTCCGACGGCAGCCGAAAAGTGACGTTCATCCGGGAACGCGCCGCGGGCTCGGCTGTGCCAGTATAGAATCCGTCACTGTTGTCGATCGCCGAATAAACGAGTCGTGCCTTTTTCGCGTTGACCTCGGCGATCACCTCGACACCGCCTAGTTGCTCCAGCCAGGAACAGACGAGGCTGATCATATAAATGCCCCAGGTGTTCGGCGTGTTTGGCATCGACCCGTTGTCAGCGAACGAGCAGTAGCTGAGAACGCCGTTCTGCCTGCCGCGCGATGATTCGAGAAAGTCGTCGCGGACAATGACCACCGTAACGCCGCTTGGGCCGATATTCTTCTGCGCGCCCGCGTAGATCATCGAATATTCTTCGATGTCGATCGGTTTCGAGAGAATGTTCGACGAGGCGTCGCAAATAACTGGTAGGCCTTCACCGTCGAGGTCATAGGGAAACTCGACGCCGTCGATCGTTTCGTTGGAAACGTAGTGGACGTACTTTGCTTCAGGTGAAAAGGCCAGTTCGTCCTGCATGGGCACTCGCGAATAGCCATCCGCCTTCGTGGAACTGACCACGTTAACCCTGCCGAACTCGCGGGCCCGTGCCGCAGCCTTCTCGCCCCATGTTCCGGTGACGACAAAATCGGCCGATCCCGCATCGAGAAAGTTCATTGGCACCATCGAGAACTGCAGGCTGGCTCCGCCCTGTAGGAAAAGTACGCGGTAATTCTCCGGGATCCCGATCAGGTTCCTGAGTCCTGACTCGGCAGAAGTCAGGATCGCGAGAAATGCGTCCGAGCGATGGCTGATCTCCATCACGCTGATGCCGCTGCCGTTGATCGACAGCATTTCGGCCTGGGCCTGCTCAAGGACCGGCGTCGGGAGGGTCGCGGGGCCGGAATAAAAATTGAAGGTTCGTATGCCCATATAGCCGTGGTCGAATAAGGCTCAACGATATCATACGAGATCGGATGGGAAGAACCCTTGCGGAACTTCGATTTTGCGCCGCAGATGGGGTAAAATAAGGGAAATAAGCAAACTCGCAGTAGGTGCGTCGCATCCTAAACGCTCGGTTGCCAAATCAACCTTAATTCCTCGGAGGTCCTATAATGTTTCGCAAATTCTTGTTCGTCTCATGTGTTTCCATGTTTGCCGTATTGATCGCAGCGGCCGGTGTTTCGGCACAAACCGCTCCGGTGCGCGGCGAGATCAAGCTCACAAAGACCGATGGCACTGTCGTGCCTGTCGCGGATGCTCTTGTCGAAGTCTACAGGGCGGATATTCGGGGCACGATGCCCTCCTCTACAACTAACAAGCGCGGTCAGTTCGCCTTTGCTGCCCTGCCGCTCGGGCAGACGTATATGATCGCGGTCAGTGCTCCGGGGATCGGGCCGAGGGTCGAGCCGAACGTTAGGGCCGGCCGTGAGGATATCGTGATCAACGTGACCGAGGGCGATGGGCGAAAACTCACCGAGGATGAGGTGCGGGAGGTTATCGCAACAGCCGTTGCCAATCCGGGCGGCGTAGAAAGCGAGGCCGCAAAGAAAGAGCGGGAAGAGATCGAGAAAAAGAACGCCGAGATAATGGCGAAGAATAAGAAGCTGCAAGAGGATGATGCCGCGGCCCGCAAGGCGAACGAAGCTGGGGTCGCTGCCCTTAAAGCAAAGGATTATGATGCCGCGATCGCGAGATTTTCCGAAGGTGTTGCGGCGGTACCGGACTTTGTCGGGAGCACTCCCGTGATGCTCAACGGCAAAATGGTCGCCCTCCGCGCCCGCGGCTTTGGAGTGTATCGCGAAGGAGCGACGAACCCGGATGTGACAGTCCGACAAGCAAAATATGCGCAGGCCAATAAAGACTACGACGAGGCTCTGGCCGCATTCGCTCAGGCAATGAAGGTGATCGAGAACGCCCCGCCCTCTACCGACGTGAACATGCAGAAGGCAAAGTCAGCGATCACGCTCGAACTGCTCGGGAACGCCATGGAGGTCCATCGTCTAAAGGCGGTCGGAGGGGTCGACCGCTCAAAAGGAGCGGATGCGGCCGCGGTCATAACCCAATACCTCGCGGTTGAGACCGATGCCGCCAAAAAGGCGAAAGCCGAAATGACCCTCGGCGACATCCTTCGCGAGAACGGTGATTGTGACGGAGCCATAGTTGCTTACAAAAAGATACTTGAAGGCTCGCCCGATAACGTCGACGCCCTTGCCGGCGCCGGTCTGTGCTTGTTTAGTGTCGGCTACGGAAACAGCGACAAGGCGCAAATGCAGGAGGGGCTCAATTATATGACCCGATTTTCGGAGATCGCACCCGATACGCATCAGCTTAAAACCAGTGTCAAGGATGCGGTGGACCTTCTAAAAAGCGAGCAAAAGCTGACTCCGCAGAAGACACCATCGAAGCGAAAGACCAAGTGATCTTCTATTTGTTCCTGGAACGGAACCGCGTCGGGAAATGCCTTCGGCACCGGCGCGGTTATTTTGTTGACTCCCTTCCGCCTGTCCAGCAAGATCTTCTGTCATAATTCCGCTCCTTCCGGTGTTCTATTTGTGACCGATCGAGATCAGTCGAAAGTGGGAACGGAGGAATACATGCGTAAGTACACAAACATCAAGATCATCGGCCTTGCGGCCATTATAATGTTCGTTGGTTCGGGCGTTGTGCTCGGCCAGAACCAAATTACCGGTGAATGGTCCGCGACGGCAAAAAAGGGCGACAAGATCCAGCTTAACTTCGAACGAAAGTCGGAACACGGACGAAATCAGCACGGCTCAAGCTTTGACATCAGCGAACTGCAGGGGCTGAACCCTGCCGATACCGCGAACGGGCGCGTCAGCTTTCGCCTGGCCCGTGAGGCTGGAACGATCGAGTGCGAAGGCACATTCGTAAACGGCCGCGGATCGGGGACATTCCGGTTTGTCCCGGACATGGGATTTGTCGACGCGATAAGGGGCCGCGGCTTCGATATGCAGACCGGCCAATGGAAAAACGGGAGCGGCCAAGACACGTTGGAAGACCGGCTTTTTCTGGCGGCCACGCTGAATATCACCACAGCACTTGCCGACGACCTTCGATCGGCCAATTTCCCGAACCTCGATTTCGGCGACCTTGTAAAGGCCTCCATCTTTAAGATCGACGGCAAATTCATGTCCGAGATGAAGGCGACCGGTTTTCCCAATCTCGGTATGGAAGACCTGGTAAAGGCCCGCATCTTCAAGATCGATTCCGAATTTGTTCGCCGGACCCGCGAGATGGGCTTCGGAACGGAAAGCTTCGAAAATCTTGTCAAGTTCAGCATTTTCAAAGTAACGCCTGAGTTCCTGTCGGAGCTGAGAACAGAAGGCCTGAATGACCTCACATCCGAGGATGTCGTAAAGCTGCGCATCTTCAAGATCGATGCCGCCTATGTCCGTGAAGCACGTGCGGCTGAGCCGAACATAACCGTCGAGCAGCTTGTCCAAAAGCGCATCGGCGTTCGCCGTTGAGCGTCAGGAAGCTTTTACGAAAAGAGGTAGTGCGTCAGTTTGAAAATTCATTACTTGGACTTGCCCGACTGCAGTGCGGTCAGGCAAGTCTGACCGCCCTGCATTACAGCAAAGCTGGTCATAAAAAATAATTTCAAACTGCGGCACGATCCGAAAAGATAATTTTGCCGCGAACCGCCAAAGTCCCGACGGATAAAGCCGGATAAACAACAAGAATCCGCAAAAATTCCGCCGGATCATCAAGGTCCGCGGCAAGATCTGACTTTGACCTTCAGATAGCCAAATAGTTTCTTATCCGCGGAATTGGCTTTAAATTACGAATCTATTTAAACTAGAGCCACCCCAGATCCCCACAAAGGCCGATCCACTTGATAGCCCACCCAAGGTCAAAGAATGAGGCAATTTCTTCTTGCTACGTTGATGGTTATATTTGGCGCCGCCGCCGCTAACGCCGCGATCTATGAGGTGAAGCCGAATACGCCGATGGACACGATCGGCGAGGTTCCGTGGGCCACACTGCAGCCCGGTGACACGGTCTTGATATATTGGCGGGCGCAAGGGTACGCCGAAAAATGGGTGATCGGCCGAAGCGGTACGCCCGCAGCCCCGATAACCGTTCGCGGTGTGCCTGGCCCGAACGGCGAGCTGCCGGTGATAGACGGGCGCAATGCGGTAACCGCACCGGGGCTGAATTTCTGGAGCGAGAGCCGCGGCGTAATCAAGATCGGCGGCTCCAACGTGCCGGACAGCACGCTTGCCGCGAACATCGTTATCGAGAATCTCGACATCCGCAGCGGCCACCCTAGCTATACTTTCACGGACGATTCCGGCGCTCAGCAGACCTATTCCACGTCGGCTTCGTCGATCTTTGTCGAACTTGGCGAGAATATCACTGTTCGCAACTGCCTGATCCACGACAGCGCGAACGGCTTTTTTGTCGCGTCGAGCGATGATGCCGTTTCAAAGAACATCCTTGTCGAAGGGAACTACATCTTTGGCAACGGCGTTTCGGGCAGCATTTACCAGCACAACAACTACACTGCCGCCTATGGGATCACGTTCCAGTACAACCGGTTCGGGCCGCTGCGTTCGGGGGCTCCGGGCGTGAATCTGAAGGACCGGTCCGCGGGGCTGGTCGTTCGGTACAACTGGATCGAAGGCGGCAACCGGAACCTCGATCTGGTGGACGGCGAGGACAGCTCGATCATTCGAAATGCCCCCGAATACCGAAAAACCTTTGTCTATGGGAATATCCTGATCAAGCAGGATGGCGGCAACAACCAGGCCGTCCACTACGGCGGTGACAGCGGCGATGAGCCAAACTATCGAAAAGGCAAGCTGTATTTTTATAACAACACGCTCTATTCGATCCGAGCGGGAAACTCTGTTGTGATGCGGCTCTCCACCAATGACGAGCAGTGCGACGCCCGCAACAACATTTTCTTCAACACAGCGGCCGGTACCAGTCTGGCAATGCTTGCGGAAGCAGGCACGCTCACCGTGACTAACAACTGGGCCAAGACCGGCTGGCGAAACTCGCACGAAGGCGGCGGATTTTCCGGAAGCGTTACGGGCGGGAGCACAATGATAACGGGAACCTCGCCGGGTTTTGCCGATCCCGCCAGCCAGAACTTCGCCCTGCAGCTTCCCTCGACGGCCGTAAATGCCGGGGCAGTGCTCCACCCGGACGTGCTTCAGGCCCACCCACTGCTGCTCCAGTATGTCCGCCACCAGGCGAACGAGGCCCGCCCGGCCGACGCCACGCTTGATCTTGGAGCTTTCGAGTATGCGGCGGCCGCGCCGCTGCAGATCGTGACCAACAACCTCCCCGACCCGGTTCGGTTAAGGCCGTATTGGCAAACCCTGCAGGCATCGGGCGGGTCGGGCACATACGTCTGGTCGGTATCGTCCGGAACGCTCCCATCAGGACTTTATCTCGACCCACAAACTGGCATCATCCACGGACGTTCGCGGCGCCAGGGGCAGGCAACCTTCACGATACAAGCCCAGGACACCCAGAACACGGGGGCGATAGCGACAAAGCAATTCAGCCTGAACTCGAGGCTGCATTTTTGAGATAAAAGGCATTGCATCCGGCCCGCCAAGGGCTTAGAATAATCAACATTGTTATTCACGAACGATCCGGGGGGCCCGATGCAAAAGACAGTTTTATTAGTCGAAGATTACGAAGACAGCAGGCTGCTGATGCGGCATATGATCGAGGAAGAGGGCCACGCTGTCATCGAGGCGTCCGGGGCATATGAGGCCATCCAAAAGGCCGAGCAGTACCTGCCCGACCTCATCCTGATGGACATTGGCCTGCCGCTTCTCGACGGCCTCTCGGCCGCGAGCATCATCAAGGGACTAGCGGGGCTGGGCAAGGTGCCAATAGTGGTGGTCACGGCCTTTCATGATGTCCACGACCAAGTCCGAAATGCCGGCTGCAGCGGTGTGATCTATAAACCTGTCGACCAGCCCGTTTTGAAGAATATTCTGGATTTTCATTTGGCCGGTCACTGAACTCACAGCGGGCACGGGCTGCGCGAAAAGGCTCGACCGAAATGGGACTACCTTTTTCGGTCAAGCCTTTCTTTAATGACCCGTTTCACTAGCTTCAGCCCAGAAAACCGCGAAAATTCGTTCTGTTCACGCTATACTTTGGGAAAAGTGAGTTGAGGTCCGCAACGGCCAGATGTTTTGCCGCGGCTTCGGCGAAAACGACGCGGAAGTCGGTAGTTACAGCCAGGTCGCGGCCTTCATTGAGCTGATCGCTGCGCAGGCCTTTCCAATCGCCGTAAACCTTTCCGCCTTTGACCGAATTGCCCAGCACAAGCATTGCGTTGCCGTGGCCGTGGTCGGTGCCTCGGCCGCCATTTTCGCGGGCGGTGCGGCCGAATTCGGACATTGTCAGCACGAGGACATCGTCCATACGCTTGCCGAGATCAGTTGCAAACGCCGCGATCGCCTGACTAAAAGTTCGCAGGAAATTGGCTAGCTGGCCGCGCGAGCCGCCCTGGTTTGTGTGAGTGTCCCAGCGAATGTCGTTGCCCGTATCCGTGAACGCGACCTCCAGCCCGACGCCGGCCTTGATCAACTGGGCGATCTGCCGCATCGAGCGGCCGAATTCCGTGTTGGGATAAACGGCACCGTTTTCCGGCCGATATTGGGCCGGGTTCGCCTGCTTCAAAAAGTTGACCGCCTCGAAGGTCTCTTTACCAGTTTCGCCCAAACTGTCTTTGGCGTTCTGTTGGTAAATGCCTTCAAATCCGCCCTTCATTTCCTGCGAGTATATCCCGGCTTTGACAGTGAAATCGGCGAGGTTCGTCATCGCCACGGACGGCGCGCGGCCGTACAAGGCTCGCGGCAGCGACTGCGTCATCGAGACCGCTCTAAAAGGCGATTCCGCTTTGCCGGCCGTCGCCTGAAGCGTTCGGTTCAGCCAGCCGTCGCGGGTTCCCTTATAGCCGGGCGTGCCCGATTCCATATAATCCTGTGCGTCGAAATGCGACCGCGTATTGTCAGGCGACCCGGCCGAGTGTATGACCGCAAGCTGTTTCGATTTCCAGAACGGCTCCAGCGAACTCATCGTCGGGTGCAGGCCAAAATGCCCGTCAAGGTCGATGGCTCCCTCGGTTTTGCCCGGCGTGGGGATCGCGATCGAGCGGCGGAGGTTGTAATATTCGCTGTCACCGTGCGGAACGATCATATTCAGCCCATCGACCGCTCCCCGCTGAAATATGGTGACAAGGACCTTTTTCTTGCCAAACCCTTTCGTTCCATCGGCCGCACGGGCAAACTGATGCAAAAATTCAGGCGCCGCGGCCATAAGGCCAAAGCTTGCCAGCCCGATACCGCCGGTCTTCAAAAAATATCTTCTATCCATAACAGCCGAACCTCTATATGAATCGGTGCCGCCACATCTTGGCACCGCACTAGATATTAGACGCAATGAAAACGCCGTTGGTCATTTTATTATTTCGACCGCGTGATTTAGCCTGTATCTTAAGTTTGGAGTTCCTGCTTTGGCAGGCCTCCAGCCGCGAGTTGGGCCAGCTAAAGCTGGAACTCCGAACAATATGCGAGAGCAGCTTGTAGAAGTTATCCTTGAACGCCTGGAACGAGACGGCGAGGCGATCCGTACTGAATTTGCCGCGGACAAGTCGCTCAAAACGAACTACTGCGCCATCGATGATCTGTTGCCAGAGCACATTGCCCGGCGGATCAGCGATGCATTTCCGGCCTCCGAGAAGATGCGGCTGCTGGACAGCTTTCGCGAGAGGAAATACACGTCCAAATCGCTTGAGCAATTCGACCCGCTGATCGCGGACATCACTTTCGCGTTTCAGGACAAGCGCGTGATCGAGAAGGTTGCCGAGCTGACCGGCATTAAGGATGCCATCGGCGATCCGCATCTGTACGCCGGCGGCATCAGCGCAATGGAGCGCGGACATTTCCTTCAGCCGCACATCGACAATTCCCACGATGGCGATCAGAAAAACTACCGCGTCCTTAACCTGCTTTACTACATCACGCCCGAGTGGAAAGCCGAGAACGGCGGCAACCTCGAGCTTTGGGACGAAGACGTGCTAAAGCCCGTCGAGATCCCGAGCCTCTTCAACCGGCTGGTTCTGATGTCCACTAACGACAAATCGTGGCACTCGGTGAACGAGGTCAAAGCAAACGGCACCCGCCGCTGTATCTCAAACTACTACTTCTCGCCCCATTCGCCCAACGGCTACGAAACCACCCACGTTACATACTTCATGGCCCGCCCTGAGCAGAAACTCAGGCGGCTCTACACCAAGGCCGACAGCGATCTGCGGACGATGCTCAGGAAGGTAAAGAAGGGAGGCTTTGCGAAAAAGGACGTGTTCGAAGGGCCCTCAGATGCCAAAGCCCGCACGAAGTAAGGGCGAAACGCTCAACTCCAAATGCCAAAGCCCGCACTAAGTAAGGGCGAAACGCTCAACTCCCAATGCCAAAGCCCGCACGAAGTAAGGGCGAAATGCTCAACTCCCCAATGCCAAAGCCCGCACGAAGTAAGGGCGATATACTCAACTGCCGCGATGCCAAAGCCCGCACAAGTAAGGGCGATAGACTCAACCGCCGCGATGCAGAAGCCTCCACGAATCAAGGGCGATTCACGCAACAATCAACGAACCCAGTCCGCAGCATCGAACGGCGCATCGTCCTGACAATATAGAACATAGTTTACCGCTGCCTCTAAATCGCGTGGCTTCCAGAGGTAGCGCCGACTCCGGCCGCGTGACCACACTCGGGTGGTGGCTCCCACTAAACCCAACTCCCGCAATCTCTTCGTTGCAAAGGCTTTCATTGCGTCCGCAATCCTCTCGGGCTTCGCGGCAGCGGCAACGGCGACATGGACATGATTCGTGCGCACGCTCTGAGCGTGCAGATGGTAGTTCCGTGAAACACACAAGTCGCGGATGGCCTCGTTGACCGCGCGTCGCTGACTGATATCCAGCATTACCGGAGCCTGGCCCATTTCGTCTCGCATTTTCTCCTCGAGCGGGACATTTCGATCGAGCATTACACTCCGCTTTACACCAGGATTACTTCGATTGATCGAGGTTCGAGAATCGCCGTGAAGCCACGTCCCATATGTACGAAACGTGATCAAATAGGCAAGCGGAAACTCGTTCTCTTCGTAGATGTCAAATCCGTAGTCGTCGAGCATAGAGGTCGGTTGTTGCGCAAATCGCCCTTACTTTATAGGGGTTTTCGCAATTGTGGCTTCGTATTTCGCCCTTACTGCGTGCGGGCCTTCGCAATTGCTATCGAATAATTACCTCATCCACAAATATCCACGGGTCGCCGCCGGCGCCGAGATGCCATGACGGGATCTTGCCGAAATTGTAGGCGCGGATACGAACGTAGCGGGCGGTTACCGGCATCACGCGCTGGACAAAATCTCTGGTAGCGGCTTTCATTTCGGTCTGCGGGAATGCGGGTTTGATCTCGGCTATTTTCGTGAAGTTCGTGCCGTCGGTCGAGACCTCGAATTCTATGCGGTCGGGCATCCAGATCCACGCCCCCGCTGACTGCAAGAATCCGCCGCCGACCTCTTTGATCTCCGTCGGCCGCTGTAGATCGATCACGGCTTCGAATGTTTTGCCTTGATAGCCCTGCCACTCGCCGCTCGAAAAATTTACGTTGCCGCGAATACTGTCGATAATGCCGTCATCGCCGTCGCCTGTGTATTGCGAGCTGTAGCCGGAGTTGTTGACGACTTTCCAATCATTGGGACGCTTGCGGAAAATCGCCTCGGTTGATTTGCTTGTGCCGCCGTCTTTGTCGATCGCGATCGCCCTGACGGTCGTGGTTTTCTCGAGCGTGAACGTCCCTTGATAGGCGAGCGACCGTGCGGTTGGCTCGGTACCATCGAGGGTATAGAAGAATTTATCGGACGGCCGAGCCGATGTGATCGAAACCCTTGTCTCGTCCCTGAACAGATGATCGCCTACGATCAGCGGAACGCTCGTATAGCGAAAATGCATTCCCGAACTCGGCCAATGGGCGAATGCCTTGTCGTTCGGCTTGTCGGTCATCTCAAGCTCTAGCGTGCCGCCGCGCATTATGTCGTCATGATCGATGTATGCAGAAGTATGCGGCTTGCCGTTCAGCTTTGCGCCGTTGATGTAGATATTCCGTGCCGACACGTTTGGAGCTTTGACAATAAAGGTCTTTCCGTTCTCGAGGTTATACTTCACCTCTTTAAAAATCGGCGTTCCGAACGCGTATCTTGGCTGGCCCGGCGTCACGGGATAAAAACCGCTTGCGCTGAGAATGTACCACGCGGACATCTGCCCGCAGTCTTCGTTGCCGATCAAGCCGTCGGGATCATTCTTGTAAAATTCGTCGAGGATCCTCCGCACCAACTTCTGAGTTTTCGAAGGTTTGCCGACATAGTCATAAAGGTAAGCGATATGATGCGAAGGCTCGTTGCCGTGGGCGTATTGGCCGATCAGGCCGGTGATGTCGGGCTGAAAACGTCCGGTCAGCTTGTCCTGAGTGGTGAAGAGTTCGTCGAGCTTCGCCTCGAATTTTTCGGGGCCGCCGTAGAGTTCGATCAGGCGAGTTATGTCCTGCGGAACAAAAAACGAATAGACCCAGCTATTCCCCTCGGTGAAGTTAAAGGTCACTTCGTTCGGCGCAAAAGGCGTCATAAAATTTCCGTTCCTTTTCGGACGCATGAAGCCGGTTTCGGGGTCGAAGAGATTTTCAAAATATCGTGCTCGCCTCTCGTAGTAGCGAATCTCGGAACCCAGCTTTGACTCTCCAGCATCAATCTGGTGCCGGTGGTACCGACTCCAAAAGAGTATTCTGCCCATCCGGGCGATGCACCAGTCGTTATAGGCATACTCAAGTGTTTTCGAAACCGATTCGTTCTCGTCCTCGCTTGAGATGTAGCCGCGTTTCTTGTAGCCCGCGAGGCCGAAATGATCGAGTTCGGCGGAATGCTTCGCCGCGGCGTAAGCTTTTTCGTAATCGAAACCTTTGATCCCTTTCGCCATCGCGTCGGCGATCACAGAGACGACGTGATAGCCGATCATCGTGTCCGTCTCTTCACCCCACAATTCCCAAACCGGCAGCCGCCCGCCCTGTTCGTAGATGTGGATGAAGGTGTTGATAAAATCGACCGTCCGCTTTTCGTCAATGATCGTATAAAGCGGATGCGCCCCGCGAAACGTGTCCCAGAGTGAGAAGACGGTGTATTGTTCCGACGGAACGCGGACACTCTTGTCCGCAATCGCCGGTTCCTCCGGCGAAGGTGACTTACGTTTCCTCGGCATTTGGGTAGTGCGAGGCTCTTTCGGGCCGAAGCGGCCCTCATTGCGGACAGGAGTGTCCGCGTTCCCTGAGCGGCCCTCATTGCGGACAGGAGTGTCCGCGTTCCCTGAGCGGCCCTCATTGCGGACAGGAGTGTCCGCGTTCCGTAGCTGATGGATCTTCCCATCGTGGCCTTTGTAGCGGCCGTCGACGTCGTTGAAGACGTTTGGGTGGATCATCGTGTGATACAGCGCGGTGTAAAAATTCGTCGTCTGCTCAGGCGTGCCACCTGAGGCTTCGATCTTGCTTAGCTCCTTGTTCCACGCTGCCTTCGCATCGGCACGCACCTTGTCGAAATCCCAGCCGGGCAACTCGGCTTCGAGATTCTTCCGCGCACCTTCGATCGAGACGTAAGAAATCGCAATCTTCACCAATAATTGTCGATCATCCTTCAAATCAAAATCCAACTGACTCTGAGTGACATTCTCGTTACTCTTAGATTCGAATTTAAGTTCATATGGTCTCGAGAATTCGGCGGCGAAGTAAACTGTCTGATTCTTCGCCCAGGAGGCTGATTGGCGATAGCCTTCGATTCGCGTCGGGGACACTCGATTGAAACCGGAACCTAGTAATTTGTCACGCCACTTTAGATCAATTGCGACAATCGCCCGTTCCTTCGAAGGGAATGTGTACCGATGAATTCCCACACGGAGTGTTGAGCTTAACTCTACGAAAATTTCATCTTCCATTCTGACCGAGTAGTATCCAGGCTCTGCCTTCTCGTCAGCGTGAGAAAAATTCTCGGCAAAAAGACTGTTCCCATTGCCACTTTGAGCTGCCATGTTCAGATCCTTCGTGGTTGGCATGAACAAAATATCGCACCCATCCGGAATGCCCGTGCCCGAAAGGTGCGTGTGCGAGAAGCCGTAGATGATTTCGTCGGAGTAATGATAGCCGCTGGAGCCGTCCCAATTATCGATGCGGGTGTCGGGGGAGAGCTGCACCATCCCGAACGGGACGGTCGCTCCAGGGAACGTGTGCCCGTGGCCGCCGGTGCCGATGAAGGGATTGACGTGGCGGGTGTAATCGCGCGTTTGCGCAAAGCCGGGTAGTGAGCAGAGTGCAATCAACAGGAGAGCCGAAAGAAAAGTGTTCTTATGAATTGCCTCCGACTTGAGTCGGAGGTAAGCGGAAGAGAAGAAATCCGGCTTTAGCCAAACTCGGCGCCTAGGCATCGTCATCGTTGAACCTCTGAAAACCGTACGTTCTGATCATGGCATTAAACTGATCGTCAAATAGCTGAAACACCCGCTGGCGGATATCATCGGTCAGCAGTGGCGATCGATTCTTCGTTGTCCAGACAAAGTGTATCCAAACCTTTACATGTGGCATGACGCAGCGGTTCGGCTAAAGCCGGATTCTTTATTTTGAAACTTAACCTCCGACTGAAGTCGGAGGCAATTCATCTAGCTTTTACACTCCGTTCATTCTGCTTCTACATTCAATTAATGCACAAACTCGCCGCCGTATGCCTGCCGCAGGCCCTGGCCTTTTATTCCGTAGCGGAAGCGGAAATTGGCTTCGCCGCCGCGGTGGTTGTAGCGGAGGCTGATCTTGTGCAGTCCAGCCTTTAGGGGCAGAATGACCGATCGCTTTTTCGAGGCGGCGGTGCCGACGTCGTCGATGATCATTTTGCCGCCAAGCACGACGGTCGTATCCCAGGTAGAATCGACCTGGAATTCATAAACGCCATCGATCGCTGCCTTGAAATAGCCGTCAAACTGAACGCCGAACCGCTTTTTAAGATCGACGGTTTTCGCGAACTGGGTAAGCATGATCGATCTCGTTTCGCCCTTCCGTTCTGCGGGGTCACCGCCGCTATCATTAGGCACAACGAGATTGTAAATCACGCCCGGCTCCGAGGCAGTTGTTGATTCCGCCTCACGCATCGTGCCGCGGACGATCGTCGCGGCATAGACGACGCTCTTTCGGCCCGTTGGCAGCACAACGACGGTTTTCAGCGTTTTGACCTCATCTTCCTTGAGCACGATCTCGACAGGTTTTTCGTAGACTGGCGAATTTTCATCCGGCGTCGAGCAGTCAATCGTGTAATGGACACGGGTTCCCGGTGCGGGCCGCAGCTCGATCGAGACCCGTTCGCTGCGGGTGACCATATTCTTCAAGCCACCCGGCTCAGGGATGCGGTAATTGATGCCCTGTTTATCGAGACGCGGCAAAATGGCGTTCAGCCGCCGCTGAAAATCGGTCCAGTTGCGATCTTCCTTCTTTGACCAGAGAACCTCCGACAACGCCAACATTCGCGGGAAGATCATATACTCCACCCGGTCCGGCGTTTCTATGTACTCCGTCCAGAGATTGGCCTGCCCGCCGAGGATGTACTTGGCCTCCTCCGCCGATAGCTCCGAGGGAACAGGGTCAAAGTCGTAAACCCTTTCGAGCGGGAGATAGCCGCCGATGTTCAGCGGCTCATAGGCCGGGTCGCCCTGGCCATAGTCGAAATAGACATACGTGTTCGGCGTCATGATAACGTCGTGGTGAGCTTTTGCTGCTTCAATGCCGCCCTTCTCGCCGCGCCAGCTCATAATGGTCGCGTTCGGAGCGACGCCGCCTTCGAGGATCTCGTCCCAGCCGATGATCTTTTTGCCCTTTAAGTTGATGAATTTTTCGATGCGTCGGATGAAATAGCTCTGCACCTCGTGCTCATCTTTGAGGTTCTCGCGTTTCATCAGCTCCTGAACGAAAGGCGACTCTTTCCAAAAGTCTTTCAGAACTTCATCGCCGCCGATGTGGATGTAGGGCGAATCGGGAAACAGCTTGATCGTCTCATCGAGCACATTTTCGAGGAACTTGAAAGTTTCCTCGGTCGGGCAAAAGACCTCTTTGAAGATGCCCCAAGTCTTTTTTACTTCGAATTTGTAATCGGGTGCGGCGCAGCCTTTTCCTAATTCCGGATATGCCGCGAGTGCCGCCGATGCGTGGCCGGGGAGTTCGATCTCGGGGATGACCGTGATGTGTCGTGCCTTAGCATACGCGACAACGTCCTTGATCTGTTCCTGGGTGTAGAAGCCCTCGACCGGACGCCCGTCGCCTTTGAAGATCGGAGAATATGGTCCCATGTGCGATTCGCTCCGGTATTGCCCGACCGTAGTAAGCTTCGGATACTTCTTTATCTCGATCCGCCAGCCCTGATCGTCGGTCAGATGCCAGTGAAATGTGTTGAACTTAAACTGAGCCATCCGGTCGATGTACTTCTTTACGAATTCGACGGGCTGGAAATGACGGCTTACATCAAGATGCATGCCGCGGTAGGCGAATCGGGGACCGTCATAGATAGTTGCAGCGTGGATCTTTATGGTGCCTTCGGATTCCGGGGGCATGATTTGCAATAAGGTCTGTATTCCGTAAAACTGGCCCTCAGAACCCGCCATAACTCTTACGGCTTGGTCTTCGACGACCAAATGGTATTCGCCTTTCTCTCTAAGTGCGGCGTAACCCTGCCCAACAAGGTCGAAAAGAATAAAGTTCCTTCTCTGCGGCTTGTTTGTTATTTTCAGTTTGAATCCGTAACGACGAAAGATCTCTTCACGCAGTACCTCGGCGCTCTGCACAAATCCGGGCCGAGTCACGACGATCTTGGTCTTCCGGCTCAGTACGAATGTGCCCTCTCTCCGCTCATAATCGGCGGGCTGTGGAATGATATTGATTTCGTTAAACTGAGCGGAGGAAAATGCGACAAACGAAAATACAGCCAGTAATATAGACGCGATTGATCTCATAACTTTTCGAGTGGTCTGGCGAAAGCTCAGTCTGCGAAGCAGACGAAATAACGTTAGCCCCACGTGGAATGAAACGGAACGTGGGGTTCCAGCCGTTACCGTGGTACGAGCCTGTTAAACAGGCGATATATTCCGCGTGTTTCACACGCTTCGATCCATGTTCCTACCTTACTACAGGTTTCACTTCGCTTCACCTGTAGCTACGAATATCGCGTCTGCTCCGCAGACTTAGTGCCCGGCGTGAAGTCGTTCTGTTAAGAAATCACGCCCAAAAAACGATCTAACTCCTCCGGCATCGACAAACTAAACGAGAGCTGCTCGCCGGTTTTCGGATGAGTGAAAGAAAGCTTCGAGGCATGCAGAAAAACCCGTCCGAGTTTCTCCACCGCCTTTTTGATCTCGGCATTCGGTATTGTGTTATCGCGGCCTTCGTTATAAGTTGAGTCGCCGACGACCGGATGATTGATCGACGCCAAGTGGACGCGTATCTGATGGGTGCGGCCAGTTTTGATCTCGACTTCGAGCAGGGTAAATTTCTCGAAGCGCTGCCGTACTTTCCACATTGAAAGAGCGTTTCTGCCGTTGGCGGCGACGGTCATTTTTGTCCGGTGCCAGCGATCGCGGGCGATGGGCCTATCAATGGTGCCAGAGTTCTCACGCGGGCCGCCGTGGACAAGCGCGACGTAGGATTTGAACACCGTTCGGCGGCGAAATTGTTCAGCAAGCGCCTCGTGGATTTGCTCATCTTTTGCGATAACGATCAGGCCCGACGTGTCTTTGTCGAGGCGATGGACAATGCCGACGCGGTATTCGTTTGGGGTCCCGCCTTTAGGCGGCCTCCCGCTCCCCTTTTTGGGAAAGGAGGGGTGCCCGGTGGTTCGTGGTTCTTCGGAACGCTGAGTGTTGGAGGCATCAAGAACCACCCCGTCAGCCGAAGCGGCTGCCACCCCTCCTTGGTAAGGAGGGGAGCCTGGAGTGTTGAAGTGCCACGCGATCGCATTCGCTAGCGTGCCGGATTGCACACCGGCTCCCGGATGCACGACCATTCCGGCCGGCTTGTTGATGACGGCGAGGTACTCGTCCTCGAAAACGACATCGAGCGGTATGTTTTCAGGCTCGAACCGGGCGGTTGGCTCTTCGGTCAGGTCAATGTCGATCTCGTCACCGGCGCGCAGTTTATACGATGCTTTTGACGGTTTCTGATCGACCAAAGCGTCACCGCTATCGATCACTTTCTGCAGCCGTGAACGGGACCAACCCTCGATCCGTTCCGCAAGGAAGGCATCGAGACGCTTGCCCGTATCGGCCGCGTCAACGGTGATGATCGTAGAATCGTGGACTGGCGGCATAACATCCGGAAACACGACCAGTAGGGAGTGTGCCCTGCAAAAGATCACTCATCAAGAGGCCCACTCGCTACCGCTCGTGTTTCCGCCCTTCGCAGCCGCCAGATCATAAAAACGACCGATGCGGCAGCGACGAAAAGGCTCACTATCTGCGATGTAGAGAGGCCGGTCATTGAGGTCAGGCCGAAAAGATCGCCACGCGGATCGTCGCGAATGAACTCGATCGAGAATCGGAAGATCGAATAGATAATGCCGTAAGCGATCAATACCTGGCCATCGAACTTCTTGCGGCGGTGGAGCCAAAATAGAAAACCGAAAACGACGAGCATTACGAACGATTCGATAAGCTGCGTGGGGTGGAGGAAAAGCTCTTCTCCGCTAGGCCCGAACATCGGGACGCCAGTGTATTCGTGGCCGGCCTCGGTAAAGTGAACACCCCAGAACCAGTCGGTCGGTTTCCCCCAACAGCATCCGGCGGCAAAACAGCCCTGGCGTCCGAAGGCCTGTCCAAGCGCGACCGCGGGTGCGAACGCGTCGGTCACCTTCCAGAAAGGAAGCTTATAGAACCTAACGAGGAAGGCTACCGCCAGAAACCCGCCTATGATCCCGCCGTAAACCACTCCGCCCGAACGAAGAAAGTCGAGCGAGAAAACGTCCACGTTGTCATCGACAAAGAACATCAGAAGCTTGGACCCCAACAGGCCGCCGAGCAGCGTCCAAAGCCCAAGATCATATATCCGCTCGCGCGGCAAGCCGTCCTTCGCCGCCAGCCGCGACGCGACAAATAGCGCCAGTAGCATCCCAAACGCCAGCCACAGGCCGTAGCTGGTAACGGGAAAACTGCCGATGCGGAAAAGTTCAGGGTACATACGCTTGTCAGAACCGCGAGCGGTAGCGATCGGTCTCCGACGCCCGACTAAGAAGAGGCCGGTCGCTACCGCTCGCGGTTCTGATCCGCAGGCACACTCCCTACCGGTCGTGTTTCAGCCTGCTGCCTTCTCTTACTCAAAAACATATCAAGGATCATCAATCCGGCGCCGGTTACGATGGCCATGTCGGCGACATTGAACGTCGGGTAATGCCACGAGCCGAACTGGACGTCGATAAAATCGATCACGAACCCGAGCCGCAGGCGGTCGGTCACATTCCCGGCGATCCCTGCGAGCAGCAAAGCGAGCGCGCCGAGGATTCGGTCATCACTGCGAGGCGTTCTCCAGAAGAAATAGACTACAAGCGCACCGGCGATCAGGGCGACGATGGACAGCCCCCAACGGCCCGTGCTGCCATGGTCGTCCAGCATAGAAAAGGCAACGCCGGTATTCTGAGCGTAAGCAAAATTCAAAAATCCGGGAATGATGTTCACATCATCGCCAAAACGCAGCCGTCGCACCGCCCAGGCCTTGGTTGCCTGATCAACCATAAAAACCCCACCGGCGATGGCGAGGTAGGCTATTTTCCAAATGATGTCCCTTTTGTTCACTGGCTTTTCGATGGAGCCTGCTTTCGTTCGGCGTGGAACGACTTATTGACAATTTTCCATTCGCCGTTAATTTTCAGCAGCGTCATATAATCGACAAATTTAACCGTCGGATAATCCAAAACTATTTTCGCCATCGCCGCATCGCCCGCCACGACTACACTCTCGATCCGGCGTCCGCTCTTTCGCTTATCCTCGTCCGCCGCGGGCTTACCTGTAAAGGCCCGTTTGATGAACGAATCGAACGTCTCGCTCATAAATTTGCCGTCGCGCACGAAGGTCATATTCCCTTCCGTGTGGAACGCCTTCCGAGCATACTCAGGATCGCCGGTCGCATGTGCTTTGATGTAATTTTCAAGCGGCACGCGCACCGCATCCTTTTCCGACGTCTGGGCATGGCCGCCGATCGATAAAACGGCTACGAACACGAATATCAAAGACAAGTATTTCATAGACAGCCTATTACGCGTTAAGCATCAACTAAGTTCGTCGCCGGCCGCAGCGACAGCTTCGGCCAATTCGATGAACTTGGCCCGAACGGATAGATCAAGTTTCTCCGCAAATCCTTTATCGAGATCCTTTACCTTGATAAGCTCCTGAACATCCGCGAGGTCTTTCAACCTGTGCGGCGCGGTCAGGCCCGACGCGAGTTTGAGTTCGATCAGTTTTTCAAGTGAGATCGTCTTAACGCCATCTATCTCGACCGCGAATTGCTTCGGGTCGGGAAAAACGACTGGTTTCGGCTTTCCGTCGCCCGGATACTCGCCGGAAGTTATTATTTCCAGTGGAATGTTCTCGCGCGTGATCTGGAACTTCTTTCGGGCTCCTTCGAATGCCGGTCGGTAGCCCAGCCCAACCAGTTCATTCTTGAATCTCTCCAGTCCCTCGACGCTAAGCAGGATGTCGATATCAACGGTCAACCGCTGAAACCCGTGCTGATTAAGGGCTATTCCGCCGATAACGGCATAATCGATGTTTTTTGAGTCAAGGTCCGCAGCGAGCCGGCCAAGCGCGTCATTCAGCATACCCTCACCGTTAAAGAACCTGAGCGCCTCGGCGTATGCCGAGCGGGGCGTAGATACGATTGACGGAAAATCCTGCATCTATTCGTTCGCTTCGGGAAATGGGCTGGAACTCCGTGGTCTAGTCTGGAAAAACCGCTTTCCCCGCCTAATCCTCATCCGAAAACGACAGACTCCTGTTCTCTTCCCTTCGGGAATACCTGTCTGCCTTCTTCAAGGTCACATTCGCGTTTGTACGCGGATAATCAATGCGCTTATCCTCCAGTAAGTCTTTAATCGTAAGGATTTGGAGCCGAGGATGCTTGCTTCCCCAAGGTGAGTTATAAAACCCTGCGTCCGCTGATTCGCGCAGCATAGGTTTTGTTGGCTCCTGCAAAGTCAGAAGGACACCAATTGCCGCATTTTCTCTGTCGATCACTCCGCGCACCTCTCTGATGTGATTAGCCGGGATCTTTCCAGATTTGACCGAAAGAACGATCTGTTTTGTCGAACTGGGATCCTTATCATCGTGGAAAAACAGCCGCCCGTCGATTCCTTTATCCGCGCCCTTCTTCTTTTCGTTGATGCGTGCTCCGACTAAGCCAAGAGCCCAGGCTTCGAACTGATAACGGTCTTCGGCCGCAAGCTGCTCCGCATCTGGCAGCGATACCGGTTCACCGTACACATTGTAACCTGCAATACAAGGGAATGATCCCTCAAGCCTGTGTTTAATTAGGCCTATGGCAAGATGAGTAATGTCGATACCAACCCATTTCCGACCCATTCCCTGAGCCGCAATTACTGCGGTGCCACAGCCGCAAAACGGATCGAGTACCAGATCGCCTTCATTTGTCGAAGCTTCAATAATTCGTTCAAGAAGGGGTAAAGGCTTCTGCGTCGGATAAAGCTGCTTGACGGGCGGAACGCGTCCAATATTCCAAACGTCGTCCATCCTGACTCCGGCGGATTCCTCATCTGCCATTTCCGAGGGGACTCGGTTTCCTTCTTCGTCATGCCCCGAAATGATCTTTGCCGTGCCGAACCGTTTAAGCGTTGATTCGGCCCGTTCCATGAAGAGCTGATTGAAGATTCTTCCTTTGGAACCCGACTTTGAGTAGAAAAAGATCACGTCATGGTTTCGCTGAAATGTGAACTTCCCCGCAGGCCATTTTCGATAGTGCCAAATGATCTCATTGATGAAATTCTTCGGATCGAAGATCGAATCCATTAGGAGTTTTAAGTAATGGCTGGCTGTCGGATCACAATGCAGAAAAATACTGCCCGTATCTTTTAGTACGCGGTGCAGTTCGATCAGCCGCGGAGCCATCATGGACAGATATGCCAGGACATCATTGCCGCCAAGTTGAGTGCGAAAGGCCTGCATTGCCAACGAGACTGCTCCGCCGTGTTCGACAACTTCCTGATACGCAGCGGCGGATGACGTATTCCATTCCCACGTATCCCCGAAGGCTTTTATCTGGGCGGCCGCCCGGGTGCCGTCCTGCTCACTAAATAGAACATTATAGTCGCGTTTGCTATTGAACGGCGGGTCAAGATAAATGAGATCTACCGAGTTGTCAGGAATGTGTTCCCGCAGTACGTCAAGGTTATCTCCATAAAAAAGTTTGTTCATTTTTAGTTCATCTAAGCCACTGCGGCCTTTTCGATCTCACTCAATGCCTCGATACACCTTTCGCAGACGGTCGGATAGCTTTCAAACTCGCCTACGCGGGTGGAATAATTCCAGCATCGTTCACATTTTTGCCCGTCGGCCTTTTGGACCTCGACCTTCATCGCATCGCCCTCTCGAACCTCAACCTGCGAGACGATAAAGATGTAGCGGAGTTGGTCGAAATAGTCGAGCAGGAACCGCGTCGTTCCAGCGTCGGTCGTCAGGATAACCTTTGCCTCCAGCGACGAGCCGATCTGTTTCGCAATCCGAGCCTCTTCCAGCGCTTTGAGCACCTCGTCGCGTATGGCGAAGATCCGTTCCCAATCGGAAAGAAGCGCCCCTTGCCGGCCAGACGCCGGGGTTCCCTTTGGAAACTCGGCCAGGTGCACCGACGGCGTTGTTTGGCCTGGTATGTTCTCCCATGCCTCGTCCGACGTAAACGCAAGAAGCGGCGCAAGCAGGCGGCAAAGAGCGTCGGTTATCCGATAAAGCGCCGTTTGCGCGGAACGCCGTTCTTTCGAACGCGGGGCGTAGATGTAAAGCCGGTCTTTGATGATGTCGAAGTACCGGGCCGACAGCGTTACCGTGCAGAAATGATAAAGGGCACCGTAGGCGGCCTGAAAATCGTACGCCTCGTATCCCGCCAGCACTTTCGCGGTAACTTCCTCAAGACTCGCGAGCGCCCAGCGGTCTATCGACAGCATTTCATCCTCGTCAACGGCTTCTGCTGCGTTGTCGTAGCCTTCAAGATTTCCGAGCGCGTACCGCAGCGTGTTGCGAAACTTGCGATATGAATCAACAACGCGAGCCAGGATCTCGTCCGAACAGCGAATATCCTCGGTGTAATCGACAGCCGCCGCCCAAAGCCGCAATATCTCCGCACCGGATTTGTCGATGATCTCCTGCGGAGCGGTTACGTTGCCAAGCGATTTCGACTGCTTCTTGCCCTCGCCATCGACGACCCATCCGTGCGTGACAACCTGTTTATACGGCGCCGTATCGTGTGCCGCAATGCCGCAGCTAAGGCTGGAGTTGAACCAGCCGCGATACTGGTCACCGCCTTCGAGATAAACGTCAGCCGGAAACCGCAGCGTGTCGCCGCGTGTCTCTAAAACCGCAACGCAGCTTGACCCCGAATCGAACCACACGTCCAGAATGTCCGTTTCCTTGCGGAAATCGGTGCTGCCGCAATTCGGGCATTCAAAGCCTTCCGGAAGCAACTCGCTTTCAGGCCGTGCATACCACGCATCCGCGGTTTCCTCTGCAAAAATGTCTGCCACGTGATCTACGATCTTTGGATCAGCGATCGTTTCATCGCAAGCCTGGCAATAAAAAACCGGTATCGGCACACCCCACGACCGCTGACGCGACACGCACCAGTCGGGACGGCCCTTGAACATGTTCGCCATTCGGCCCTCGCCCCACGCCGGATGCCATTTAACGCTTTCAATTTCTAAAAGAGCTTTATCGCGAAGCCCATTTATTGATTCTTCACCGTGTACCTCATCCATTGAGATAAACCACTGCGGCGTCGCCCGGAAAACCACAGGGTTCTTGCACCGCCAGCAGTGCGGATATCGGTGCTCGTAGCTTTCGGAATGGACAAGCATCCCGCACTCCCGAAGAAATTCGACGATCTTCGGGTTCGCCTCAAATATATCCTCGCCGGCCCAGTGCTTAACCTCGGAAGTAAATCGCCCTGCGGAATCGACTGGATTGTAGATCTCAAGGCCGTATTGCTTTGCAATATGAAAATCATCGCCACCGTGGCCGGGCGCGGTGTGCACCGCTCCGGTTCCCGCCTTTGCCGATGCCTTATTTTCAAACCGCACGTCAAGCTGAACCTCGGCGTCCGCTTCGCCAAGTGTTACATGCTCGCCGTTCATTATCAGTGAAGTTCGGTCAAGCCAGGCGTGCTTGGCTTCCATTCGGTCGAGCTTCTTGCCCTTAAACCGCGCGATCTCAGTAACGCGAACGCCTGCGTCCGCAATGAGCGGAGCAAGACTATTCACGAGCTCAGTCGCTACAATGTACACTTCTTCCGCTTTATCTGGTTCGGACGCGGTTGCGGATGAAGGCGTCCGCGTTCCGATAATCGCCGAGTAGTCGAAGTCTGGATGCACAGTAATGCCCATATTTGCGGGCAGTGTCCATGGCGTGGTTGTCCAGATGACGATAAAGACATTCTTGCCCGCCAATGCCGGATCGATCTCCGCCGGGTCAGTCTTCATCGGGAATTTTACATAGACGGACGGTGAAACGTGTTCCCTATATTCGACCTCGGCCTCGGCCAACGCCGTCCGGTCGTGGATGCACCAGTAGACCGGCCGCAGCCCCTTATAGATGTATCCGCGTTCGAGAAAGCGGCCGAACAGTCGAGCCGTCGAAGATTCATACTCCGCCGACATTGTCAGATACGGGTTGTCCCACTCGCCAAGAATGCCCAGCCGCTTGAAATCGCGAGTTTGGTTGTTCATCGCCGTCGAGGCATGCTCGCGGCAGATGCGGCGAAAGCTGGCAACGGGAATGTCTGCCTTGTTCTTGCCCTTTTCGGCCAGTTTCTTCTCAACGTGAGTCTCGATCGGTAGCCCGTGGCAGTCGTAGCCCGGGACATAAGGCGCGTCATAGCCCATCATCGAGCGCGATTTGACGACGAAATCCTTAAGTATCTTGTTCAACGCCGTGCCGATGTGAATATCGGCATTCGCATACGGCGGGCCGTCGTGGAGAATGAATTTCTCTCGCCCTTTTCGAGCTTCGGCTATCTTGTTATACAGATCGGCTTCCTGCCACTTCTTCAAACGTGCCGGCTCGCTTTGGCCCAGATTGGCCTTCTGCGCAAAGTTCGTTTTCGGCAGGTTTACGGTTTTTTTTAGGTCTAACGGTTCGGTCATTTGGACAAAAAGAGTCCCAAGCAATTCGTTAGCTTGGGACTCTGTCGAAGTAAATTCTCGCCACCGCTCAACTAATGTTGAACTCAGTCCCTTTTATTTCATTTATAATGGGCGATGGCCTCCGCATGTTCTACTAAATACTAACACAAATCCGATGCCAGAGAGAGGACCTCGATATTAAGGCTGTTCAGTTTGCATCCACAAGCCGCCGAATTGCTTGCAGGCTCTTGAACATCCTTAAACTGTCCGGGAACCTCTCAAAATCGCGCATTGCGTACCAAGCAGCAAGGCGCTCAGATCTCGCATCAAGCATCAGACAGCGAACTCCGACGGTCCTGGCTACCTCCGCAACGCGCACTTCAATATCGGTAAGGAGCAACTCACCATTTTTCCGACCTTGAAATTCAAGATCGACCCCGAGTTGTCCTATCAAGACGACTGGAATCTTTCGTCTGATCTTGGGCCGGTCGCCCGGTATCTTTTCCTGGTCGACGACCGTCAGCAGAAGTGTATGAAATCCTACGATCCGCTTTGGGTCCTTCGTCTCGTCAATGAGGACGCAAGTCCTGCTCAGTCGATTTTCCTGATCCTGCAACGCACCCTTCTGCAAGAAAGAATTTACTGTCTCGTCACCGCAATCAAACTTCTTGCGATCGTGTTCGCGGCTTAACGGCACGATATTCATACAGCAAGCTACTTGAGCATTCGCTTGTACCCTTCCAATGCCTTCATCGAGCGTTTAGACGGTGCCCGCGCCGGCCTGTTCAAAGCGTCCAGAAAGAAACCGTAATCCTTCTCCGAGAGTAGAATCTGATCATGATTCTCGATTATTTCCCGCGCGTGTTGATTGAGCGTGTTTGAGGCGAACTCGGTCAGGTCCTGCCCCAGAATATGCGCTGCCCGTTGAATACGTTCCTTTATTTGTGGCGAAATTCTGACATTCAAGCGGCTGTATTCTCGCGATGTTTTCTCTCTTATTGGCGGCATAGCGATATGTGGCACACTGCCACATGACATCTTCTCATATTGCTCATGGTTCTGCAAGAATCATCAAACTACTATTCCGCCTCCACAGTACACAAAAGCGGATATTCCCTCGATTTTGCAAGGTTCATCGCTTTTTCGGCCTTCGTTGTCGCGATCTCGTAGGGGTAAATCCCTGCCAGGCCCAGACCTTCGTTATGTACCTTCAGCATGATCGCGACGGATTCGGCTGCATCCCGCATAAAGACGTATTCGAGCACGAATACGACGAATTCCATTGTTGTGAAATCGTCATTGTGGAGCAGGACCTTATAGAGCTTGGGCTTCTCAAGCTTTGTCTTGCTCTCTGTCAGAACATCGGTATCTTTGTCCGGAAACTCAGGCATTATCTACGATTTTGCCATACTCGAAGGTTCTTGTCAGAAGCGGTGACAACCGCAGCCGATTATTTCGCCATTCCTTGTTAAGCCATCAAATGTTCGGTAGGCTGATTTCCTTTTCGTCTCGCCTGACGGATAATTTTCCAATGGCGTTGCTGTCGGCAAAAATAAGGGAACAAGCCCGCGAACTTGGTATCATCAAAGTCGGCTTCGCACCGGCGCGCGAGCTTGGCCCCGAAGGCTCGGAACTGCTCAGATGGCTCGCCCATGGCCGCCAAGGCAACATGCTCTGGATGGCGCGCGATCCTGAGAAGCGAATCGATCCGCGCATCTTGTTCCCGCCCGCAAAGACCGTCATTGCCGCCGCGGTCAACTACTTTACTCCGCATCACCATGATAAACCCGGAAAGATCTCACGCTACGCCTGGGGCGACGATTACCATGACGTTGTGAAAAGTAAGCTGACCAGCCTGCTGGAGTGGATCCGGGCCGAAGAGCCGGCCGCCGACGGCAAGGTATGCGTGGACACAGCACCGATCATGGATAAGGCCTGGGCAGCGCGCGCGGGCCTTGGTTGGATTGGTAAGCATTCGAACCTGATCACACAGGACCATGGGTCGTGGGTCTTTCTGGGCGAGATCCTGTTGAATCTGGAACTGGAGTACGATACGGAACCGGTCGCCGACCATTGCGGCACTTGCACAAAATGTATCGACGCCTGTCCAACGTCGGCTATCGTCGAGCCTTACGTTGTCGATTCGCGAAAGTGCATCTCGTACGCCACGATCGAACTGCGCGATGAAAAGTTGCCGCCGGAAATAGCCGAAAATCTCGACGGCTGGTTGTACGGCTGCGATATCTGCCAGGACGTTTGCCCATGGAACCGGTTTGAGAAGCCGAGCGAGGAACGGGCCTTTCAGCCGCGGAACGGAGAAACGTCGGTTGATCTTGAAACAATAGCCGCGATGGAACACGAAGAATACGCGGAACGCTTCCGCTGTTCGGCGATAAAGCGTGCCAAACTCGCCGGGCTAAAGCGCAACGCCAGTGCGCTCGATGAGCGGGAAAACCATCCCGGATCCTATTCAAACCGCCGCCACTCAGTCTCGTAATATCTGACGAGCGCCTGGTTATCGAGCCTGTTTATCTCGATCTCTCCTTCAGGCCGCAGCATGTCGGACGGGAAATTGAAGAGGGATGCGAACGATGTCTCGTTCAAGAATTTCATTTCGACCGCCGGCAGTTTCCGCGGCGGGTCAAACGGCTGCATTTTTGCAAGTGCATAGCCCCAGACACCAAAGCTCGGGACCGTTGTTTGAAACGGTTTGACAATAAATCCCGAGGCTTCGAGAGTTCTTATGATCGACCAGTACGAGCGGCGGGCGATTAGCGGCGATGTACATTGGACGACGACCGAAGCGTCGGGCTTTAGCTTTTGCTTTAGCAGGTTGTAGAACCGCGTAGAGTAAAGTTTGCCAAGCGCAAAGTTGTTCGGATCAGGAAAATCGACGATCGCGATGTCGAAGTTCGCGGCATCGGTCGTGTCGAGCCAAACGAAAGCGTCGCCGTTGGTAACGGAAACGCGCGGGTCGTCGAATGAGTGATGATTGAGTTCTGCGAGGGCTGGGAAATCTTTCGACAGGCCGGTCATCATCGGATCGAGATCTACAAGTTGTACCGCTTCGACAGACCGATATTTTAAGATCTCACGCAACGCCAATCCATCACCGCCACCGAGAACAAGAACGCGCTTTGGCTCGCCGTCGTATGCCGCAAAGGCCGGATGGACCAGCGCCTCGTGGTATCGGTATTCGTCAAATGAGTTGAACTGAAGGTTGCCGTTAAGGAAAAGCGCGTGCCCCGTTTTGCCCTTTGTGATAACGATCCGCTGGTAAGGCGAGCTTTTGGCATAGACGATGTTGTCCATGAACAATCCGTCTTCGGCCAGCGTGGTCAACCGATCGGCCTTGATAAAGGCGATCGCCAGAATGATCACGACGATAAAGCCTTTCACCCGCAGAAGCACAAGCTTCTTGTCCTTGATCAGCGGGTCCAGCAGCCATGTCGCCCACAAGCCGACGCCCGCGTTCAGCATTCCGAAAAGAAGTGAGGTGCGATTGAGTCCGAGTTTGGGGACCAGAAGTATCGGAAAGAGCAGCGATGCGACAAGGGCCCCGACGTAGTCGAGGGCGAGAACGCGCGAGACAAGGTCTTTAAAATCCAGCTCATCCTTTAGAATACGCATCAGCAGCGGTATCTCGAGCCCGACGAGCGTACCGATGATGAACACCATTGTGTAAAGGATAATGCCAAAATACGAAACGTACGCGAACGTAAGGAACAGCAGCGGTGCTGAAAGGCCGCCAACAACCGCAACGCCGAGCTCAATGTCGATGAACTTTTCCGCGATGTTCTTTTCGACGAACCGCGAGAGATACGACCCGACGCCCATCGCAAAAAGGTAGACGCCGATGATGAGGGAGAACTGCGTTATCGAATCGCCAAGCACGTATGACGAAACGGTTGCGGCCAGCAGTTCGTATATCAGGCCGCACGTGGCAATGATGATGACGTTGAGGAAAAGTAAGGGCGTTTTCATTTCGGAAATCCCAACAGGATGCACAGGACGGACAGGATTCAAAAAAGCAATATCCTGCTGATCCTGCCTATCTTGTTCGAATCCCGATCAGCCTTGTATCGCCGCCGCGATGATGATCGCAAGGCCGATCATGATCGAGCCGATGACAATGCCGAGAGCTGTATTCTGATCTTCCTCTATCTCTTTATGAATGTGGAACACGCGGCTCAGTATTCCATAAGCGACGCAGAAAATAACAAGGCCGATGAAGACGAAGACCAGCGTGGTGATGAGCACCTCAACCAACTGTTCGAGCTTGACGACCATTCCGAAAGCGGGACTCAAGAAATTGTTCGACATCTATTTTCCTCCACGAAAACCCGTATAAATGAATGGCATCCCCAGCCGCGACCTGCTGCCAGAGTTTGCGAGTTCCCAGCCGAACCACGCCGAAGCCGAATACAGGATCAGCACGCCCATTCCGAATATCAGATAAAGTTTTTTCAACATAGCAAGACCCTTTCTTCCGGCCGTGTTTCTTCTTCTTGTTCCTCCTATTCTGTGGTTAAGAGAAAGCATTTACCACGGAAGAAGAAGAAAAAGATGAAAAAGAACGATCTCTCGCGTCATATGCCTGACTACTCGGAGTCGTCCCCTGAATCGTCTGAACCCGAACCGAACATGCTGTCCTTCCACCTCGACGATTCGAAGGTAAACTTCCGAAATAACCCGATGATCGGCACTATCGCCAGCACGATCAGGGCACAGATGAAATTAACGCCGCGGACCACACCCTGCTCCACGCGCACGGCAACCGGCATCGGCTGATTAGAATTTTTCCACGTGCCCGACACACGAAGCGTGTATTTTCCGGCCGGGAGTGATCCGAGCGTCGCATCCTGCGAACGGCTTCCCTCCGTCCACGCACCGTCGCTGTCAGTGCCGTGATAGTATTCTATCGGGATAACAACCGATTCCACTTCCTGACTCGATTGATTGACAAGGTCGACATCAAGCTCGACAAAAGAATTGTCCACGGGCGCCGATGCCGAGATCTTCACATTCCGATTCGATTTCAGATCAAACGGCTCACTGAATGCGATCTGCGGGGTTGTCGCGTTCACCATTGGGGGAAGCGTGATGGTTTGGTCGAGGACGCGGCTCGACAATCCGGTGAACGGGATCAAAAATATTGCGACCACAAACAGTAAAAGCAGCGGCAACGCTCCCCAGGTGTAATAAAACCGTCCGGTGAACGGCTGGTTCGGCCCGACCGACCACGGTTTCGGCAGATCCTTGACGCCGAAGATCTTTTCGACCTCGGCGTTCGTCATATAGGTACCGGCGGACCAGTTCACCTCGTTCGCCGTTATCTCCTCAGACAGCATGAGCGGGGCCGAGACATAGTCGATCGCTCGGACGGTCTCGCCCTGCTCGACGCGCCAATAGAATTCGCCTTTTACGTATTCGACCGTCGCCGGCGCATCCTGAAATATCTTGAATTTTCTGCCGTTGTAATTGATCGCGGTCGGCACGGAGGTAAACAGCGTGCTGCCCATCGCGGCTTCGACCTCAGCCGGATTGACCGACTCGACGAAGTTCCAGTGATTGTCCGAGTGCACCAGCCAGCGGAAACCGATCGATGGGTTGTAGAGCAGATATTCGTGCCAATAATAATGAACCCCTTCGATCTGCACACTGCGGACGACCGCGCCGATGATACGAAATTTAATGTCACCAGGAAATGTACCGACCGCTCCAACTGGAAGAACGAAGTTCGTATCGGCCTGTGTCGGCCTCAGGGCCTTCAGGTAAGAGAGGTTGCCCTGGTTTACATCGAGCAGCGAATTGCAGTTCGGACAGGTAACGCGCTCGGTCTTGTCCGGAGCCGTCAGCGTCAGCGGCCCGCCGCAATTCGGGCAGCCCATCGCCGCGGCGGAAACCGTTCGAGCTTTTCGTTCGGCCGGGCGAGCATCCGCCAGGCCCAGGTCGGCCAATGTGACCTGGCTGCCGAGAAAGACCCACGGCGGGTCCATGCTGTAGTCGATGGTCCCGAATGCGTTGTTCTTGCCAGTAAGATCGGCGTAACGGCTTTCCTCGTTAGGAACCAGGCTATACGGTATCTCGCCCTCGGCCGCGACCGAGGTGGCCACCCCTTTCTCGGCGACGATCATTCCCGTCTGTGCCGGGATCTCCTGAACGATCTGCCCGATCTGAAGCGCTTCAAATGAGGGCAGCACGCGGCCCTCAGGCAGTGGCTGATAGAACGTCAGATAAAATTTCCCCTGCGCCTCAGCCAGCCAGCCAACCCAGCCGTTCGAGAATGTTGCGTACCATTCATCCCAGGTCCCGCCCATCGAATGACGCAATTGCGCCCGGCCCGTCAACTCGAAGCGGTGACCGTTGTAAGTGCCCTTCAACCCAAGCTTGAGCGGCGATTCGGACTCGGCAATTTCGGCCACCTTCCCTAGGTCGTCCAGCCCACGGTCCGTCCGAGCAAGTGCCGACCGACAGAAAGGGCAAACGAGTACGATCGTCGACCCCGCCTTGAACTCGACCGGGCCGCCGCACGAGGGGCAGTTTGCCTGGAGCACGCTCAGTTGTCACCTCCGGCAATTTGAAATTTCTTTTCCGGGGCATCTTCGTCAATTTCAGCTCTCACATCCGATATCTGAGATCTAGGATCCGACATTTCAAATTCTTTAAGGTCCGATCGGCTGCTGCCCCGCTCGATCTTGATAACCTTAACTTCGCCGGCACCAACCATCTCCTTCAAATGCCTTTCCCAATCCCACTCGGGCCGCGTGCGGCAGCAATAGAGATTGAACGTGGCAATGCCGTGTTCGGGATAAGTGTGGCAGGCAAGATGTGATTCCGTCAGAGCGACCATGCCTGTCACGCCTCCCATACCGGGGAACTTGTGCCAGATGTCGCCGACAGCCTTAAGGCCCAGTTCATCAATGATGCGAAGGAATACTCCGCGCAGCGCCGCCTCATCGCGCAGGGCGTCGCGATCACAATCGTGGGCCTCGATCAGCCATTCAGTTCCAACTATCATCTTGGTCAAACCCAATGGCAATACGAATATCTCATGGAGAATGTTTGGAACAACCGCGGAAGGCTGTGCGTTATAATGCTCATTAACTGAGCGAGTATGCCGTACACGAATATAACCAAATTTTTTCTGCTTGTCATACTCGGTGTCCTGATGATGTGCACCGCGAACTGCACCCACAGCCTGGTGAGCGGCGGCGAGCCTCCAGATTATCAAGATAAAACATCTCCGTATTCAGAGCCGCAAACCGCCGGACGGGTTGAATCATCCGAGATCAATGAAAGCAGCGGCCTTGTGGCCTCACAATGTCAGCCGGATACTCTGTGGACACACAATGATTCAGAGGAAGGGCCGTATCTCTTCGCCCTCGACGGGAAGGGAAAGGGCCTCGGCACATGGAAGGTTGCAGAAACGGAGAACGTAGATTGGGAAGATATGGGCTTGTACAAAGACCCGGAAGGCAACTGTTTCCTCTACATCGGCGACATCGGAAACCAGCGCAAAAACCCGCGGACCGAGCACACGATCTATCGGGTAGCCGAACCGAAAGTGCCCACGAGCGGCTCGGGCACTACGAAGAAGACGGCAGGACTCACTGCTCCGGCCGAGGCGATCACCTTCGCCTATCCTGACGAGACGCACGATTCCGAAACGCTGATGGTCCATCCGGTAAGCGGCGAAATTTACGTCATCACGAAAAGCCGCTTTGGAGCGGCCGGCGTTTATAAGCTGAAACCGCCATTCGTCGAGAAAACGGTGCGGCCCGAAAGGGTCTCCGACATCTCGGTTCCCGCAATCCCAAATGGCTTCCTCACCGGCGGCAGCATTGCTCCCGATGGAAAGCGGCTTGTTATCTGCGATTATTTCGCGGCTTACGAGTTTTCCCTCCCGCCCGATGCAAAGAGCTTCGACGAGATATGGAAACAAAAGCCATCTGTCATCAACCTCGGCCCCCGCGACCAGGGCGAGGCCGTCGCCTATTCGGCCGACGGAAATTCCCTGTTCGCAACCAGCGAAGGAAAACAGCGGCAACTTATCAGGGTCACAAGGCGCTAGCTCTTGCACAAACGCAATTCAAGTTCGCGTGCATGGATCACTCCGTGCATAAGCCAAATCTGATCATATCGCGACTGGATGGCTCAAGTTTCGGCTCTGTCCGTCCGATGGTGCGAAATGCTGTCCTTAAGCGCGACGAGGCCGGCTTGAATTGGCCGGCCTCGGGGAACAGTTAAGCTGCATTACTGAACAACGGTGAACTTGGCTTTATTTTCGATCACCTGGCCGCCTACGCGGTCTTTGGTGAGGACCTTTAGCTCGTATTCACCGAGCGGAAATCCTTCGGTCGGCAGAAGCCGGGCGAGGGTCAGGCGTTGACCTGAGTCGCTCAAGCCGCTCCAGTCCTCAGGCTGGCGGAGCATCTCCTTCCCGTTTCGCGAGAGAACATACTCGACATCTACTGCCGGCCGAAGCGTCGTTTGGTCGATACCCGCATTGTAAACCTGCATGTAAAGCCCGACCTCCTGGCCCTGCTTGTACACACCCGCCAGGTTCGGAATGACCTTTGCATTGCCGATAACGAACATACCGCCGATGTCCCGTTCGTTTGTGGACCTGAGCTTGGAAGCGAGGATCAGGGTCGAGGTTGAAAGCTTCTTCTCATCGTATCTCGGGACCGTGAAGCCCTGATTTACAATGCCGCGGTTGCCGGTGGCCACGTCGCGGACGATCACGTCGACCTTATACGTGCCCGGCGTGAGCGCGATGATCTTTTGATAGATCGACTTCCTGTCCTTCATCTCCGCAAGTTCCGCGGTCGTGGCGCTGGTTGTTACCGAATCTTCGAAGATGCCAGATCGTTTGCCGGAAACGGCGGTAATGCGTCCGAATATGTTGATCCTTGCCGTCGGCAACCCACCAATGTTATCGAACGAGAGTTCCTTGTTCTCGGTCTGGACCGTAAACGCGGCTATCACCCGGTCGTCCGACTGGCGAAAGAAATCCACACGCAGGTCAAATTGCAGCGGATCCTTGTCGAAAAGTACGGCCGAATCGCTGAGCGCCGTCTGAAGATCGCCAAACTTCACTTGCGGCGGACGCTGGAGGTTGTTGATTATCTCAAGCCGGCGGAACGGCATATCCTGTTCGCGCATATAATGACCGCGGCCAAGCCCCGAGATACGATCGCCCTTCTCGCCCAGCCCAAGCTGCTCGAACGTGGTCATGCCCGCACCGGGCACCATCAAAAGTGCGTCCTTCTCGTTCGCGTTTCGCGCAATGCGATACTCGCCCGTACCGGTCGGGTCGACAAACTCGATCTCGATACCGTCACCGACATTGTCCAGATGCCTGTAAAACCAAATTTCGAAGGGATACGTCGTCGTCGAGCCGCCTCCCTCATAACTGGGCCGGTCATAAACACCACCCGACGGATGCGACTCTACCGAATCCGGCTTGCCCCAAGCTATGTATATCCGTCCGCGATCGGTTTTCCATCCCGGAATGCCCGATGTGTAATGCAGGTTAGCGTATGCTATTCGCTCGTAATACTCCTCGCGATACTCATTCTCTTCCGTATCCGGGTTTGGATCGCGGCGACGCCAGAAGTTCTCGATGAAATTTTCACGCTCTTCATCCGTCACGAGAGCGTCAAAAGCTCGCTTCTCTTCTTTGGTAATGATGTACGCAACGTCAGTGTTACGCCATTTCTTATAAGCCTCTTTGAGTTCGGGCTTTACCTTACGGGCCTTTTGGCTCGGGTCCTGACTGGGCTCATCATTCTTGTCCTGCGCAAAGCCGACCGAGGCTGCAATTGCCCCCACCAACAATCCGGCCGCCATATTTCGAGCCAAATTCATCTTGAACATACTGCAAAAACTCCTGCTAAGTATTCGCGGGCCAAACCCCGCAATCGACAATTGAAAACATCTTGGATTTTAGACAGTTATGCCTAATTGTTCAAGATGCCTGTTGCTCTGATTTTGGTTGCATTCCGGTTGCCGGCAACGTCAGGCACTTTCCGCCGCGGCCCTCTTTTTGCCGAAGACCCACGCAATTCCGATCGAAACAACATAAAGCGCCATCATCGGCGTCGCGAAAAGCATCAGGTTTGGGATGTCGCCTGTGGGCGAAACGACGGCAGCGACGATAAGGATAATGATCAGCGCGAGTTTCCAGCTTTTCGCAAGAAACGACGCCGATACAAGCCCGATACGGGCAAGGACGTAGGTAATCGCGGGCATTTGAAAGATAAGGCCCATTGCCAGCATTATCAGCGTTATAAGATCGAAATAGTCGGTTGCTCTCAAAAGCGGCCTGAAATCTTCCGCAAGCCCGAGCAGATACCTGAGCGCCGGCGGAAACAGAATGTAATAGGCAAACGCCGCCCCGCCGACGAAAGACACGCTCGAAAGCAGCACGAACGGCGTCACATAGGCCCGTTCGTGACGATACAAGGCCGGCGAAATAAAACCCCAAACCTGGAGCAAGAGCAGCGGGATCGACAGTGCGATGGCCGCATAAAGCGACACCGTGACATAGAGCGTAAAGCTCTCTTGCGCGGTCGTTACTATGAGCCTCTCGCCGACGCTTACGTCATCCGCTCCGTTGCCGGTAAGGTCCGCCGGGAGGACTATACCCTTTGGAATTACTGAATCGTTCGTAAAAATAGGCTCGTCCGAATAAAGCAGCGGCTTGCCTTCCGAATCCGTGCCGACAACCGCATCCACCGACGTTCCAGGTTGTACGACCGCGGTACCGAGCTTGGTAGGCTCACCAAAAACATACTTCCCACGATCGCCGGCCTTCACACTAGCCAATGACAGAACTCTTTCATCGCCGGTCAACCCTTTTAACGGAGCCTCGCGCCGCTGTGATTCATTTAGGGCCCGGATCACCGGGACCGAGAGAAATCTATAAATATCATCGGAAAACGCAAAGCAAACGACGAACGCGATAACTACAATAATGACAGAGTTTACAAGCCTCCGACGCAGCTCGTCCAGATGGTCGAGAAACGACATCTGCGAGCCTAGCTCTTCCTGTTTTTCCGTTTCCAGTTCGGTCATCCGTGTTTGCGATCGATCCTCCGGGGCAGCGGCTTGCCGCGGACATTGTTCAAAAAGGTTCGGGACCGAAGCCGCCTCGACCGCTTACTCGTTCGCGTCTCGACACGGCTTTCGATCCTCAAAGCCAATTTTTCTTTTCCGAACCAGTATCGACAACATCGGCCTGTCGGCGATCTTCCGATTCGACGACCTCGCCCGTATCAGCATCTACGTCAGTTGCCGCCGCCCCGTCAAAAGCGGCCGAATCGATCTGCTTGATCTCAGGTGCGGCGATCCGATCGGTATCGAACTCCTGTCTTTCACGCGGAATCGGATCATCGTCCATCGCCGTCCGCAGGGCCTTTGCCTCTTCCTCAAAATTGACCTCGCGCTCCCATGTTTCCTTGAACTCGCTGGTCGTGTTTCGGAAATCCGCCATGATCTTTCCCATTTTCCGGGCGATCTCCGGCAGCTTGCGCGGGCCGAGAAAGATCAGCGCGATGATGCCGATCATTATCAGTTCGGCGGTGCCAATGGATTCGAAGATGAATAGAATCATTGCCCAAAACGACCCGCTAACTATTGCAGATACCTAGCTTACGTTGATCAGGTGATCGCCCTTGTCGGTCACTCGGCCGATCCGAACAGCCGACGGTAGCAATTCCAGAAACTGCCTGGCTCGTTCTTCTTCCAGGCTTACCAAAAGTCCGCCCGCGGTCTGCGGATCGAACAGAGCGCTTTGCATTATTCCGTTGACGGTCCCTGCAAACCTCACCGTTTCGCCGACATAAGCCCGATTATTCTTATCGCCGCGAGTCAGCATTCCATCCGCGATAAGCTCCAGAACATCAGGCAGCAGCGGCACAGCCGACGACTGTATATCAAGGGTAACCTCGCTCGCCTTAGCCATCTCGTACGCGTGGCCGAGCAAGCCGAAGCCCGTGATGTCCGTGCACGCGTTCGCACCTACCGCTTGCATTGCTTTAGATGCGGCCGATGCCGATGTTGTCATTGCCGTTATGGCTGCGGCAACCGTCGAATCCCGAGCAACACCCTTTTTCACTGCCGTATTTATCGCCCCGGTCCCGATCGGTTTGGTCAGAATAAGCACATCACCGGTTTTTGCTCCGCTGTTGCGAATGACCTTGTCCGGATCGATCACGCCGGTCACTGCGTAGCCGAACTTCATCTCGGCATCATCAACCGAGTGCCCGCCGATCACCACAACGCCCTCGGCGTTCATCCCTTTCTGGCCGCCGAGGAGTATCTTGCCAAGCACATCCCAATCGCCCTTCTGCGGGTAACATACTATAGATAAAGCACTTATCGGCGTCCCGCCCATTGCGTACACGTCGTTGAGCGAATTTACCGCCGCTACCTTGCCGTAGATCTCAGGGTCATCAGCAACGGGCGTGAAAAAGTCGACCGTCTGCACAAGCGCCGTCGTGTCGTTGAGGCGAAAAACTCCCGCGTCGTCCGAGGTTTCGAACCCGACGATCACATTGTCCGACGCCTGTGCTGGCAATTTGCTCAAAACTTGAGCAAGGTCTCCCGGGGCGAGTTTGGCCACTCAACCGGCGCAGGAAACCATTTCGGTCAATCGTTTCATTATGCCTCCATTGTCTTTGCTTCGCCTTGGATTATCACCTGATAGATTCGATCGAGGTCGTCCATCGTGTAGTATTCGATCTCGACCTTGCCGCCGGCTCCCGTTTTCGAGGGCAGGATGCTCACATTCGTGCCAAGTTTTCGCCGGAGTTTGGTTTCGGCGGTTATGACATTTGCGTCGCGTTTGTTGCTAAGTCCTGTGGTATCAGTGCGTTGCGGTCTTGGTTGAATCCCTTTTTTGACGATCCGTTCGGCTTCCCGCACCGAAAGGCCCATTGTGATAATGGTCTTCGCAAACCGCCTCTGCGCCGAAGCATCGCCCGTCATGAGCAGCGCCCGTCCATGGCTTGCGCTCAGTTTGCCTTCCTCGATCATCTCAAGGATGTCGTCTGGGAGCTTCAGCAGTCGAAGCGAGGTCGCGACAAGCGAGCGCTCTTTTCCAACCCGATCCGCTATCATCTCCTGCGTAAGTCCAATCTTATCAATAAGTTTGCGGTATGCCCTAGCTTCTTCGACGGGATTCAGCTCTTCGCGCTGAATATTCTCGATCAGCGCCAGTTCGAGCAGTTTTTCATCAGCTACTTCCCGAACCACTGCGGGAATCTTATGCAGCCCGGCCCGCTGGGCCGCCCGCCAGCGGCGTTCTCCGGCGACGATCTGGTAATTCGGTCCTCTCGGCCGGACAACGATCGGCTGGACTATACCGTTCGATATGATCGATCTTGCCAGTTCGTCAAGGGCGGATTCCTCAAACCGAGTCCGAGGCTGCTCGGTGTTGGGCTCGATCCGGTCGAGACTCAGTTCAATGACGGTATCCTTGGGCTTTTCGTCACCCAAAAGAGAGCTCAGGCCGCGTCCAAGCGGTTGTCTAGCCATGGTTTATGACCTCCTTAGCCAGCTGTAGATAGGTTTCGGCTCCGCGTGAGCGCGGGTCGTAAAGAATTATCGGCTTTCCGTAGCTTGGTGCCTCGGCCAGCCGTACGTTTCTCGGGATCACTGTTTTGAAAACCTGAGAGCCGTAGAAGTCCCGCAGATCCTTTGCCACCGCGGCGGATAGATTCGTCCGCTCGTCGTACATTGTGAGAAGGAGCCCTTCGATCGTCAGCGATGGATTAAGCTCCCGCTTCAAACGCGAAAGGGTTTCGAATAGTTCCGTAACGCCCTCGAGCGCAAAATACTCCGTTTGGACCGGGACTATCAGCGAATCGGCGGCCGTAAGTCCATTAACCGTAAGGATTCCAAGCGACGGCGGACAGTCGATGACGATGAAATGAAAATAGTCGCGTATCTCACCGAGTACCTTTCTAAGCAATTTTGCCCGATCTTCCGATTCGCTCAATTCGATCTCGATTCCCGCCAAATTTTTGTCCGAAGGCAGTACCCAAAGCGTCGGTATTTCGGTCGGCAAGACCAAATCGCGGATCTGTTCGCCGTCCATCAGCACATGGTAAAGGTTTTTCCTGCTCGCGGACCGCTCGATGCCCGCGCCCGATGTCGCGTTCCCTTGCGGATCGGCATCGACGAGCAGGACCTTTCGCTTATCCAACGCGAGCGCGGCTGCGAGGTTTATCGCGGTCGTCGTCTTTCCAACGCCGCCTTTTTGATTAGCGATGGCGATAATTCGGCCCATATAGATCCAAAGATTTTAAGTTAGCATAGGCGGGTGCAGAAGGTCTAAGACGCGCAAACGCAAAAATTTTGTGGTACGTACCACATTCGTCGCCGGACGATAGCGGATTGCGTGTCCATTCTGCGGATGATATTGTCCCATAACCCGTAGTTCGCCGACCTAAGGGTCATATAAAGCACGGCCGACAGCTACCGGCTGATAGCTGTCAGCTATACTCCAATAAACGCAAACCACTAATTATATTGATCTTAGACTCCAGATGTGGTACGTACCACACTAGTTATTTGCCCGATTCTCCGGACTCTTGGCGGTGAGGTGGACCAGAACCGATGAGACCGCGGCCGGAGTCAGGCCGGGAATATTCCGAACCTGGGCGAATGTCTGCGGACGGGCACGCTCAAGGCGTTCGATCATCTCATTTGAAAGGCCGCCGATCGTACTGAACTCGAAGCTATCCGGCACTTTCAGCGAATCATGATGGTTCACCCGCTCGGTCGCAAGCCGTTGTTTCTCGATATATCCGCTGTACAGTGAATCAGCAAGGGCTGTTTCCAGTTCATTGAGACTCACTGAAGATCGAGCTGTCTCAGGCAGCATTCGGTGGACAAGTTCAGGACTTACGCCTTGGCGCATCGATAGCTGTGAAATCGAGATCGAATCGCCCAGATCGCAGTCGAGAATCTGCGAAAGACCTGCGTATTCAACGGATGAACGCTTAAACCGGGTCCCGTCAAGCACATTCCGCAAATTGGCGATCCGATCGCGTTTGCTGTTGAACCGCTCCCAGTCGGCGTCACCAACCAGGCCGATCTCGCGGCCCTTCGGTGAAAGGCGCTCATCGGCATTGTCATGGCGCAGTTTAAGCCGGGCCTCGGCACGCGATGTGAACAGGCGGTAAGGCTCATCAACGCCGTGCTGGATCAGATCGTCGGCAAGCACGCCAATATATGCTTCGTCACGCGCAAGCGTGAACGGCTTGCGGCCCTGGACCGAGAACGCCGCGTTCACCCCTGCCAGGAATCCCTGGCACGCCGCCTCTTCATAGCCGGTCGTTCCGTTGATCTGTCCAGCGAGGAAAAGCCCTTCCATCCGAGTCGTCGCCATTGTCGGCCGCAGCTCGCGCGGGTCGACAAAATCGTACTCGATCGCGTACCCCGGCCGGATGATCTGAACACTCTCGAAACCGTCTATCATCCGCAGCAGATCGAGCTGCAAGGCGGACGGAAGCGAGGTCGAAAAGCCGTTCAGGTAAACCTCATGCGTGTTATGTCCTTCAGGCTCAAGAAATAGCTGGTGCCGGTCCTTATCCGCGAACTTGACTACCTTATCCTCGATCGACGGGCAATATCGCGGCCCGACGCCCTTGATCTTGCCGGAATACAGCGGCGATTGGTGGAGGTTGTCACGGATCGTCTGATGCAGCCGCTCGCTCGTATAGCCGATAAAACACTGGATCTGCGACTGCTCGATTCGTTCGGTCGCGAACGAGAAGGCGACTGGCCTGTTATCCGGCGGTTGCGGCTCGAAGGCATCCCAATCGATCGTCCGCCCGTCGAGCCGGGGCGGGGTTCCGGTTTTTAGCCGACCGACCGGAAATCCATGATTCTTAAGGGCTTCCGCCAATTCGATCGAAGCAGGTTCGCCAGCCCGACCGGCCGAGAATGTTCGGCGGCCGGTATGAATGGTTCCATTCAGGAACGTGCCGGTAGCAATGACGACCGCTTTTGCCCCAAATCGACGCGTGTCCTGCATCTCCACGCCAATAACCTTATTGTGTTCAACAATTAAATCGACAACAACGCCCTGGCGAAGATACAGATTCGGCGTCGCCTCAAGCACGCGGCGCATCTCGGTACGGTAAAGGCTGCGGTCTGCCTGGGCCCGAGGCGATTGTACCGCCGGGCCTCGGGAACGATTCAACAGGCGGAACTGGATCCCCGTACGGTCGATCACCCGGCCCATTATCCCGCCGAGGGCGTCTATCTCTCTGACAACATGACCTTTAGCGATCCCACCGACAGCCGGATTACACGACATCTGCCCGATCAGATCAAGGTTGATCGTGACAAGCGCGGTCTCCGCCCCAAGGCGCGCCGACGCCGACGCCGCCTCGCAGCCGGCGTGTCCCGCTCCAATAACTATTACATCGAAACTTTCGTCAAACATCTAAAAACCCAAATGTCTATGCCGCATTCGGCATGATCGTCGGTATCATTTGTCTCCCGTGCCGGCGGTAGACCTGGAAATCGGAGTCGAGTGTAAATACGGCCGACGAGTCTAGGATCTCGCACATCCTCACGAGGCATGCGTCCGCAAGTGACATTGGCACGTCGGCATACTTGTTCATAAGTTCTCTCACCCGATCAATCTCTCCGCCAAGGGAGAACTCGATACTTAGTATCCCTTCAGCAACGCGCGCTAGAACGGCGGCTTGTCCGTTTCTATGTCCGCCGAGAAGAAAACAAGCCTCAGCGATCACTGCTTCGCAAGTCAGAATAGGCTTGGGTAACTCGAGAAGCTTATTCTTAGCCCATTCATGGTGTCGTTCGTTCTGCCTCAGAATCGCAACTATTGCGCTGGTGTCACCAATTACTTGTCTTATCACGCCCAAAGCCTTCCATATACTTTCTATTCGTAGACAAATCGGGCGGTCCGCCTTTTAGCGAGCCCGCAAACCTCTTGATGATCGCACTCCAGTCTTTCTCTTCCTTGAATTTCTCGCCGTTCGAAGGCCGCCCGTTTCGCCGCCCTTTTACCAACCTCAAGTCGGTTTCCCTAATGGCGTAACTGTTCCCGATCTTCTCGGCCGGCAAGCGGCCAGCCGCGATGAGGGCCTGAACGCGCCTTACGCTGACCCTTAGCTTCTCGGAGGCCTCTTTTGTAGTGATAAAACTATTCATATAGACGAATAGTATCAAAGCAGAAACTATTCGTCAACGCGAATATTTTTACGAAAGGAGCATCTTATCGCTCTAACTCCAGCGGCCCTTCAGCGTCGGCGCAGATTCGGAGATCGACTGAAAGCGGAGGAGCCTGACCTGGTCCGTGTTCTTGAACGAAACGATGGGCATGATACCATGATCGGCCAGCAGTTCCGCGGCATTCTGGCTCAACTGAACCTCGGCGCACGGCTGGTAAACAGTCTGGCCATCCCTTTTGTACATGTGCAATGGCAGCCCGCCGACGTCCGTCATGAATTGCTGGCCGAACTGCCAGTTGAGTTCACTGAAAGTTCCCGCCAAAAGCTGCGCGACTACGAAACAGCCGTTTGCCCACAGGTAATCATCGTGGCCGAATTCATCGGTAAACTCCTCGAAAGAAAACGCTTCCGTCGGTTCTGTCTCGCTTCCGTAAGGTAGGCGAGCGAGAAACCGCGGCATTGCCAGACCCAGATATTGCGATTCCGGCAGCCCTCGCATCGCCGACCAAAGCTTGCCGGCGTCCGATTCGCCCGAAAGGTCCCAATCGCCCGAGTCGAAATCCTCTGCAAGCGAGTGAACGCCGAGTATTTCAGGACGCATGTGCGAAATGAACGGCGTTCGCGAGACGGCCCCTGCTTTTGCGATCCTGATCAGGCTGGCGATGTCGTCCACATCCGGCGTAAAGGCGTAATTACCCGCAACGGCCGCCCAAGGATCGCCGTTCTGTCCCGCGGCAAGAAGCTTTCGCGCGATAGAGTCGTCAGACCGCAGGTCCGAGGCAAGTTCGCCCTTCGAAACATCCAGAATATAGATCTTAAGGTCGTTCGACGTCTCGGTCCGGCGGACAAGAAAAAACAAGCCCCGCCATGCGGCCTCGAGCAACTGGAAGCTCCGGTTGTGAAGGACCGATCTCATCGCGGAGCTTATCGCCTCATCAACCGCGGCGACCATTGCGGCCTGCTCGTTCTCATCGACCGTGATCAAATGCGGACGGACAATATCGCTTATGAGCCTTGAGAGGTCGGATGACACAGCCGGTTTCGGCGCGGCGGCACCGCCTTCGGGCTTTGAAAGTATTGCATCGAGCAGATCGTCGCTCGGAGGCGGCGGCTCGGCGGTCGGCTCGGCGGAGATTGACAGATCCCGTTCTGTGGACAGCGATTCGCGAACTTCTCTTGCGGCGGAATTGAAGGTGTCGGAATTCCTTAGCCGCTTTCGCAGATCGCGTAGATCAGCGAACAACGGCAAGCGTTCGTAGAGCCCGTCCGGGTGAAAATCATCCAGCGAGTTAAACTCAAGATCGATCGTGCTTTCGCCGATCGCGAGTTCAAGCTTTATACCCAAACCATTGATGACGTCGTCGAAGTTGTCACGGTCGATCTCGATGGGGCGCCTTTGGCCGAGCTCTTTCCTCCGGCCTTCGGCCGTCCAGTCGCCTAAAACGAGCAGCCGAAACGGAATTTCTTCAACAATGCCTGACCTCTCGGATTCAAGAGTAACGTTCACATCCAGGTTCGATTCATCGGGGAACATACATGCCTCCTTTCGTTTCGGAGCTATTGTATTTCGAAATTCGATTCGCCGGAAGTCAAGGCGGCACATCGTTCACTTTGTGTACATCGCGAGTTTAGCGTGAGAATCCGGTCACAATTTCGCGCAAGCTCGCAATCTACGCAAAGTGTAAATAAGGATCGGCATTCGGCTAAATGTAAGTACGCACCCTTTCGTGTAAAATGCCCTTTTGCAAACCATTGTTATGAACCACCGATCGGCCATAAACAACGACGGCCAAGCTCCGAGTTTTGCCAAGAAGCGAAGTCTTCTGCTTCGCATGATCCGGGCCGCCCAGCCGATCTCGCGAACCGAGATCGCGCAGCGTCTCGACATAGACAAAAGTACCGTGACCGAGAACGTCAAGCCGCTGATCGCAGCCGGAATGATAGGCGAAACGCAGGAGAACATCCAGGGCCGAAAGACTCGCGTTTTGTCGTTCGTTGATGGGGAGGATTACTTTATCGGCCTCAACCTCGGCGTCCGTCGTTCGCAAGTGGGCCTAACAACTTTGACCGGCCAGATCGCCGACGAAATGGATTTCGAAACGCCGTCTACTGCTGAGTCCGCTCTGCGAACAGCCCGCGAGTACATCGAGAAAATTCACAAAAGCAATCCCGACCGTCGGCTCCGGGGCATCGGCGTCAGCGTTCCGGGCATGACCGATCTCACGCGAAGGGAACTCACCTACGCCCCAAACCTGGGATGGAAAAACGTAGCGATCGCTGATGCCTTGCAGATCAATGATTCGATACGTGTTGTCGTTGAAAATGATTCGACGGCGGCGGCAATGTATGAATCGCGCATTAAGATCGGGCGGACAGAAGACGGTGTGATGACAAACTTCGTCCTTGTCCGCTCCGGTACCGGGATCGGCGTTGGGCTCGTTATCGGCGGCGAGGTCTTTCGCGGCGGCGGTGCGGGAACGGGCATAGCCGGCGAGTTTGGCCATATGACGATAGTTGCGGGCGGCAAGCCCTGCGTGTGCGGCAATCGCGGATGTTGGGAAAAATACGCCTCGGCTGCGTCGGCCGCTTCACTGTACCTCGGCGACCGCCCACCAGCGCGAGGCGAAAGCGTGCCGCGGTTTGTCGAGATAGTCAGCAAAGCCGAGAATGGCGAGATACGTTCCCGCCGCACTCTCGAAAAGATCGGCGACTACCTCGGCATTGGCATCGCGAACGTGATCATGGGCGTCGGCATCCCTCGCGTCATCATCAGCGGCCGGCTCGTTTACGGCTGGAAATTCATCAAAGACCCAATGCACGAGGCTATCCGCCGCAGCATCATCGGCAAACTCGAAGGCTGGTCGGTCGAAGCCGGCGAGCCCGTCGGCTCAGCCATTGGCGGAGCGCTCGAAATTGCGGTCGAGGATTTTCTCGCAACGCTTTAGCAGGCAGAAGCAGCATTTCGGCTGTCTGGATCATCATTAACAATTTACACAGTCGACCTATTGACAATGAGAATTTCGTATGGTACTTTACCGTTCAGTTAATTAACTGAGGAGTTAAATGCAAACGTCAACTGACCATTTGAGCTCAACCTTTGCGGCACTGGCCGATCCGACACGGCGGGCAATACTTGCAAGGCTCTCCACAGGTGAAGCATCGGTACAGGACCTGGCAAAGCCATTCAAAATGACCCTGCCGGCCGTTTCAAAGCATCTGAAGGTACTGGAAAAGGCACGGCTTATCCGTAGAGGGCGCTTGGCCCAATGGCGTCCATGCTATCTCGACGCCGCTCCGCTAAAGGAGGCATCGGACTGGATGGATAAATATCGAAGGTTTTGGGAAGAAAGCTTTGATCGGCTGGATGAATACTTGAAAGAGATTCAGGCAGCCGAAGTGAGTAAAGTAAAACGAGGCAATAGGAAACGATCGAATAAGGAGTAACATCATGGCAAATAAAACAGAAATCAAGGCGGAACCCGGCAGACAGGAACTTTTTATTACGCGTGAGTTTGAGGCCCCGCGTGATCTGGTGTTCAAGGCCTATACGGATCCGGAAATTTTGGTCCAGTGGATGGGCCCGCGAGAATTGAAAATGAGGATCGAGAAGAATGCGACTGCCGCTGGCGAACCGTGGCGGTTCATCCACTCGGATCCTGAAGGAAACGAATACGGATTTCACGGTGTCTGCCACGAATTTTTGGCCCCGGAACGTTTGATCCGTACGTTCGAGTTCGAAGGCCTGCCCGAATCTGGCCACGCTTCACTTGAAACCGCTGTTTTCGAAGAACTGCCGGGTAACAGGACGCGTGTCACCGCTCAGTCGGTCTTCAAGTCTGTCGACGACCGCGATGGCATGATCGCGGCAGGTATGGAACGCGGCGTAAACGAAGGCTTTGAACGGCTGGACGAAGTCTTGGCGAAATCTCGCTCGGCGACGGCATAACTGGGTAATGGAAATGGGAAAGGTTTCTCCTTTCCTATTCCTTCTTTCCTCATCTTACGTGGCCCGTCGTTCCTAAAACGACGGAAGAAGAGAAGTCAGAAAACAAGAAGATCGGATCGGCTCTCTTAACCGATCTGACCATTGAATGGAGAAAGCCGATGCAAAAGCTCACGCCATTCCTGTGGTTCGACACCCAGGCGGAAGAGGCCGCGAATCTTTACACATCTATTTTCAAGAATTCCAGGGTGCTGAATGTTGCCCGCTATCCTGAAGGCAGTCCCGGTGGGATGGCGGGGAAGGTTATGACCGTGCAGTTCGAGTTGGACGGCCTTGAGTTTACAGCGCTCAACGCCGGGCCGCAGTTTAAGTTTACCGAAGCCGTGTCGTTCGTTGTAAACTGCGGATCACAGGAAGAGGTGGACCACTTCTGGGATAAGCTGACCGCGGACGGCGGCGAGGAATCGATGTGCGGCTGGCTGAAAGACAAGTTCGGTTTGTCATGGCAGATCACGCCGACGATTCTGCCGGAACTGATCTCAAGCTCTGACACGGAGAAAGCTCAAAAGGCAATGAACGCAATGCTGCAAATGCGAAAGATCGACATTCAGGCGCTGAGAGACGCTGTGGCGTGACGGTGGAATGGCAAGACGATCCAAGACGGTTGGATCATTGCGATGCGAATATTGGAGGAGAAAAATGACCGAAGTGAGTAACACCCCTGGAAAGGGAACTCAATGGGCAGGATATATTTTCACGGGCCTTCCCGCACTATTTTTTGTTCTCGATGCGGTCGGGAAATTGATCAAGCCGGAAGCTGTTGTCAAGGGAACGCTCGAACTTGGCTACCAGGAAAGTGTGATCGTGCCGCTAGGCGTGCTGCTGTTGATCTGCACGATCATTTACATTATTCCGCAAACCGCAGTGCTGGGCGCGATCCTGTTGACGGGTTACCTGGGCGGGACGGTGGCCACGCATGTCCGCATTGGCAATCCGCTGTTCACCCACACACTGTTTGGCGTTTACCTCGGGATAATGTTGTGGATCGGGCTTTACTTGCGCGATGCTCGTCTGCGGGCACTTGTTCCGCTGGTACGGAGACGGAGCTAGCTGTAAAGGGAGGCACTCGATGAAAATTGCAATGATAATCGTCCGCACATTGATGGGGTTGCTGTTTATTTTCGCATCAACATCGTACTTCGCGATTATTCTCGGATTTTTTCCACTGCCACCCATGGAGGGCCCGATAAAGACGTTCAATGAAGGCCTGGCGGCTTCGGGATATTTCTTTATTCTGCTTAAAGTTACGGAACTCGCCTGCGGGATCCTCTTGCTTGTCGGCCGGTTTGTGCCGCTTGCACTGGTTATCTTGGCGCCGATAATTGTAAATATCCTGATGGTCCATTTGTTCCTCGACCGATCGGGATTGCCGGTTGCGATACTGCTGGTTCTCGCCGAAGCGTTCCTGGCATACTGTTACCGTGACCGATTTGCACCGCTCCTGACCGCGAATTGACTCTTTTCGCTGATTAAACTGAAACGAGGCTGGGTTCGTAAGTTCGAAAACTGCGAATAACCGGGGTCGACCTGGCCGACCGTCGAAAACGCCGTGGGCCTGACAGTGACGGAAGCTGATTTGTCCGTTAGAAAATCGGCGTGATATATTTTCAGTTTCGACCAAACAGGTGGAAACACGACCAGTACGGAGTGTGCCCCTGACGCGTCAATACACCTCAAGGACGGATAATCAATGTCAGGACACTCCAAGTGGCACACAATTAAGCACAAAAAAGGCGCGCTCGATGCAAAGCGTGGGAAGATCTTCACGAAGATGATCAAAGAGATCACCGTTGCGACTAAAACGGGCGGCAGCGGTGACCCCGACTCGAACGCGCGTCTTCGCAAGGCGATCAGCGACGCCAAAGCGCAGAATATGCCAAACGACACCATCGACCGGGCCATAAAGCGCGGCTTGGGCGAGGGCGAAGGCGCAAACTACGACGAGGTCGTTTATGAAGGCTACGGCCCGAACGGCGTCGCTGTGATGGTCGAAGCGATGACCGATAACCGTAACCGCACCGTCGCCGAGATCCGCCACATCTTCTCGAAAAACGGCGGCAACATGGGTGAGAGCGGCTCGGTCGGATGGATGTTCGACAAGAAAGGCTACATCGTCGTCGACAAAGCCGCAAAAGGCGAGGATGAATTGTTTGAAATTGCCGTCGGCGCCGGTGCCGACGACATGCAGGACGAAGGAGATGTTTTTGAGATTTTCACCACGCCCGAAAATTTCGAAGCCGTCAACGAAGCAATAAGATCCGCCGGCATCGAACCCCAGGCCGCTGAAGTTTCGATGATCCCCCAAAACTACATCAAACTCGAAGGCCCCGAAGCCAAGACAATGCTAAAACTCTACGACGCCCTCGACGACAACGACGACGTGCAAAAGGTCTATGCCAACTTCGATATAGACGAGAGCGAGATGGAGTAAATCACACGTCGATTAATATCTACGAATCCTGACATGTTCTTCGGGACCGAACCTGTCGAAAACAAAATGAACTACTTCACAGCTGCCGGCAATCCAACGAACATTAGGAAATCCTTCAGCCCCAACCGTTCGATCGGCAGGTTTCCCGAACGACTTTTCGAGATGTGTCTGAAATTCGCGAAATGACTCACGTAAGTCCATCGATTGGTCCCGAAAAAACTCGAGTTCGGTCAGAACACCGTTGCGGCGAGGATCAAAGTGAAAGCCCAGATGTGATTGGAGCCCGCCCAGGCTAGTGCAGGCGATCGTGTAATAGCCGTGTGTGACTCGTCGTAGGTGATGACTATTAAAAAGGCTTGCCAGTTTCGATTCAGATATATTCCACGGTACAAAGACAGACGGAGATTCGATTTTGAAACCAGACTCGATATCCATAGGAACGAAATGTTACGGCGCTGGAACCTCCAAATGCTGACACATCTTTTTCGCCAAGAATTCGATGATCTCGCGGTTGCGGTGACCGAAGTGGATTTGCGTTTGGCTCGATTGACGTAAACCGTGTGGTTGCCGCCTTCTCGAAGCTTCTCGCAACGCGTTGCTCAAGATAGCGGGCCAGGTCGAGAAGTTTCATTCGGCGAGCGCAAGCGGCTCTCGGATTATCTTAGCACCGTTCTCCGATTCGCGAGCGAATTGCCGATTCGCTTCAAGCACGAACTCGACTGCCTCTTTCAGATTCTCGCGAGTTTCTTCGAGCGTCGTACCTTGTTTGTTCGCGTGGGCAAACCAGGAATGATTGCCTGTTTCCTCGGCCGTCATCGGAACATTCGTCGAGCATAACCTTGAAATCGTCGAAGAAAGGAAACTCCCAGCCGGGTGCTGTAAAATCGAGGTCAAAGCCAAGCTAATCCTTGAAGTACGCCGCCGATTGCGCGAGGTCCTTCACGGCAAGGACATGTCGTGTATGAATTACCTTTCTATTTGTCGCCATTTGATCAGAATATTGCGCGACGGGATTCAGGAAGTACGGGCCGGCCGTCATCCTACACTCCGGCGATTCGGCGTTTGTACTCGGCGAGTGCCTCATCGAGCCTCACCTTGGCCGTCGTGTCTCCGGGAATGTTGTGTGAGGGATGAATGTAAAGCTTGACGCCGCGATCCACAAGTATCTCGGCCACGGTGATCACGGTCATCCAAACGCACGTCACAAATGCCATAGTCGAGATGGGCCCGAGTTTGTCCTGATGGTCCTTGATCGGCACTGAGGCATCCTCGGCCGGAGCGCAGGAATCGACCACGATATCTGCGATGTCAAAGATTGTCTTTCCACTTGAATGACGCGTCTGTTTTCCCTTGGCCTCGGCGGCGGAGCCGAATGCGACGACCTGCATCCCGCGTTTCTTGGCCTCGAGTGCGACGTCGATGTTCACGTTGTTTATGCCCGAATGCGAGAACACCCACATAGTGTCACGCGGGTCGAAATTGTAGCCCTTCATTATCTCGACACCATAGCCCTCGACCCGTTCGAGAAAGACGAACTGGTGGACGCCCATCTCGCCAGTGATCCGGGTAAAGAACGTCAGCGGTAACTCGACCATCGGGTGAAAGCCGACGAATCCGCCGATACGCGGATACATTTCCTCAACGGGAATTGTCGCGTGGCCGCAGCCGAAAGTGTGTACCCAACGGCCCGCCTCGATGCTGTCAGCCATTGCCTCGGCGGCGGCGCGAATGTTGTCAAGTTGTGTTTCTTCGATGCGCGACATTACGCCGCGGGCATTGTTAAGCCATTCAAGTGCAAGCATAGTTATTGTATTTTGTGAGTCTTCAGGTCTCGTGAAATAAATATGAAAAGAAATGCCATCAACCCGATCTCGATGTAAGAGACGGTCGTGAGGTGAGCCACGCCATGATGATGTACGATAATGCCCATCAGGAAATTTATCAGCATATTTCCGATCAGCGCCATCACGAAGATAAAACTGAACGCAGTACCGGAAAGGCCGGAAAATCTGTCGCCGGCAAAGCCGAGCATTATCGGGAAACCGCCAGCTAAACCGGCACCGGACAATACCAATCCTACCGTCGCAACGCCGGCCGAGCCGAACTGCATCAGCAGAACGCCAACGAGCAACAGCGCAAGGCAAACCCACATGAGCGTTGTTTGAGCAACGTTCCTAAGCAGGCTGCCCATCAGAAGCCGCATTCCGGTCATTCCTCCGATATGCAGCGACAACGCGTAAAGGGCATTCGCCTCGGTCATCACGCCGCGCGTGGTCACGTAGGTGGTCGTCCAGTTATTGATTATCGCTTCAAGACTGCTCTGAAAGAAAAGAAAGAATGAAATAAGCAGCAAAAACATGCTGACGAGGCTCTTCCAATCAGCGTCGGATGCCTCCTGAACCTTTGGAGGCGGAAACTTGATCGCGGCACAATAAACACCCACAGCCAGAACGAGAAACCCGACACCCGACACGACCAGGAACGGGCTGACACGTCCGGCGACCGCTCCGAGCACCAGCGGCATCCCGAGCGCGCCGAGGCAAAAAAAAACGCCGAGCAGGCTCAGGTTGGCTCCGCGATTCTCCTCGCTGATGTCTGCAACTATGGCGTTCGTGGCCCCGTTTATCACACCGCCGCAAAGGCCAAACAGAAATATCGCTCCTTTCAAAAGCCCAAGGGAATCGGCGAACGCGATCGCCTGAAACCCGAGAAACATTCCCGCGCACGCAGCCGCAAGCAATAGCCGTGAACCATGCTTGTCCGCGATCGGCCCAAAGATGAACGATCCGGCGAGAATGCCGAAAGGAAGTATCGAAAAGATGGTTCCCGAATCGACCGCGTCAAGCGCGAACTTTGCCTGCAGCGTCGTGGCCAGCGAGCCAAGCGTGATCAGTGTTATGCCGAAGAACAGCATCCCGAGGCACGCAGCCAGGAACACAAGTTTCTTGTTATACATAGAAGCTCTCAGTCGGCATTTTCCTTAGCCAGCAATCCCGCCCCGTAGATCCCTGCGTCGGTGCCGAGCGCGGACGCCGTGAACTCGACCGTTCGCATCGCTATCGGCTGGGCCCATTTCGCCGCTTCGTCTCGGATACGCGGGATCAGCGCGACGGCCGGGCCAAAGACGCCGCCTCCGAAAATGATCTTCTCAGGGTCAAAAATGCTGACCAGATTTGCCGCGGCCATACCCCAAAGCTCAACACATTGCGCGATCGTCCGCTCGGCGATCATGTCGCCTTTTGCAAACGCGGCAAACACGTCTCGGGATGTTACCGGTTCAGGGCCGACATTGCCGAGCGAGCCCGAGTATTCAGGCGTATCGCGCAATAATGCTGTCGCGACCTTCGCGATCCCGTCGCCCGAGCATTGGGATTCGAAACACCCGCAGGCATCGTATTCGTTCCGATATGGCCTGTCGAGAGCCATCCAACCGACAGCTCCCGCAATATCGTGAGCACCCCGGACCACGTGTCCGCCGCTCAGGACTCCGGCCCCTATTCCCGTCCCGACCGCCATAAAGACCGCATCTGTGCAGCCTTGAGCGTTGCCCTTCCACCGTTCGCCGAGGATGTAGCATGCCCGGTCGCTGTCGATCGTAACAGGCACCGCGCCCGCGGCTGCCTGAGCCTCCGCCCGCAGCGGGTAATCGTCCCAGCCCGGAATGTTCGGCGCCCAAACGGTTCCGCTTGCATGCCGGTAGATTCCCGGCACGCAAATGCCGACCGAATCAGCCTCGCTGGAATACCGGCTCACGACATCGCAGATCTGCGAACCCACGGCACTTCGGCCCGCCTTGTCCAACGGCTGGTGTTCGCGTGCGATCATCTCGCCCGCCTTGGTGAACACGGCGGCGGCCAGTTTTGTACCGCCGAGGTCGATAGCAAGAAATCTATTGTTCGGCACGCACGGTGATTATAGATAGCTCAAGACCCAGTGTCGATTTCGCTTCTTCAAAGCGGCGAACCATGCGCACAACGGGTAGACGAGAATCAGCCCCGCGATCCAGATCGCGTAAACCACGGAGAGCGAAAACCCATACTCCGGCGGGGCCGACTGACTCATTTCCAGGGGACTGAGGAAAAGGTAGCTTGCGTCCTTTCCAGCCAGCCAGCTCAGCAGCACGGCCCCTCCATGAGCGACGATCCACTGGAGAATGTAAAAGAACAGAGGAACTCGGCCAAAGGTGATACAAATACGCTGCCATATGGCTTGGCCGTCGATGCCGTCGGCCAACGCGAGGACGATCAACGCGGGACCGAGTGTCATCAGCAGAAACAATAACGAGACAGGATATTTCGTCGTGTTTAGGAACGACAGGAGAACGTAACCGTTCCCACGCGGCTCTGGTTTTTCGGCGGCGACCGGTGTTGCGGCTCCATCGGTGACAAGAGGAATGTTGTCAACCGCTGCGGCTCGCGGGATCGGCGGCGTGATCACCGATCGCCACGGGACCGGATCGCCGTAAACGTTTGCGAAGCGGACGACTACGAACAGCACGGTAGCGACGAGTCCAAGCTGGAGCAGCAGTTTTCGCCGCCGCTCACTTTCCCAGGAGTAAACGACACCGAGAGCATAGCCAGCCATCATCACGCCGATCCACGGGATCAGCGGATATAGCACGAACATCTGTGACCCGCCCGGCAGCGGTATCAATCCCTGTTGGTGAAGGGTGATCCAGAGCGACTGCCAAAGGTTTGGCGGCGGTGTTCCGGCGAATGCTATTTGCGGCGGCACCTGTATAGGATCAAGCAGATTGTGGAGGAATATCATCGTCACACCCGCAATGCCGACGGCCCTAACCGGCGCGTAAATAAGGGCCGCCATCACGATCATCGACACGCCGATGACCCATATCACCTGCGGCATGCCGAACAACGAATAATCAAAGTTGAAAATAACAAGAAAGCGGATCAGCGTGAACTCAAGAAAGATAAGCCAAAGTCCTCGCGTCCAAAGAAAGCGCGCAAGCTCAGCGTTTGATTTCCCGCTCAGCCTTTGGAGATAAATGCTGACGCCCGACAGGAAGACGAACACCGGAGCGCAGAAATGTGTGATCCAGCGGGTGAAGAAGACCGCAACGGTGGTCGTCGACGGGTCGGTCGGGTCGGACTGAAGCGCCCCGGCGTAGACAAAATCACGCGTATGGTCGAGCAGCATTATCATCATGACAATGCCGCGAAGCAGGTCGACGGCGAAGATCCGCCGTTTCATTGTTCGTTCGCGGTCATCAGTGTCCATATTCAGCTATTGCTGCGTCTGCGCTCGATCAGCGTTCTCATCACTGCGACTGAAAGCAGAGGCTAAAATTATCGGGATCGCGGAGGTAGAGTTGCTTCATCCCATAAGGTGCGACCGCGGGCGGGTCGGCCGCAACGCCGTTCGCGAGCAAATGTTCGTAAGCGGCATCGACGTCCGGGCAGCCAAAATAGATACAAGTGTCCTCGTGCGCGGCGATACGTGCCGGATCGGGTTCGTCTGGCCGTTCGCCGTCGTCGTACGCGGTGTTCAGCATGATCGTCACGCCGCCCAACTCGAGCATAACCCAGCCTGATTTCTCTCCCTGGCCCGAATCTCCGGTAACGCGAAAGCCAAGCCGGTCGCGATAAAACGCCAGCGACGTGGGCATGTCGAAAACCTGAATTAGCGGCGAAAGGCCGCGGACCTCGATCGCCATAGGAATGAACCTCCGAAATTTTCGATCTTCCCCTGGAACGATCTCGACGAGCCTATCGGACGGAAACCGAAAGGCTGAACCGGCTTGGCGTGTCGCAGTTATTTCTAATGGTAAGAAAGCTGTCGCCTGTGCGGGTCGGGTAGCCGGTGCTCGAACCGCCGTCGGTGAATGTCACGCATCCGCCGGGCGACCGGACCGTTGACGAAAGATACTGTCCCGCAAGAGTTCGAAGGGCAAAGCTCCGCTGGCGACCGACTGTGCCCGAGACAGTTTCGCCGACGCGGCCGCGCCTGAACTTGATGCGAGTCGTTCCCGGGTCGTTGAACGTTGGCGGTGGAGCGGGCGTATCGGGCGGGTTCCGCTTCTCCTCTTCCAGGCGACGCCGTTCGTCTTCCAGGCGTTTCCGCTCACGCTCAAGTTCTTCCTGCTGCGATCGGATATTAGCTTGGTCGTCTTTCTCAACCGTCTGCGTCGGGCTCGGCTCGGCGGTTCTCGTCGCAGTCGGCGTGGGAGTCTTAGAATTGTTGTTCGGCGTGCCGTTCCCGGTAACTACCACGCCGTCGCGCGGCCAGAATATCCACAAAGTAACCCCGCCAAGCACCATAAAGCCAAGCAGCAGAACAATTGCGGCCGCAAGCACCTTCAGCCCGATACCAGTTCCGGCAGCAGTTTCGGCGGCCTTATGCGACCGGCCAGACCGAACCACCGTCGCCTCGTCGGGTTCGTCAAGGAGCGCAACGAGCGGCGTGCCGTCCGACAAGCAAAAACTCATGTCGTCCGTATATACGCGGCTGCATTGCGGGCAACGTTTCATGGCTTTTGTGGTAAATGGCTAACTAGCGCACTCTAGTTATATCAATTGTCCGTACGTTATACGATGGCCATCTGGGGTTCTGACACTGAGCTCACGCAGCCCCCACGGCTTGTTCGATATAGGATGTATTATCTCGGCGCCGCGTTTCTTCAGCTCTTCGTAGATCTCGTCGACATTCTCGAGCAGGCAGTGGGCGAAGTATGAATGATCGCCTGTTTCGTGTGCCCACTGTGCATCGGTGCATTCGCCCAGCATCACTTTAAACTCGCCAAATGAGAGGAACTCCCAGCCCGGAACGGTGAAATCAAGATCAAAGCCGAGCTGGTTTTTGAAATACTCCGCCGCGACCGCCAGGTTTTTTACGGCTAGAACATGCCGCGTGTGAACTACTTTTCTTTCGGTACTCATATTTAAGATTGCTGTCGAAAATGCTGCAAGCACAGTTCGATTCTGAATAATAACTAAGAGATTAGCCGCGAATGCACGAATGAAGACTAGTGTTATTATTCGTGGCTTCGTGGCCAACTAAGTTCCGAATCTCACGGCTGCGCGTGCTTTCGCGCGTGCCGCTTCCGTTTCGCGATCACGCGGTGGAGCGGTGGTGACTAGCGTGTTCAACATCTCTTGCGCCGCCGCCGCGATTCGCTCGACCGCAAGCTCGAATGCCTCCTCATTCGCCTTTGACGGCTTATTGAATCCCGAGAGCTTTCGCACAAACTGGAGTGCCGACGCATTCACCTCATCGGTCGTCGCCGGCGGTTCGAAGTTGAAAAGTGTTTTGATATTTCTACACATACCGTAATCATAGTGCAGAAGCCCGCATGTTAGTTAGGGCGTAACGATCAACGTATCCTAAGGATCAGCCCATGCCGCCGTTACGCGCGCCATCTCGGCAAACACGTCCTCGTCGGAGGTTCGAGTTCTCTTTAGGATCTTGTAGCTGTGATCCGCGGTGTCGATGAGGTGAAGCGTGGCGCTCTTGCCAAGTTTCCTGATCACCGGACGAAATAGGTCAAGATCATTCAACGCGTCGCGAGTTCCGCTAAGAAAAAGCATCGGGATCTTTATCGCGCTTAAATGTGCGGCTCGCGAATCATCTGGACGATTCGGCGCGTGAAGCGGAAACGAAAAAAGCGCGAGTCCTTTCACATCGTCGAGCGGCGATTCGCTCTGCGCCGTCGTCGTCATTCTGCCGCCAAATGAATGCCCGCCTGCGAGCAGCGGCAATTTTGGTTCGATCCGCCTTGCCTCGGCGACCGCGGCACGCACCGTCGCCGTCGCGACCTTCGGCGAATCGACTCCGCCGCGACCATGTTCCTTGAACGGAAAATTGTAACGAAACGTCGCGATCCGCTGCTCGGCAAGAGCCTTGGCAATATTATTCATCGATGCCGACCGCATATCCGCCCCCGCCCCATGCCCGAGCACCAGGAGATGCGTTGCACCTTTCGGCCGCATCAAAATTGCGGAAACCTCGCCCTTGTCGGGCGTCGCCGCGAAGGTTATACCTTTGATTACGATGTCCGCCATTTGAGTAGTTAGTGACCCATTTGATCATGCGTTCCGATTCTGAGCGCTTCCCAAACTCCATTCTGCGCATCAGTCTGTTTAAGATGAGCGCGATCACCATCGTTAACCCTGACCGACCATACATCAGGACCATCTAGCGGCCACGGTTTAAAATCCAGTCCACGTAAAAAAGGAGCTCGCAGCAATTTCCCCTTAGCTTTGTTCCAATCTCTTGTCAGCTGCCAATTCTTATTGAGGCTCTTGTTACTTAACAGCCTTGAGTCATCGATGCGTTTTACCTTTGGGGGTTGTGGTACTGGCGGAAATAGTCTGCTTGCCCAGGGAGCTTGAATAACGTATTCGGGGACGTTTCGGTAACTGATGCTAGAAGGAGCTTCGACCGCCCAGGATGTCAAATTCGCCGCACGACCTTTACCAAATTTCTGCTTTATTTAGATTATCCGCCAATTCACCACCCAAAACGCAAAGAGCTTCCCGATAACGTGCATACGCATTAGGCTGTGAATCCATAAAGTCTTCTGCGAATTCAAGGAGTCCTACGAATCGCTTATCCAATTGCCTGGCCCAATTCCAGGCTCCGCTATTTGCAAGAGCCTCTTCCACGCAGGATGAGGAATAGTTTCGGTAGGCATCTCGATACGGCAGGTACAGGTGTTTAGAAAGCGGAGGTTCAACGGTCAAAGCTAGCGCATCAACCCTGAAATGATACATTTCGTGCAATCTCAGGAATTTGATAGCAAGTGGAACGGCGTCGTCTTTGTTACCAGTGTAATACTCGATCAACTCCGAAATGAACTTTATGCCTGTAGCCAGATAGAACACGCCCCACTTTTCAACAAAGGGTGGACGCATGCGATGTCGAAAACTCTTGTAGAACGCTATTGCCTCAAAACCATGCTCCTGAACCGCACCTCCAAGTCTGCCACTTTCATCTTCAGACAAGGGTTCATTGTGTTTTGGTCGGTCGCGACGATACTTATTGATTGGTACCAGAGAGTCGTCTGACCAGAACTCGCGCCAAGGTAATGCCCGGTCTTTCGGGAAATCTAAGACGACGGGTTCATCTGGCTCCCGCCAATCACCCAGAGATTGGCATAGTTCGTTGAATATTCTTTCGAAACTGTTCATAAATCAGTAATACGGTCTAACCTGTTGCTCAACTTTCGATCGGTTGAACGTGAAATTTCAGTCCGAGAGTAGCGGCGACTTTCAAGATTGTGTCGAAGCTGGGACTGCGGTCTCCGGAAAGTGATTTATACAAACTTTCCCGTGATAGCCCGGCATCCTTGGCGACCTGCGTCATCCCTTTCGCCCGGGCGATATCACCCAACGCCGATGCGATGAACGCCGCATCGCCATCCGATTCCTCAATGCATGCCTCAAGATAAGCGGCCATTTCCTCACGAGTTCTTAGGTGTTCAGCAACATCGTATTTTGTTGTTTTTGTCTTTCCCACTTATTCTAAATCTCCTCGGCGATACTCTTTGCCCTTCGAATATCCTTGGCCTGTGAGCCTTTATCACCACCCGCAAGGAGAATGATCAATTCCGCTCCCCGCCGGAGAAAATAGACTCGATATCCAGGACCATGATCGATCCTCATTTCTGAGAGGCCTTTGCCAACCGGTTTTACATCGCCGGGATTGCCATCCGCAAGCCGTTTGATGCGGGCCTGGATCCGAGCTCTTGCCCGTGTATCACGAAGGCCGTCGATCCAGTTGGCGAATTGATCAGTCTTGCGGACCTCGATCATAGTAAGTGTAGCCTATCGGCTACATTCTATCAAGAAATACTTCCGGTCAAAAATTATTCAACCCAGCGGCCTTCAGGCCTTCGTTTGAAAGCCTACGATTCGGATAACGCTTTAGCGTTCTTCGAAAAGCTTCGGCGGCCTCGGGTTTTTGTCCGGCGGCGAGGAGCATTTCGCCTGCGGCCTCCCATGCGGGTTTGACGATCGCCGGCGGCCCGTATTCGAAGATCAGCTTGTCCTCGGCCTCGGCGGCGGCGGTTATCATTCGAAGGGCTTCGTCGCGTTCGCCCGAAGCGAACTTGATCGACGCCTCGAGCATTTGCTCCATTACGCGGCCCGTGTCGATCTCGGCTTGCGAGACGGTCTCGTAGCGATTCGTGACATCGCTTCCCGCGGAAGGGGCCGAACTTCCGGCGCGGTTGCGCGACCGAAGCGTTTCAAGCATTTGCCGAGCCTCCTTGATCTGATTCCGCCGGACAAGTTCGAGTCCGATCGCCAGATCATGATTAGCAAACGCGCCGGATGACCTTATTCCAGATGCATCTACCGGAATCATCATCGAGGCCGGGCCTTTTCCCTTTGTTTCCACAAGCATCGTGGCACGGCACATTGCAAGGTGTGTTCTGTTATACCGCGACGTGGTCGTCTTGGCATCATTCTCGATCGTTGTCAGAAGTTTCGCCGCCTCGTCATCGCGCCCAACCTGCAGATAGGCGTGCATTAGCCAGTGCAGAGGATGATATCCGCCGGTTCCCTCGTCGCGTGCCGTTTTCATCGAGGCCGTGTTGGCGGCGATCGAATCTTCCCACATACCCAGCGCGAAAAAGATATGCGACGGCATATGCTGAGCGTGCGACGCGCTGCGGGCGACGCTTCCGTAAACCCGAGCCGCACGCAAACCGAGCGGGGCATGCGTCGGGTCATCATAAGAATGGATAAGATAATGAAGCGCTCCGGGATGTTTCGGATTCTTTTCGTAGATCGATTCTGCGACCGCGGCCGCCTTCATATAATTCTCGGTGTTCCGGACGGTACCGGTCAGGCCAAGTATCGACAGTGAGTAAAACGATCGGGCTTCCATATCGTCAGGGAACCGCTTGGTAAGTGCCTCCATCGCGTCCGAGTAGCCCTTGGCGACCCGCGCTTCGCTGCCATCGGCGTAGAGCTTCTCAACGGCGTCCAGATACATCTTCTCCCGCTCGGTCGGAGCTTTCGATCGCCGTTCCGCCGCGGTCGGGGCAAGCCGCCCAAGTGCCACAAGCGCAGCTTTCCGGTCCCGCTCGCCCCAGATCCGATGATCATGCGTCATCGCTTCACCCCAATAGGCAAGCGCAAAATCGGGCGCGAGTTTCGACGCTTCCTGAAACGCCCGCCGGGCCCTGTCGTATTCGAAGCTGTGAAGCAGCAATACGCCTTCGATAAAGTGTTTCTGTGCTTCGGCTGGGCCTGACGTGGGAAAGCTGATCTTCCCCAGGTCAACAGGGCCGGTTGAAGTTCCCGCCTCCGGCGCGTGATGCTGCGCCAGCAAGGGCAAAGCCGTAAGGACGAGGACCAAAAGATTAAAGCAAAACCTCGTGATCATAGACAGCAACTCCTTTCAACTGAGGATCGATCGGACCCCGGTGATCCAATGTCGTCGTTTTTTTTAAGATTCAGTTCTAACCTCTTCGGTAAACTTCTCTTCGATGTCCGATCTTGATAACTAAAACTATAAGGCGATCTTCCTTAATCTCATAAATCAGCCGATACTCACCGATCCGGATTCGATACGCGTTATCTGTTCCTTTCAGTTTTTTGATCTTGAGAAGCTCTGAAAACGGACTGATCGAAAGAAGCTTGAGCGCTTCGGTAAATTTATCGCGGATCTTCGCTGGCAATCGAAGAAATTCTTTCTCAGCGCTTTTGACGAATTCGACAGTGTAAACAGACATTCAGCTCTTTCGCTTTTTCGATTTTGCGAGAACATCTTCAAGCGAAACTGTTTCTTCGTTTCGCCGATTTCGATATGCTTCAAGATCGATCTCGTCCTCGATCTGCTCAACCAATGCCTGCTCGATCAAGTGTCGCAGCTTTATGCCACGTTCCTTGCAGTAAAGTGTTATCGCCTTCTTCACCCGGGCGTCTATTATTGTTGACAATGTAGCAGTTTCACTCATATTCACGAATTATAATGAAAAATCGTGAAAATATAAACAACTGGATGACAATACAGTTCATCGCCGCTTCGTGTTGCTCTTATCAACCTCTATAATTCTTCTTCAACCCCTGCCAAACTTCGCTGTATTCGTGTTGGAGCTGCGCGGTTTCCATTGCGAATTTAGTCGGGCGGATGATGAAGCGAGATTCGAACATAAACGCCAGCGTGCCCGAGAGTTTCTGTGGTGCGAGCTCGGCATTCGAAGCCTTTTCAAACGCGTCGAGGTCTGGCCCGTGGGCGGACATTTGGTTATGCAAGCTACCGCCGCCTGGGACGAAGCCTTCTTCCTTGGCGTCGTATTGGCCGTAGATCAGGCCCATATATTCGCTCATCGTGTTGCGGTGATACCACGGCGGGCGGAACGTGTCCTCAGCAACGAGCCAGCGGTCGGGGAAGATAACAAAATCGCAATTCGCGACGCCCGGTTCACCGGATGGTGATGTCAGCACCGTGAATATTGATGGATCGGGATGATCGAAACTGATACTGCCGATCGTGTTGAACCGGCGCAGATCGTATCTGTACGGCGCGTAGTTACCGTGCCACGCGACGACATCCAGCGGCGAATGATCGGTCGCGCACGACCATAGGTTTCCGCCAAATTTCGCAACGATCTCGCACGGCGAGTCGCGATCTTCGTACCACGCAACCGGTGTCTCGAAATCGCGAGCGTTCGCCAACCCATTCGCCCCGATCGGCCCAAGATCAGGCAGCCGGAACTGCTGCCCGTAATTCTCGCAGATATAACCACGAGCGACTTGGAGCGCGGACACTCCTGTCCGCATCGATGCCGCTTCGGCGTCGAGACTCGCTGTCGCCGGAGGAACCGGCGATGCGGACAAGAGTGTCCGCGCTCCGATCTCAACCCGAAACTTCAGCCCACGCGGCAGACAACAAACCTCGCCGGGCGAAACTTCGATCGCACCGAGTTCGGTGAAAATAGTCAGCCCGCCCATTTCCGGCACGATCAGCATTTCGCCGTCGGCGTTGTAAAAATAGCGGTCGGCCATATCCGCATTGCACGCATAGATATGCACCGCGATCCCGGCCTGCGCAAAGCTGTCGCCGTTGCCGGCAATGGTCGTTATACCATCAACAAAATCCGTCGGTTCGCCTGGTATCGGCAGCGGGTCCCAACGAAGCTGGTTCGGCGTCGTCACGACCTCATCAAACGGCGACGATCTGAAAAGTGACGCAGCGTTAGTAAGGGCTCTCGTGTACGGATGGAAAGGTCGGTGAAGAACGCTCGGCCTGATGCGGTAGGTCCACGTACGCTTGTTAGATCCGCGCGGCGCGGTAAACGCGCTTCCCGAAAACTGCTCGGCATACAGCCCAAGCGGTACCTTCTGCGGCGAGTTTCGCCCAACGGGTAACGCACCTTCGACCGCCTCGGTAGCAAATTCATTTCCAAAACCTGTTTGGTATTTCAGGTGAAGATGCATATGTGTCTGTGCAAAAGATAGCACAGGTCAGGCGAAGAGCGCGTTTCCGGGCCTCTGGAGGCCTCAGTTAACGGGTTGTATTTGCCGCGAACTTAACGTATTCTCCTTGCGTTTTACCCAAGGCACCACCTGCCCAGAAAACCTTGTCAGGAGAAAATGAATGGATGCAACCCTTACGGCCGATGAACGGCGCGTTGAGAAAGGAAAGCTTTTAAAGGTCTTAGGTGTCGGATTTGGCTTGGCGATTTGCATCGGCTCGACGATAGGGGTAGGCATTCTGCGTTCGCCCGGACCGGTCGCCGAACTGCTATCTTCACCGTGGATGATAATGCTGGTTTGGACACTCGGCGGCGTTTACGCATTGTTCAACGCCAACTATGTCGCAGAGCTTGCGTCGATGGTCCCGCGGGCGGGCGGTATGTATGCCTATGCTCAACGTGCTTACGGCGGATACGGCGGATTTGTGGTCGGCTGGTGCGACTGGCTTAACAACACATTTGCGGTCTCTTACATTTCCGTTGTATTTGGCGAGTATGCGTCGGGCCTGTTCGCTCCAAATATTGCAGGTGGCCGAGTATTCTTCAGTCTTCTGGTCGTGCTTACGATGACTTTGTTGAATGCGTTAGGCGTGAGGTCAGGAAGCGGTACGCAAAAGATCGTATCCGCGCTCAAGGCACTGGCACTGCTTGCATTTGTTGTCCTGTGTTTTACCATCGGCGGCCAGCCGTCCTCGGCGGGTCAAAACGTAACGAATGCGGCCGCAAACACAACGGCAGGTTTGGGAGCTTCTTTGGTTGCGTTCGTACTCGCATTTCAGCTCGTTATCGGCGCCTACGATGGGTGGTACTCACCGGCATACTTTTCCGAGGAGGACACGAACCCGGCCCGAAACCTGCCGCGTTCGTTGTTTGGCGGTACCGCTCTAATAATGGTGATCTACCTGTTGGTCAATCTGGCATTTCTGTACGTTCTTCCAATGTCACAGCTGGCAGGTTCCAAATTTGCGGGTGCGGATGCAATGAACGTACTACTTGGCGAGCGAGGCGGGCAGGTCGTCACGGTTTTAGCGCTCGTTTCACTGATCGGCATCATCAATGCGATCTTGATGGGGGCTCCGCGTATACTGTTCGCTCTCGGGCGCGAGGGTTTGTTTTTTAAGGAAGCCACCAAAGTGAGCAAAGGCGGCACCCCGATCGTGGGGCTGCTGCTTACGGCTGGGTGTGCGGTGATACTTACAACGATCGGGACGTTTGAATTGCTGCTGGCGATCGGACAGTTCCTGATCCTTTTCGCGTTGATCCTGTTGGTCGTTTCGGTTTTCATTCTCCGCCGACGCGAACCCGAAACGCCGCGTCCGTTCCGGACCATAGGTTACCCATTTGTGCCGCTGCTGATGCTTCTATTTGCAGTCCTGCTCCTCGTCGGCTATACCGTCAGCAACCCGTTCCCGAGCGCTTGCGCCATAGTTGTACTGATCATCAGCTATCCGATCTTTCGATCAATGAGATCAAATGCGGCAAAGCATGAGTAACAACATCGGCCCGGTTCGAGAATCAGCTTCGTATCAAGGAAATTGGGCGGGAGCAAGAATATTGCACGAAACAAGTGAGGTTATTTCGTGCAATATGTGAAAAATCATGGCGGCAGAGCTTAAAGATTCCCGCGCCGTCGCTGTTCTTCCTCGATCGAAACGAATAACGCTTTGAAATTGCCTTTGCCAAAGCCTTTGCAGCCTTTGCGTTGGAGAATTTCGTAGAAGACGGTCGGGCGGTCTTCGACGGGTTTGGTGAAGATCTGCAGCAGGTAGCCTTCGTCATCGCGGTCAACGAGAATGCCTAGTTTCTTCAGGTCTTCGATATCTTCGTCGATCTCGCCAACCCGGTCAGTGAGCGTTTCGTAATACTCATCCGGCACACGCAAGAATTCGACGCCGTTGGCCTGGAGCTTGGCGACGGAGTGGCGGATGTCTTTGCAAAGCAGGGCCACGTGCTGGGCTCCGGCGGAGCGGTAAAAGTCGATGTACTCCTGGATCTGTGACTTGCCGCCCTTGCCTTCGGCGGGTTCGTTGATCGGGAATTTTATGTTGTGCCCGCCATCGCTCATCACGATGGACATCAGGGCGGAATACTCGGTGGAAATATCCTTGTCGTCGAAAGTGATGTATCGTTCAAAGCCCATCACATCGCGATAAAAATCACACCACTCGTTCATTTTGCCAAGCTCGACATTGCCAACGATGTGGTCCACAAGCTGAATGCCGACCTCCTCACCCGCCACTTCTTGCGCGACAAAGCCGGGCAGAAACACCCCGGAATAGGCGTAATCTGCAGCGACGGTGGCAGCAGCGGCCGAACTGTCAGAACCGGGAGCGGTAGCGACTGGGTTCTTCCCATCGTTGCCATTGGCCGACCTTGCGCCCTCACTCACGTGCGGGCTACGGACACGCTCGTACGACAGGAACGAATGGATCGTATCGCCATACGTCGCAATAGACGCATGCCGCACAACGCCGTGCTCGTCGCCATGATCGTGCGGCTTCTCAACGGGGCGCGCCCCGCGCTTCACCGCCTCGTGAAAGGCGTGATCGACATCCTCAACCTGAAACGCGATATCGTGCACGCCATCACCGTGCTGCTTGATGTGCTCGGAACCCGGATGCTCAGGCGAAAGCGGCGTGGTCAAAATAAAATTCACCCTATTCTGCCGCAGCAGATACGAAGTCACCTCGCGGTTCCCCGTCTCAAGCCCCATATACCCAGCCCGCGAAAAGCCAAACGCCTTCCTATAAAAAAACTCGGCCTGCTTCGCATTGCCGACGTAAAACTCAACGTGATGTATCTTTTTCAACCCTAAGGGATTTTTTTGTTCATTCATTCTTCTACCTGTTCTCTTGCTCACGCATCGAGTTATAGATCTTCTCAAACAGCTTCATGCCGTTTCGCATGCTGTTGCTGGTGTTAATGCTTCGCGTACCGTAATAGCTTTCCGCGAGGGCTTCCTTGAAATCGGCCTTGAATTTCTCCTTGCCGGGCTTTTTCGCGGGCCAGACCATATCGAAATACTTCCACGCGAGCGGTTCGTGGCCCGTGTAGATAAGGTCAAGCATTTCGCCCCAAAAGGCCTCTTCAAAATCCATTCCCAATTCGGTGTATGGGTTGTTCGATATTTTGCTCGACGCGACCTTTGCTTTTGCCCGCAGCTTTGCCATTGTCGGTGCGGGTTTCTTTGTCAAGGCAAAATTCGGCCGGAGTTCGCCGTTCGTAAATTCCAGAATTACCTCCGGCATCGGCGAACCTGCGTAAGAGATATTCCAATACGCAAAGGCATTCTCGTTCGTCACAAATCGGAGGCCGCCTTTTGGGTTGACGCCGATCGCTGCCAGCGTGGCGTTGTCAGTATTTACAACCTCAGCAACATCGACCGTGTTCCCGAGATTCACAAAATAGGTGCTGAAACAGCAATGCGCGCCGCCGGAGTAATAGTCGATCATTGCGTCCGGAATGCCGTCGCCCGTCTTGTCCGCGGTCTTGCGAATCAGAGCACCTTGCTTTCTTTGCGCCGCATTCTCCGCATTGGCGGGATCACCTGAAAAGCTGAAACCCGTAAAGCCCGCGTTTCCGTCTTTTCTCAAAATTCCTTTAAGTACGCCGTTCTTCTCAAACACGGCAACATTGTCGCCGTATTCCCGGTCCTCTCCGGGAACGAACATTATCCGAACGTCGAATCCGTTGATCTTTCGGGACGCCTTTTCCTTGCTGCCTTCCGGCAACGCGAACTTGTTCGAATACTCCAGTCTCAGTTTTCGCGGGCCAGTCGCCTCGGGCGAAGTTTCGATCCCAACGACAAAGGTGTAAGTTCCATCCTTCGGTGCGATGAAGACCGCCGCGTTGGCCGATACTGAGTTACCCGTCACGAGAGCCTTACCTGCGGCATCGATAAACCCGAATGAAACCTCAGGGTTCTCATCGGCAAGCAACTTGATCTCCGCATAGTCGCCGGTTTTCATCGAAAGCGCGAACGAGCGCGCGTCACCAGGCGAGAGCGAAATGGCGACCGGTTTCCCCGGCGACAAGGATTCAGCTGTCTGTGCCGCGAGCACGGACGCAAAAACAAGAACGACGAAGATAAGTGTTAGATATTGAATTGAACGCATTTTCGAAACTGAATCCATATGCTCCATTTATTTCGCGACATCTAATTCTTTAAAGCTTGACCGCCAACTCCAATTTTCCGCCAAGGCCCGTTTCGACGATCTTTCGCAGAGTTGAAAGGCTGGCATCCAGCGCATCGCGCTCGACTCTCGAAATGTAAGTGCGATTGGTGCCGGCTTTTGCCGCGAGCGGTTTCTGCGTCAGTCCTTGACCAATCCGGGCTGATCGAAGTATCTCACCGAGTTTTGTCGATTCCTTCATTTCACCTTCTCCGATAAAGTTCTATTCTAAGCGTTCGAGGAACCCAGTCGCTACCGCTCCCGGTTCTGACAGAGCCCAGGCGTTCAAGCGCTCGCGCGACCTGACGGCCTGAAAGAAGCGGCAGTTTCATATTGCGAGTTCGACTATCTCACGGCCTTTCACCGAAGAAAATACTTCGTCAGGTTCAAGGTACAGTTCGATAGCCTCCCGAACGTTGTTCAATGCTTCTTCGCGAGTCTCGCCTTGCGACCAGCATCCTTTCAACGCGGGAACGCTCGCCACGTAATAGCCGTCTTCACCTTTTTCGACAACAACTTTAAGGTTCATATCAACAGGATACTACACCGCTCAAAACGATTCGATATACTTGCGCGTCACATCTTTCAAATATCTGTACGACGGAACGACGTATAGAATGTGCTGCATTTCGCTGTAATCGTATGGGGTGTTGATGACCTGTTCGAGGTCAAACGGGCGGCGCTCGACTTCATCCGAAAAAGCATGTTCGAGCTCGCCGAAACTGGACAGCAAACCGGCGCCGTAGGCTTTGATCTCGCCTTCGTCTTCGGCCAGGCCGAATTCGACGGTGAACCAGTAGAGGCGGCCGAGTTCTTCGAGCTGTTTGTCGGAGGCAATCCGAGCGCCGTGGCCGATGAATTGCGAATAATCGGCAAAATTCTGATTAGTGAACATCGGGATATGGCCGATCGATTCGTGGACGATGTCCGGCTCGGGCGTGTATTCGGGCCGCGAATGATGGCGGATGTACTGGGTCGAAAGCATCACACGGAACGAAAGCCAGCTCAGGAACGCACGCGTTTCCACCAGTCCCTCGATCGGTGCGAGGCGAAAGCCTGTCAACTCTTTCAGCCGCCGGTTCATCTCGCTCAATTGCGGGATGCGGTCGGTCGTGATGCCAAGATCGCGCTTTGCTTTCAGGTAAAAAGGCGAAGCGTGTTTCTCGTGCAGCTCGGCCAATTCCTCGGCAACGTACCGCCAGACATTCTGCTCACGCGGCGAGTAATCGACGTCGGTTATCTCGCCGGTCTCACGAAAACGCTTTGCCAAACTCGCAATATAATCACGCCGCTCGCGATACTCTTCGTCATTCGCTCCCGGATGATCGAGGTCAAGCTGGTTGATGTCCTCGAATTTCATATCGCGAAATTCGGGAAGATCTTCTTCGGAGAGACGAAAATTCTCAAGCGTTACAGCAGGTTCGTCTATGGTTGCGGTCAATGTTTCGGTCAGCATGGCGGCTCCTGTCATTCTTTACGATGCCCTCGGTTCGATTTTCGATCTTATCTTTCTATTTTAATGGATGAGATAAATGTTTTGAATGGGTTCCGTTAGTAAATTCAGGCTATTGACCTTAGAATGTAAGATAAATTCAACCAGCAAGCTGTTATTATTAAGTCGCGTTACCCTTTCGCTGGAGTACAGACGTTTGACAGGTTGTGCAATAACCTATGATCGACGAGATCGACCGCAACATATTGAAAGAGCTTCAGCTTGACGCTCGCATCAGCTATGCCGAACTCGGCCGCCGCGTCGGCCTGACCACGCCGGCGGTGATCGAACGCGTCCGCAAGCTGGAAGACGCTCATATCATAACCGGCTATCGCGCCGACATTGACACCGCCCGCGTCGGGCTGCCGATAACCGCGTTCATTCGAATGAGCATCACCGGGGTCGATTACAGCCACATCATCGAGGTTGCCCAAAGCTCAACCGAAATTCTGGAATGCCACCGCGGAGCCGGCGGAGATTCATTTATAATGAAGGTCGCCGTCGCGTCCGTTGAGCATCTGCAAGAGGTCATCGACCGCCTGACGCCTTACGGCATCACGACAACCACCATTGTTCTTTCATCGCCGGTGAAAAGGAGAATGATCGAAGTTCAATTTTAAGGAATGAAAGGACGAATATGAGACGCTTCGAATTGTTTACGCACTAATTACGTCAGCCGTTCCAAAACGCCTTTTCGTTTTATAACGTTCTTATAGTCCCACTGGATCGCCGCTGCCTTTTTGAGCCAGCGTTTTAGGTCTTTCAGCTTGATCTGATCGACAGACGTATAGATGATCGACGCGTCCTTGAATTTGCCTGTGCCCGGCATTAGCTCTATTTCATCAAAGCTCGCGCCGCTCCAGAACATCAGCCGGATGCCGGCTTTCAGATTGCTGTAACCGACTATCGGATTGCCGTCGAGAAACCAGACCGGGTGCCTGTGCCAGATCTTGTTCTCGGCCTTTGGCAAAGCGGATGAGATATGACCGGCGAGTGCTTCGCAGATCTCCTTATCCGACGTTGACTGAGCGTCGTTATACGCCCGAGTTTCTTCGTTCATCATCGATCTTGTTTATCAGACATTGATCGCCTTCGAAAGTGCGTAGCCGTTCGTCATATCTCCGGTCAGGCTGTCAGCCATATTGCCGGCAAGGCTGTTCGAGAAAACATTGTCCTTTTCGTTCAGCGTTGCCGCCGGGCCGTGATAACCTGCTGCGGCATAAACTCTATCGCAGGTTTCCTTTGAGAAAGCGATCTGTGTAACCAGCAGCGAAGTTCCTCCGGCGTCGAAGATCTCGGCATGTATGTGCGGAGCGCGGTCGCGGTACCAACCGGGGAAGATACTTATAAAACCGACCTGGCCGCTTTGGTTCGTTGTCTGCCGCCCGCGAAGAAAGTGAACCGCCTTATAGTCGGTCGGCTGCATTCCGGCCCCGCCGTATTCCGAGTAATTCCCGTCTGCATCGCAATGCCAGAGATCGACTATCGCTCCCGCGTATGGCGAGCAATCGGTTTTGCTGTTTCTGATAGTCAGTGTGATCATCAGGGGAATGCCGGAGCGGTCCGCCACGATGTTTTCTCTCACCAGCTCTGCCGGCGAATGCGTGCTGAACGGCCCTTCCGTCTCCCGCGGCGACACGGGACACGGGCCGCTGCCGTCCCACGGCGTCGTGTCCATCGGCGGCGCGCACGATGTCAATATCGACGGAGCCGCCACTATTCCCACGATGCTCGAAGCGCCTTTCTTGAGAAACTCTTTTCGATCCATGTTTACCCCCTAGGTCGGTTGGAAGAACGGCCGGAGCCGCGATAGAGAAAAAGCGACAAAGACAATTTTCGGAACGCCATTGTTAAAACGGCGGTGCACTTTTCCATCCAAGGATATCGACCATCTATTCTAGCGCCGTTTGGGGTAATGATCCTGCGGATTTTCGAAACGGGTTCCTGTGGTCTAGTCTGGGTCAATGGGCAGTGCGGCACGCAGGATAGTTCGGACCTATGTCACACTAACGCTGTTCTCGACGTTCGCGTCCTCATTCATTTGGGGTATCAACACTCTCTTTCTTCTCGACGCCGGCCTAACAATAACCGAGGCTTTTGTCGCCAACGCTTTTTTCACCGCCGGTCAGGTTGTGTTCGAGATCCCGACCGGCGTCATCGCCGACACCAGAGGGCGGCGAACCTCGTTTCTGCTCGGCACGGCAACGCTTTTTCTTTCGACCCTCGCGTATCTGTGGCTGTGGGAGATGAAGGGCCCGATGTGGGCTTGGGCCGTGGTTTCGATCCTTCTCGGCTTAGGTTTTACGTTCTTCAGCGGGGCGGTCGAGGCGTGGCTTGTCGATGGGCTGCATGCGAACGGGTACAAGGGTCAACTCGAGGACGTCTTTGCAAAGGGCGAGATCGCGGACGGCATTGCAATGCTGACCGGCACCGTTGCGGGCGGCCTGGCGGCCCAATACGTAAACCTAGGCGTACCGTATATCATGCGCATTGGCGCGCTCGGGCTGACGTTCGCGATCGCCTTCTTTCTGATGCAGGACGAAGGGTTCAAGCCGAAAAAGGGCGATTCGTTCTTCGGCGAAGTGCGCGATGTTGTGTCGGACGCCGTCGAGTTCGGCGCCCGGAATGCCGCGATCCGCTGGATGATACTTTCATCCATCTTCAGCGGCGGCGTGGCTATCTTTGTGTTCTACGCAATGCAGCCGTATCTCCTTCAACTGTACGGCTCGCCGGACAGCTACGCCGTAGCCGGTGCCGCTGCTGCCGCCGTCGCGGGAGCGCAGATAGTCGGCGGCCTGCTTGTGCCTAACGCGGGGAAATTATTCAATCGCCGAACCTCACTGGTCATCGCCGGGATCGCGCTAAGTTCCGCCGCACTTGTCCTGATCGCGCTTGCCGACAACTTCTGGCTCGTCCTCGCATCCCTCTCCGCTTGGGCTATCATCTTCGCCCTGATCAACCCTGTCCGCCAGGCCTACGTCAACGGCCTCGTCCCCTCCCAACAACGCGCCACCGTTCTTTCTTCCGACAATCTGCTCGCCTCTGTGGGTGGCGTCACCTCGCAGCCCGCCCTGGGCAAAGTCGCCGACATCTTGGGCTACCCGACAGCGTATCTCGCGAGCGCAGGATTTCAGGCTCTGGCTATTCCACTGCTGATACTGGCCCGGCGGGAGAATGCGGAGTCGGACAGGATTCAGGGCGATGAAGCGGTAATGCAAAATGAACCAAAGTGATCAATTGATCGGATTCAAAACGAATTTTCCTTCTAGATCTATGTACCCGTATTTTTTCGTTTCATAAGGCGGATTCTCGTCATCGAAACTGACACGGGCCAAGCCATCTTTGAAGCGTTCAGCAGAACCGAATAAGAGCGGAATGACCATCTTACCCGTTATATCGATATAGCCTTCCTTCGATCCGATTCTCACAACCGCTCGTCCTTCGTGAAAAGTACCGGCTACGTCGAACTCTGGCCCCACAACTGTGTTTCCTGATCTATCGATATATCCGTACTTTCCATTCTCGAACATTACGGTCGCTAAGCCCTCGGAGAATTCACCGGCTTGCTTAAACTGTTGTTGAATCACGACCTCACCGTTCTTGTCGATATAACCGAAACGATATAGATCCCTTGTACCGAACACCGCTAATCCTTCGCTAAATTTCCCAACTCCCTTTTCCTGTACGGAAAATGAAGCAACTCCATCCGTGTTTATAAATGCAGTCACACCATTCACTTCAGCTTCTGCTAAGCCGTCCGAGAAATTGTCGCTCGGTCGAATATTCGGTTCACCAAAAACGATCTCGCCTTTCGTATCTATCATCACGGTGATTGGGGCCTTGTACTGCCAGCCCAGAAAACTTGCCGAGCCGACCCTGGCAATGGCTAAGCCTTCGTAAAAGTGGCCCGCCCAGTCGAATATGGGTTTGATCACATATTTCCCGGACTCGTCAATATAGCCACACTTTGAATTCTGACAAACTACTGCAAGTCCGTTACTAAAGTTGTTGGAATAGCCGTGATTTGCTAGTGAAAACTGGGGTTCGAGAATGATCGCACCCGATTGATCTAAATAGCCCCACTGACCGTTTTCTTCGAACGGAACAAGGCGATCGGAAGAACAGCGAATATCGTCGTATTCGGGTTCGATCACTATTCTCGCCGCCCTATTCATGCAACCTGCACGACCATTGATCGTGATGTTGAAGAGCGGTTCGGGGTCAGCGTTGCTGATGTCGAAGACTCGAGGCGGAATGTAGGCTTGATACTTCGGAAGCTGCCACCAAGCGGCGGCAGCCATGGCCGACAATAGGCAGGCTATACAAACAAAAATATATGAACATTTTCGAGCCATACGTCACGGTGCGGGGCTTAGTTTGCATAGATTAGACGCCCAAATCCTATAGAAGTTCCACCTAAATCAGGTGGCGTTGAATGCGACCTGACTGCGAAGCCGCATCAATGTCCTTTCCAGGCCTATCACTTCAAAAACCGAAAGCATCGACGGGCCGACGGCGACGCCGGTTAGGAGGGTCCGGGCGCCGTTCATTATTACGCCGAGTTTTGTGCCTTTTTCTTCGGTGAAGGCTTTTACGACGGTTTCGATGTTTGCTTCGGTGAAGGCTAGAGAACCACCCCGTCCGCCCAAAGCGGCGTCCACCCCTCCTTCGTAAGGAGGGGAGCTTTGGAACTCCGCTTCAAAGCGGTCGGCTAGTTCGGGGAGCCATTCACGGAGTTCGGGGAATTTTTTGAGATTCTTCTCGACTGCGGCAGGATCGAAGTCGTAGTCCTCGCTGAAGTAGGCGCGGCCCTGCGCGGAAAAATCTTTGAGGGTGAAAAATCTTGCGCGGATAAGGTCGATGGTGTATTCGTACCATTCGCGCGAGCCGTGCTCGTGCGGGAGAACCACCCCGTCCGCCGAAGCGGCGGCCACCCCTCCTTGGTAAGGAGGGGAGTCCTCGTACTCCTCGCGCCAGAGTTTTGCCGACTTTAGCTCCTGCTTTACCAGCGGCAGGAGGTCTTCGAGCGGCATGGTTCGGATGTATTCGGCGTTCATCCAGATCGCTTTATCGTCGGTCCAGTGGCGTGGATCATTTTCCTTGAAATTGAAGACGGCGTTCGAGCGATGAACACCCTCGAGAGAGAATTTTTCGATCAGCTCTTCCATCGAATAGATCTCGCGTTCCTCGCTGGCTGACCAGCCTAACAAAGCTAGAAAATTGCGAAACGCGGCGGCCAAAAATCCAGCGTCGCGGTAAGTTGTCATTGAGACGACCTCGCCGTGCTTGCGCTTCGACAGTTTGCCCTTGTTCGGCGCCATGATCAGCGGCAGATGAGCGAAGGTCGGCGGAGTCGAGCCGAGGGCTTCGTAGATGAGGATCTGCTTGTGCGTGTTTGTCAGGTGATCCTGGCCGCGGATGACGTGGGTTATGCCCATCTCGATGTCATCGCACACGACGGCGAGGTTGTAGAGCGGATGCCCGTCGGAGCGGAGCAGGACGAGGTCTTCGGTTTCTGCGTAATCACGTTCCTGCAGGCCGTACACCTGATCTTCAAAGCTGGTCTTTCCTGCGGGCGAGGCCCAGTCGCTATCGCTCCCGGTTCTGACATCGGGCACCTTCAGGCGGATCGCGAACGGCTCGCCGTCGGTCGCACGCATGTCGCTCTCAGCGGCCGGCAGGTCGCGGTATGGATTATCCCGCATGTTCTTCTCGCCGCCCTGAGCTCGGGCCCGCTCTTTGATCGCCTCTTTTACGCTTCCATCGACCGGAGCCTCTTTCGGCGTGAAATCGCGATAGGCCTTGCCCTCGTCAAGCAGACGATTGGCTGCCGCACGATGCTTGTCGGCGTTGTTGGACTGAAAAACGATCTCCTCATCGGGCGAAAAACCAAGCCATGCAAGGCCGTCGAGTATCGATCTAGTCGATTCGTCAGTCGAACGGGCAAGATCGGTGTCCTCGATCCTCACCAGAAACTTCCCGCCGGTGTGCCGGGCGTAAAGAAAATTAAATAGAGCGGTCCGGGCCGAACCGATGTGAAGATACCCAGTGGGTGATGGTGCAAACCTGACTCTCACGGACATAAGATAAAGATTATAGGCGGAAACACGAGCGGTAGCGAGTGTGTTCAGCATGGGCCGGGAGAACACACTTCCTACCGGTCGTGTTTCCGCCTGCAAAAACACGAAAGCTACCAAACCTTTTGATTTGATAGCTTCAAAATCTAATGGCGGAGACGACAGGATTCGAACCTGTGAAGGGCTTTTGACCCTTAACGATTTAGCAAACCGCCGCTTTCAGCCGCTCAGCCACGTCTCCATTCAAACTTTAACCCTCGTTTTCGGACTAACGAGCGAGTATTTATTCTAGCCGAAGGGCAAACTTTGTCAAGGTCAGAGGCATCGTACCTGCCAGACTCCGAGCGAGGATAGTGCTTGACACGGTTGCGCAATATAAGGAAAATAGTCAGGTTGTTCGAAATAGCCTCAGAGTAGCGGGGAATTTCGAGGTACTCCCCGCCAAAGACGCACGAATTCCGGAATGATCGTTGCCGCTCTGCGAAAAACTTCAATAGCATCGCTGCTCGCCGTTTTTGCGGCGGTACCGGCTGTTTTTGCGTCTGTTCCAGGCGAAAAACGGCCTGCCGAGACGGTTGAAATGTCGGCTTCGGACCTGGGCACGATCAAGGGAATCGTCCGCGACCAGGCAGGCGGGCCGATAGCGAATGCGACCGTCGCGATCTTTCGCGTCGGGACTGCCAAACTGCTCAAACAGGTCCGTTCGGCGACTGACGGCAGTTTTGTTGCCCGCATTATTCCCGGCACCTACACGGTTTTGGCCGTGGCCGAGGGGTTCAATCCCGTAACCCTGCCATCGATCGAAGTGGAACGGGCATCGCAGCTCAGTTACGGTTTCAAACTTGAACGCGCCGGCAGCGGGAATACGCTCCCCGAGAAACGTCTTGACCGGAATAATCCGAAATGGGTCATTCGAGCCGCCCAGACGAGCCGCGGAATATATCAGAACACGGATGGTGCTGTGCCCGAGACGGCCGAGGCCACGCTTGAGCCGGGAAGGGCTCGCGAGGAAGCTCCGGGCCGGAGCACTCAGACAGTGGTCGAGACGTATGTCGGCGGAACCGATGACGGTGTTACTTCCGGCGTAAACGTGGCGTCGCTGATACCGGTAACCGATGATGCGGAGCTTTTGGTCGCGGGCCAGGCAGGTGTTGGCAGGTCGGCCCCACAGCGGTTTGAGGCCCAGTTTAAGTTCCGCCCGTGGGAGAACCACCAGGTCAGGACCGTTTCATCCTTTTCCGGTCTTGGACGCGTTGCTCTGGAAACTGAGGAGAAGGGCGTTGCTCAGCTCAGTTTTCAGGCACTCGATGAATGGAAGGTCCGTGAAGGGCTGATCCTTGTATTCGGTGTCGATTATTCACGGTTTATTGGTGCAAGCGACGATTTTTCCGTGAGTCCGCGGCTGGGAGTTCAGTTCGATATCGATCCCAAAACGCGGTTTAGGGCAGCGTACACAACATTTACGGAAGACCGCACGTGGGCAAAGGCTATAGAGTTTGAGGATGCTCAGGTCTTGTTTCGCGAGCCCGCAGTTGTTCAAGACCTTGTCGTCATTGACGGACGGCCGCAGATGAACAAGAGCCGAAGGTTTGAGTTCGGGGTAGAGCGCGTCCTCGATGACCGATCGAGTATTGAGGCCCAGGCGTTTTTGGACACGACCCTGTCTCGTGGGGTCGGCTTAACGAGTATCCCAATTGACGCTCTTGATACCGCCGGATTCGAGGAGATCACGGGCAATCAACACGGCGGGGCGCAGGGGTTGCGGCTGGTCTACTCGCGTCGCCTCGGCGGAACGTTCAGCGCAGCGGCCGGATACAGTTTTGGCCTCGGACAAAAGCTTTCGAATGAAGGACTTACGAACCCCGCGGCCCTTTTTGAAACGGGTGTTTTCCAGTCGTTCTTTGGCCAGTTTGAGGCCGATCTCCGTACTGGCACGAGCGTTAGAACGATCTTTCGCCTCTCACCGCAGGCTACTATTTTCGCGATCGATCCTTTTCAGGGCCGTCTCGCGATCTATGACCCCGGTTTAAGCATTCTTGTCACACAGAACCTGCCGACACTCGGACTGCCTTTCCACGCCGAAGCGATCGTTGACGCCCGAAACCTTTTTGGCTTTTCAACGAGCATTTCCGGCGAGGAGGGTGTTTTGAAGCTCAGTGGCCAGCAACGTGCGCTGCGAGGCGGGATCCTCGTTCGATTCTAGTGCGGTCCGACCGTCGCGTCGACCAACCGCCGCGGGTATTTGTTTGCCTCAGAACTTACCCTAATCTCCAAAATCTCGGATTGACCATCGAAAATATGAATATTTCTTGCATTGTCGTCAGCCCCTCAATGCGTAGTTTGCGGGTTTCCACAAGAATTTACCGCAATGAGAATGGCCGGACTCTGATACAATAGATTGGAACAAATATTGCATCTAGTTTTGACGGCGAGGTATGCCCTAACCCCATGAAGGCAAAAGTCATCACAAGCTGGAGCTTGATTTGGCTGGTAGCGGCCGTCCTGTTCGTTGCGGGCGGGGCGCTGAACCTTCTTCAAAGGGCGTCAGGAGAACTGGCCCCGACAGACGGAGTTCTTTGGGTACAGAAAGCCGACGGTATTTATGCGGAGAAGGTGATACCCAGGCTTGCAGCCTCGCGTCAGGGGATCTCGCCGGGCGACAAGCTGATCGCGATCAGCCTCGATGGAGAGACTTTCGATGAGGTCGGGGCGATTACGGATGTTCCCATGTACCTCGATACCGCCGGCGTCGGCGGGAGCCTCACATATTTCTATCAAAAGCCTTCCTATTCATTCGCCAATAACTACTATTACGCCGACCTAAAGAATATCGATACCCTTCCGCGATGGACGCCGTCGATAATTTTCCTCACCATTGTCGGCATTGTCTGGCTCGGTGTAGGTGTTTTTGTGCTGTTCAAGCAGGGGAGCCGCTCGCCGTTCGTGATCCATTTTGCTTCCATCTGTCTGGTTGCATTTGTTTTTCACGTTTATCGGCCGCTTAATCTTGGACAGGACTTCGACCTTGCGGTCAGTTTGCTGGACGATATGGCGTTTGCTCTCTTTGCGCCGCTTTTCCTCCATTTTTGCTTGCGCTATCCGGTGAGGAGCGACGTTTTCGATTCATCACGCTGGAAGACCTATGCGCTGTACGTTCCCGCGGCAATATTGTCGTTCGCTCTCCTCTTTTTCTCGCTCGGGCAGTTGATCCCGATAAACTCGTTCGCATCCGCGATACGCGAACTAAACGCCGCCTACAAGGTCTTTCCGACGCTGAATGCCATCCTGCTCGGCCATTTCGTCGCCGGCATAACTGCTGGTGCGGTTGTCCTGATCTGGCGTTTTCTGACCAGCCGGCAAACAATGGTGCGTCAGCGACTGAAATGGGCGATGTCGGGCACGGTCGCGTCCGTCCTGCCTATCCTGTTCGTTCGGGTGGGGAAAAGCTTTGTCCACCTACCGGACGATTTGCTTACGGTTGGAATTACGACGCTTCCGCTTGCTCTGATCCCGTTGAGTTTCGGCCACTCGGTCGTCCGATACAGGTTGATGGACGTTGATGTCGTCGTTCGCCGAGCGCTCGTTTACGCGATGACGACCGTCGCTATTGCGGCAATGATCGGTGCGGTCGCCCTGGGTGTTGTATTTCTGGCGGTCGGCGACGACCTTTCGCGGACAGAACTCACGCTGCGTGCCCTTATCGCGGTTATCGCGATGGCGGCCATTGTTATGCTCGGCGAGCCGCTGAAGAATTTTCTGCAGGAGCGTGCCGACCGGTTCTTCTATGGTACGCGATACGACCTGCGGCAGGGCCTGCTCGATTTCGGCCGGACACTTTCGGCAACAACGGCGATGGGGCCGCTTCTCGATTCGCTTAGCGACAGGCTGGTCCAGGTACTCGATGTCGAAAAGGTTGCGATCTTTGTTGAGGACCAAAGGGCGGCAAGCGGATTTCGGATCGCGAAATCGACCGGCTTGAGCGAGGCATTTAGCATCCCGGCGGACTTCAAGCAGATGATCCGCGAAAAGAGCTCCGAGCGCGGCGTTGTCCGGGCTGATGAGTTTGAGACGCACGACGCTGAGACGGCCTCGATAAACGGCAACGGTCACGGCAAATTCGTGCCGGCGCGGAAGGAACTTCATTATTTTGTTCCGTGCGTTGTGCGGTCGAAGATGGTGGCCGTCATTGGCCTCGGCCGCGGGCGGGACGGCTCCCTGCTTTCCTCAGAGGACCTCGAGATCCTTCGGACCGTTTCCGGCTACATCGGCGTTGCGATCGAGAACAGCAAGCTCTATCAGGAGCAAAAGGCGCATACAGAGGAACTCGCGCTGTTGAAAGAGTTCAACGAATCGATCGTCGAATCGGTCAATGTGGGCCTGCTGGCAGTGGATGAAGAGGGCTGCATCGTCCGGTGCAACTCAACGTTCGAGGACATGATGTCGTTGAACCGCGAGCAGGCGATCGGCAAGCCGGTCGAGGAAGTTTTCGATCCGGCGTTCGCCGCAAACCTCAACAACATCCTCGGCAAATCTCGCTGGCATTTGACCGAGATACGCAACGCATACAAGCTGCACACGTCGGACAAGAACGGCCGCTCGCTGATACTGAATGTCGCCGTTGCTCCGCTTCGCTCGGTCTCAAACGCACAGACCGGAGCTATCGTTGTGCTGGAGAATGTTTCGTCACGCGTCAAGCTGGAAGAAACGCTCCAGCAGAGCGAAAAGCTTTCGAGCATTGGACTGCTTGCGGCAGGCGTCGCCCATGAGGTGAATACGCCGCTGACCGGCGTTTCCAGCTACACGCAGATGCTGCTAGGGATGATCCCCGAAACCGATCCGAAACACGCACTGCTTCAAAAGATGCAGCGGCAAACGGACCGGGCGTCGAACATCGTCGGAAATCTGCTGAATTTTTCCCGCACGGGCAATGCGATCGAGCTGAGCGAGGTAGATATAAACAAACTGCTCGACGACACACTGCAATTGCTCGAACCGCAGCTTCGCAAATCTAACATCACGGTACTGAAAGATTACACGCCTCTTCCCCCGCGGGTGTTCGGCAACGCCGGAAAACTGCAGCAGGTATTTACGAATCTGATCCTAAACGCCCGCGACGCGATGTTTTCCGGCGGCGCCATCACGTTATCGACCGCCGTCGATGAACCCGATGAAGTGACCATCCAGGTCACGGACACCGGCGAAGGCATCCCTGCCGATAATCTCGGTAAGATCTTCGATCCGTTCTTCACCACAAAGGGCGTCGGCAACGGCACCGGCCTCGGGCTGGCAGTCACCTACGGCATCGTCCAGGAACACGCCGGCACGATCCAGGCCTTCAGCGAAAACGGCCATGGAACTACATTCCGCCTCATATTTCCCGCCGCCGTCAGGCAGCGCCAGCGAGCCGTCAGTTAATAGAGATCCCGTGAGCCGGGTCGGAACCGCGAGAGGTAGCGGCTCGGTGCTTGAGCATCTGAGGTTATTTCCCGTCCGGCTCCATCTGGTCGAGCTTCCGATAAAGCGTTTTTCGCCCGATATTCAACAGCCGTGAGGCACGCGATTTATCGCCCTCGGTATAATCGAGCGTCGCGTCGATAACGAGGCGTTCGACCTCGTCCATGGTGGCGGGGAGTTCGATCTCGAGGCCGATCGAGCGGCCGTCTGAAGCGGCCCGGGCGCGTTCCTGGCGGACGTGGGCATCAGCGGCAGCGGCGGCATTGCTGATGGATTCGGGAAGGTCGTCAAGGTCGATCTGGCGGCCCGATGCGATGATCACCGCACGTTCGATCGCGTTCTCAAGCTCGCGGACGTTTCCCGGCCATTCATAGCTGATAAGGGCACGCAATGCTTCCTTTGAGATCCCGGTAACAAAGCGGCCGGTCTTCTCTTTAAAACCTTCGAGGAAATGGAACACGAGAATCTGAATGTCCTCGGCCCGTTCGCGCAGCGGCGGGAGCGTGATCGGAAAGGCCGAAAGGCGATAGTAAAGATCGCGGCGAAACTTGCCGTCCTCGATCGCCTGTTCGAGGTCGATGTTCGTCGCGGCTATTACGCGGACATCCGTCTTGACGACGTCATTGCCGCCGATCCGTGTGAATTCGCCATCCTGCAGAACGCGCAGCAGCCGCACCTGTGCCTGCGGCGACATTTCACCGATTTCGTCGAGGAAAAGCGTGCCGCCGTCGGCTTCCTCAAACCGCCCGCGACGCTGGCTGCGAGCATCCGTAAAAGCTCCTTTTTCATGGCCAAAAAGCTCTGATTCGAGGAGTGTTTCCGGTATCGCACCGCAATTGATCTTGATGTACGGCTTGTCGCCGCGGCCGGAATTGAAATGTATCAGGTTCGCCAGCAATTCCTTGCCGGTACCGGATTCGCCCTGAACCAGCACGCTCGTCGGCGTGTCCGCGACATTCAGTCCAAGCTCGATCGCTCGCCGGATCGATGGTGCCTGGCCGATTATCTCGCTGCTCCGCTGGTAAAGTTCGCTTTTCAGCCTCATCACCTCGGCCGAAAGCTGGTCGCGTTCGAGCGCGGTACCGATCTGATCCGCGATTCCGTCAACCAGTGCGATGTCGTGGTCCTCGAAATCGCTCTGTCTTCCCCACACGAAACCGAGCAGGCCAAACACCTGCCCGCCAACCCGCACCGGAGCGACCAGTGCCGACTTCGCGCCCAATTGCGTTTTGAAGATCAGCCGGACCGCCAGTGGAAGCTGCGAATCGTTTACGTGGACCGTTCTGCCTTCGCGCATCATATCGGCGATCGCGCTGAAGGTATCCACCTTCATCGATTTGCCGTGCTGCTCAACGAGTTTGAGCACACGTGAAGGCCTCACGCCTTCGGCCGATTTGAAGGTGACGAGCGAGATGCGTTTGCCCGATTCGTCCAGAACGCCGAGAGCGCTGTAATCGGCACCGACAAGAGCGATCGCGCGTTCCAAAACGCCTTCGGCCACCTCGCTAAAATTCGAGTGCGAATTCAGCCTGTTCGCGATCTCAAGCAGAGCCTTCGTTCGTTTAGCCTCTTTCTGCTGCGCGACGAATATGCTTGTGTACTGATAGCCGATGGCCAACTGCCTGGCGGTTGACTGGAGAAACGCGATGTCCTCATCGTTCCATTCGCGTGCCCGGTGGGTGTCGTGGAGGCCGAGAAGCCCGATAACCGTCCCGCTAAGTTTGATCGGCACAACAAGAAGCGACCTGGTTTCCAGCGCTTTGGCAAAAAACCGCAGCGTCGGGTCCTTATGCTTCGCGATGTCGTTGATCTTGATAGGTTCGGAAATGTCGAACCGTTCGAGCAGTTTCTCAGCGGGAAACGGGATCACTGTCCCTTTACTTTCCGGCACCGATGCGTCTGCCCGCCATTCGTGGCTGATCTTCAGCTCCTGAGCGTCGCTCAACTGCAGCAGGTCGCATCGGTCGGCCCCGATCATTTTGCCGATCTCGGACACGACCACATTTAGAAACCGTTCAAGGTCGATCTGCGTTGGGAGGTCGCTGGCCAGCCGGTCTATGATGGCCTCGCGCACTTCGTGCATTCTGACCTTGCGTTCAAGGGTGACGTCGGGTGAGGTGTCGAGATCGATCTTCATCTTCAATTGGAGATATAATGTGAGCCACGGACCCTGATAATGTCAAGTTGACACAACACATCGGGATTCCCGTGTGTTATTTCGATGCAGGGCCGTGTCTAACGTGGCGTTCTGGCAGGAACCGGTGGCGTCCGGACTGGTTTTGCCGGCCGCTTTACGACAGCGTTCGAGTTTGAAGGTTTATCTGGAGTTTCGCCGCCATCGGCCGCATTCGCGTTGCTATTGCTGTTCGCGGCATCTGGCTTATCGTCATCTTTCTTTGGCGGGACAAAATCAATGCGCTTTTTTCCAGCCTCAGCCTTATCGAGCAGATCGACAGCCTCAAGATTCTCGGGGTCGAGTTCGGCCGCTTTCTTCAATGCGGCGACCGCTTCACGGTACTTCGCCAACTTGATGTAAACGGCACCGAGTTCCGTTTGGTACTCGGCATTCTCCGGTTTAAGTTTGACGGCCTCGCGCAGCGATCGGGCCGCATCCTCATCTTCGTTGAGCTTATTGTAGGCCAGGCCAAGGTAGAAATGGGCCGCGTCATTCTCGGCATTCGCGGCTATGATCTTTTTGTAAGCGGTTACCGCGCTTTCGAACGCCTTTTCCGAATTCTTCTTTTTCTCCTGGGCTTTCTTTGACGTCGGCTCTGGAGTTGAATTGGGGTCAATGTCATTGACCATTTCGATCTCGGATTCGACGAGGCTGTACGCGACCCCAAGCTTGAAGTATGCGTCGGCTAGGTCCGGGTCCATCTTCACTGCCTGTAAATAGGCATCGATCGCACGTTCGGTCTCACCGGCATCAAAGAGGCGGTTGCCGGCTAACAGCGCATCCGGGGCCGAGGTGAATTCCGACGGAAGTTCGGCAATCGGCAGCGATCCGATATCGCCATTGCCTACCTGGACGGTATTGGCATCGGGGCTGGTGCCGGAACACGCGGCAAAGAAAAACGCAGCCGATCCGATTAGGATTGAAGATATAGCCTTTCGCATAAACAAAATCTTTCTTGGGGCGCGCCAAACGAGATCACCCGGGCGGGAACACGAACGGGCGTCCCGCGAGCAAGTGGACGTGAAGGTGAAAGACCGTTTGGCCGCCGTCAGCGTTGGTATTGATAACGACGCGATACCCGTCCTCGGCAAATCCTCTCTCTCGGGCGATTCCCGCGGCCGTCAACAGGAGATGGCCCAAGGTTTCCCTATGACCATTTCCCGCTCTATCGAGTGAATCAACATGATCCCGCGGGATCAGCAAAATATGGGTTGGAGCCTGAGGCGTAATGTCATTGAACGCGACGCAAACGTCATCCTCAAAAACCCGGTCCGACGGGATCGTCCCTTCGACGATCTTACAAAAAATACAGTCTTCTTCACCCATAGCGGTACGAGCGAGGCCTCAGCGAACGTGGTGCCTCGTTTTTGTGTTTGGCAAAACCTTTGCTGAAACGACCTTACTTACGGAAAACCCGATCTCAAAGGTGATGCTTGTAGATCATACGTTATCCCGCCTCCGCGTTTGACACCGAGCTCTCCGTGATCCGCTCGATATCCGCACCTAGGGCTTTCAGCTTTCTCACAATGGTCTCATAGCCGCGGTCGATATGGTAAACCCGGTCGATCAGTGTTTCCCCTTCGGCGCACAGGGCCGCAAGAACTAAAGATGCCGACGCTCGCAGGTCGGATGCCAGGATCCTCGCACCGGCGAGCGGCGTTCGCCCGTGAACGGTGGCCTCATTTCCCTGGATGGTGATGTTCGCACCCATGCGAACCAGTTCCGATGCATGCATGAAGCGATTCTCGAAGATCGTTTCGGTGATCACCGAATCGCCTTCGGCCTGCGTCATCAGGGCCATGTATTGGGCCTGCATATCGGTCGGGAACAGCGGGTGCGGCTCGGTCGTCACGTTCGTTGCCTTGAGTCCGGCGCCGGACCGTTTGACAGCGAGCGTGCTCTGATTCAATTCTCTGATCTCAACGCCGGCTTCGCCCAGCTTCTCGATAACCGCGCGCAGGTGGTTCGGGTTGCAGCGGGATATCTCTATCTCGCCCTCGGTGATGGCGGCGGCAACAATGAACGTGCCGGTCTCGATCCGGTCGGGAATTATCGTGTGCTCGGCACCGCTCATTGCCTCAACGCCTTCGATCTCGAGAGTTTCGGTGCCCGCCCCCTTGATCCGGGCACCCATTCGGTTCATCAGCTCGGCTAGATCTTCGATCTCTGGTTCGCGGGCGGCATTTTTGACCACGGTCTTGCCCGACGCAAGCGCCGCAGCCATCATCACGTTCTCAGTTCCCGTAACCGTTACTTTTTCGAATTCGATATTGGTTCCGACCAATCGTCCGTTTGGCGCCCGGGCTACCACGTCGCCCGATTCAAGCTCGACAACGGCCCCGAGCTTTTCAAAAGCCTTCAGATGCAGATCGATCGGCCGCGTCCCGATCGCGCACCCGCCGGGCAAACTCACCCGCGCTTGCCCGAACCGGGCCAGGAGCGGCCCAAGGGCCAATACGCTGGCACGCATTGTTTTAACGAGTTCGTACGGGGCCTCGAAGGTCTCAATGTTGTTCGCCGTTATCTTGTGCGTGCGTAGTTCCGGCGTCAATACCGTCGCCCCAAGGTCTTCGAGAAGACGGCGTTGCGTGATGAGGTCCTTTACATAAGGAACATTGTGCAGCGTGACCGTTTCAGACGTAAGCAGGGCGGCCGCAAGGCATGGCAGCGCGGAGTTCTTTGCACCGCTTATCTCGACCTTTCCCCGAAGCGGTTTCCCGCCGCGGACCAAAAATTTATCCATAACCGATCTTGGCGATATCGTTTAGTTTCCGTTATGTATCGCAAAGTCCAAGCTTACCACAGATCACACCAAGCTCATGGCTCGTGCGGGCGTGGTTTCGCCTGGGAAACTCGGACCGAAGGGGCTACCGCGTACGATGCGATCAAAGAAATTCTCCAACAACCGGAGCATGGTCGCTCGGGCTGTCCCAGCCGCGAGGTTCCTTATCTATCCAGCAGGCGGTGCAGAGTTCGGCGAGTGGCGGCGATGCCCAAAGGTGGTCGATCCGCAGGCCGCGGTCTTTCTCGAAGTCGTGGCGGAAATTGCTCCACCACGAGTATTCGCGCGCCTCGTCGTTAAGCTGGCGGAAAACGTCGACGAATCCCCAGCGTTTTACGTGCAGGAGGGCGTCGCGCTCGGGCTTTGAGAAATGCGTTTTGTCTTTCCACAATGAGGGCTTCCAAACGTCAAGCTCATGCGGCGCGACATTCAAGTCGCCGCACAAAACGACGTTCTCATCCAGACTGAAATTCTCGTCGAAATATTCTCTCAGCCGCCTTAGCCAGTCCAGCTTGAGATCGAATTTCTCGGAACCGAGAGCCGTGCCGTGCGGGACATAAACGTTCACAAGCCTCACTCCGCCGATAGTGCCCGCAATCAGCCGCCGCGGTGCATCTGCCTCGTCATCGGGAAAATTTTTTTGCAGATCATGGATCGAGTATTTCGAAAGGATCGCGACGCCGTTGTATGCCTTTTCACCGTGAAACTCGATATATTGAAAACCGGCGGCCTTCAATTTTTGCTTCGGAAATCGCGAATCAACGCACTTGAGTTCCTGAAGGCAAAGGACGTCAGGCTCGTTCGCGGCGCACCAGTCCAGGACGTGCTGCAGCCGCGAATTTATACCGTTGATATTCCAGGTGGCGATCTTCAAGCTATTCCATTATCGCAGACGCCGTCGGTTGATGCCGAACCGCTTCACGTGGAACAGAAAGAAACTTTCCGCGCGCGCGTCACGCGTGGAGGTAGAAGACCTTGCTTATGATCTTCCACTCGCCGTCGGTCTTGAGGAGCGTGAACATATCGGTGAATTTGTGACCGGTCCAATTGTCGAGTTCGAGGCGGACGGTGGCGATGGCGCCTTCGAGGTCGATGCTTTCGATGTTTGATGTTAGTTCAGCGGCGGGGCCGTTTGAGTCGTTCCAGTCGAAAAGCCCCTGGATGGGCCCACCGAAAAGATCAGGCCCGATGTAGCCGTAAATGGTCGCTCCTTCATGAAAGGCCGGCTTCATATCGTCGCCGCGGCCTGATATGCCGCCGTCAATGTACTGCTGGATCGTAGCCGCTATGGCCTCGCGGTCGCCTGACGCGGTAGCTGCGTTCATCATTCTAGTTGTCCTCCAGGGATTGGCAGAGCACGAAAGCGATCTATGCATTTCGGCCTCTTAACAACTATAACGGATATGCGACGCGGATAGGGTCACGGAAATGCACGGACAATTCGATCGGTGATTCAAGACCGAATTCCGCAACAAACGCAGGCGAGAGCAATCGGATCAAAAGTAACCGATCATCCGTTGCTCCCTAAGATAGAGCGTTGCGGCCGGACTAAAGTGGGGAACTCGAATGTTACCGACGCCGAGCTTCAGTCTCCATCCAGATTAAGTTTCCGACTCAAACTGGCTGATATGGTAAGAACCATTCGGAAAGGTCGCGATTATCTCCAGTTTTCCGCCAAGCGCGGCGACGAAATCACGCAGCGTTGAGATGTGCATGTCCGAGCGCCGCTCGAACCGGGATATAGCGGCTTGCTTCTTCTCCAGCAGGCTTGCTAGTTCTTCCTGGCTCACCCCGAGAGCATGGCGTAGTTCGGTTAGTCGTATCTCTTTTCGCAATTCGTCGGCGATCACATTCGATCTCAGACGAGCCTCGGGCGACATCCTGTTTCGCAAATCCTTAAATGCCCTAGCCATCGATCAAGCCCTCCTTTTCCAGCCCCTCGAGATGCTGTCGGTATAACCGTTCGGCGATGGGAACGAACTCGTCGTACCAACGATCGTTGCCTGTCTTGTCACCGCCGATCAGAAGAATCGCCATTCTCCTCGGATCGAATGCGTACAAGACACGCAACGGATTTCCTTTATGCTGTGGCCTGAGCTCGCGCAGTCGCGAAATGGCCGAACCCTTGATATCGGACGAATACGGAAACACAAGCGCGACCCCAAACTCTTCCAGCATTCTAACGTGGGCATCCACGGTCGCTTGCTCCCATTCATCCAGCGTATCCCACCACTCGCCAAACTCATCGGTAAACTCAACCTCGCAATTCATAGTATTACGCACATGTAATATTCAGTCAAGAGATTTTTCGACAAATTTCGCAACCACGGGAGCATGATCGCTCGGTTTTTCGAGTGATCGTGGAGTTTTATCGATGCGGCAGTCGGTGCATTTGTCTGCGAGAGATGGAGAGGCCCAGATGTGATCGATGCGAAGGCCGCGGTTGCGCTGCCAGGCGCCTTCGCGGTAGTCCCACCAGGAGAATTCCTGCGCGCCGGCGTTCATTTTGCGGAAAAGATCGACGAAGCCCCACTGTTTGACGTTGTACATCGCGGCACGCTCGGTTTTCGTGAAGTGCAGCTTGCCTTCCCATGCAGCCACGCTCCAAACGTCGAGTTCTTCCATCGCGACGTTGAAATCACCGCAAAGAAGCACATCGCTGTTCTGATGGCACGTTTCGTCGAAAAAGCGCCTGAGCCGCTGAAGCCAGTCGAGTTTGAACGTGAACTTGTCCGTCCATAGCTCGGTCCCGTTCGGAATGTAAGTGTTCACGATCCGAATGCCGTTGATCGTTCCTCCGATCATCCGCTTAGGCGATTCGTCATCGTCGTCAAGGAAGTTCTTCTGTACGTTCTCGATCGGGTACCGGGAAAGGATCGCAACCCCGTTGTAGGACTTTTGCCCAAGAAACGCCGCTTCATAACCAAGCTCCCTAAACGCCTCTATAGGAAAATTCTCGTCCACGGTTTTCGTTTCCTGCAGGCAAATAACATCGATGTCCTTGCCCTCAAGCCAGCCGGTCAGCTGCGGCATTCGGATATTTATCGAATTGACGTTCCAAGTGGCGATCTTCATTGGGCAATTTCAACACAAGAGACGGCCGAGTACCAAGTATAGGCAAATGCCGCGCCAGCACCGCCACGATCGTATATCCAAAACGCGGGAGCCAAACAGTTGCATTTGCGCAGGTCGTTGTACGCCGCATTACTCGCCTGGGCCCCATTCCTCACAGCATTCAATGGAGCCCTCTTGCGATTGTGACCGCACTTGCCGCGGACGAGATCAGTTCTACAGGCATGGCGTCTCTCCGGAACCTGATCAAAAAAAAGCCCCTTTTCAGCCCGTAACCCATTGTCCTATTTGCACTTGATGCATTTGCAATAATTTAGGGTGTATTTTCCTTGTGATTCTGGTAAACTTTTCGAGCCTCGAACCCTCCCGGTTCTGAGGCGGTTTTCCAATATTCCCGTCACTCAAAAGCCAAGAGGAAATTCTATGCAGCAGGAACGCCGCCAAAGCGCGAGATACCCCGTTTCATTTCCGATCCGCGTCAAGTGGAAAGAAGAAGGCGGATCGCCGATCACCGAAGAAGGCCTGACCGAAAACGTCGGCATCGCCGGCGCACTCGTTTATTTACCCAGGAAACTTCCAACCGTCGGATCAAAGGTGCAGTTGACGGTGACCGAACATTCAGATGACGAAGTAAGCGTCACTGCCCAGGTAATCCGACTCGAACGCAACGCCGCCCATCCACAGGTTGCCCTGAACCTTGTTGACGGCATGCGGACGTGGAAAAAGAAGGTCTGGGAGCACGCCGCCGAAACTATTGCAGCTGAGAAACCCGACGATCTCGATGAATGGTGAGCGTCCGAGTTGACCAGCCGCCCGTAACCGACGCACAATTTCCCTAGTATGAAGATCCTTGTCTTGGGTTCCGGCCGCATGGGTTACGGGGCGGCGTACGATCTGTTGCACAATTCACCCGATGTCGAGCGGGTCACGGTTGCCGACTTCGACCTTAAGAAGGCCGCGGAGGCAGCCGAAAAACTGGGTACTTCACGGATAGAAGCCCGTCACGCAGACGCATCGAATTATGCCGATATGACCGCGCTTATGGCCGGGCATGATTCAGTCATCTCGTGCGTAAATTACTGGTACAACGAATCGCTCTCACGAGCGGCGATCGAAACGAGGGCAAATTTCTGCGATCTTGGCGGCAATAACTACGTCGTGGACGCCCAACTCGCTCTCGATGCCGAAGCCAGGGCAGGCGGGATCAGCATTATTCCCGACTGCGGCCTTGCCCCCGGAATGGTGTCGGTGCTTGCCATGCACGGTGCGGCACGATTTGACCGGCTCGATGAACTGCACATCCGCGTTGGCGGGCTGCCACAAGATCCGCAGCCGCCATTGGATTATCAGCTCGTATTTTCGGTCGAAGGGTTGATCAATGAATACATCGAGGCGGCGCGGGTCATCCGCGACGGCAAGATCACGGAAGTGCGGTCGATGACCGAGCTCGAATCGCTCGAGTTCGCCGGGTTTCCGCCGCTTGAAGCGTTTCAAACCTCGGGCGGCACATCTACGCTTCCGGACAGCTTCCTTGGCAAAATTAAGGAACTCGACTACAAAACGATCCGTTACGCCGGCCATTGTGACAAATTCAAGACGATGATCGACCTCGGGCTCTGTTCGAGCGATGAGATCACGGCCGATTACGTCAAAGTAAAACCCCGAAAGGTCTTCGGCGAACTCCTCCAGCAGCACTTACCCGCCGATGGCCCGGACTACGTCCTGGTGCGGCTCGAATTCGTCGGCACGAAAAAGGCAGAAACACGACCGGTAGGGGGTGTGTCCGCCAACACGGACGGCATCTCACGCCTCCGTTACGATGTTGTCGACAAACAGGACGAGCATACCGGCCTCTCGGCCATGATGCGAACAACCGCCTTCCCTGCGTCGATCATCGCCCAAATGATGGCAAGGGGAGACGTGCTGATGCGCGGTGCGACCCCACAGGAGAAAGCGATCGACCCGGACCGTTTCATCGAGGAACTGTCGCGCCGGAGTATACGCATCGATCAACAAATTCCCGGCTCGTAATCTTCATCTTTATGGACGTGCCGAGATGCTGTGACCGGGCCGGACCTGGCTGGCGCGCCTGGTGATGGCTTGTGTTTGCAAGACTAAGTGCAGAGTGTTGTTATACAATTTTGGGAGAATGAGCGTTTACGAGAGTTTGCCGGAATCAAAACAATTCGCCTGCCGCGTGATAGCCGACCACGCGCGGGCGACCGCCTTTGCCATCGCTGACGGCATCCTGCCCGGCAACGAAGGCCGCAATTACGTACTGCGCAAAATAATGCGCCGCGCCATCTACCACGGCCGTGAACATCTTGGGTTGAAAGAACCTTTCTTCTATCAAGTGTGTGATCGTGTCATAGGTCAGATGCACGAAGCTTTTCCAGAACTAGAGACACAAAGGGATTTTGTCAGAAAGATGGTTCGGCTTGAAGAAGATCGTTTCGGAAATACCGTTACCGTCGGCTTGCGAAAATTCCACGAACTTATCGATCAGAAAAAAAGCGCGAATCCTATACTGAAAGATATCGAGTTTTATCCAAACGACTTTGCCTTTCTTTATGACACCTACGGCATGCCAGTTGATCTAATGTACGTGCTAGGTGGTGAACGAGGAATCTTAATCGTTGACACGGACAATCCTTACGAAGGGAGCCGCCGCGTTTCTCAGCTGTCCGAAGAAGACTTCCGAGAACGGATTGAAGAGGCGATAAGAGCGTTCCAAAAGCAAAGCGGCATTGGCCAGACCCAGCGGAAATCAGAGATCAGCCCAATATATGCCGAGATGTTGGAACGCGTTGGGTCGAACAAGTTTCATGGATACGAAACGACGCGGTTTGAGGAAGCGACCGTAGTTGGCATTCTTGACGGTGACAAGCAGAAAGACCTCTTGAACGAGGGTGACCAGGGCAGCGTTGTTCTGGACGAGACTCCGTTTTATGCGGAGTCCGGTGGACAGGTTGGCGACACGGGAATTCTTGTCGGAACCCGGAGCGGTAGCGACGGGCCTCCCGTAACTGTGGACAGGAGCCGCGTCGCTTCTGACGGGCCTCCCGCAGCGGAAGAAAAGAGCCCAGTCGCTATCGCTCCCGGTTCTGACTTTAGGGCGACGGTTTCTGATACTTATTCGCCGATCGCTGGATTGATCATTCACAAGGTCAAGATCGAGAGGGGTTCCATCAAAGTCGGCGATAAGGTTACAGCGATCGTCGATGTCGAAAAGCGTGATGCGACGCGGCGGAATCATACGGCTACGCATCTGGTTCACGCGGCGTTAAAGGAAGTACTCGGCACGCACGTGAAGCAGGCCGGGTCGGTCGTTGCGCCAAACTATCTGCGGTTCGATTTTACGCATTACCAGCCGATGAGTGAGGCGGAGATCGCGGAAGTTGAAGATCTGGTCAATCACTATATCCTTCAGAATGAACCGGTTACGACAAACATGATGGCGCTCGAAGACGCGATGCGCTCAGGTGCGGTGGCGATGTTCGGCGAGAAGTACGGGGCCGAGGTACGTGTGTTAAGCGTCGGCGACGGCGCGTTCTCTCGTGAGCTTTGCGGGGGAACACACGTGCGGGCGACGGGTGATATAGGAAGTTTTAAGATCACATCGGATGAAGCGATCGCATCCGGCGTTCGACGCATCAGAGCAATTACGGGGATTGGCGCGTTCGAGCGTTTCCGCGAGGATGAAGTCCTCATTTCCCGGAGTCTCGACGCATTGAAAACTCAGCGCGACCAACTGCCGAATGCGATCGAGCGACTGCAGGAGGAGTTGAAGCGGACGCGTCGCGAGATCGACGACCTGAAGCTGAAAATTGCAACCGGAGTCATCGGCGGAGCGTCCTCTAATGGAGACGAAGCACGCGATGTTTCGGGCGTGAAGGTGGTCGGCAAGATCGTCGAAGGACTTGACGCCAACGGAATGCGGCAGCTCTCGGATACTCTGCTCGCGAGATTGAAGTCGGGTGTCATTGTGCTTGGCCGCCGGGATGAAGGAAAGGCGGGAATTATCGTCCGCGTTTCCGACGACCTGAAGAATAAGGTAAAGGCTGGCAATGTGATCAAAGAGATCGTGCCGATCCTCGGCGGAAAAGGCGGCGGCAGGCCGGACATGGCCGAAGGCGGCGGCCCAGAGGTCGAAAGGCTCGCCGAGGCCGTCGAGGCCAGTTATAAAGTAATTGAAACTTTTTTGACCGGTTGAGTCGTTTAATCTACAAGGTTCGCTCTTTGAACACCGTGTTCCTCGCAACAAAGTTGTCAGAAAAGCGTGGAATACGGTGTTTTGTTTTTAGGGACTCGTGTCGGTTGACGATAAATGATGGTTTCCCGTCCTAAAAGCCGGCGGGGAATTTATAGGAAATGAAGCAATGCTTACGGGACAACAGCTTGGAAAGTACGAAATACGATCGAGGATCGGCGAAGGTGGAATGGGCGAGGTGTATTCGGCCCACGACGCTGAGCTCGGCCGTAATGTTGCCATTAAGCTGCTTCCCAGCGAGTTTACGGCCGATCCCGAGCGAACGGGGCGCTTTCGTCAGGAAGCACGCGTCGTCAGTGCGCTCAATCACCCGAACATCATAACAATATACGAGATCGGCGAGGCCGACGAGGGCAGTTTTCTCGCGACCGAGTTCGTCGACGGCCGAACGCTGCGCGAGGTGATCAAGAATGAATCGCTTACGCTGCCGCGTGTCCTTCGAATCGTCCAGCAGGCCGCCAATGCACTTTTCGCTGCCCACGAAGCCGACATCGTCCACCGTGACATCAAGCCGGAGAATATCATGGTCCGGCGCGATTCCATCGTTAAGGTGCTTGATTTCGGCTTGGCGAAACCGAATGAGGAGATCATCCTCTCGGGTGATTCATCGAGCAACCGGACCCTTCCCGGGACAGTGATGGGAAGCGCCCGGTACATGTCGCCCGAACAGGCCCGCGGGCACGACGTTGACGGGCGAACGGACATTTGGAGCCTGGGTGTCGTGTTGTACGAACTGTTGACGGGTGCCGTACCTTTCGACGGGGGGACCGCGGCCGATACGCTGGCAGCTGTTATCTACAAGGACCCGGAACCGGTTGGCAACCTTTTGCCGAACGCGCCGGCCGAACTTCAGCGGATCATCCGCAAGGCCCTGCAGAAGGACCGCGACGAACGGTATCAAAGCGTCAAGGACCTGGCTCTTGATGTAAAGGACCTCCTCCACGAATTGGAGCACTCAAACAGCGGAACGCGTGCGGCGATCGCCGCATCGGGGCCGAACTTCAGCGAGAACCCGACGATAATCCATCGAACGGTCAGCGGCAGCCATCCGACCGGTCGGACCGCCGTGGTCACATCATACCGCTCCCAGCGGGCGACGCGCCACACTCGCAAGCTCTACCGTTGGGCCGCCCCGGCGATGGTTATTGTCCTGCTTGCGCTCGGCGGATATGCCTTTTATATGTTCGGGATCGCCGAACGGCCGCTTGCCGCATCTGCCTTTATCCGCCCGGAGATATCCCGCATAAGCACAGATGGACGCGTGCAGCTCCCGGCTATTTCGCCGGACGGAAAATACGTCGCGTACATCACCGGCGAGTTCGGAAGCCGGAGCCTGGTCGTCCGCCAGCTTGCAACGGACAGCATCGTAACTCTTGTTCCGCCAACCAATCTAAACCTGCGCTCGGTTACGTTCTCGCCAACGGGCGATTACGTTTATTACGGCCAGGCAAGCACGGATTTTTCGGTCTATACGCTTTATCAGGTGCCGACGCTTGGCGGAACGCCCAAGAAACTTATCGAGGATGTAGACAGCCCGATCACCTTCTCGCCTGACGGTAAGCAGTTTGCCTTTGTCCGACACAGGACCGATACGAACGAGGACGTCGTCATGATCGCAAACGCCGATACGCTTGAACTTGCGCCGCTCGTATCGAGTGCTGAGACGCCCTATGACTTCTTTGTTTTTGGACTCGCCTGGTCGCCGGACGGAGAAAGGATCCTTTCCGGTGCCGGGAAGCGCCAAAGCGGCTTTATTGCCAGCACGGACATAGTCGAGATCTCGGTCGCGGAGAAAAAGGTGCGGCCGATCAGCCGGCGGGAGTTTTTCACGATCTCGAACGTCACCTGGTTTGCGGACGGATCGGGCTTTCTTTTCTCGGGCAGGGAAGAGCAGAATGGCCCGAATCAGATCTGGCGTGCGTCCTATCCGGATGGCGATATCGAGAAGATAACGAACGACTTTAATGACTATCTGGAGGTGAGCCTTTCGGACGACGGCCGCAGCCTTATCACGATAAAGGGCGACACTGTATCGTCGGTATGGCTGTATTCGCCGGCATCGAAGAAAACGACGCAGCTCACCAGCGATTCGCGAGGCCTCGAGGGCATGCTCGGCCTGTTTCAGCGGCACGACGGGAAGATCCTATTTACGCGAAATGAAGGCAAGGAAAGCGATCTTTGGATATCGGACGCGGACGGAAAGAACCCGACGGCCTTGCTCGCCGAACCCGGCGTTGCGATGTCGCCAGTAGAGACGCCGGATGGAAAATACCTCATTTTCAATCTGCAGAAGGACAAGTCCGCTGGCATCTGGCGGGCTGATGCCGACGGCAGTAACGCGGTCCGGCTCACCGAGGCAGACCCGAACTACTCCGATTTCAGCCCACAGGTGACACCCGACGGCAAGTTCGTCCTGTTTCAGCGAAAGTCGGGTAATGACGAACGCCTTTCCCTAATGAAGGTCCCGGTTGCCGGCGGCCCGGTTGAAATGTTCTATTCCGCCGAAGAGGCCAGCCTGTTCCACCCGCGAGTATCGCCCGATGGAAAATGGCTTGCGTTCACCAGCTTTGACGTGGGCACATTCCGCAAGCGGCTGCTTATCGCCAGCATTCAGGATGGCAAGTTCGGCAAGGTCGAGCGCGAACTCGAGTACAATCTCATCAACCAGTTCACCTGGTCGCCAGACAGCAAGACGCTTTCAGTACTAACCAACCGCGGCGGTACAATGAACATCTGGCGGCAGCCGCTGGATGGTTCGGCGCCGACGCAGATCACACATTTCACTTCGGGCAAGATACTCAATTTTGTATGGGCGGCCGACGGGAAGGAACTGATCATTGCTCGCGGCAATACGAACAACGATCTCATCCTTATAAAAGATGCGGGCCGCATGGCGGATGTGCAAAGCACTACCGCTGGAGCACGGCGCGACCGCAGCTTGTTCGGGCGGTTCACATCTATCTTCAGCTCCGCTCGATAAGGGCCGAACGCCGTGCGGATTAGCCAGCCGCTTTTGCGGCCGGCTCTTCGATTATCTCGAAGCTTGTGACTATCTCGGCGGTCGGCCGAACGGTCGCCGCTACCGAACAGTAAGTGTCATCCGACAATTTGATGGCGTCCGCAACTGCCTTTTCCGAAATGCCTCGGCCACGGACCACGTGCTTGACATCGAGCCGCACAAAGGCGCGGGGATGGCTATCTCGCCGGTGGCCAGTGATCTCCACATAGTAGTCGGTAACGTCCTGCCGCTTTTTCTTTAGGATCGACTGTACGTCGAACGCCGTACACCCGGCGACCGCGACGAGGAGATTCTCGAGCGGCGTGGCCGCAGACCTCCGCTCACTGTTAGCGTCCATTACCTGTGCATGGCCGCTCGGCGGTATTCCGATGAAAAGATCGTCGCCCGCATATCGAACCGTTGCTTTGTAAGTGTCTGCCATAAACTCAACTCCCGCGCCGTTAAGGCCGCGTTCTCTTCTGGCCTCCGTTTTTGGAGGCGCGGCAGACCGCGGTTTTGGCGGACTGCCCGGTGGCTAAATTGCGAGGGCGAATTCTCGCCCCGTTAAGCCGTTGCCGACAGGGTTTTTCCTCCGGCCGTCGGCAAGTGCGAATTGTGGACCTCATCAATGTCCTCATCCCGGGTGGAGCGTTTCTCGCCTTTATTCGCTGTGATCAACGCGACCGAAACGACCACGACCGCGGCACCGGCCAGCATCAGGCCGGTCAACGATTCGCCCGCGACCGCCCAGCCGAGCAAAACGGCGATGGCCGGGTTGACATAGGCGTAGGTGGAAACCGCTTCCGGGGACGCATTTCGCAGGAGCCAACTGAACGCCGTGAACGCCACTACCGCCCCAAACACGATCAGGTACGCAAGGGCCAACGCGGATGTTGTCGAAACCGCCGTCGGATCGAAGGTTGACCACTCGCCGGTGATGGTTCCGATCATCAGCAGGACCGCTCCACCGGCAAGCATCTGCATTCCCGCCGACTGGACCGCGGAAGTCACCGCCAGGCTGCGAGTTCCATACAATGAACCCGCGGACCATGCGACCGTGGCCACGAGAGTGGCAATGATGCCGAACGCTTGACCGCCGGAGTCATTGCCGCCGTCAGGGCCGCGTCCGAGGATCAGGAGCGATACGCCGACAAAGCCTACCGCCAGCCCGGCGGCAACCTTGTGATTCGGACGCCCCGTGCCCATGAATCCCCAGCTAAGCAAAACGATCCAAAACGGCGTGGTCGCGATCAGCAGGGCCGCAAGGCTGGATGAGATGTAATGCTCAGCCAGCACGACGGCACCGTTGCCGATGGCAAGCAAAAGCGTACCCAGAATAAGGCTCGCCCGCCAGTGGGCCAGTGTCGGCCTTTCATAACCAGCCGAAAAACGGGACCACGCGTAGAGTATCGCACCGGCGACCGTAAACCTGATCCCGGCCATCAGAAATGTCGGAATTGTCTCGATCGCATATTTGATGGCGAGATACGTCGAACCCCAAATAATATACACCGCCGCGAATGCCGCGATCAGCACGATCAAATTCCGCCTGGTTGTGAATGTCGCCTTCATGATCAAAAACTGCTCCCTCTTTGTTCATTTGCGCTTCCCTTTCGCCGGGCCGCCGGCACAGCGGTCAAGGGGAAGGGCGGTCGTTTCCTTTACGGTCTGAAGCACTATGGTGGTCCGTGTCGAACTTACGTTCGGGATCGCCTTGAGCTTTTCGCGCATTAGCCTGGATAGATCTTCCGGGTCGGCCGCCCGCATCTTCAACAGGTATGAGTCCTCACCCGCAACATCGTGTACCTCAAGCACTTCCGGGATCTCGGCCAGCAACGAATCGGTGCCATAGTCACACTCGTGCGTCTGGACGAAAACGAACGCTGTCAGTCCGAAACCGACCTGTTTCGGATCAACAGAGGCTGAATAGCCGCGGATCACACCGCGGTCCTCCAGCTTCCTTATCCGCTCCAACACCGCCGACGGGGCCAGCCCTACCTGCCGAGCGATCTCCGCATTCGACTCGCGGCCATTGCCCTGAACTATCGACAGTATATGTTTGTCAATATCGTCAATCATTCTGTCAACTCCTCAAATGTCAGAATAATCATCGGTCAACCGTTTGTCAAGGGGAATTTTCGCCGCTTTTGTCTTGTCCCAAAAGTTGGGACAAGTCTGGGACAGTTTATTGTTGTAACCAGGCGATTTACCGCCTTTGTCCCGTGTCCCGCCAAAATCGAAAATCCGAGGCGGAAGCGATCGGCGAAACTGCCATCCGCGGAAACTCTCCTTCAGGAATTAGACAGGCAAGCAAGTTCTGAAATATGCTATCAAAGATCCGCCAACGCAACAGTGTAGCACACACGGAACAAACTTCAAACTATTTTTCTGGTGGGATAGTGGCCGGAAATTTCGCCCGAAGCAGCGGGTCGAGGACGCCCGGCACCGGGTCGGCGTAGCTTATTGTTGTCACCTGGCCGTTTGCGTCGGTGGTAGATGTCGGGAGACCGGTTGTCAGGTCGTAGGCCGTCTGTGTCGTCAGGGCCGTGTTCGAGCCATTTACACCCGAACTGTCCGGCACCGGCGTCGTCACCTTCGTCGGATAGGCGTAGCTGTACGCGGCCGAATATTCAGTCTGCGTGACATTCCCGCGTCCGTCCGCCGATTCGATGACGTTCCCGTAAGCGTCGTACTTCGCCTTTGTCTCGATGTAGAGGTCGTTCGCAACGTCGTGCCAACTCCGAGTCCGCGTCGGCAGGCCGTAAACGCCGGAGATGCCATAACCAGCGTCGTCATAAAACACCTGCGACTTCGCCCTCACAACACCGCCCGCGTCTTTGGTCGTGATAGCATCCGGCAAACTCCGCATATTCCGGTCGGTAAACGCTGTGTCCGTCCGATAAGCTGTCTCGACGCTCTTTTCCAAAGGCCCAAGCGCGCCGATCACCGTCGAGAATCCGTACTGCGTCACAAGGTTCGGGTTCGGATCACATCCTCATTCGGTTGCCCGCGCCGCTGGTGTTATCTCCGGCAGCGCGTCGACGAGCCGTAATTCTTCTGCGACGACTTCCAATCGGGAAGCTGTCAAACCCGTAACGATTATGAAGTGTCTCAACATCGAAGTCGGGAGAATATTGACCTTCGCAAAAGCCTCGCGCGTCTGACGGATCAAGTGCGAGTCCGTTAATTCTTCCGCTGAAAATATTAAGTCAGGACCAGAATATCGAAAATTCGCCTTGATCTCTGCCGCCCAACATCTAACAAAGACTAAATCCTTCGGTACGGTTTCGAAGGACTCGTAATCTGTCAGGTAGTCTAAGCCCAACGAAATGTTTTCCTCACCTTCATCGGTTGTACGAACCGTTATCGAATTCACGCCAGAGTCGTGCAAGTTTAGCGACGCAATATTTACCACGATCATACTTAGGCCTCCAAGGAGAGTTCTTGCAGTCATTGATTCGGAAATCCCGGATCGCCTTTCGACGAACCCGGGAACAGATGCTTGCTTGGCGATGTTTCCGGTGTTCTTCGCGGTGTTGACAGTCCCGTCCGTGTTCAATTCGCCGTAGTCGTAATTGAGCTTCCACAGACCTGCATTAACCGAGGAACTTCCCAGCCCTAGTTCTTCAAGCTGCAAACGCTTGTTGACACTGTTTCCCACTTGCCATTACCAAGCCGCGGATCCGTCATAGCTATGCAGCAGGACAATCACATAAAACTCGGGAGTCTTCGACAAGGAAGTAGCTGGGAAGAGTAAATATTTCTTCAATCATACCTCTCATTTAAGTAAGTCGCGAAACGAAATTCTCAATAAGATCGATCATTACTTCAGAATTTTCTGCCGTATGTGCCTCGACAATCAGTTGTTTTCCTGATCCAGCTTCAAGGGCTTCCATTTGAAGTTCTCCTGAGCTCCAAGCAGTCACTCGGGCAAGAGTTCTCGCGGTATCGATGTCAATATAGACAGCGGGCTTTTCACTCGGACGACATCTTACGAAATCGATAGCGATTCCTTTTTCTTTCAGATTAGAAAGATTATTGGAAGCCCAATCTTCCAAAATTTCTAGATATTGCATACATTTATTACCTACGGAACATTCGTCCGACACATTGTTATGCACGGATTGGTCGCCGGCGGCGTTTGAGGAGCCGGACGTCCAAAGCGAATTTCGTTACGACCAAAAAGTGAGTTTGGCCCCGGTATCTGTGCCCAATCAGGCCTTCCTGCAGGCTGAAGGGAAGATCTCGGAACACCAAATTCGGCGTAAACACTTCCTGGGCGTGCCGGCCCGAAATAAGAATTAGGGTTTGCAGGAAACGCTACATATGTTGTGCCGCCAGCACCGTGCTGAACCATTCCTGTTTCCTGCATCGCATTGAATTCAGCTTGACTCATCCATCTTCCCACTGTGACGGTATTGGTTGTCGTCGTCTCCGGAACGACCGAAAGTGATGATGAGCCACCAAATATCGTCCCGGCGGCGGTGCCAAAACCGGCAATCGTGCCAAAGCTACTGGCTGACCCATAACTTGCTTCTCTCGCATTATTGTAGGAAAACGGGAGCGGCACCGCGAGCGGATTTGACCCTTGGAAATACGACCCCTGGACGCCGCAGTTAAAGATGCAGCTAGTCAGGCCGTTCAATCCAACGGCCGGGGCGTTTCCAACTCCTTTTGCGATTCCAGTGCCACCGTCGATAACTCCCTGGGTTACCTCTTGTGCGACTTCCTGAATCGTGTTATCGACACCCGGCGTCAACGGAACCGCTTGGTTCTGGGCTTTGATGACTTCTTCAAGTGTAGTCTTGACGATGCTGTTGACGTCGATGTAGGTTGAATCGTCGGTTCGCCTTGTCTCGGTTGCGAAGTATATCAGTCCGTCGTTGATTTTTCCATCATTTCCTAAATATGTTCCGCTCCGGCTGAAGTAATCGCCAATCATCCCCGTCGGGTCGGTCACTACGACGGGGCTATTACCGACATAGACATATCGATTAAACGTCTGAGGATTTGAGGATTTCCCCGATGTAAATAGGGGGTCGACGGCGGTGAATCGCCCATGCCGGTTCTCGTACATTCGCGCCTCGGCGAAGTCGAGGCCGGTTTCGATGTCTTTCAGGTAGCCGGTGAATTTTTGCTTTATGTCGTCGCCGGTTGCGCTGTACTTCAGGGAAGCGCTTCTCGCGCCGACGCCGTTGAACAGGTCTTCGCCGAAGGGCATGAAGTCGCGGCGGGATTTTACGTTGCCGGTCGTGTCGGTGATTATCCGAGGACTGCCGAGGTGATCGGTCGTTGTGTACGAGATCGTCGGGGTTTGTGAAAGCTGTGTCGAGTATTCGGCTATCAGCTTGCCTGATGAATATACAAACACGGTCGTCCCGACGCCATTACTGTTGATGGCGGACCGATTTACGCATATCATCGGCCTATGAGCGCTGTTGTTCTGGAAAGTGTTGGCGATCTGGTGTCCCGAAACCCGGCGACGGGTGCGGAGGTCGGGCGGGTTCGGATCTCCTCGGCGAATGAGGTTCGCACGGCGGTCGAACGATCGCGAAAGGTTTTCCACATGTGGAAAACTACATCGTTTGGCGAACGCAGGCGACTGGTAATGCGTGCCCGCGATGTCATTCTGGACGACATCGACGGCATCGCAAAGCTGATCTCGGCCGAATCGGGCAAGCCTTTCGGCGAGGCAATAGCGATGGAGATCGCTCCCGTGCTTGACCTGATGCAATGGATAGCGCGCGGCGCCGAAAAGATGCTGAGGCCGCGAAGGGTCAACATTGGGCTCTACCGGCTGCTTGGACGCTCGTCGAAGGTCGTCTATCACCCGTTGGGCGTGGTCGGGATCATACCTGCGTGGAATTACCCGTTCTCGATCCCTCTTGGCGAGGCGGCGATGGCATTGATCGCGGGCAATTCGGTGGTGATCAAGCCGTCGGAATTGACGCCGATGGTCGGCCTGAGGATCGCCGAGATCTTTGCCAAGGCCGGCGCACCGGAAGGGCTCGTGCAGATCGTGAGCGGTGCGGGTGAGACTGGTGCGGCCCTGGTCGAGGCCGTTCCGGACAAGATAATGTTCACCGGCTCAGTCGGAACCGGGAAAAAGATCGCGGCAGCGGCGGCAAAGAACCTGACGCCGACCGTGCTGGAACTCGGCGGCAAGGACCCGATGATAGTGTTTGACGACGCGAACCTCGAACTTGCGTCGAGTGCCGCGGTTTGGGGGGCCTTCTGCAATGCCGGCCAGTCGTGCTCATCGGTGGAGCGGCTTTACGTTCAGGAAGGCGTGGCCGATGAGCTGACGCGGCTGATCGTTGAGAAGACAAAGCAATTGAAGGTAGGGACGGGTGACAGCGAGGATGTTTCGATCGGAGCGATGTCATCCGAGCGGCAGTTGAGTATCGTGGAGGACCATGTCGAAGATTTTAAGAAGGCGGGAGCGAAGATAGCGACTGGCGGACGGATCGCGGACACTCCTGTCCGCAATAACCCGGGGCTGGTTCGCGTCGAGGCGACGCTCATTGCGGACGAGAGCGTCCGCGTTCCGCTTTTTTACCAGCCTACCGTCATCACCGGAGCGACGAACGAAATGCGCGGGATGCGCGAAGAGACGTTTGGGCCTACCCTTCCTATCGCCGCGTTCAAGACGGAGGAAGAAGCCATCCGTCTCGCGAATGACAGCGAATTCGGCCTGACGGCGAGTGTCTGGACGAGCGATCATCAGCGGGGCCGCCGCGTTGCCGACCAGATCGAGGCGGGCACCGTATGCATCAATGAAGTGCTCTATACACACGGGATCGGGCAAACCGCGTGGGGCGGTTTCAAAAACTCGGGCCGCGGGCGGACGCATGGCCGCGAGGGCTTAATGGAACTTGTCCAGCCGCAGCATGTCCACACCAATCGCCTGCCGATCCTGCCGGATGCGTGGTGGATGCCGTATTCGCCGACCGCGGTGGAGACTTTTCGCGGATTTGCGACGAAGTTCGCCAGCGGAAGCCTGCTCAAAACGGCCGTTCTCGTTCCACAGCTTGTGAAACGCATTCGGGAGCTCATCAGCTTACGCAAACCTCGCTAAGGATTGGACGGGCGGGGCTGTCGATCGCGTCGATCGCTCAGGCGTTTTTTTAGAAACAGCGCGAAGATCACGACGCCTGCCAGGCCGCCTGACAAATCGAGCAGAACGTCGATGCCGGAGCCGGTCCGCGCGGACTGAAAGCTCTGATTGAACTCGTCAGCGGCGGCGACCGCGACGACGGATGCAAGAGAGACGATGATCCAGTGGCGGTGAAGTTTACGGAATGGAGAAGCTAGCAGCGCGCGTCCAGCGAGGATCGCGAGTATCGCGTATTCGACGAAATGGGCGGTTTTGCGGATGAATGAATGAACTAAGAGGAATGTGTCCGGCGAGGCGTCGGGGAAAAAGAAGTCGATCAGCGGTTTGATGAAACGCGACGTCTGCGCCGATGCTCCGGGGCCGCTTCCCAGAACGAGAATGACCGCGATCCACAAAACAAGAGGCGCGTAAGCGAAGAATCGCACGCGCCTTTGCTGGGAAACGTCATTCTCTTCGGTCATCACCTGGGCATCTGATTCATGATGTCGGCAGCCGATGTGAAGAATCCATAGCCATAGAAGACCATCCCGATTATCCCGAGGATCATCGGGATCAAGCCAGCCTTCTTGACGAAAAAGAAAATTATTCCCGCGAGCGGCTGAAACAGGAAATTAACGATCGCCCAGATCACTTTCTCACCCGTACTGCCGCCCATCTGAAAGCTCAAAACAACAAACCAAACCACACAGATAAGCATCAACAATGCTCCGATTCCAATAGCCATGAGTCCTCCTGATTTGATTCAAAGTTGATACGGCAGGCAAAGCATAATTGAAATCCGAATCGATTTCAAGAGCCTTGCCTGCCGATCGGTCAAATGCGGAGTCGATTTTGGGGCCGTACGGCCGGAACCCATAACCAGGGATCTCGACCGAACGAACGCAGGGCCGCTAGGCGGCCGCCGCGCCGGAGACCACCTCGATGATCTCTTTCGTGATCGCTGCCTGGCGGATGCGGTTCATGTTCAGGGTAAGCGTGTCTATCAGCTCGCCCGCGTTCTTCGACGCCGAATCCATTGCGGTCATTCGCGAGCCCTGTTCGGAGGCGACCGACTCGAGCATCCCGCGGTAGATCTGCGTTTCGACCTGTTTAGGCAGGAGGCGGCCGAAGATCTCGGGGGCGGGCTGTTCGTAGATGTATTCGGCCTGCGGGCCCTCGGCCTCATCGTCAGCCTCGGTTCGCGGAATCGGCAAAAGCTGCTCGATCACAGGCTTTTGCGAAAGGACGGTCTTGAACTCGGTGAAAACGATGAAGACCTTGTCGATCGTCTCGTCCTCGGTGAACGTCTTTATGATCTTGTTCGCTATCTCGACCGCGTCGGCGTGATTTACCTGGCCCGAGCCGGTCAGGCCGATGTATTCGTCGGTAAATTCGACCTGGCGGCGTTTGAAAAAGTCGCGCCCCTTGCGGCCGACCGGGATCATTGTCGATGATTTGCCTGAGTGCTCTTTCAGGAAGGCCTGCGTTGCCTTGATCACGTTCGCATTGAAAGCTCCAGCAAGGCCTTTGTCGGCGCTGATCAAGACAACGAGATACTTCTCATCGCCGCGCTCATCAAGCAGCGGGTGCGAAAATTCATCCGCGACCTTGGCGCTCAAGCCGCCGAGCACATCGCTCATCTTGCCCGCAAACGGACGCGACGCCGTCACGCGGTCCTGCGCTCGTTTCAATTTCGCCGCCGCCACCATCTTCATGGCTTTGGTGATCTGCTGCGTATTCTTCACCGACTTGATCCGCCGGCGCATGTCTAAGAGACTTGGCATACAATCTATTCACTGGACCGCGGACGGCTCGTCCGCGTGTGCATCTCGAGCAATTCCACTAGCGGACGAGCCGTCCGCCCTCCAGCTTTACGCGGCCGCGGCCGACGTTTCGCCCTTGTTCCAGCGGGTCGCCTTGAAATCCTCGACCGCTTCCTTCATCGAGGCTTTCAGGTCGTCGTCGATGGCCTTTTTCTCGCGCATTGCGTTGAAAACACCGGGGTGCGATTTTTCGATGAACCCGTCAAGTTCTTCCTCGAACCGCTTCAGGTCCTCGACCGCGATGTCGTCGGCCAGGCCGTTGGTCACGGCCCAGATGATAAGCACCTGTTTCTCGACTTCCATCGGCTGATACTGGCCCTGTTTCAGGATCTCGGTCAACCTGCGGCCGCGTTCGAGTTGGGCCTGCGTCGATTTATCGAGGTCGGAGCCGAACTGAGCAAAAGCCGCGAGTTCGCGGAACTGCGCAAGGTCGATTCGCAGCGTACCCGCGACCTGCTTCATGGCCTTGATCTGTGCCGAACCGCCCACACGTGAAACCGAGTTACCCACGTTGATGGCCGGACGCACGCCGGAGTTGAACAGGTCGGATTCAAGAAAGATCTGCCCGTCAGTGATCGAGATCACGTTCGTCGGGATATAGGCCGAGATGTCGCCGGCCTGCGTCTCAATTATCGGAAGGGAGGTCAGCGAACCGCCGCCGCGAGCGTCGGACATTTTCGCCGCACGCTCAAGAAGCCTTGAGTGAAGATAAAACACGTCGCCCGGATAAGCCTCGCGGCCCGGCGGACGCCTCAATAGTAGCGAGATCTCACGATAGGCGGCTGCCTGCTTGGATAGATCGTCGTAGATCGTCAACGCGTGCCGGCCGTTGTCGCGGAAGTATTCGCCGATGGCGCATCCCGAATACGGAGCAAGAAACTGCATCGCCGCCGGGTCCGAAGCGGTAGCCGAAACAACGACGGTGTAATCCATCGCGCCGTAATCTTCCAGCTTTTTCACAACCTGCGCCACCGTCGAAGCCTTTTGCCCGATCGCGACGTAGACGCAGATCACGTCCTTGCCCTTCTGGTTGATGATCGTGTCGATCGCGACGGCCGTTTTGCCCGTCTGGCGGTCGCCGATGATCAGCTCACGCTGGCCGCGGCCGATCGGGACCATCGCGTCGATGGCTTTCAAGCCGGTCTGAAGCGGCTCTTTCACCGGCTGGCGGTCGATAATGCCGGGAGCGATACTTTCCACCGGATAATACTGGTCCGTGACGATCTCGCCTTTGCCGTCGATCGGGTTACCGAGAGCATCGACCACGCGGCCGATCATGGCATCACCAACCGGTACGCTCATGATGCGGCGGGTACGTTTGACCTCGTCGCCCTCTTTGATCTTCTGGAAATCGCCAAACAGCACGGCTCCGACCTTGTCTTCTTCAAGGTTCAGGGCAAGCCCGCGGACGGCGTAAGGAAACTCGAGCAGCTCGCCCGCCATCACCTTTTCCAGCCCGTGGATCTCCGCGATACCGTCACCGACCTTGATCACGGTCCCGACCTCGTCAACCGTCATGCTCGCATCGAAGTTCTCGATCTGAGCACGGATGATCTCGTTAATTTCGTTAGCTTTGATTGCTTCCATTTCTTTGTTGCTTGTCCATCGTTAATGTTCGTTGTTAATTGTCGTCCAGCAGGTGCGATCTCAACTAACAATCAACCACTAACCATTAACCAGCTCTTCTCGTAAATTCTCCAACTGCGTTTTGACGGAGCCGTCGAAAACCGTTGACCCGATCTGGGTCACGACCCCACCGATAATTCCTTTGTCTACAATATATGCGGGTTTTATGTTCTTGCCGGTAATTTTGGCGAGATTGGCGGAAAGTTCGGCCTTCTCGCTGTCCGTCAGCTCGCGGGCGGATGTCACCTCAGCGACGACATTGCCGCTGCGTTCTTCAAGCTCTGCCTCGAACCTTTGGCTGATCTCGGTCAAATCGCCGATACGGCCGTTGCGGAGCAGCACTTTGAGGAAATTCGCCGTCGTTTTCCCGGGCTGGGCTTTCGCGACCAGCTTATCCAGGATGCTCACTTTATCGAGGTGGGCAATGGCCGGATTTGCGAAAACGGCCCTTAGCTCAGCATTTCCGCTGATCGTCGCCTCCCAGGTTTTCAGCTCCGCGCGAACCGTTTCGGTCTCGCCCGACTTTGTTACTACATCCGCAAGTGCGGCAGCGTACCGGCGGGCGACTGTTTCGACACTCATCTGTGGTTCAAACCTCCGATCGATGCTATCCCGCCCCTAACAAGCTGCTCGTCCTTGCTTGTGTCGATCTGCGACCGAAGTTTCTCCTCGGCAAGCCGAATGCTTTCTTCGGCGGAAAATCTGCGTAGTTGAACAAAGGTCTGTTTCTGCAGTCTCGAAATCTCGCCTGACTTTTGCTCGCGGAGCTTCTGAACGTCCCATTCAGCCTGATCAGCAAGCCGGAGTTTTTCCTGTTCCGCCTCTTTGCGGGCCTTTTCGAGAAGGGCGGCCCGTTCACTCTCAAGCCCGGCTAGTTTCGCCTCGGCGGCGGTCAGTTGCTTTACGGCGGCCTGCTTCTCTTCCTCGGCCTTGATCAACTCGGCCCGGATGGCATCACGCTTGGCCTTGAAGGCATCGCCGAGCGGCCTTTTGACCAGATAGATAAGGACCGCGACAAAGATCGCAAGGTTAAGAAACTTCCACGCCTCGAAACCGGGAATGTTAAGCCATTCGTTATAGAACGCAGTGAATCCGCCTTCAGACTCGGTGCCTGAGGCGGCGAGAAGAACTGTCACCGTGTTAAAGAAAAACGCCAACATAAGAATCATGTTTGGAGTTCCGCCGGAAGGCAGCTTCTCCACAGATCAGACCCGACTTTGCCGGTTCAGCTCGCCTATAGGCGGAACTGCTAACTAGACCTTAAGAATATTCGCGGCGATCGTGTCAGACAGTTTGTCGGCCTCGGCCGCGATCGCCGTCCGTGCGGCGGCTGTCTGGGCTTCAAGCTGCGCCTTTTGTTCGGCAAGCGTTTTGGCCGCATCTTCCTTAGCCCGGGCCACTTTCGCGCTCCGTTCCGCAACGGCCGTCGAACGCTCCTTTTCGATCAGTTCGTAACCTTCGTTGCGGGCCTCCAACAGGGCCTTGTTATAGCGGCCTTCTTTCTCAGCTACATCGCCGAGGATCTTTTCAGCCTCACCACCGGCGCCGCCTTTATGCTTCTCGCGGTCCTCGATGACACGATTGATCGGCCGGAAAAACGTCCGGTTCAACACCCATATCATAACCAAAATAAGGCCGATGTGGATGAATAAGGTACCGTCCGGAAAAAGCTGGATCGATTGTTCGGCAAAGGCCAGCAGGAACATAAACTTTTACTAAAATTTCCTGTTAAAACTCAATAAAAATCGGGCTGCACCCAAAAGAGTTAAGATTATCACGCGCGTTTTCACGGGTCAAGCGACCGATAGTACGGGTAGTGCGTCAGTTTGAAAATTCATCACTAGGGCTTGCCCGACTGCACTGCGATCAGGCTTGCCTGACCGGGCGACTTGCTCATGATTGTCGGAGCAGGCAGTGCCTGCGACACTCTTTCGCCCGCTAAAGCGGGCTTGGCCGGCTTTAGTGGCCCGTCTCGGTCAGGCAAGCCTGACCGCCCTGCATTACAGCAAAGCTGGTGAAAAAAATAATTTCAAACTGCGTACGGACAGGGTCTGATGGTGTCCTAAACCCGTGATGTTGGCAATGACCATGACAAACAGATTTTTTGTGGACTGCCGCTGCTTATGATTGAAGGAATTGGAGGATGTCTAAAATGCACGATAATGCTCCTAACTCCGTTAGGACTGGCAATACAATGCCAAAACGCGATCAAGCTCCGCAGGAGCGGCATCTCCTGTATCTATTAGGCTTCGGCCGCTCCTATCGGAGCTTGGGCCAAAAGAACTACATCTTTGCTCTATAGACATTTGGCTCCTACGGAGCCGATTGACCGACCTTTCAGAACCAAGGTCGCAAAGAAACGCGAAGAAGCATCACAGACATAGAACTCTCGCGAAAATCTGGTATTTTTGATGAAAGGCTGATCACGGATGATGAAAACTCGCGCGCCGCGGAACAGGACTATTTCGGTCACTGATGACGAAGCCCGGCAGCTTAAGGACAGTTTCCCGAAAGGGCTGCTCCACGGCGATGCGTTCGCCGTGCTGCCGACCCTGGGTGCGGGCACGTTCGACCTTCTTTTTGCCGATCCGCCGTACAACTTGACGAAACGGTTTGGGAAGGAGAGTTTTACGCAGAGCACGTCCGAAGAGTATAAGACGTGGCTCCATTCGTGGCTTTGCATCTGCCGCCCGCTCCTTAAGCGAACCGCGTCGGTTTATATCTGCGGTGACTGGCGATCGGGTGCGGCGATACAGCAGGCAGGTTCAAAATATTTCCGCCTGCGCAACCGCATCACATGGGAACGCGAGAAAGGACGCGGCGCGAAAGCTAACTGGAAGAATGCCGCTGAAGATATTTGGTTCTTCACGGTCTCCGACGAGTTTACTTTCAACCTCGAAGCCGTTAAGCAACGCCGCCGCGTGATTGCGCCATATCGCGTAAATGGGAGACCTAAGGATTGGGATGAGTCGGAAGCGGGAAATTTCCGCGACACGCATCCATCGAATCTTTGGACCGACATCAGCGTGCCTTTTTGGTCGATGCCCGAGAATACGGACCACCCGACGCAGAAGCCCGAGAAGTTGCTTGCCAAGATAATTCTTGCAAGTTCGCACCCCGGGGACCTGATCCTCGATCCTTTTGCCGGCAGCGGAACGACGGCGGTCGTCGCAAAAAAACTTGGCCGCGATTTCGTCGCGCTCGAATCAGACGAAGATCACTGCCTTCTCGCCGCCAAGCGCTTGCTGATGGCAGAGACCGACAAGAAGATCCAGGGTTTCGACGACGGGGTCTTTTGGGAACGCAACGCGGGGCGCTAGGGCAATCGAACAAGCGGCGCGGGCGCGATGCTCTCCATGGTCTCGGCGATGACTTTTTTCAGGCCTCCGCCGGGGTGGCCCCGGGGAGGCTTCGAGCCCAAACTGACGCGCCTGATATTCCCAACCCGCTTGACGAAGCAAGTTCCGACCACTAACCTAGAGTGTTTTGCCCGCCCGCCGGGGACCGACTATATGAAACTGAGGATACTTTATCACGGCAATTGCTTCGATGGCGTTTCTTCCGCGGCTGTCTTTACAAAGTTCTATAAAGCGAAGATCCATCCGGACGCCGATGTCCAGTACACACCGACGATGCACCGGGCCGGTAACGCATTTGACCGCGAACAGTTCGACGGGGACGAGAATGCGATAGTCGATTTTAAGTATTGCCCCGACGAACGCCTGACCTGGTGGTTCGACCATCATCAGTCAGCATTTCTTTCCGCGGAAGACGAACAGCATTTTCTCGCCGACACGTCTGGCAAAAAGTTCCTCGACATTCACAGTAAATCGTGCGCTGAGTTTATCGCGCGTATCGCGAGGGATAAGTTCGATTTTGAAGACGCCTCAATGGCCGAGCTGATCGAATGGGCCCATATCATCGACGGCGCTCTGTACGAATCGCCCGCGCAGTGTGTCGAACTGCGTTCATCTGCGCTCAAACTGATGCAGGTGATCGAGGGCGAAAAGGACCCTACGTTTGTCGAGAAGATCATCCGTATGCTGACCGAAAAGCCGCTCGATGAGATCGTTGCGAGCGATGAGATCCAGGCAAAACTCGAACCCATCCTCAAGCAGCACTGGGAAACGGTCGAGATTATAAAGACGCGCGCGGTGGCCGAGCGAGGCGTTGTCCATTTCGACCTTACGGGAACCGGCATCGAGGGTTATAACAAGTTCATCCCGTATTATCACTATCCGGACGTAACATACGTCGTATCCCTGAGCCAAAGTCCATTCCGCACGAAGATCTCGGTCGGCTCAAACCCATGGGCACCGCGGCCGCGCATTCACAACATTGCCGAGATCTGTGAACGCTACGGGGGCGGCGGCCATGCCGTGGTCGGCGCCGTTTCCCTAAAACCCGACGATCTGGAATTGGGCCAAAAGTATATGCGGGAGATCATTCAGGAGCTTGAGTTCGAGGACTAAGATCCAGGCGCATCAAAGCGGACAGATTCGTAAGATCGGCTCAAGGCCGAGCATCGACAGCACGTTAGTTCAAGAACAAATTCGACAGCCAGCTTTGGTCAGATCTTCCCCTCGATCTGAAGCACCACCTTTCCGAAATTTCGATTCGATTCCAGGTATCTGTGGGCCTCGGCGACCTCCGCGATCGGAAAGACCTTGTCCAGGCTGGGTACGATCGTTCCATCCGCAAACAGGGGTAAAACAGCTTCGGCAAATGCCTGGGTTGCCGCGGCCTTCTCGTGAATGGTGCGGCTGCGGAGCACTGTTCCGATGATCCGGAGCCGTTTGGCCAACGCGAGCGAAAGGTCAAACTCCGCGATGCGGCCCGATGTCAGCCCGACGAGCATAAGCCGGCCTTTTGGAAGGAGGCATTCAAGATTCTCGCGAAAATAGCCGCCGCCGACCAGGTCGAGTATCACATCGACACCGCCGCCGTTCTTCGACCTTAAGATCGAAGCGAACTCGGCGTTCTCGCCCGTCAGCACGCCCGCGTCGAGCCCGAATCGCCGTGCTCTTTCGAGCTTATCGGCGGTTCGCGACGTGCCGATGACCTTTGATCCGAATGCCCTTGCCATCTGGGTCGCAGCAAGGCCGACGCCCGAGCCGACGGCGTGGACGAGCAGGGTTTCGCCCGGTTTTAACGCACCCTGCGTGAAAACCGCGTCGTGAGCCGTGATAAATGCTTCGGGGACCGCGGCGGCTTGGGTGAATGACAGGTTTTGCGGGATCTTCGCGAGCGTTCTGCCGTCCGTAAGAAGCAGTTCGGCCTGGGCTTCACCCGCAGTGATCCCAAAAACACGGTCGCCGGGTTGGAAGCCCGAAACGTCATTGCCCATTTCGACGACCTCACCGGCGAACTCGAGGCCCGGAATATTCGGCGAATAACCCTCGGGCGGCGGATAAAGGCCGCGACGCTGAAGCAGATCGGCACGATTCAGCCCGGCGGCCCGCACACGCACTAGCACCTGCCTGGCAGAAGGTTTTGGCGGCTCCGGCACATCTTTTATCTCAAGATTCTCCGGGCCGCCGAAAGATCGGATGTAAACGGCTTTCATATCGGAACGCGGACACTCTTGTCCGCTCCAACGAGGCTGAACCGGTGCTTCGGGCTTTGCCCTCATTGCGGACAGGAGTGTCCGCGTTCCGGGGTCCGCGCTCCGTTACCGCCTCAGCCTCGCCTCGACGTTGTTCGCCTTCAGCGAGTTTCCGGTCGCACGCTGGAGATCTGCAATGGCCTTGTTCAGTTCGGTCTGTGCACGAAGCTCGTTCGAGCGGGCAGTGGTCAGAGCCGTCTGGCGTTCGAGAACGCGATATATGTCCGACTGGCCGCTATCGAGTTTTCGCTGTTCGGATTCGTACTGTTTTACCGAGTTTTCCCTGGCGATCGCCGCCGCGCGCAGCCGGGCCTCGGCCGTCCGCAGGGCCTGGAGCGCATTGCGAACGTCCACTTGAATGTTCTGCTCGATCTGCGCCAGCTCGGTTTCGAGTTTCTCGCCTTCAACCAGCGACCTGCCATACTGTGCCCGCGAGGTTTTGTCACCGAAGAGCGGCAGGTTGAATTGCACCCCGACACGGAAAGTTGGATATTTGTTCGCGAAAATATCGGTGAATGCGGTCCGAGTGCTGCCGACGCTTTGAAGGAGTGCCTGAGTTGCCAGGGCGGCATTTTGGCATTCCTCTGTATTAGGATTTTCAACACAGCCACGCGTGAACGGGTTGTTAAAACCGGGGTTCAGCGAACCGCCCACGCCCGCCGAAGTGTAGCTCGCCACAAGGTCGATCTGCGGTTTCTTGAGCTCTTTGTAATAGCGTTGGTCGATAGCATTCAGGTCCTTCTGCGCCTGATTTACTTCCAGCTCGGGCCGGTTCTGCATCGCCGCGTCGATCGCCTGGGCAAGCGTTGTGACCGGCGGCTGAAGGTCAACCGAATCGATAGGGGTTATCGCCTGATTCCACAATGCATCGCCGCGGTTCGCCGATATCAGGTTCTTGAGATTGTTCTCGGCCACACCAACCGAGTTCAGTGCGTCGTAAACCGACTGTTCGAAATTGGCGACCTGCGTTTCGGCGGCAACAATATCGATCGGTGCAAGCTGCCCTTCCTCGACGAGTCGGCGGTTGTGCTCAAGCTGGTCCTTTGCGTCCTTTACGCCGTCGCGCTGTACCTGAAGGTTACGCAAAGCGTAGGTCAGGTCCCAATATGCCCGTTGAACATTTGAGATCACTTCGATCGTACGCTGGCGAAATTGGGTATCGGTAAGCGAAAGGTTCCGCTTTGCGATCTCAATAGAACGCCGCTGCTGGTCGAACGAGCGGCCGCGGAAGATCGGCTGGACAAGTTCGATACTGAAGTTCGAACTGAGCTCAGGGCTGATGATCGAAACCGGATTATCAGAGCCGAGCCGGGTATTGTTGAACTTAGCGTTAAGCACTGTTCCGAAACCTGGCACAAAAGCCTGAACTCCGGCGTTGCCCACGATCGAATCAGACGTAACGCTCGTAACATCCGGCGAAAAAAAACTAATGTTCGGAACGGTCGCACGTTCATAGAAGGTTTGGCCCGTGAACTTTGGCTCGTAAACTCCCCGCGCGGCCTTCAAGTCGAACTCAGCGATCTTTACATTCTTTCGCGTGACCTCGATGTCCTTGTTGTTCTCAAGCGCTTTTGTGATCGCCTCGGCCAGGGTCAGCGGCTGCTGTGCGATCATGTCCACGCCGACGCGCCCAAGATCAGGGAGCGACCTGTCTTCCGAACGGTAGTTCGGTGCGATGGCAGGTACGCCCTTAAGCTCCTCCGGCTCGACATTCTGCTTATCGCCGGCCGGCGGTGGAGTCGCGGCGGGCGACGGTGTCGGGTCCTGAGCGAGAACCGTCGCCGAACCGATCGACAGTGCGATTAAGAATACTAAGTACGATCGCAATAACATATTCAATTACCCTATAATGCAGATAACGTCATCTGCCTTCTGCCTTTCTTCCTGTGCGTTCTACGGCGAGTTTTCGGTGAAACTTCTTCATCTCACGCAGGGCCCGCTAACGACTCAGAGAAAGATCTCCTATTGCTTACCCAGAAAGGCGCTGGTTGCCGCGGCGAATTTTCGCCGGATGCCTCCGAACAGCCAATCCGAAAATCTTGTTACGTAACGGAATAACCGCAGTTCGCTAAAGTCGTCAAAGATCGAATAGAACACCGGCACCGCGAGCAGTGTCAGCAAAAGACACAGGCTCTGGCCGCCGACGACGAGAACGCCGATCGAACGGTTGGTCCCCGAACCCGGACCGGTCGAGACGACCAGCGGGATCATACCGGCGACAAGCGCGATCGTTGTCATCAGGATCGGCCGCAGGCGGTCGCGGTTGGCCTGAATGATCGCTTCATACCGGCTCATTCCGAGCGAACGCAAATGGCTTGTATGGTCGATCTGGAGAATGGCATTCTTTTTGACGACACCAAACAAAAGGAGCAGGCCAAGGCCCGAGAAGATGTTCACCGTTTGGCCCATGACAAGCAGGCTGACGATGCCGAACGGGATCGACAGCGGCAGTGTCAGCAGGATAGTGACCGGATGGATGAACGATTCGAACTGGGCCGCAAGAACGATGTACATAAACACGAAGGACAGCAGGATCGCGATCATGAAGTACATTCCCGCCTTTCCCATCTCTTTCGATTGGCCGATGTAGCCGGTTGAGTAGCCGGCGGGCAGATTCAGGTCCTTCACGGCCTCGTTGATCCCGGTCTGGATATTAACCGCTGAGCCGCCCGGCCTCGTGTTTGCGAGCAGCGTCACCTGTCGCTGTCGATCTACACGCTCGATCGAGCTCGGGCCAGAACCCGGGGTCGATTTGACCAGCCGATCGAGGGTGACCCATCCGAGCGTTGCCGATGGGACGATCATCCGCTTCAATCCATCAAGGCTCGACCGGAACTGATTGTTCGCGCGAACCCAGACCTCGTACTGCTCGGTTCCCTCATTGAAGGTCGTCGCCTCCTGTCCGGCAACAAGGATGTTGAGCGCCTGCGAGACATCGCCGACCTGTACGCCAAGGTCGGCCGCCATTTCGCGGTCGACCGAAAGCTGAAGCTCCGGCTTGCCGCTGATCAGCGTTGAATCGACATCGACCGCGTCCGGGATCGACTTCATGCGTTCGAGTACCTTCTCCGAATACACCTCAAGTTGTTTCAGGTCGGGGCCGGCGATCATAAACTGCACGTTGGCATTGCGGAAGCCGCCACCGGAAAATGCCTGTACCTGCTGCACTGCAGTCCGCAGATCGGGATAGTTTGCCAGCAGGCCGCGGGCATCGGACATCATCTCTTCCTGTGATTTTTCGCGGTCCTCGATCTCGGTCAGCTTTACATAGATCGTTCCGTTATTGACCACGCCCTGATCGCCGCCGCCGACCGTTACGAGCGTATCGGTCACGCCGGGCTGCTTTCGAATCTCCGACGCGATACGCTCGAGCGTCAGCGATGTCTCGGCAAGCGAGCTTCCCTCAGGCGCTCGGGCCGAAACCTCAAACTGCGATTGGTCGTCCACTGGCAGGAAGTTCTTTCCGACGAACATGAACAGCGGTACGATCGAAAGGAAGACCAGTACGCAGAGCGTAACGATCACCCATCGATGGCCCATAGAAAACTCGAGAAGTTTCGTGTAAACCGTATCGACGTGCCTGAACCAGCCTGATCTCTTTGAATCGTGTTCGACCTCGCGCGGCCGCGGGTTGCTTTCGAGCATCCCGTCGCCCTCGATGTCAACCCTGAACGCCTCGTCGGGTTTGGGCCCCGTTTGCGGCTTCTTGATCAATCGTGCGGCCAACATCGGCGTGAGCGTAAAGGAAACAAGCAGCGACACGCCGACGGCAAATGCCGCCGTCAGGCCAAAGCTGGACATAAATCGGCCAACGATCCCCTGCATGAAACCGATGGGCACGAACACGGCCATCAAGCTGAGCGTTGTCGCAAGGACGGCGAGTCCGATCTCTCGCGTACCTTCGATCGCGGCCTGGAACGGGTTCATCCCTTTCTCTTCGACAAAACGGAAAATATTCTCAAGCACCACGATCGCGTCGTCGATCACGATACCGACCATCAGCGTCAGGGAAAGCATTGTGATCGAATTGAGCGTGTAGCCCATCGCGTAGACGAGGGCGAACGTAGAGATAATCGAGGTCGGGATCGCGAGTGCCGCGATGAACGTGGTCCGGATGTTCCAGAGGAACAGGAACACCACAATGCACGCAAACAGCGAGCCGAGCACAAGATGCTCTTCGATGGCCCCGAGCGATGCCTCGATGAACCGGGAGTTGTCACCGACGATCTTCAGTTCGAAGCCTTTGGGCAGTGTGGGCTCGATCTCGGCAAGCCTTTCCTTTAGCGCATGGGCAACCGCGACAGTGTTCTCGCCCGACTGTTTCGCAACGACAAGCGTCACAGCGGGCTGGCCGTTCAAGCGTGCCTCGGACCGCAATTCTTCGGCGCCGTCTTCGGTGATGCCGATGTCCTTGATCCTTACCTGGTAACCGCCGCGGTCGGCAACGACCACGTTATTGAATTCCTCGATCTTCTTGATCTTGCCGAGCGTTCTTACGCTTGTCTCTTTCTGCCCCTCGTCAAGACGGCCGCTCGGAAACTCAATATTCTGCACCCGCAACGCATTCGAAACCTGTCCCGGCGTGATGTCGTACGCACGCATCTTGTCCGGATCGACCCAGACGTTTATCTGTCGCTGGCGGCCGCCGATGATGGTCACCTGGCCGACGCCGCTGATCGACTCTATGCGTTCCTTTACCTGTTTTCGCGCAACTTCGGTAACGTCGCGGATATTGGTCGGGGCCGAAACGACGATACGCAGGACCGGCGCCGCATCCGAATCGAGCTTCATCACGGTTGGCTGCTCAGCAGTCACCGGCAGGTTCGGAATAACGGTTTGAATACGATTCTGGACCTCCGTCGAAGCCACATTTACGTCCTTTTCGAGCACGAATTGGACAAACACGCGCGACATTCCTTCGACCGAAGACGAACGCAGCTCGTCGATACCGCTGATCGTATTCACCGCCTCTTCGATCTTCTCCGTGATCTCGGTTTCGATCTCCTGCGGCGACGACCCAAGATTTACGGTCGTGATCGTGACCGTAGGGAAATCGACCTTCGGGAACAGGTCAACCCCGAGGCTGAAGAAAGAATAGGCACCGACAACGACCAGCGACATCACGAGCATCGTCGCAAAAACCGGCCGCTTAACACATACTTCCGCTAACCACTGCATAAATAATTAGTCCAAGTTTCTAAACGTCCATGATCCTGGGCCCGTCGGTCGCGGTAGCCCGGATGCGGACTTCCGCGTTCACTGTTTGACCCGTACGCCATCGGCCAGGGCTGCGATATCGCCGACCGCAACCAGATCGCCTTCGATGACGCCTTGTTTTACCTGGATCATATCGTTCTCAAGCAAGCCGAGTTGGACGAACTGTTCACGGGCAACGCCGTCCTTTATGACGAAAACGGAATTGGTCTCGCCCACCGTTTTCACCGAAGCGACCGGGATCATTACCGCCGGCTCCGGCCTCGACTGAACGATTCGGACGGTCGCGAACTGGCCTGGTTTCAAGAGCCCTTCAGTGTTCTGCACCTCGGCCTCGACCACCAGCGTCCGCGCCGTCGTATCGATACTTGGTGAAACCCGCACGACCGTACCCGCAAACTTCCGGTCGGGATATGAGCTTGTTTGCAGCGATACTCCCTGGCCGGTCGAGATCTTGCCGATCTCCTGTTCCGGCACGTTGATCCGGACACGCATTGTGGATGTCCGCATGATCGTCGCCAGCTTGGAATTGGGCGCGCTGGGTGAAATATACTCGCCAAGATCTGCTACCCGTTCGGATATATAGCCGCTGATCGGAGCTCTGATAACTGTATCGCTCACAGCCTTTTGCGCCTGGTCGACCTGAGCTTCAAGCGTTGCGACCGCGGCCCGGGCGCTGGCGGCGGCCGCGCGAGCGGTATCGACCCCCGAACGGGCCGTGTCGATCGCTTTTATCGCGACCGCGGCGTTTGACCGTGCTTCGTCAAGCTGTCCGAGAAGAGCATCGCGCTGCGACTTTCGCTGGTCGTAGGCCGAACGCGAGATGTCGCCCGTTTCAAGCAGGCGTTCGGAACGCCGCAGTTCCGTTTCGGCGAGTTCAAGCTGGGCCGTGACGGATTTGACCTGCGAAAAATCCTTTATCTGGAACGATTCGCCGTCCTTTACGCCCAGCCTCGCCTGTGTCTGCCGCAAATTGGCGATGGCCTGATCGACATTCGCCTCGGCTTGCCCGACCGCCTTTTGCTGCTGCTCGACCTGAGCACGTGCCTGTTCCAGCTTGATCGAAGCGTCGCGCGAATCCAGCCGCACAAGCACGTCGCCCTGATTTACATAGCTGCCGATGTCGAAATTCACCTCGACGATCTTTCCGGCCACCGCTGGAGCAACGTCCGTTTGGGCATCGCTCGCCAGATTTCCGGTCGCTTCGATATAGGTCGGGATCTGCTGGATAACTGCCTGAGTGGTCTTGACCGAGACAACTTCAGGCTGATTGTTCGAGTTTGCCTCGGTGTTTGCACTGGCGCCGCAACCGGCGAGTCCGAAGCCCACAAAGGCGGTCATCGCCAGGATCAAAGAATAGGTTCGCATTGTCTTTAATATGGTAGATTGCATCTGCTCGCCATTAAGCCGCTTTCAAGGCATCGGTTCCGGCCCCGCGAAGTATCATTTCGGCAAAGCTCCTTGCCGCCGTTTCGTCATCAATATCTAAAATGCGTCGTTTCCTGTCCCACAAAATATTATTCAGCGAATGGTGGAGCAGCATCCCGAGGAACGACCGGACGATTATCCGTGGATCGAGCTTTCTAAAAGCCCCGTCCGCCTGACGCTTTTCGATGTAACCGCCAAGAAACCGGTATATCTCGTGGACAAATTCTCCGAAAAATCGTTCTGCCAGTTCATGCTCTTCGAGGGCCGAATAAAACAGCAGCCGCATGAAAGCAACGTCCGCCTGGTGCTTTGCCAGGGCCTGCCGGGCGAAGTGATAAAAGACGCCTAGATCGTCCTTTTCCTCCATTGCCGCGAGCATGGGTTCGTTGCTCTCCCATGGATATTTGTGAAGCCCCTCCGAGCATTTCTTTGCCTCGAGGATCGCACCGTAAAGTTCGTCCTTCGACGAAAAGTGCTTAAACACCATCGCCTCGGAAACGCCCGACCTGCGGGCAATATCTTTGGTCGTGGTCCCGCTGAACCCCCGTCGCGAAAACAGGTCAAAGGCGGACTGCAATATCTGCGCCCGCCGCTGATCTCGCGGCATCCGGCCATTGTGGTCACATTTTAAGAATTCGTTGATCAATTCCTGCTCCAAAAATCCATAAGTAAGTGCTTACTCACCGTCTGAGATCAAAGATTCGCATTCGCTCGCGTCCTTGTCAAGCGATTCGAGAGAATTTTGATCTGGGGGTAAGTTTCAGTCGAAAACAAAAGGGCAATAGCCTTCAGGTGCTATCGTTCGAGTTATCAACCGCTGCCGTTCTCAGGCAAAACGAACACTATCAGGTAAAGCTTAAACGCCGCCGAAAGGCAGTTAGTTCCATTTATTTCGGGCCGTTGATATTCGGAACATTCGGCGGTTGAATTTCGTTACAACTAACCAGATGAAGGTTTCATCAGAGTCAGCCGTAGGAACGCTCGGACTGTTGGAGCGGGGTGATTCTCAAGCGTAAGGAGGAAGCAAGGAAAATGTCGGAATTTGAAGCAGAAGTGAAAAAAGCGGAAAAGGAGCTTGAACAAAGCCTGGTGCCGTTGGTGCCCGAAGAAAAGGTGGACGATGAGTTCCTGGGAGATCTGAAGATGCACGCACAGGAATATGGTCAGAAGTTGAATGACGCCGCAGGCAAGGCCAAGGCGTTCGCGGAAGAAAAGGCCGCTTGGGCCGGCGAGAAGTTCAAGGAGCTTCAAAATAAAGACCCGAAAGAGTTTATAGAGGACGCAAAGGAATTTGCCCGCCAAAAGCCAGGCCAGACGATCCTGATCTCGGCCGCGATCGGCCTTGTGCTGGGACTTCTTCTGAAACGAAAGTAACGACCTCGCTTCCATCAGCGATCAAACAAGAAAGGCCGCCGGTGATTCGGGCGGCCTTTTTGTGATCGGGCAAGATTGACTGTCCTATTCCTGAGCGTGGATCAGCCTGCGCGTTCGGTCGCCGAAGAGAACGTCGATCTTTTGCGGTTCCGGGACATCCGTAACTTCGCCCCGGCCGAAGACGGGGTGCATCATCGATTGGCCCTTGCGGTACTTCTGATTTCGGTCGTAGTCCTTCGCCGTTTTTGCATTCCCGACGGCGGTGGCCGTTTTGACCCCAGACTTGTAAGTGCTAGATGTCTGACAGGTGTCGCACACGGCGGCGGTCATCCTTCCGAGTTTAGTTACGGCCTGCACTGAATGGACAGTTTCCGCATCGCAGCCGGAACAAAACATCTCAAGGGTATCGCCAATTGCATATTTTTCATTCTTCATAATCAATTCTCCCGGCCCGCAGGCTGGCCGTCATTCGCCGCAGTGTGGTGTTTCAATACAACCACCCGTTTCCGCAAAAACGCCGTCTAACGTCGCCTCCGCCCGCCGTACGATCTGAACGATCGGCCGGATGACGCGCTCTTTGAGGCTGCTTCGACCGGTTGTGAGCCGCCGAAATCCGGGAGGAATACGCGCTCGACCTGTTGGCCGGTCAGTTTCTCGATGGCCCGCATCGAATGCTCTTCGGCGAGTGTGAAAAACGTTATCGCCTGGCCCTTGTTGCCGGCCCGGCCGGTTCGCCCAATGCGGTGGACGTAATCTTCCGGGGCCACGGGGACATCATAGTTGATAACGTGCGAAACGGCATCAATGTCAATGCCGCGTGCGGCAACATCCGTGGCAACCAGTATCCGCGTCCGGCCGGACTTAAAACCGGCCAATGCCGCCTCACGCTGCGATTGCGAGCGGTCGCCGTGGATGCGGTTGGACTTGTGATCCTGTTTGTCAAGAATATGTGCAATACGATCGGCCCCGCGCTTGGTCCTGGTAAAGATCAGCACGCGCTCAAGATCCTCTTTTCCAAGAAGGTCAAGAAGCAAAGATACCTTGAACTGATGGGCGACCGGATAAGCCTTTTGCTCGATCGTGACCGCCGCCTTGCCGCGCGGCGAAACCTCGACATAGGTCGGATCTTTCACGATCTGATGGGCTATATGCTCGATCTCGCCGGCCATCGTGGCCGAGAAGAAAAGCGTCTGCCTCTTCTCGGGGCAGGCCTTAACGATCCGCTTGATCGCCGGCAAAAAGCCCATATCGAGCATTCGATCTGCCTCGTCCAAAACGAGAGTAGTAAGGGTCTTGAAATTAACAAGTCCCTGTTCCATAAAATCGATCAGTCGCCCCGGCGTCGCGATCAGGATGTTTACGCCTTTCTTTAGCGCCTGCGTCTGTTTTCCGTATCCGGTGCCGCCGATCAGGACGGCGCACGTGATGCCCTTTGGCGAAAATTTGCGGCATTCAGCCTCGATCTGAGTCGCCAGTTCTCGGGTAGGGGCAAGCACCAGCACCTTCATCGTGGAAGGCCGGTAGTTTTCGCCCACCTTCTGTATTATCGGAAGCAAAAACGCCCCAGTTTTGCCGGTACCGGTTTCGGCCGTGCCGATCACGTCTCCACCTTGCAAAATTACCGGAATAGCCTGCTTTTGAATGGGTGTAGGCTCAGTAAACCCAATACGCCTGCACATTTCCGCCATTTCGGCGCGCAAGCCAAGTTCTCTGAAATTCATTAAATTCTTGTTACTCTCTTCGAACGGCAGGACCCTGTCTGCAGCGGCTGCCTTAGCGGGCGGGCTCAAGCCGGCCGCGTAGGCATACGCCTTTCCTCTGGAGCCGTCGATGGTGCGATAGGCTTCAAAGATTCAAGATCCTTCGTGATCAATAAAGAAGTTATCTAACGGTGGGTTAAAACTTTCGATGTAACGGTAGCAGCGAATGACCAACGCAAGAAGGCTCAAAAAAACTCATCCGAGCCGCTTCTGACAGTTTTGTTAATTGTCCTCCCCTCAAATTCTGATCGCTGACTCACAACGAGAGCGAAATTACCGTCGACAAACGAGCGGAGGAATTTCAAATAATCAGAATACAATAATTTGCGGGAAGTTGCAAACATCCTCTAGCCCCCACCACCGCCTGTCACGCAATTCATCGCCCTTTCAGTACTGAAAAAAAGCTTTCCATTTTCCCTATATCCTTTTCTTGATTCTATTTCGGGACACAATCTGATAATAATTGGGGCGTCTGATTCAACCTCGGGCACTCTAACTGGAACACCTTCTAGATACCTTAGATCGAAACTGTTGGCGACGATCAATCCGAGCGCAAATGTAAATAGGAAGGTTCTGAAACGCGAGAATCTTATTTTCATACTGCCTACGTGATGCGGGCAATAGTAGGTCAAGTTGCTTCCGGTGCGAATGACGGACTTTGCCCGCGCCAATTAGCACCAAAGGACAACCAACTATTTGGTCCCAACCCAGCCATCCGCGATCTCACGAGGCAACCGTTTATTTCCGTCAACCTCGTAATTCATCTTCCTCATTTGTTCGGTCGAGATGGAGTAGCGCAACTTTGCAAACACATCGGCCAGGACGGCGGCTTTTTCTTTCCGCGCAACGAAAACGGCCTGATATGGCGGAAAATACCGCCGGTCGTCCTCTAACTGGAACAGGTCGAGCGCGGAGATCAAGCCGTCGGTAGAGTTGCCGGCTATGAGGTCGAGTTCGCCTGATTGAAGCGCCCGGTAGGTGAGCGAAAGTTCCATCTCTCGCGGTTGTTTGGCGAAATCGAAGCCGTAGGCTTTTGCAAGTCCTGGATAACCATCTGCCCGCGACATAAAATCCTGACCGAAGCCTGCCTGCCAGTCGCGGGATAGGGGCACGGCGTCGGAGATGGTTTTTAGGCCATTTTTCCTAGCAACCTCGCCGCGGATGAGGATGGCGTAATCATTCGCAAAGCCGAGCGGCGGGCTCACGATTAGGTCGAATTTGTTTGCATATTCTGCCTTCGTCCGCTCGTAAACCTCCTGCGGATCCATGATCGGCTGGTGTTTCAGTATCGCGGTGTAGGCCGTGCCGGTGTACTCCGGATAGACGTCGATCTCTCCCGAAACCAATGCATCATGCGGAAGATTGCCGCCAAGCTCGAACTGCCTGACGACCTCGGCGCCCTGCCGTTCGAGCATCTGAGCAAGTATCTCGGCGAGGATCACCGATTCGGTAAAATCCTTCGATCCGACAACGATCCGCCGCCCTTCGAGCTTCGTTCCGGTCGATCTCACATCTGAGATCTCAGATCTGAGATCGGGCAAATAGCTAACCCCGACGATCCCCGCAAAAGCAAAGACAGTGGCGGCAATAGAGGCCTTCCTCCCGGCCGATGCCCGTTCGCCTATCTTGTACGCCTTCTCTATCCGGCCGAGCGCGAAGTCACACAGCAGCGCAAGCAGTGCGGAAGCGAGTGCTCCGGCGATCAAAAGATTGTTGTCATTTTGCCGCAGGCCCCGGAAAATGTAGGTTCCCAAGCCGCCCGCCCCGATCGCGGCCGCGACAGTTGCCACGCCAACGGCAATGACCACGGCCACGCGAATTCCGGTCAGGATCACCGGTGCCGCCAGCGGCAACTCGACCATTCGCAGGACCTGTCCGCCGGTCATTCCCATTGCGACGGCCGCCTCGCGCACTTTTGGGTCGATGCCCAGAATTCCTGTAACCGTGTTGCGAATGACCGGCAGCAGCGCGTACAGAGCAAGAGCGATCACCGCCGTTTGCGCGCCGATCCCGCCGATGAATGGTACAGGGATCAACAGCCCGAACAGCGCAAGGCTGGGTACCGTTTGCATCACGTTGGCAAACCCCAGCACCGGCGCTTGCAAACTTTTTATCCGCGTCAGAAGTATGCCAAGGGGGAGCCCGATAATGACCGCAAGACCGGTCGAAAGCAGGACGATATAGATATGCTCGCGCGTCAGGATGAGAAGCTCGGGCCAGTTTGAACCTATGAATCGGAGAAAGTCGTTCACGGGTACGACATACTTTAGCAGGGTTTCTTTATGCCCGGAAATGGGTGGAATTGGGCGTGTAAATGGTAAATTCCCGACTGGAAGTTTCAAGAAAGTACGCGCGTCATCATTTTTCCGGGAGGCCTGCTGGCTGCGGTTGAATCGCTCGGACGTGGGCACGGGGAGTCATGAGTTCTTCGGATAAGTCGGCAAGAACTGCGGCTTAGCCCGGCCTTTTGTTTTTTGTTCGAACGCGTAGGCATATTTGATGAGCGTCGGCTCAGAGAACGGGCGGCCCCAGAAGCCCATTCCGGTGGCTGAGTTCTCACGCAGGCCGAGCGGGACGGTGATGTATGGATAGCCCGCTACGGCGGCGATCGACCAAGTCGTGCCGGTTGTCGGGGTGACGATAGCGTCCAGCTTGTCCTTTGCCATCACGCCGTCGACACCGTCCTCGCGCGTGGCTTTCTTGATCCTTGCGAGCGCGTCCAAATAGGCCTTGTCCGTCAAGCCGCCTTTCGCCTGCGCCTGGATAAAAAGTTCCTGCCCGAACTTGGTCAACTCCTTGTCTTTGTTCTCTTCGTTGAATTTGATCAGGTCTTCGAGCGTCTTGTGTTTCGCTCCACGCGACGCAAGATACTTATTCAGATCGGCCTTGAATTCGTACAGCAAGACATCCAGGCGGTCATCCCCGAGCTTGCTGTAATCGGGTGTAAAAGTGACATCGATCAGCGTCGCACCAGCGTTGCTCAAGGTGTCGATGTACGGCTGGTAATACGCCTCCAACTCCTTGCGATCCTGCCGCGACAGAAACTGGAGCGTCACGCCAAGCCACGCTCCGCGGAGTCCATTCGGATCGAGAAACTTCGTGTAATCCTTAGCTGCTTTCTTTCCGGCGCCGGCAGTGATCGCATCTTTCTTGTCGCGACCGACCATCGCCCCAAGCAGGATCGCCGCGTCCGCAACTGTGCGGGCCATCGGGCCGGCGGTGTCCTGCGTGTGGGCGATCGGAATAATGCCGCTTCGCGATACAAGGCCGAGCGTGGGCTTGATGCCGACCACGCCGTTTGTCAACGCCGGGCAGATGATCGAGCCGTTAGTCTCGGTCCCGACCGCCGCTGCCGCGAGATTTGCCGAAACCGCGACGCCCGAGCCTGAGCTTGAACCGCACGGATTCTGATCGAGGAAATACGGATTGTTCGTCTGCCCGCCGCGGCCGGACCAGCCGCTGATCGAGCGGTTGCCGCGAAAGTTTGCCCACTCGCTCAGGTTGGTTTTCCCGAGGATAACCGCGCCGGCTTTTCTCAGCTGCTCAACTACAAACGCATCGCGTCGCGGCGTAGGCGCATCGACCAGCGCGAGCGAGCCGGCGGTCGTCATCATCTTGTCGGCGGTGTCGATGTTGTCTTTAATAAGGATCGGGATACCATGCAGCATCGATCGAACGCGGCCGCGCTTTCTTTCCTTGTCCATCCGGTCGGCTATCGCCAACGCATCAGGATTCGTCTCGATCACGGACCGCGTTTTCACATCGACCACGCGGATGCGTTCAAGATACATTTCCACCAATCGCCGCGAGGTAAGCTGGCCCGATTTGAGTTTCGCCTGAAGGGCAACAATGGTTATTTCCTCCAGTTCGGGGAACGGGACATCATCCATGATCGCCCTGGCAAGGCTCGTTTTCCCAAACAGCGAAACTCCAAAACCCGCGGCTCCCGCCTTCAGAAATTCACGTCGATCGTGTCGTTTCTTGTTCATGATATTGCTTGCTGTTTGTCACCCGGCACGCCTCGATCTACTCAGCAATCGTTTCGAGATACGCCTTTGCCAGCGGAGTGTCCGACGATGAAAACTCGTCCGGCGTTCCGAGAAAAATGATCTTGCCATTCTCCATCAAAGCTATTCTTGTACCCAACAGCCGAGCCTCGTGAAGATCGTGCGTAACGAACACGGCCGTTTTTCCCAATTCGCGGACGAGCCGCGCGAACTCTTTTTGAAGCGCCGTTCGCGTGATCACGTCGAGGGCCCCGAACGGCTCATCAAGCAGCACCAGCGGCGGGTCGGAGGCGAGGGCACGCGCAACTCCCACGCGCTGCCGCTGGCCGCCGGAGAGTTCATGCGGGAAACGGTCGGCAAAACGGTCGGGGTCGAGATTCACCAGCGACAGCATCTCGTTCACCCGCCCGTTGGCGCTCGCCTTATCGCCGCCCGTCAGCTTGAGCGTCAATTCAACATTCTGCGCTACAGTGAAATGCGGGAACAATCCGCCGTGCTGAAGAACGTAACCGATCTGGCGGCGGAGTTCGATCGGGTCCCAGTCAATTGTTGGCCTACTTTCAACCAGGACCTCACCCGCCGTCGGATCGATCAGACGGTTTATCAATTTCAGCGTCGTCGTTTTGCCGCAGCCCGATTCGCCGAGCAGGATCAGTATCTCGCCTTGCTCGATCTTCAGCTCGACATCGCGCAGGATCTGCGTCGGGCCGACCGAGTAGCTGACTGAACGGAATTCTACGACGGGCGTTTGTGGCATTCGCGGGCAGATTTTATCACACACACGCGGTATGATCGTTAGCGTGCGGGCGACGAAACCCACAAAAGAGCAGCTTCGCGAGGCGGTCGATCGGACCATCGGCGACCTGATCGACTACGACCTGAATGTACTGTTCTGCGGCATCAATCCCGGCCTCTATTCCGGCGCCACCGGGTATCATTTCGCTCGCCCCGGCAACAAGTTTTGGAAGGCCCTGCACGGCGCCGGCTTTACCGACCGGCTGCTTCATCCGTCAGAGGAGGACGAACTGCTCGGGAAAGGCTGCGGGATCACATGTTTTGTAGAACGCACGACCGCTCGCGCGGATGAAATTTCGGCTCGGGAGTTTGTCGAGGGCGGCCGCGTGCTTGTGAAGAAGGTCGAAAAGTTCCGGCCGCGGGTACTTGCTGTTCTCGGCATCGGAGCCTTCCGGGCAGCCTTCAATGCTCCGAAGGCTGTCCTCGGCAAACAGCCCGAAAAGATCGGCGAAACTGACGTTTGGCTCCTCCCAAATCCTAGCGGGTTGAACGCTCATTATCAGCTCGCCGATCTCATCACGCTATTCAGCGAGCTGAAACGATCCGTAGCTTAGAGTTCAAGCTATGGCCTTTTTGCTTAAACACAAACAAGTCAAAGCCTGAACTCGGAACGCGGCAACGCTATCTCTTCAGCCAACCGTCGCGGACCTTGATCTGCCGCGGCGAAGCGTTCGGCATTTCTACGAGCGAAAATGCGGTATAGGACCGCGAGCCGACCTTCATCGGCACCTGCGTCTCTTCTCCGCCCCGATCTACCGTCAGGGTGATCTCTTTTCCGGCGAAGGTTCCAAACGGAGCTTCGAATGGCGAGACTCCATTTACCTTCGTTATCACGTCGCCCCGTTTCAGTCCGGCCGAACTTGCCGCGCCGTTTGGCTCGACGCCAATGATCGTGAGCCCGCCGTTACGCGGCCGTACCGAGAATCCGAAATCGGGCGTGGCCTCCTGTTTCCGTTCAAGCCGATAGCCCGCGTAGCCAAAGATGCGGTCATAGTCCGGCACCTCGACGCCGAAAACATAATTGTCGTAAAACTCACGGTAGTCTTTCTTCGTGAGCCGATTGATGATGCCGATCATGTCATCGGTGGTAAATCCCTTGCCTTTCTGGTAGTGGTCGCGATAGAGAGTCCGCATTACATCGTCAAGGCTTGCGGCACCGTCCGTGTCGTTACGGATCGAGAGGTCGAGCAGCGCTGCCAAATTCTGTCCCTGCGTGTAGTACGAGATGCTGAACGCCTGCGGCGTGTCGTAACCGACCCAGGTGATCACTGAAGAGCTTGCCGGCGGAATGTACTTTCGCGCCTCACTGTTCTCAATACCGGCGGCCGCATTGGCGACCCGCGAGAGAAAATTCTCTTTCGATGTCACACCTCCGCGATATGTGCCGACAACGCCGTAATAGTTCGTAAACCCTTCCGAGACCCAGAGCAGCGGCGACTCATTCTCCTCGGCATAATTGTAAGGCCACATCTCTGCGGGGCGGATGCGTTTGACGTTCCAGAGGTGGAAGAACTCGTGCGATCCGGTGCCGATGATCTGTTCCGGCGTCGACCGCTCGCCCGCGGGTGCGAACGCGACGTAAGAATTCAAATGTTCGAGCGCGCCACTTGCGTTTGATTCGGCCGGGCGGAAGAAATAGTAAGCGATGTATTTCTCATAAGGAAGTCCGCCGAAGATGGCGCTTTGGGCCTTGATCGTCGAGGCGAGGATCTCAGTAAATTTCTTCGACTTCTCAGCGTTAAAAACCCCGGCCGGAGCGGCGGCGAAATAGTGCGGCTTCCCCTCGACCTCAAACTCGGTCACATCGAACTTGCCCATAAGCGCGGGAGCGTCCACCAGCGTGTCATAATCGGCGGCGGTGAACGTCATCGGGTCAGATGTGTCTTTCAACGGCGACATCAGTTTCCAACCGGCGGGAAGTTCGAACTTGAGCGTGCTCGGCGTGTTGCGATGGCCTACCGGCTCGAGGAAAAGTTCTATGCCGGTGAAGAACGCAAAATCATCATCCACCTTTGCCTGGTTAAGCCCGAGCACCGTCGCGCTGTAATCGTATTCGACGCGGATCTGTTTCAACCCCTTCGTAGGAACGCTCCATGTTTGCTTCGCCGTCATCCGCGGCTGGACCCATTTCCCGTTCGCATCGGTCACCTTGAATCGGATAATGTTCTTGGCGTAGTTCTCGACCACGTACCAGCCGGGCGTCCACGTCGGCAGCGACAATTGCAGCTGCGGCTGATCGATATTCTTGATATCGGTCGTCACGTGAAACTGCCGCTGAGACGGCTCTGAAAGCGACACGGTGTACGTGACGTCGAGTTTGCCTTTTTGTGAATATGCCGGCTGGACGCTGACGAGCATCACAAACAGCGCGTAGGCGTAGGCTAATGTTCGAATGGTTTTGAAATTAATTGCATGTTTCATATCGGATCGGGACCTTTCAGGCCGGAGGCGGCCTTGATTTGAATCGTATCTGTTTTAACGTAGGATAGTTGAGGTTTGTTTCCCGGACAAGACGGCACTTGAACGCGAGGCCCAGAGCCTTCTCGGGCTCCAGGAGCAAAATGTTTAGCTAAGGCCGCAAAACGCTTCCGCGGTAACGACGGCGACCTTTCTCATATGAAAAACTCGAATGTTCTAATTCTCTCATTACTCTTTCTCGTTATCATCGCTCTTGGATGCTCGTGGAGTTTCAAAAGGAACGAGCCAACAACGAATACCACATCGAACGCGTCCACGCCGGAGCCTGCGGGCACTCCGTCGTCGAGCGGAGGCGAGGTTGAGATAGTTTCGGCTGAACCGCTGATAGCCGAGCTTTACAAACTGCATGACGCCGATAAAGGACCATTTAGAGACCATAAGCGCTCGACGATCGACAAGTATTTTGCCAAGCCGCTGGCCGATTTGATCTGGAAAAATGACCAACGGACCGACGATGAGATGGGAGCGATCGAGGCCGATCCGTTATATGATGCGCAGGACATCGAGATAAAAAGATTCAGCGTCGGCAAGGCTGTCGCGGATGGTGACAAGGCGTCAGTTACGGTCAGCTTCGAGAACTATTCCGAGAAGAAAAGTATCGTCTATTCTCTGGTGCGCGAAGGTGATGCATGGAAGATCGCTGACATCAAATACCCGGGTGGATATTCGCTGGTAAAGATCTTCCGCGAACACGAGAAAGCGATGACCGTGCCCGCAGAACCGTCGGCACCAGGCGAGTTCGAAGGCAAATATCGCGTCGGCGAAACTACTTGCGTGGTCAACCCCGTCAAGATGGCGTTCGCGATTAAATGGGCAAAGGGCTCTGGCAGTGAATACTTTTTCTATAAGGATGCGAACGTTTTCGAATCGGAAGAAGACAAGTCGGGCGGTCGAAACGAGTTCCGGTTCGACGACGAGAACTACAACACCGGGACCTTTGTCAGGGCCGATGGTAGAACATTTCCCGTCCGTCGCGCGGGTTGAGGAGCGCGTTAAGAGCTTCATGGCCGCCGCAGAAAAGCGAGGCCGCTCGAAAGCGGCCCCTCAGTCTCACATAAGTTTCAGGCAGCTATCATAAACCGGCGCGTGCCGGAGCGCTTGCGGTTATCGTGAATCGGCTCCCCTGCAGCAGTTCGAGGTCGTCGCTGCCCTGAAGGACAACGCTCCCGACACCAGCTCCGGCCCCGATGCCGGCGCCGATGGCAGCGCCTTCACCGCCGCCGGCGATCGCTCCGATGATCGCGCCAAGTGCGGCACCAATACCTCCGCGGGTGACGGTCTTAGTGGTTTGACTGCTCTCCCGGATCGTTCCCTCGTTGTTTACCTTCACCGTATCTCCGTCAGCTTGTGCCGCTGATTCGACGATCCCGGCAAACTGATATGTTTTACCGTTCATGCTGATCGTATCAAAATCAAGCGAGATGTTGGCACGGCCGGTAAGTGTCCCCGAATCCTCCGCTTCCGTTACATTGCCGCGGATGATCGCTCCGCGATACCTCGACGGCGAGGTTACTCTCAGCGTAAACGGATCGCCTTCCTTCGTTGCGTCTGTCGAGAGCTTATTCTGCAGAACCGCTGTTAACTGCGTTCCGTTTGGAATGTAGAAATTTTCGGCATTGTTGTTACCGGCATTGTTGTTACCGGGCCAGCCATCGACAACAGGCCATCTTGCAACTTCGGCGGTCTTGTCATAGACGCTTGTCGACGTTACAGCCTGATCTCTGTTCTCCAGGTAGATGCGTTTGGTCACACGCAGCCGATCGTTGCCAACCGTCTGGAATGATGCCCAAAAGTCACGCGAGCGGTCGCCGTCTGTATTGACGGTCAATCCGTTGCGCGTAAGTGTGGCCGTTGTCCGGATCGTGCGGCCGCGAGGCGTGGTCTCCGTTCTCACCCGGCCGTCGGCATTGATCGTCATTCGCGGCGAAAGGCTGGAGCCGATCGTCACGTTTCGTCCATTTCGGTCTATTGCGAGAATATCCGGAGCGCTCAAACGACGTTCGAGATTTCTGCGAAGTCTTGTGCGTTCGTTTTGTCCGTAATCACCGAGCGCGCGGTCAATTACCGAGTCGAGATCGTCGCTCATTCGCGGCATCAGCCTGTAAGTTCCCTCAAGTCCGGCCCGAGTATTTCCCGGCCCGCTCGTGCCAGGAAAGGGCGGCATCGTTCGGTTCCAGTTCGAACTGACGTTGTAATATCGGGCCAATGTGTTCAGGTCCGTCCTGATGCCACGCCATTGCCGTTCTGCCGTCGACCCTAGCCGGTTATCACGCATAAAGTCGTTCAGGTACCAGCCATAGTCCAGTACCTCCCTTGCTTTAGCTGTGGTCGCGCGTCGCCCCAGGACGTCGTCGCGAAGTTGATCGGTCGCGTTCTCAAGTGCCGCCAGATAGTCAGCGACATTGTCCTCTTTGTTCGTGTCGTCCCACTTTGTGTTGTCCATTCTACGGTCGAGCGTCGTCCGGAACGAGTCCGTCTTTGTCTCAAGCCGCGCGAGCAGGTTTTTCACTGCTCGATCATTTGCACGAGAAGCGGTCTGCCCCACGGCGGCCGAACCGAAAACGGCTAGAATTGCGAGTACGTATATTGATTTTATTAAATTCATAACATCCTCCTTGTATCTTGTTGCGAACGGGTTGCGAGAGACAGGAGAGCCGTCCGCGTATGGTTTACTCGCGCGCAATTAGCGTTCCGTTGCCGCCAAGTGAGATGAATACACGATTTACGGGAACAGTGGCTGCGGCGGAAACAGTAACAGCTTCGATTCTGTATTAAATCCGGGCAGTCTTGAGAATTTAACAAGGGATCGGCGGGAGGCGTTCTTACTTTGAGAGCTACTCCCACTCGATCGTGCTCGGCGGCTTAGATGAGATGTCATACACAACTCGATTTACCCCGCGCACCTCGCTGGTGATGCGGGACGAAACCTTTGCAAGAAAGTCGTGCGGAAGTCGCGCCCAATCGGCCGTCATTCCGTCGGTCGAGGTTACGGCCCGCAAGGCGACAGTTTTTTCGTAGGTGCGGAAATCACCCATTACGCCAACCGAGCTGACCGGCAGCAGCACTGCGAAAGCCTGCCAGACTTCCTTGTAAAGATCGAAATTGTGAAGCTCTTCAATATAGATTCGATCCGCCTTTTGCAGCAGCTCAACCTTTTCCGGCGTTATCTCACCCAGAATGCGGACACCTAGACCGGGCCCCGGAAACGGATGACGTTCCAGGATCATTTCCGGAATGCCAAGATCGCGGCCGATCGCCCGCACTTCATCTTTAAACAACTCACGCAGCGGCTCGATCAGCTTGAGGTTCATCTTTTCGGGCAGTCCGCCAACATTGTGATGTGTTTTGATCGTAACCGATGCACCACGGAGGCTGACGGACTCGATCACGTCCGGGTACAAAGTGCCTTGCACCAAATAATCGACGTCGCCGATCTTCTTCGCCTCTCTGTCGAAAACGTCGATGAACTTTCCGCCGATCGCCTTTCGTTTCAGTTCAGGATCGGGAATTCCGGCAAGAACGCCATAGAACTCCGCGGAAGCATCAACGCCGCGTACGTTAAGATGAAGGCTGTCCGCGTATACCTTCAGCGTGTCTTCGAACTCGCGGTGACGGAGCAGGCCGTTGTTCACAAAAATGCAGGTTTGTCGGTCACCGATAGCTTCATGCACAAGGACCGCCGCGACGGTTGAATCAACGCCGCCGCTCAGGCCGCAGACCACGTTTGTCGTAGGCCCGACGGTTTCGCGGATCTTCGCAATCGCGTCGATGATAAAGCTCGATGGCGTCCAATCGCTCGAACAGCCGCAGATGTTGAAAAGGAAGTTTCGGAGGACCTCCGTGCCAAGGGGCGTGTGCGAAACCTCAGGATGAAACTGCACGCAATAGATCTCGCGGGCCTCGTTCTCCATCGCAGTAACGACATCGCCCGTGGTCGCCGTCGTTCGGAAACCGTTGGGCAATTCGGTCACATGATCGCCGTGGCTCATCCAGACATCCAGCTCAAATGGGAGCTCGGCAAACAGCTTGGTCGAGCCGCTCAATACCGTAGCCTTGGCGTGCCCATACTCGCGCCGCGCCGCCGGCTCGCTGTGCCCGCCGAGATCGACCGCAATCAGCTGCATGCCATAGCAGATTCCCAGCACGGGTGCATCGAGCTTTTCGTAAAAATCTGTGGCTACGCGCGGAGCGTCTTCATCGGTCACGCTCGACGGCCCGCCCGACAGGATCACGCCCTTTGGCCGCCGCCTGACGATCTCATCAACTGGCAAGTGAAACGGCTGTATCTCACAATAAACGCCCTGCTCACGAACGCGGCGCGCGATCAGCTGAGTGTACTGCGAACCGAAATCGAGGATCAGTATGGTTTCGTGCTGCAAAAGAAAATCGCTCCTCTTATGTAAAGGAACGATTATACGCGGGTGCTTACAATTTGTCAGAACCGGGTGCCGGACCACTACTTCAACTTCTTTGCGGAAGAATCCCTGATCAATTTCTCGAGTACGTCCACATCCACATCCGAGAGCTTATTGATGTAAAGACATCCCTTCCCTGTCTTATGCTTGCCGAGCTTGCCAAGCAATTCCAACTGGCTCGGCGAGCCATTTAGCACGTAGAGGGTCAGGCACGTCTTGCGCGGCGAAAAGCCCGTGATCATCCAATCGAGCTCGCGTCCGGAATCGTACTTCAGCACCTGCCGCCCAAACCCGATGATCGAGCTCCCCCAGATCCGCGGCTCTTCGCCCGTCGCCTTCCGGAACATCTCCAGCACGCGAAACGCATCCGCCCGCCGCGAACTGTCCGCAACCCGGTCCAAAAACTCCGTGACACTTGCACCAGTCTCTTTCGTCTTCAATTCCGCTCTCGCCATACTGCCAGGGATTATATACGCAACGCAACTTGCCAGAAAACCTCGCCGCAAAAACTTGACAACAATTCCCAAACTTCCTAATCTTTATGTTCGCCCACAACCAGGGCGTGCCATATTCCGCAGTAGCTCAATGGCAGAGCATTCGGCTGTTAACCGAAGGGTTGTAAGTTCGAGTCTTACCTGCGGAGCCAATTAAATCAATAAGTTACGGGAGCTGAAAAGCTCCCGTTTCTGCTTTTGTGTCATGGATTGTGTCATAACATTGCGTGTTATCCATTGTGACATAGTATTTATGGCACAATCGTCTTGCCTTTTGACACGAGGTTAGCTTTGCATTCTCACTTGATTTTAGGGGATTGAATTCGGTCCGAGAGAGCTTCAGCTCCGCCTTGTTGGTACAGGCATTCGTAAGAAAACTCTGTCCTTGAAAACTGGTTGACTGTACTAAATTACCTCGCTATACTCTGTACTACAGCGAAGCGGTTTAGTATAGCCATGGTCCAAATTACAGAAAGTCAGTTCAGAGACGAGATCCCCAGAATAATCGGCTCGTGGTTCGACGGCGAGAAAGGAAAGGTCTCGTTTGAGAAACACGTGGGGAAAGGAAGAGGGGCGGTCGACCTAGTCCAGGAAACGGCCCATTATCGATTCGTCGTCGAGTGGAAAAATTCGGCTTCGACCGGGCTCGTCGCGGACGCGATCAGAAACCTGCAGATATCACTCGCCGAGATGCCTAAAAGCGTCAAAGGCGTAACTACCGTCCCTGTCATCGCCGTGCCGTTCATGGGCGAAGCGGGGCAAGAGTTGTGCCGGAAAGAGAACATTTCGTGGCTCGACTTGTCCGGCAACGCGTCCGTCTCCGGACCGCGCTTGAAGATCCAAATCCAGGGCAAGCCGAATCGTTACAAAGGCACCGGGCGACCGAAGAATGTATTCGCGCCGAAAAGCTCGCGCATCGCGCGGACGCTGCTCATCGAACCCGACTCGGCGATGACGCAGCGCGAATTGAGCAAGGTAACCGGCTTGAACGAAGCGCTCGTCGGGCGCGTCGTGAAAGTACTCGAGCGCGAAAAATTCCTGTGGCGAGCGGATGATGGAGCGGTTCGCGTGAAGGACCCCGCTCTGCTCCTAGATGCCTGGGCGGAGAGCTACGATTTTGACAAGCACAGAATTTATTACGCCTTCGCGGCGCAGCGGACGGGTGAAGCCGCGATGCGCTCCGTAGCGGAAAATCTGAAGAACTACCAGATCAAGTACGCCGCAACCGGGCTCGCGGGGGCATGGATGCTCGCCCCATTCGCCGTATTCCGCATAGCCAGTTTTTACCTGCAAGACGAGCCCTCCGACGCGTTGCTCGAAAGGCTTAGGCTGACCGAACAGACAAAGGCGGGCGCTAACGTCTGGCTGATCGTGCCAAACGACGAGGGAGTTTTCGAGGGGGCCTCGGAGCGCGGGAAGGACAAAATTTGCTGTGCGCATCCGGTGCAGGTTTTTCTCGATTTGAAATATCACCCGGAGCGGGCGAGCGAGGCGCAGGAAGCGGTTCGTCGCGAATATCTCAACTGGGAGCTTGGGAAATCTAGATGAGCATCAAGCCGAAAACCGCCGAGGGGTACGCGGACGCGCCGGTCGAACTCGTGCGCGCAACGTGCCTGCAGATCGCCGCTGTGCTGGGTAGCCTGATGGACGATCTGGTTGTCGTCGGCGGTCTCGTCCCGTCGCTGATCATCGATCAAGACAATCTTGCCGAAGGGGTAGAGGCACACGTGGGCACGCTTGACCTCGACGTCGGGATGTCACTGGCGATCTTCGACGAAGAGCACTACCAAGCTATCACTGAGCGGCTGCGCGGCGAAAATTTCGAGCCGGAAACAAAAGAGAATGGCAATCTGATTTTGCAGACGTGGGTGAACCGCGAATACGGCAAAGTTACGATCGATTTCCTCATCCCTCCGACAGGAGAGAAGGGAGAACGCGCCGGCTCTATCAAGCATCTTGAAAACGATTTTGGAGCTATCGTCGCACCAGGGTTGGAATGTGCGTTCGTGGATTACGAAGTCGTAACATTGAGCGGTACGACGCTCAAGGGCGAGCAGGCGACGCGCGACGTGAAGGTATGCGGCCCCGGGGCCTACGTCGTTCTCAAGGCCCTTGCGTTTCGAGGGCGCGCCGAAAACAAAGATGCTTACGATCTTTACTATTTGATTCGTAACTACGGCGGCGGTGTGGAGGACGTGGCTCGACGGTTTCGCGGGCTGCTGCCGAGCGCTGACTGCGACCGTGCTCTTGAAATCCTGCGCGAAGATTTTATCGGTAGCGCGGACGCAATCGGGATCGTGCGCGCAACGGAATTTTTGCTAGGCGAGGGCGAACGCAACTCGGCACTGCAGGCGGAGATCGCGGGATTCGTCGAAGCGTTTCTGCGTGCCGCCGAAGTCGGCTAGGAGACATTTTTGCGCCCCCGCAGATTGCATCAATGTTTGCATTCTTTGGATACTTGTCAGCGACGGCGGAGTGCGCTAGGAGCCTGGACCAGGTTCGAGAGCCTCGGCGGCTTCGTTCAGCGCTTTTCGGCGAATGTGGCTGTAGGTCTTCATCATTTGCGGATCGACATGGCCGACTTGAGCCTGGATCACCCAGTCCGGGAGTCCTTTCTCGGCAAGCGTAGTAATCGCGGTATGCCGTCCGTCATGGAATCGGATATCGGGCAAGCCGGCCTTCGCACGCATCGACCGCCATGCCGTCCGCCAAGAGGTCATTGGTCTGGTCGGGTCAATTTTTTGTTCACGGCCATGCCATGGGAAAACGTAATGTTCGGCCTCTGCGGCGCCCAACAAAGCGGCTTCCTCGAACAGCAGTCGAAGGGCATCGTAACAAGTAGCATTCAAAGAAGGCGTTCGCCATCCGGCCGGTGTTTTGGAACGCTTGATGGATAACAGACGGTTATTCCAATCAATGTCTTTCCAACGCACGCCCCGTATTTCACACGCCCGCATTCCACAATAGAACGAAAGCGTCGCGGCAACATAAGCATAGGTCCAGTCGGATCGCGTTTTCGCAACCTCGAATAATCTCGCTGCTTCTTCGGTAGTGAGGGCTCGACCTGCAGGCGGCTTGGTATTCGGTATCGGCTTGTAGTCTTCCTGGAATCGATACCAGATGCGAGCGTGCTTCAGCAGCTGCCTCAGAACTGAAATCTCACCATTGATAGTCTTTGGAGCTCTACCTTGTGCAAGCCTTTCCGACTGATAAGCACCGATCATCGCCGGCGTGATCTTTGCGAGTTTACAATCGCCTAACGCCTTCGAGTTCGAAAGCGGTTTGCTCTGGTCGCGCCAGTAGTCGACCATTCGTGCGGAAACCTGCGCCGATCGTTCGGCGATATAAACTTCGATCGCGTCTGCGATAGACATCGAACCGAGCGACTTACTCTTTTTCGTCGGATCGGGAGCTTTGTCTTTTAATTGGGAGATCCGTTCGCGCTCAAGCGAAGGAGCCTTTCTGGAATCGGTCGTTCCCAAAGGCTCCCTGTAGCGGTGGCCATTCACCACAGCATGCATCCAGTACCATTTTCCTCTCTTAAAAATGGCCATAAGGATCTATCTCCGTTCGGGGCTGAGACGCTGAACAAGGAAGGAGCTGCCGTTCGTCAGCTCAATCAGAACTCTTCAGTTTTCTATTTGGTGGATTGCACTGTCGGTCTTCGAACCGAAAGACTCTCCACCAGACCTAAACGTGTTCATGATTTGTTCGGGGTTCTAAGCCTATCCAACCATGTTGCCTTCCGCTTGTTTTGCTTCCGCGCTGGGGCTATCGTCCGCGTTGAGATACCGTATCGCTTCGTCCTTAAGAATGAGCCGTCGCGAACCTTTTTTCAGGCTTTCGAGTTTCCCGTTGCGGATATCCTTTCGAATTTTTGGTTTCGAAAGAGTGGTTAGTGCGGATAGTTCTTCGATCGAATAGGCGAGTTTCTCGGATGTTATGTTATTGCTCATAGAATTACCTCGACTCCAACACGGCAACCGTTGTGCCGCAGATGACGATCGCGGACGCCGAGCATCCCCTTTAGCTGGATTAGTCTTTGCCGGTCATTGCCAACCGCATTTTTGCTAGGTTCTGGTTGAATAGACGTGCTTGCGGGGTGACGTTTTAGAAATGTTGGGAAGGATTGGTGGCCTATGTATGTATCGGTCCTCATTTATGAAGGATAGCGATTTTGAGCCACTGGTTTACTTTTCAACCAATCTTCGTAGCAGAGGCAAAGTCAATAGTCTAGTGCCGTGTCCTCTACTTAGAATTAGCCAGATACTGAGACCAACATATCATTGTCGCGAGAGGTCGATAAGACGCTGATTCCTCGATCCCCGATACTCACCTGCACCATTACTCATCTGGCTGATGAACGGCCCATCGATCAGCAAATCGATATGAGTCAGAATGTAGTCGATTGCCGGATGCTTTCTTGGAATCAATTGCTCGATCGTAAATCCGGAATAGACGGTGACGTGAAGACCGTAGTTCTTCAATCTTGATACAAGTTCGGCGACAGACTCGGGTTGATCGAAAGGCTCGCCGCCCAAGATCGTCACTCCATCGTGTTCGTCGCGACGTTTTATAATTTCATTGACTATTGACGAGATCGGAGTTAGTTGTCCGCTATCGGGGCTGTGAGTCTGAGGAACTGAACAGCCTTTGCAGCGCAGAGAACAGCCAGACACAGACACCACACTCCGACGCCCCGGACCGTCCACGACCGAATTGTGGTAGATCCGGTAAAGCCAGATCGAAAAGGAGTCGGATTCGGGAATATTCACCTTCGTTGTTCCAGCCGGTAGGACCGGAAGGTATCGGTCTTTCTCCGCTGGCTTCGCACAATTCAGGTTCACTCGCCTTCCCAAATCATTCGCTAACTCATCGACTGTCTGCGTCGATACCTGCGAGATCTCAACGGTCACGCGACCAACATCCGGCTCAAGCACAAATACTAATTCTTTACCCATTTCGTCCAACTCTCCGCTGAATAGTAGCCTGGACATGAAACTCTTTGGTCTGCTCGTCAGTCGTCGGAGTTCCAAGAACCTGTTTAAGCTTCATGGCAGTTTGTTCGCACGCAGGGCCTTGAATGCCGTTGATCTGTGTTTCGCACTTACCGGTTTCAATGTCGATCGTAAATTCAATTTCAGGCATGGACGTCTCCTTAAAACTTGATCCGTATCTTCAAGGTCTTTCCGATCCGCTCTTTGACCAGCGTTCCACAAAGATTCTTCGCCATTTTCCGCGCAGCTGCTTCGTGATACTGATTCTGAAGCCTGACCACGAAATCCTTGCCCAGCCGGTAGTCGAGATCCATATCGTCGATCACGGCGATATAGCCTGACGATATTTTCTGAAAGCCGATGTCGGCGAGTAGGTGGTGATTTCTTACGTCCCTTCGTCGGATGATAATGTCCGCCGTTCGAGCATTTCTCTTGTCCCATGCGTCGAGTGGCAAATCTTTTCCTTGAGTTACGGTCGTGAAACCGATCTCGGATAACGCCTCAAGCAGCAGCTCACCATTCGCAAACGACTGCGATTCGAATGTCATGTACTTACTCAAACCTTTAGCCTCCCTATTAACTTAGAATTCGTAGATCCGGTCGCCGCGATTGTTGACGATGCCTGAGCTGTCGATCCTGCCAGCCGCCCCTTTAATATTGTTCCGTGCCCACCTGCGGATCTCTTCGATCTTCTCGCTCATCATCTGGGCTGTCGGGGTTATACTATCGACCGACTTGAGAATGTCCCGCGTTTCAGCCTGCCGGTCGCCGTCAATGAAAGCTTGCAGAACTCCGTCCTTAACGGCTTCTTCTATTTCCGATCCGGAAAAGTCCTTGCTCTTATCAACAAGTTTGTCGAGGTCGAAGGAATTCGGCTCAAGCTGTCTTTTCTTCAGGTGAACTCTGAAGATCTCCGTCCGATCTTCTGGGCTGGGGAGATCAACAAAATGGATATATGAGAATCGGCCAATGCGGAACTGCTCGGATTCAAGCTCGCGAACGTCATTGGCGGTGGCAAATACGAGAACATCCTTGTTGTCCTGCATCCAATTGAGAAGATACGAGATCGTTCGTGCCGTCTCACCGCCGTCGGTCTTGTTCGACGACTTCATACCGGAGACTGCTTTCTCAAATTCGCTGATACCGAGGATCCCCTTGATCGTTCCAGCGATCGACAAAGCTCGCTTTATAGACATCGCTGACGAACCAATGATGCCGCCGCCCTCGCCCATGATCGAGCCGAAATCCAGATCGAGAAGAGCACGATTTGTGATACTCGACGCGACCCGCTTGCAGAGGTCCTTGCCGCATCCCGGCAAACCAACAAGAAGGATTCCCTTGCACGGTTCAACGTGACGAGCTTTCGCTCGTGGACTGAACGTATATGCCGCACGTTCAAGGATCGCTCTTAGTGATTTGTAACCGCCGAGATTGCTGGCTGGCTCGGGATGAACGTAGGTCAGCGATCCACTTCCGCGGATCACATTCTTCTTCTCTTCAAGAATGACGTTTATCGAATCCTGATTGAGTCCGTTGCAGCTAATGACTGCTTTGGCAATAACATTGCTGATTTCACCGGCCGACAGTCCAAGTAGAGCCTGGAGCAATGCGGTCTTCGTTTCCTTTTCGAGGTTGATCGCTAAACCACTTGAACGGAGGGTTTCAAGCTGAAGCTCTATCGACTCTTCGATCTCGGTCTCTTTCGGTAGTTCAAGCTCGATCTGGGTTATCTCTTTTTCCAGAGTTTTCAGGTCCGGGAAGTTAGGGCCGACAAACAGAATAGTTGAACGCTTCGATTTCAGCTTCCATGCGATCTCTCGAAGTTGCCGAATAAGAAGCGGATTCTCGGATCCGTATTCCGAAATATGCGGAGCGTAATCGCAGAGTAGAAAGATACCCGTCTCCTGATCGCTGATATACGCGAGGACGTTTCCCGGTTCACCGGTATCCGGGATCGGCACCGGCGTTTGAAGTAGTCCTTCTCTCGGATCGGCGATCTTTTGCAGACCTGTCGGACGGCTCCAGAAGAAAAGCGGCTTCTCCCTGTGCTTCTCCTGAAAGACGAGATCGATCAAAGCCTCGCGTACGCGGTCTTCCTCGTATGTGTTGATCGCGATCAGCGGGTAACGCGCTCGAATCCTTACATCGAGTTCATGCAGGAACTTTTCGATGCTCTTGGCATCTGAGTTGGTAGTGATCATGATGCAGTGCTTCTAAGAAGAGGGAGAGATCAGAATTCGATCTTGAACTGAGATTCCAATAGTTCGCGCCATTCGGTCTCGTCCGCCGTAGTTATCTTCAGTTCGCGTCTTAGCTGGTAATCCTCGTCGATATGGGAGTCGAAATCCTCGTACCCGTTCAAGTTATCTCGCCATCTAAAATAAGCGGCCTTTTCGGGAGGTAGTGATGATCCCGATGCTGAATGCGCGTCGTGCATAGGAGAAGGTCAGAGTTCGAGAGCGGACAGCCGATCCTCGTCCAGAAGTTTCTTGGATTGAACAGAGGTCACTCGCAGAAGATCGTTGAGAGCGGTTCGCATTTCTTCGGGAGAACGTTGCTTTACTTCACGGTCTGCCGCACCTCCAAGTTTGTTCAATACATCTTCGAGCGACGTGTCGCCCGTAAAGTTCATCAGGCTATACCACTCGCACATTTGCCGTGCCCGCTTCGCTAGTGAGCCGGGAACAAACTTCGCGTCCTTCATGCGTTCGGACATCTCTTGAGCCGCCTCGAAGATCTTTCCGGCTATTTGTGCGAGACCTTCCTTCACGGGCGAAACCGCTTCCTCCGCTTCCCGGCGAGCCGCCTCGATCTTCATAGTGCGAATGCGCTCTTTGACCTCACGCTCCTTGCGGGTTTCCTCGGTGACCTCATTGACCTTCAACTGCTCGATGCGGCGTTTCGCGTCAACTTCAAGTTCCAGAGTGGTTCTTTCGGCGTCAACCTTTGCGATTTCAAGAGCAAGGCTTCGAGCAAGGTTCCGTTCGGCGATCATCTCGGAACCGAGAACGATAACCTTCGGCTTCGTGGTGATAACAAGCCCGTCGCGGATCATTTCCTTTGTCGGCACCATCCCGATAGCCTGGGCTACGACCGCGTTGATGAATTCCGCTCTATCGAATGGCTCATCGGTTGTCGCTTCAAACCGGTCGGCGGAATCTATCGCTAAAGTGTAAAAGCCGTCCTGAAGGATACCGAGGATCTCGTCGTATTTCTCTAGGACTTCAACTTTTGCTTTCGACAGCGTTTCACAGGCACGAAAGTATGCCTGCTCGAATTGCTCGAAGGCGGTCCACGGCACCCACTTATATTCATTGGTTCCCCAGACCGTCTCGCAGAGAGTGAACCTAAAACTATATTTTGTTAGCGCGTTGTGAGCCTGCGAAGCCCCACGCATCAGCTTGTTTCTATATAGATCGGGCAACAATCCGGCACGAGGCGGACTGACTCGTACCGCCGCGTCTTCGGGAAGCTTAACGCCAAGCGTTTTCCACTCAAGCTGCCGGACGAGAGTGCCGAATCCGCGACAGTCGATATTCATGAAGATGCCTTCGCTTTCCAGAGTGGAGAGATCGAACGGCAGTGACTCGACTTCGGCCACTCCGATACCGAGTTCCACGGCCGCCTTCTCTTTTCTTTCTTCGACACGTCTTAGGACATTTCGCACGAGATCGGATGGCGAGGATGTTTGAACAGGAGCGACCGTTTCGGCTGGACGAGTCGCGAAAGGTTTCGATCCTTCGACGGTTGCGGTGTCCGGGATCGGGGGCACTCCCGGTCCATTCTGTGTTTGAGTTTGCTCGCTTCGGCCAAAGATCTTCTGTAAGACAGATGAGGCTAAGGAGTTTGGTCGAGGTGCCGAAACCGGCTCACCGATCGGCGAATTTATCTGATGAGTCACCATGTTCACACCTTCTGTCAGCCGCCCATTCTTCGCTTCCAGGAAACGTCCGTATAGGATCCCACTGCCCGGCAATGTGTTGCGGCTGAGCAAGCTGGCCTCGAAATGGAGGTGTACGTTTCGACCCTCAAACCTGATACTTCCAGTCCCTCAAGGTGCTGGTCGTCGTTCGCTTCGACGGAAGAATTTCTGCATGATCAACGAAAAAAGATTATTGACACCTATATCGGCTGCGGATATAGTTACAGTTTCCTCGATATTTCAGTCCGGCGATGTATTTATGCGTAAATCCCTTCGATTCTTATTGTCAATCTGTCTTCCGATAAGTGTTGTTGTGATGGGTTCTCATGTTCTGCTCGCTCAAACGGCGATTACCAGATCGACGAGGCTGGAAACTGCCTTGAAGTTCGGTGAAAATCATCAATACTCAATACAACTCTCAAGCGGTCAGTCAGCGGAAGTCCTGGTAAAGCAGCAAGGCATCGATGTGATCGTGGAATTGAGAAGCCCGGCCGGAACATTGCTCGATTCGATAGACAGTCCGACCGGGCGCAACGGAGATGAAGTCGTTGAAATTATTGCCGGGGAAACCGGTGCTTTTACGATCACCGTAAAACCCTTCGATTCGGACGAGCCCGCTGGCAAATACACCTTAGAGGTTAAGGCGTTGCGAACGGTGACTGAGACTTTAGCTCTCCTTCAAACGCGCAGCGATATTCGAAAAGCTGCGACCGAATGGCTGCGGCCTCGAAGCGTACGGTTTTCCGCGTCAGGTGTAATTCCCGCTGATACTCGGATCCGGCAATTGGATGAACTGGCCCGCCGTGTCCAGGTCTTAGGATTGGGCGAAGCTACGCACGGCAGTCGTGAGTTCAACGATATGCGGTTTTCGGTAACCCGATATTTGATAGAAAACCACGGCTATCGAATTGTCGCCATCGAGGCAAGTGCCGGCACTCTCGCTCTTATCGAACGATATGTAAACGGCGATGTTGGCCGGACACCTGAAATTGTTCGCCTCATGGAATCTGAAATATGGATCGGAAAACGCACGCGCGGAGAACTGTACGAATGGGCCAGAAACTGGAACCAGAAGCATCCGCGCGACCGTGTTCGGGTAGTTGGCGTCGATCCGCAAGGAAGTGGGCACCCGCGAGAGATTCTGAGTGGCTTTATCGGTCGTGCTTACGGCGAAGCCGCGCTCAATCGATGGTCGATCTTTGAAAAAGATCTGGCGGCCGCCGATGAGCAGACCTTTGTCTTTGGAGATTCCGGGGTTGATACGGCCACACGGCAGTTTTTGTTTGATCTGCTGGCGATGCTCGAACTTGACGAGCCGCTCCTCAACATCAAATTTGGCAAGGAAACGGTTGAGTCGGCAGTACGTGCAACGCAAATGCTCGCAGAATTCAGTGATTTTAACTCCAATTCAGGCGGAGCTATACGTCACTCAAGAGATTGGTACATGGCATCTCGCGTGCTTCGAGCGATGCAAGAGAGAAGAACCGCAACAAAAATAGTTTACTGGGCACACAATGCTCACGTTGTGCATCCTCCGGGTTCCATCAGAACTACAGGGTCGGTGCTTCGTCAGACTCTCGGATGCAAATACGCAGCATTGGCGGTCACCTTCGGTGAAGGTGCATTCGTCGCCCAAATTCCGAACGATGCGGAGGATCGCCTGGACACATCCGTTTTGCCGTCAGCGGTTGATGAATCTGTAGAGTCGGTTCTTAAGAATTTGAACACGGGTGCACTGCTGGCTACATGGCTCTGTGCAAATGATGGTGCCAACTTATCGGAGCCTCAGTGGCTAAAAACACCACGTCTCATGCATTGGGTCGGAGGTCTGTATGATGCGGGATCCCCCGCTTCTTCGGCTTATCGGTCGTTCGACCTCATCCGTGATTTCGATGGCCTGGTTTACTTTCCGCGGGTTAAAGCAGAGGAAGTTACAAAGAATCCGATCATACCGGCACGAAAACGGTAGTCGAAGATCCTTACGGAACCACGAGCCGCCATAACGTATAATTGTTTTGTTAATCGGTTCGCATCGAAGAATGTATTGCTCCAATTGCTCAGCAGAGATCTTGGTCGCTCAGCAGTTCTGTCGTTCGTGTGGGAACGGCTTGGCTGCGGAAAAGCCTGTCGGCGGTGTTAATTTTCGCTTTCTGGGTATAGCCGCGCTGCTTGTGTGTTTAATTGGTATTTTCGGAGCACTGTCGGGCGAGATGCTTGGTATTAAATGGTTAGCGTTCGCCGGACTATTTGTTTCGCTGGCTGGCCTCTGTCAACGATGATCGTCGCGTTGCGTGGGGCACACGCTCCAATCGCCGCCGCGTCCCTGCGGTTCCCACCAAGCCTCAAATTTTAGGTGCCGATACAACAAATAAACTGCTCCCGATCGGCGTTAACGATTTCATTCCCAGCGTCACTGAAAAAACTACCGATCTTCTAAAAGAGCCTCACAACATCGACCGGTAAGACGGTTGTGTTCGGACCTAGCCTTTTCTTACCCCCTTTCAATTCAAATAGATTTACATCCGCGAATTGATATCCGTTATTGACAACTATATCGGCTACGGATATAGTCGTGACTGTGAAAAATGACGCTCAGCAGCCACCGCTTACCCCTGCCGTCTTTCATATTCTTCTGGCGCTTTCAACGGAAGAACGGCACGGGTACGCGATAATGAAGCAGGTCGAGGCAGACTCGCTCGGCAAAGTAAAAATGGGCCCGGGAACTCTTTACGGATCGATCAAGCGTATGCTCGATTCTGGTTTGATCGAGGAATCGGAAACCCGTGTCGATCCGGAAATGGACGATGCCCGACGTATATATTACAGGATCTCGGCAAGCGGCGAGTTGGCTCTGAAAGACGAACTCCAGAGGTATTCGCATCTTGTGAAACTGACCCGAAAGCTGGGGCTGGCATTCGAAGGTTCATATGTCGGATAGGAAAAACAACAAGATCGCAAAAAGGTCGATGGAGACTCTCGTGAGGCTCTATCCGCGCCGCTTCCGTGATCGGTTCGGCGACGAGATCGTTCAGACCTTTTCGGATCTGATCAACGCCGTCAATCGCGAAGGACGAAGCGTAATGCTCGCTACGGTTGGCGCACTTTATGATGCATCGGCCGGCATTATAACAGAGTGGATCAAACTAATTTTTACGATCATGTTTAAGACCGAATTTACGACTCGCGTTGCCGCACTTTTGATCACCCCGTTTTTTGCACTCGTTGCCATATCTATCTTCGGAGACTTCTTCTTTTCCGCGAAGATCATTTCGGTTCTAACCGTGGATGGGCAACAGCTTAATGGCCTCGGACGAGTATTCGTATTCGGCAGCGTACTGCTTCTTCTCGGTTCGCTGGTAGTCAACCTCGCCGGAAGCGTGTTTCCGAGACGTACCAATACGACACTTGTGTTTACCCCAAGTGCATCAAGCGTGGCGCTCGGCGCCGTTCAGGCGGTCACGATCCTGACGATAGCCGTTTGGATGTTCGCCGAAGCGGCCGGTTGTGCGAGCGGGGTCTGCGATTGATGATGACCAGGCTTCTCAAATTCGTAGCGAGTCTGTACCCCGCATCATTTAGAGAGCGGGTAGGAGAGTCGATGCAGCAAACGCTGGCTGATTCCTATTCGCGACTGGGTCCGGCAGGCAAACTGTCGATCATTGGCGATCTGGTATTCGGAGCTGCCTGCGAAAATATTGTGTCGATCGAGGAGAAAGTCACGTCGAGAGCCATAGTTGCACCGCTTGTCGCGGCCACGACCGGGATGCTGCTTATTGTTCCCGGTGTCACGATGTTCACACTACTCTTGCTCGGCCTCGAACCGCCTCTCGGCGCGCTGGGCAGCTTTCTTAAGGCTCCGCCGGATGTGCCGAATATTGCTGGAAGTCTCGTCGCCCTAACGATCATCGTTTTTTTGCCGCTTGCGGGTTTGATATTGAACTACGCAGCCATGCGAAGATCAACGCTGATCGAGGGCAGCCGTTTTGCCTACAGGACAAACCTGCTTGTAGCCGCGCTCGGGCTGTGCCTTGTGCTTTCCTTTATCGCTGGTGTTGTGATCGATCAATACCCGTGCTGGATGGGTGTCCCGAACTGTGATTAGTCCTTTGGAAAGATAGCCTTTCGCCCTAGAAACAATGTCTAAAACACTTCGAGCGCTTTACTCATCATGTCTGTTGATCGCTCTCGCCGCGACGATTCGTGCCGACGGCATCGACGATCACGTCAGGGCTGAGATGAAACGGCAGAATATCCCTGGGATCTCAATTGCCGTAGTCAAAGACGGCAAGACCATAAAAGCTCAGGGGTATGGACTGGCTAACCTTGAACTAGAAGTTCCCGCGAGTGCGGAAACGGTCTATAAGATCGCTTCCGTGAGCAAGCAATTCATTGCGTCCGGAATACTGCTGCTTGTACAAGAGAATAAGATCGACCTTAACGACAAGATCAGTAAATATCTTGTTAGCACTCCCGACACATGGAAAGACATTACCGTCCGTCATTTGCTGACCCATACATCGGGAATTGTTCGGGAGCCGCCGGCATATGATCCGCTCAAAATTCAGAATGACGCGGATGTCATCAAGTCAGCCTATCCGCTGCCCTTGAGATTCCCTCCGGGCGAACGATTCGAGTATTCGAATACCGGGTACTTTATTTTGGCCGAAATTATAAGCAAGGTTACCCAAAAGACGTGGACGAACTATTTATCGGAGCGGTTGTTCACACCTTTAGGCATGGCCGCGACGCGTCCGACAAGCGTTTCCGCTCTCGTTCCAAAACGTGCAGACGGATACGTACGGGTTGATAACAAACCGCAAAATGCCGAAGACTATCTGGCGGTGAGACCAAGCGGAGCGTTTCTTTCAAGCGTTAGCGATCTCGCTAAATGGGATGGGGCTCTTTACACTAATAGTATCCTTAATCAATCAATGCGGGAACAGATGTGGTCGCCAGTCGCGCTTCACAACGGCAATTCTCACCCCTACGGTTTTGGCTGGTATCTGGAGACGATCGCGAATCACAGAGCGGTCCGTCATGGAGGGTCTCTACCCGGATTTCGTGCCGAGTTTATTCGTTTCACCGACGACAAACTTTCGATAATTCTTCTGGCGAACGGCGACAACGCCAATCTGGGTCCGCTTGCACTCGTTATTGCGGATCACTACATTTCCGGTCTGTTCCCTCAGCGCAAAGCAGTAAAACTCGACCCGAAGATTCTCGAGACATATGTGGGGAAATACCAGCCTAATCCAGCAAGCGTTTTGTCAGTCACGCGCGAGGGCGACAGGTTGTGGCTTGAGGCGAACAATGAGCGGCGAGAACTAATAGCCGAATCGGAAGAAAGCTTTTTCACGCCGACAGATCCCAGGCAGACATTTAACTTCGTAAAGGATGAAAAGGGTTCTGTCATATCTCTAAGACTACTAGTAGAAGGTCGTGAGGTAGGAAGGGCCAGAAAGATCGAATGACCCCTCCTCCGATAGTCGGGTTGACCTGCTTGGAGCTCAAAAAAGTGGAACTCTGCAAATAGGGCTAGAGGCGGATCTGACTGAACGGAAGTGGCTCGAAACTAAAATCCCGTTCGACTCGAAGCCCCCGCACGATTACTTCTTCGAGTTCGCTCAAAGCAAAATGACCCCACTCACTTTCGAAACCGATAACATATCCAAAGAAAAGGAAGTCCCCGTCGCCGCGTGGCTCTCCTTCGGTAACAAACCAGATCCAACCGGAGGCCGCGAATAGGAATGCCGCATACACGATCGGGTCCTTCACGCCTTCCTGTGCGCGCAGATTGGGGAGAGCTTTTCGAAGCTCTTCGTTGAGAAGTCTTGACATAAAAACTATTTCTTCTTTTGGATAGCGGCTCTGATTTGATCCGGCGTGCAGTACAGTGAACGGCTCGTACCGGATTCGAGATCGAAGTAGGTCGCGAACCGTCTGAGATTCCGGGTGAGAAACATCGCTGAAAGCATCTCGCCGATCTCAATCGCGACGCGCTGGTTTACATTGAGGCTTTGCTCGCCAAGACGAATGCGTTCGGGACATGAGGTTATCTCAGTCTTCAAACTGGGCGTTTCAGGGTCGAGAAGATCGGGATGAACCAAAGACGGGGCGGGCAGTGATTTGCAGATACTCGACCCGACAAATAACTTAGACGGCTTGATCTGTTTAGTGTTCGAGCCGATAAGAACCTGTCCCGAAAACTTTCCATTACCGGCGTCGATCCACCATATGTTCGCGGCATCGTCCGGTCGATAGCCCTGATGCTTCTCGACGGCCAGGCGTATATCTCTTCTCGCGAGATGGTTGTCCACGCAGCCCACAATAACCGTCAGAGAGCGGTAGTCGCTCGTATTTTGTTTCAAGTGCTCTTCCGCATTGAATGTCTCGTTCGAGTAGCCGCATTCAAGTCCCCACGCAAGAGTGATCCGTTTGGCGAGGGACTGTGCCTTGTGACATCCGATCTCGGCCGCACAAAAGTTACTTCTCGGAATATTCGCACTTTCAACCACATCGGGATCGGCGATAAGAAATTCAACGGCCTTACCCGACTCCTTTAGTTCATACAAGAGCCGGGCGATCGCGAGAGCGGCAAATGAGCCTGTACCGCCTGCGCCGACCTGTATGATCCGAAGCTTATTGTGCTCTTTCGGCATCACGACGGCCGCCTGTGCAAAGCTGAGATCGATCTTCTTCACGACAACGTCTCCACAAGTGCATCGATCTCGTTGAGATCAATTATCCCTTCCGGCATTTCACCGACCCATGTTGCGGGGATCGGGACAAGATGCTCGTAAACTCCGCATCGGAACCGTATCTTCGGTTTATCGTGAATGTCTATCAGGATCGCGAAGATACGGAACTTGCCGAGCTCATCCCGATCGTCGGCCCGGCTGAAGTTAAGAGCTCCGGGAGGATGTGTGTGCAGTTCAATACAGCAGTCAGCGTATTCAGGCAGCGTATCGTCGGCAACTGTAGATGCCCATGTATGTTCGCGACCGGATGCTTTCCATTGCCACGCCTCACGCAGCTTATCCCAGTAAATGAGATAAACCTCCTCCTTAAAGCTCGACGAAGTATGTTCGTTCCGCGCGTGCGAAAGGATCTCCTGCCATAGCGACTTGGCTATCCGCGGTCTTGTCCATGAGATCGCGTTCGAAGTGCTCTTCAGACCGGATATCCTTTGTGCACTAAGCGGCACAGAAACAGCAAACTCCGTCCGTTCCGCCCTGACGAATAGGCCGTTTCCGGCAAGAAGGTATTCGAACATGGCCGCTTCAATCGGATCATTTTCGGACGCAGCAATGCGATGCCCGACCAGTTTTGGCGGGGCCATGAGATTCGATGACATATACAAGTAAAAATTGGAAATTAAAAACGGCTGTCGTATCGTGTACGCTCCACTACGGTCTCCCAAGCGTCTTCGATGGTGCTTGAATACATCATCAGTTCAGTCGTCGGAAACTTCTTGACTTTGTCAGCCGCTAGTTTTTCGAGGAGATCGCGAACGTCATTCTCGGTCTGGCATCGACCGGTAGAATGATCGCCATTGAAGGGTGCATCAAAGATCAGCTTCCAGACAGTACCGATCGTTGACGGGTGAGTCTCGGGCACCTCGTTCTTGCCGAAACAGATCTTGCTCGAACCGATGTTCGGCAATGGAGCGACAGCGATTGGAGTGTTTCTTGTGACCTTCGAAGTCGCGGCAGCCCAGAGGTAATAGTCTTTACCTTTCCCAAGAAGGATCAGCGTCGGAAGAGGCAGGGTTAAGCTTTCCGTGCGATCACCGGGAAACACTACTGTTATCGTCCGCGCGCCGGCCGGCATATAGGAAAGGATGGCGTTTCCGTTAGTAGCTTCCCGGTATCGCAACACCGTCCGATCGATCCATCCCGTATCGGTCTGAAGATCGTGGAAAGCCCGCGTGACCTGATCGCTTGATAAGGCTTTCAACGCGTTGCGATTCTCACCGAAGGACTCAAACAGGTACTGTCCGGGAAGAAAGTACAGTGCGGCGGATGCATCGGGCGGTACGGTGTGGTGACGCATCGATAGATCCTCAACTAATGGAGATCGGGCCGCCCGTGACAGGAACGGGACCGCGATTCGGCTGATTGATCGGGCCTGGCCGGTAATTGCCGTTCATCGGTCTTTCATTCGGCTTCATCGGGCTGACATTCCCGTTGCCGTTCTTCGCGGAGGCGGCGTTGCCGTCATCATCAGCGTCGGCGACGATCCCGACAATTGCAGCGAGACCATATCTTCTTCCGTAGGTCATCGCCGATCCTACGCCTTGGGGATCTGATTTGGAAAGAGGAAGGCACAACTCGCTTTGGACCCATTGACCCGATTCGTGAATAAGGGTGGTGACGACAATCAGCGTATTTGCCTCGCCGACTCGGTTTCCTTGGATCACACAGAGTCCGTTCTTTGCGAGCGGTTCGCGGCAACTCTCCCAAACTGAACTGAGATCGGCATATTTGGAATGGAAGTATGTATTCGTCGATCCGCGCGTCACCGGCGATAGACTGGCTTGCACCGTCGCAAGCGCTTTTGCGAGATCACAAATATTTTCACTCGTTCTCATCGTGATTATTTTCTCCTTTTGTCGGATCTGAGCCGGGTATCGTTCGGCAACCTTCCGTTATTCCAAAAGTCGATCAATGCCCGCAGCATCTTTTTCGGATCGGCCTCGATCATCTCATCGATGATCTTCAACCCAGCGAACAGACTGCACGCGGCTTCGTATTCCGATGTGAGCTCTTCTATGGTCTCTCGGTTCCATTCGTACCAGTCGGCATACTGGCAGTAACAGGTGTCGAGCCAGACATTGCCGGTCGAATGATCGAGAAGCTTTATCAACTCACCCAGCGGCGAGTTGCTATCGGATTTCCAGACGTTCGGATGCGGCCCTTCGGCGATCTCGGGGAAATCGGCTGCGGATAACTTGAATCTATGACTGAGAAAGTCCCAGGCTTCGTCAGGCAGGTAAAAGATCAGGCCCGCGGAATAACTTATATTCGCGGACTCAAGATCGATTTCCTGACAGCAAAGATCGCTGTTCAGCGGAGCTATCGCAAATCGGTCCAATTCACATTCCGGATCGTCGTAAACGTATTCAAGCAGCGGAAAGCATTTGAGGTTTACGAGGTCAAACAGCTCATTTATCCGCTCGCTGTATCTCGCATAGTAACCTCGCTTGTAGAGACTCGCCTTGGAACATCGCCATTCGTCCGGAAACATCTCCTGGTACAAGGCATATTTCCGCTGCACGGAAAGGACGCTTTCGATATATTCGTGGGCGACGATCGCATTGTGACTTCGGGCCTTGAAGCCGAGATACTCGATCGACTTTGAAAGCCGTTCACTGAATCCACGCGTATCCATAAGCTCCGTGTATCAAGCCCGGCCACGTTTTTCCTCGTGCTAGAAGCCGATCGGAAGGTCTCTGCAGGGAGAAGGAGAAGCTCTCTCAAACGCCCCGATGTGGCGCCTGATAGTCTCGATCTCCCTCTCGCCTTCCTCAAGAGTGCTTTCCGAGCGTTTTATATCCTCCGCACTTAGCAGGTCCCCGGGTTTTCGTCGCATGAGCTCCTCGGCTAAAAGTATCGCAGGGTTTATCTGCTCGCTTTCGCCGATCAAGATATCGAGAGGAGACGAGTCGCTCATCAAGCTCCTTTGTGCTGAGCACGTTTTACGATCGTGACGGTGAGTTTCCCGTCTTTCACTTCACGGGTAATGTTCGCGTTTTCGATCGAGGCAAAGTGCGGCTGGAGGACGACCTTGAGCGTCTTGTCCTCTTGTGCCAGGGCTGCCTCTATCTCGAACTCCTGACCTTCGATCTTGATCGTCGCTTTGGGATCTGTAACCGGGGAGTTATCATTCGAGCCTTTCTCGGAAACGGAGCTTTCCGCCGCCTTCTCTTCCGTAGCGGTAGCGGCTGCTGTCGCCGTTGTAGCTGTCGCGGCAGCATCAGTTTGAGACTGCTCGCTCGTGGATTGATTTTCGTTTGCCATAATTTTTTATGAAGCGAAAAGTGAATTCTGGCCCTGTGCGGCTTCGGAGTTCTGAACTGCCTGAGCGGCAGTGGAGTCCTTCGGCTCGACCGTCTTGCTCGCCGCTTTGGTCTTATCGGCCGGTTTCGCCGTGCGTTTCTTAGCTGCCGGTTTGTCCTTCTTGACCTTTTCGGCGGCAAGAACCGGAAGGATCGTACGGTACTGTTCGAAGGCAGCTTCGATGTCGCGTTTGATATCGTCGCCAAGGTTTCCGTTTGCGACCTCGTAGATCGTGATCTGCGGAACAAAGTCGTGAGACCTGATGCTTACGACGCATTTCCGAACACCGTTATCTTCCGGCAGAAGCTGGATCACCGATGTCAGCGTGCACGAATCGAAGTTGTACGGCTCCTTTTCCGAAAGGACGATAGATCCTATCGACTGGACCTCGCTAGGCTCTACTTGGGCTTCCACCTCAGCATTCTCTCCCGGAACCTCTTCACCAGCTACCGAAGTAGCTTCTTCTTGAGGCGTGACTTCGACGGCAGCGGTTACCGGCTCGTCTTTGGTCACCGCCGTCTCGGAAGATCCAGAAGCGTCCTGAGCTGGCTCTTCATTTTCGAACCTATCCACGATCGCTTCGATCGCGGCGTCATATCCCGGATCGCATTCATCGTCATACGACACTTGAAAACTCTCAGGCGGAGTGTCGTCGATCGACGGAACGATGCCGAGGGACTCGTCTGTGGCTTCGGCGGGGCTAGGAACATCCGGTGCAGGGGCATTCGGCAGTTGAGGAAATGACTCTATTCCTGTCGGTGGCGGTGGCTCTGAAGTGACCGGAGCTACGGGCGAAGATGTAATTCCCGTCACGACAGTTGGGGCCGATCGGGAGAAGGTCGGTGGCAGACTCTGAACCGGTGGAGGTTGAACCCGAGTTGCGTTCGCCAGTTCGCGAAGTCTTTCGAGAAAGCTGCTCAAGAAGATGTTGCGAACCGTGTTCTGTTCGTGATCCCGGCACAAATACTCCGTGCCTTTCCACATCTCAAGAGCAATCTGTTGATTGGTAGAACCGTTATTCTCGAAGCCCTCGCTTTTTGCAACCTCGGTCGCCATCTCCTTTGCGGTGAACTTCAATTGTTCGACCCTTTCGCGGTTGTCGAGCGGTACGAAAGATCCCTGATTCAGAATTTCCATATGTTGTTCTCACTCCACTTCACCGCCTTCCGCTTCTTTTTTCTTATCTCCGGAAGATTTGGTTGACCGGATTGCCACAACAAAAACGGAGCCGCGAGCGACTCCGTAAAAGATATGTATTGAAGCGAAGACAGCGCCCGGTTCTGCTGTCTTAGAAAGCTACGCTTAAGCTGCGGCCGAATAAGCCTGCTGTTTTGACCCGGAATAGGAACCGCCCTGAACTCTCTCTTTATGCTTTTTCAGAATCCTCGAAAGCGTGGAATGAGTCGTTCCCATAGAACGGGCAGCTTTTCTCAGGTTTCCACGGGATCTCTTGAGGGCGTGTTCGATCAGGCTCGCGGCCGCTTTTACGTAGGCACTGTCGAGGTCGTCCGTGTTCGCGTCAAGAGTGACCGTTACAAGATCCGGTCCGTCCAGCTGAACTCCATGCGAAATGGCAGCGCTGAAAACTTCCATGATGCTGCGATCGATCCCGGCAACCTTTAGAACGATCTCCTCGGTGATCGAAGGTGAGTCAAGAGCCTGGACAGCAAGCCGGGCGGCAAAGTTCTTTAGCTGCCGGTAATTCCCCCTCCATTCTAGTAGTTCGACCGTCGCAAGAGCTTCACTTTCGATTTCAAACGGGACAGTTCGGCCGACCGCTGCACCTTCCGCTTTCAACTGACGAATGAAAAGCTCTCGTATACGCTCTTTCTGGAACCGCAGCGGGATCGTCTCCAGCTGAAGGATGTTTAAGCGGTCGTACAGGTCCGCCCGAAACGCCCCTTCAAGCACCATCGAGTAAAGGTCTTTGGAAGTAGCGGCAATTATTCTTACATCGATCTTCCGTTCTCTATTGCCCCCAACACGACGAATGAGTTTTTCTTCGACTGCTTTGAGAAGTTTTGATTGGAGACTGATCGAGAGCTCGGCGACTTCATCTAGGAAAAGGGTCCCGCCGTCCGCCGTCTCGAAGAGCCCCGATTTTGCGGCATTGGCTCCGGTAAATGCTCCTTTCTCGTATCCGAACAGCTCGGATTCGAGAAGCTCGGCGGTGAAGCTCGCGCAGTTAACTGCGACGAATTCTTTGGGCCCTCTCGGGCTCATCTCGTGAAGTCGCCTCGCTACGGTCGTCTTACCGGTGCCCCTTTCGCCCGTTATGAGAACGTAATGCGGCACTTTGGCGTATAATGCTATCTTTTCTTCCAGGACGGAAGATCTATTCGGGTTCCCAGATGTATATTCGCGCGGCATTAGTAAGACTCTCCCGTTGGATTTTCAGTAGCCGAAAACCCACTCTCCATTCCAATTTTCAACCTACATAAGTTAAAACCCGGATTTCGAGGAGTCATTACTTTTCAAGAGCATTTTTTTTCAATTTTTTTACGAACTCGCAGAAATTTCACACCCGCGCGTTTATTGAAACGCTCGTAGGCAGACTCTACGATCTAGGCCCACAAGGTTCCAGCTCCGGGTGTTTCTCGAATCGCCGATAGATCCCTGACTGCATTTTCATCAGGTTCGAATAGCCACTCGGGAAGCTGTACCGGTTCGTCCTTCCTCAGAGTTTGGAACTCGGTCTTCACTTCAGGAAGAAAATCGATATCGGTCGCCTTCGGTGGATACAGTGCGAGGATCGGTTCAAGATAAAAATTCGGAGTCCAGTCCGGCAGGAAGAACCGCTGCTTACCGTTCTGGACAATGTTAACAAGCCCCATTCCGCGAAGCTCGCGGATCTGCTCAAAAGTCGAAGGACAGACCTCGGTGAGAAGGCGTCCCTGAAAACGTGACGACTTTATCCGGATGTCCCCGGTTAAATGGACCGTGTTGTTCTCGGAATCAACAATACGGAGAACTTCCGAAGCGGTTGAAGGACAATCGGATCGCAGGCCGAAGTGACGAAACAGATCACGCAGCGATTCTTCCGATATCTTCACGCCGACTAGCCGAGTGCCAGTATCGGTGGTCGTTCGAACTATGTTTAGAGCCTCCTTGCTGAGAGTCTTCAGATACTTCCAGATCGGAAGCAGTGCGCCGCTTAACAGGTGAACCGTTTTCTCCTCGGACAGGGGAATCTTGCTCTCTTCAACAACCCACCATGTCTCCGCCTTTGTTCTAGCGACAACGCGATACTTCTGATTAAGTTCGATTTCACGAATATATTGGAGATTCCGACCTTCCGGTCTTGAGATCGAGAACATCTGATATCTCTCGCCGGTTTCCGGATCAGTGTGCGAAAGCGTTCGACGGACCGCGACGAACGAACCGTCACGCCGATCCTGGAAGAACTGATGAGTGTCACTTGCACATAGCTCCGAGTACCTCGCTGGTTTCGTGGCCACCTTCAAGTTGAGCTTGTAATAGACCGTCTGAGCGGATGTAAGGGCGTCGGCGTTAAGCACTCGGGGAGGTTCAGCGATCTCGACCGACATTGCTTTTAGGTCCTCCATTCCGTCGTCGAGTTTTCCGTTCTGTTTCAGGTATTCGATCGTTTCCAAAAACGTCGAGTAGAAATAATCGAAAAGGGCGTTCTGACGATCGACTTCCAGCGAAAGAAGACGATTCAGAAATCTGGGAATATTCGTTTTATCGCGGTCGAGAACCGCTTCATCGCCACCCTCATCGATCTTTACGAGTCCCATATCCCGCAAAGCCTGTTTTGGATCTTCGATCCCTTCGATCTCCACGCCTCGCATGATACTCGTAAGCACTACATTCAGAGCGGACCGGCCTTCTTTGGACTCCAAATTGTACTTGTCGAGATTACCGGCCTTCTCCGCCTTCCGGTCGCCCTTGGTAAGTGCTCCCATGTTCCCCAGTCGGCGTGCGATCGTTGCAGAAAACCGTTTTTCGCCTCCGAGCTCCGTGAAAATAAGCAGGTAAACAGGTGGAAACATCTGACCCGTGCGGTGCGTTCTGCCGAAATCCTGGATCTGTTTGTCCGCGGACCATTTCAGTTCGGCGGCAATGTGAAGACGCCTCTGCTTGTTGCCGACCTGCTTTCCGGCGTGAAGGCTGTCGCCGGTCGATGCGACTTCGGACATGATCGCTATTCGTTTATCTCCGTTCTGAAATGCGTTCTTCTCATGGAGATTGATAAGCTTGGACGGCACACCGGCAAGCTGTCGCGGCCGGTATTCGACCTTCCCGGACGTTGTGCGGATCAGACGCCTTTTTCGCCCGGTCATCTCTGCTACGTTCTCGACACCGAAGTAGTTGACGAGTTGATCCAGTGGATGTTCCGGCACTTCGAGGATCGAGAGTTTATCAAGCAATTCCGCCCGAAGCTGTAGGGCTGCCCGGCTCTCGACCGGATTACCGTTGGGATCAAGGACCGGAATATACTCAACCGTTCCGCTATACGGATTCGTTCGTTCCTGAAAGCAGTCGATCGGAAAACAGTCTGCGACAAGCCTTGTGAGGGTTTCACGAGGGCTGAAATCGAGGCTGTCGAGCGCTTCTTCCTGATCGGCGGCTCTTTCGATCTGCTTCTTTGTCTGGCTCTCACCAGTTCCGGTGAGAGAGACGACAATAGATTCCCGTCGTCCGAGCGCGTCTTCGATTTCCCGTATCAGGGTGGGGATCTTGAAAGCAGTGATCAGATTCCTGAAACACCGCTGATGCTCCGCCCAAAACTGATTGACGGCCTGAACTCGTGTTAGCTTGCCCGAGTTGGTCAGGTCCAATGCCTCCTGAGTTTTTCGAAAGACCTCCTGCCAACCCGCGGCCATCGCATCGTACATTCGGCGCTGTGCGGGCGTGAGCCAGTGAGTTACCTCACGGAACTCCACCGCAAGCCCGGATTCAGGATCGGTGCCCATGCTGAGATTTCCGCACAGGTATCTGCCCATTGCCTTCAAGTCTCGGCAGACCATTTCGAGAGCACCCACGCCGCCCGATTCGATCTCTTCGGCAAACTGCTCGAAACCTCGAGGAAAGTTGGTTCCTTCTCCCCAAAGACCAAGACGGGACATATATGCAAGATGCCGCACTTCACCAGCCGACGTTGCCGATGAATAAACGACTCTGAAATCGGCATTCTTCCCCGGGTCCTGTATTTCGAGCACGGCTGCGCCGGTCTGGGTTGATTTTCCGCGATCGTCGGCGAAGGCGTATTTCGCTTTGTGACCCTCGTCGAAGACAATTACGCCTTCGATTCCGAGCCATCGCGTTATCTGATCGATACGACGCTTCCCGGATCTTGAACGGGATATCAGTGAACGGTAAGTGCAGAAGGTGATCCCGTCGCCCAGGTCGATATCTCCATCTGTCGGAAAGTCGTTGATCAGCTTTATCGGCACGACGAGACCAAGCCGTTCGAACTCGTCGGATACAGCCTCGATCAGGTCCGACTTCACCGAGAACCATACGGCGCGCCTTCTGCCCTGAAACCAGTTGTCGAGGATAATCCCGGCAAGAGTCGCCGTCTTACCAGATCCGGTTCCGTCACCAATACTGATACCGGCGCGAGATCCATCGGCAAGCCTTTGCTCGTGAGCCTGGCCTGCATAAATGATTCTTTCGATCTGCATCGACGAGAGTTTCGCTTCGGTACAGAGATCCTTTGGAAGGTGAGGGCGATAAGTTATCGGCGGCGGTTCTACATTTGCGAGGCCGGGCGGTTCGATTATGACGCCGGGATGCACTGCTCCGCCGATAACGAATCGGGGCGCATAAGCTAAGATTCGATCGGTGGTCTCAGGTTCGGGCGCCTCTAAAACGGATACCGTGGCCGCCGCCGTGGCTGAAAACGGCGCGGCTGCACCCGCCGATTGTTGATGACTTGATAACATTTATTTGTAGTTTGGTAGGTTAAGGCCGAAGAGGATTCCTTTAATCAACGTCGTAGCCGATGAAGTTTTCGTCGTTGATGAGCAGGTAATAGTAGCCGTTGCCGCAGCCAGCGTATTCGAGCGATAAGAATCCCCGAAAGTCGCCGTCCTCGCCATTCAGATCGGTTTCGATCGAAATATCGTACCCGGCGAACTTGGCCCAGCGGCCTGCGATGAAATGTCCTGCAGACTTGTTACGGACGGCCTCGCGAAGCCGCTCGATCTCACGCGGATACTTCTTGGCGATCCGGTTCAGTGAGACGACTTTGCCGTCGATATTCGTTCCAGTCGTGATATGCAGTTCGTACAGAGTTTTCGGTCGCCGTTCTTTATCCTTCTCCCAGGAGTTCGGTTCGACAAGATCTTTTCTCCAAGCATCGAAGTCCGGAAGTGCGAGACAATCGCGAATGAAGGGATTCGTAAAGCTTGCCTCGCTCGCCATCCGCTTATACTTTTCGATCAGTCGGTATTCCTTTCTGAGCTTCTCATCGCCGGTCGGTGGAGCGGCTGGATGTAAGAATTGTTCGTAGCGTTCAAGGTCGAATTTGAAGATGGGATATCCGCGCCTGCTGCTGCGCGGCTTAAACCTGCAAAGCTGGCCGCCGTCTGAGATAAAGAACCGGTCTTTCTTCCCGTTAGTACCAACGGCGCCGATGATCGAGCCGTTCTTTACGGCTTCGTGAAGTTGCTGATAATTCATAAAGGATCTCTATTCGGATCGGATCGCGTCGAAAGCTTCCTCGATGCTGTCGAAGGTCCGATGAGGATGAGTGGGAACGTTGCCGTTTGGCTCATTGACTAAGGATTTGCCACCTACGATCAAAGTTACGCCGACCGTTGTGCCGTTGCGATAAAACTCGCTGCCTGGAAGACTGATCGATCTGGCAACCCGGATGCCGGGTGATAGCGAATTCCAAAACCGCCTTCCCGAAACACTGTCAGGCGATCCGCCTTCGCCGAGAATGACAGCGAACCGCCCTCCGTTTGCGAGACGCCGAAGGGCGGACTCGACATGTCGAAACCCGAACTTATTCTGATTTCGCTCGACACGGCCGCCGCTGGAAGAGAATGGAGGATTGATCAAAACAACATTTGGAGCAATGACCTCGGGCAAAAAGTCGTCGATGAACTCGGCGTCATACCCGGTCGGATCAAAGCCGATGTGTCCGGCAAGTTGCCGTCTTCTGGGATCTATTTCATTCGTGACTACAGTCGCTCCTGCGGCCTGCGCCCAAAGAGCAAGACTGCCAGTACCGCACGATGGCTCAAGCACGGTATCGCTTGCTCTCAAATTCATTAAGTACGCGGCAAGGTATGCGATCGGTGCGGGTGTGGAAAACTGCTGATAAGTAACTTGGGTTGTACTCCGCCACGATTGGGTCGGAAGACGCTGCTGCAGCCGTCTGAGTATCTCTTTGCATGCGGCGCTGGGATCGTCGGAAGACAAAAGTTGCCGCCCGTACTTGGTCGCTATGAGGTAGTTAAGAGCCGTTTCCCCGATCTCGTGACATAGATGCGGATCGACCGCGAAACCATCCACTCCGGCATCCAGACAAATTGTCAGCAGCTCACGATTTCGTAGATGTCTTCCCGCATCGATGATCGCGGCGATCTGCTTGATCAGGTCGGAAGAAATGCTTGAGCGTTCGTGAGGCTGACACATCATACCTTCCGCCAGCCGCTTCTTTGTTGCTTATGCAGGAGATAATTGACGACTCGCCTGCTCCAGACATTCCGGGGTCAATAATTTGAGCCATTCGGCTACGGTGAGATATTCAAGAGGAACGCGGGTGAGCAGTGCATCGTCGAGGCCCTTGATGCGTCTGTCCCATGTTACGATCCGAACATCTTCGTCGTACTCATGGGCAGCCTGATCCGAGAGGCGAAGCCGAACCAGAGTCGACAGAGCTCGTGCTACGTGCGGATTTGTGGGGCTGTCGCTGTCGAATGCGATCTCAAGCGGTTGCGCTCTTGCGGTCTCCACTATCTCGTGGTGGGATGTTGCCACGCCGCTGTTTCCGACCACGTATCTGTCGGGCAAGTACCGTAGAGCCGTTGCCGCCTTCAACGCTCCTTCAGTAACGAGAACGGATCTAGCCGAGCGTGCGCCGGGATCGGCGTGATGCAAAGGTGCCCCTGGTCCGCACCCGTCTTTCTCCTTCAATGACGAAAGCCAGACGTAACGCCCCGACTTGTTGGGGATATAGCGCATGAACCGTATCTGGCAGGCGCCTATCAATCCATCGGGCCTGACGAACGGAATGAGCATCAGTTCGTCGAACACATCATGCTCGCTCCAGAGCCGCCATCGGCCACGCGAATCTCTCCAGAATCCCGGTACGCCTTCAAAGGAACGAATGCCTTCATTTGCCAGCGTTTCGAGGAGCCGCCCGACCAGCACCCGGCGCTCATTTACGAGTTTCGGGAGATTCCCATATGCAGAAAGATCTTGTATTCCTCTTTCCAACAAACCGCCTCGGCCGTTCAGGATCTCATGGTTGGAGGACGCCGGCGAGAGTTCGATCAGCTTTCGGTACACCCTATCTCGTATAGCAGGCGGGGCGAGAGCAACTCCTGAGACACTGGTCTTTTTTCGTTTTGGAAACACATAGAAGTTTTGTTTGAAATTAACTCCAAACCGTGAACTCGATCCATCTTGGTAATAGACTCCCCAACCGTATCGGCTGATCCGATCCGCATTCAAAGTTGAGCGGGCGCAGAATGAGATGGTCTCGGCGGTAGTGGTGCTGCACCAGTCAGGCTTCCCGCAGATGTTGCATGGACGCTTTTTTGAGACTCGCCTGTATCCGGTTACCGCCATCTCCTTTTCGGTTGCTTTTTTGCCTCCGCCAACCCGCCCGCCGCCCGTTTTCCCTCGATCGATGGCAGGTTCGTGCTGCCTCTCGCCGTTTGCCGCTTGTGTCTCGCGCGCATTGATAACCCACTGGCAACGGCCTTAAGCTAAGGAAGGTCTCGAAATGGGCGATTGCTGTGACAAAGATGATGCTCTTGCGGCTCTGCGAGAGAAACAGAGTTCGACGCTGAAGATCGTTCTGGCGATCAATGTCGCCATGTTTGCGGCTGGCATCGGAGCCGGTATTTATGCCGGTTCGAGCTCTCTATTGTCGGATTCGCTCGATAATCTGGGCGATGCGATGACCTATGGGCTAAGCCTTTATGTTGTTTATAGATCGTCGCGAGCCAAGGCACAGGTTGCTTTCTTTAAGGGAGCCTTGATACTCATCGCCGCGTTGGTCGTACTCGGTCAGATGATCTACAAACTTATTGTTCCGACAGTTCCGATCTTCGAAGTGATGGGGGTTGTGAGTTTGCTTGCTCTCGTTGGGAATTCGGTATGCCTGTTCCTGCTCACGCGTCACAGGACCGACGACCTGAACATGAGTTCGGTTTGGGAATGCTCGCGCAACGATATCGCTTCGAATATATCGGTCTTTCTAGCTGCGGGCGCGGTGTGGTTCACGCAATCAGGATGGCCGGATATTCTTATCGCAGTCGCCTTGGTTGGCCTTTTCCTGCGTTCGGCGATTCGCGTGTTTTCGAGCGCCGCTGGAGAACTTCGAGCGGCATAGGCTGGTCCCTTAACTTCGAGGCCAGTACATAATAATAAAAACTCCGATAAGCGCAACGGTGCCGCCTATAAGGTCGAATCTATCTGGCGGTGTTCTATCGACGCCCCAACCTCAAAGCAGCGAAATAACAATGAATACGCCGCCATACGCGGCGTAAACTCTTCCGAAGTTTGCGGGTTGTAAGGTCGGAACTATCCCGTACAGAACGAGTAACACCGCGCCAATGGCCGCATACCAAATGCTCTTGCCTTCGCGGAGCCAAACCCAGACGAGATAGCCGCCCGCGATCTCGCAAAGCCCTGCGAGTATAAAGAATATTACTGATTTGGCAATCTCCATCACGTCTTAAGGTTTGAAATTGGCGCCTATGAACTCCTTCGCACCTTCCGGGCCGGAAAGTTCAAGACGAATGTCGCCTCCTCCTCTCGGCAAGGTCAATCTAAAGTCAAGAAATGGACAACACCGGCGTTCGAGGAGGATAAATTCGTTCAGCATTGCAATCGAATCATCATCGGACGGGAAACCGAAGACATAACCATTTTCCGTCTCTATCGAACTCCAATACCGCATCCTTGATCTGCTGTAATACGGTTCGCTCTCGCTCCCTGAACTCGGGGTCGGTCAGCTTGCAGACTATGGCGATCTCGTTATTCTTCATGGCTGGACCTATCGTATCAAAAGCGCATGTCTCACCGCCGTAGAAGGGGGCTGCGTCAGAGCAAGAATCGAATACCGTTTATATACGCCACCCACCCGATAAATAAAAAAGCGCCTACCCGGATATAATGCAGGAATGAACGATTCAGATCTATCAAACGGTTATGACGACCATGCGGAGACTTTCATCCGAATCCGCAGTCCCGAGGTCGGCGTTTCGAGGGTTCGCTTATGGGCTCGATCGCTTCCGACGCAGGCCCGAGTCCTGGAGATCGGATGCGGGAGCGGGATCCCGATCACGCGCGTATTGATCAGCGAAGGAATGGATGTTTCCGCGGTGGATGCGTCGCCGAAGATGGTGTCCGCTTTTCAAAGGAACTTTCCGGATATCCCCGTCATTTGCGAAGCTGCGGAACGGCTAATAGGGTTCGACCGGCCGTTCGATGCGGCCATCGCGTGGGGGTTGATGTTCCTGTTAACGCCGGAAGCGCAGAGAGCCGTGATCCGGAATATGGGTGATTCCTTGAATAAGGGGGGAAGATTTCTGTTTACCTCTCCGAAAGAAGTCCTTACTTGGAACGACAGTGTAACGGATCTCGAATCGGTATCGCTGGGCGCGGCTGAATACAAGAACTTATTGTCGCTTGCCGGATTTGATCTGACGGCCGAATACGAGGACGAAGGGCAGAATCATTACTACGATGCGAAGAAGAGATAGGTCGATAATCTCGAATGGATGAGTCTCGGAATCTCGACCAAAGCAAGAAAAGGACAGCATACTCATATCGATGGCTGCTTCTGGGAGCCTTCGTTCTTGGTGCAGCGATCTTGCTCTATTTATTCCTGCAGATGCGGCCGGGCCGGGCGGCAATCATTCCCTTTATTTTGGGGCCGAAGATCCTTGCAGCATTAGCCGCGATCGGGCTTGCTGCCGGGATCGCTTTAGAAATAAGGCACCGTGGTTTCGCCGGTTTGATAAGACTGCGGTCGCTTGCGGGTTTCGGATTGCTTGCCGTTGCCATCGTATTCTCGCTTGTCGGCTTCCGGACCTACCCGTCTTCTTATGATACGAGGCCAAGCAGCACTTGCTTTCGCCTTCCTTTCAACGAGGACATCGCAGTAATGCAGGGCGGTGCGTTGCTGGACGAGAACTATCACGCCGGATCGCCGGCACAACGATACGCTTACGATCTGGCTCTGATTCGAGAAGGAAGCACTCACAAAGGCGAAGGCTATGTCGTCTGGGATTATTACATTTACGGTCAGCCCGTGCTCTCTCCATCTGACGGCAAAGTGATATCCATAAGCGATGGGGAAGCGGACCAGTCACCGAGCAGCGAAACGAGTCTGCCATACAAAACCCCCGGCGGAAATCACATCGTAATTGAAACCGGAACCGGAGAGTTTCTTTTCCTCGGACATCTGCAGCCGGGATCGATCCGCGTTAAGGCGGGCGAACGTGTCACAACCGGACAGGAGCTGGCCCTGGCGGGAAACTCCGGGCAATCCGGAGCACCTCATCTCCACGTCCATCTGCAGGACTCACCGGGGTCTAACGGCGGTGAAGGAATTCCGATGCACTTCTGCGGCTACACGTCGTACGATCTCGACCGCGACTCGGCGACCGCACGTTTCGTCGAACGCGGAATGCCGACCGGAAGAGAGCGAAAACAGGTGATCCGTTCGATCAGATAAGCCAGGTATGGTGCATCGTGACATTTCGGAACGAAATATGTCACTTTTCACCGCATTATGGAACTGTGGAGAAGCAACAGGAGTCAACGGCTAGGGGGTTCATCTTCACTAGAATCCCCTTTTATGCTTACGGTGAATGTCCGATGCGCGCCGGGAGCTAGAGACCCATTCTTGTGAGTCCCGACCGTCAACAGATGAGGGAGCCGCTCCTCGTATCGAAGCCCACTTATAACCATTCTGTGATCCGCCATTTTCGGGAACGGTCAGATCATGAACGATCCTTTCAACCAACCGTAGTCGCTCGGCGGCGACCAACGGTTTGATCATCTGTTCGTAGATTTCTTCTGTTCTCATCGCGCCCATAACATCGGTATTTTACCACACCCTGAAATAACGAGGCTGGAATTAGGATCTCGAACCATCTGCTTCTCTTGCGCGTTAGCCTTTCCGGGCTTTTTTCGAGCTTCTCCAGTTGTCTGCCGCTTGTTTCTCATGGGCATTGATGATCTGGTGGAATGGCCTTAAGCTATCGAGAGAAGTGTCGAGGGCGGTCTGGAAGGCGGCGTTTGGTTTCGTTTCGAGGATCAAGGCGCTCTTGTATAGCACGAAGGACATATGAAATTAGGAATCGCTTTCCTATTTGTTTGCGGCGTTGTTTCGGTTCTTTTCCTTGGAATTCGTAGTCAGGGCGCTCAGACGACGACTTTCCAGATCACTGGAATTGTACTAGATGACAAGGGTTCTCCGCTGGCGAATGCGAGGGTCTCGGCCTTGCATATGACGAGACCATTGAAGGGCAGACTGCCGAGCTCGTTTACTGATAATGACGGCCGTTTCAAGATCAGCGATCTAGAAGCCGCAAGGTATTCGGTCGTGGTGGAGAACGAAACGGAAGGATACGCCAACTTCCTGTCCATCGCATATCAGTCGATCCTAACGCTCGCGGAGCCGACCGAAGAGACGCCCTCGGCGTATGTCGCCATCCAAATGAGTCCGCAGGCCGGAAGGATTACGGGACTGGTTACGGACAAAAACGGAGCGAAAGTAAAGGAGGCCAATGTCAAAATATGTCTTATAGCCGATCCGGAGAGATGCTCTTACGGACTTGGCGACGACAACGGTAGATTTCAGATCCTGGCTCCCCCTGAGACCGTTGTTGTCGTTACAGTCTCGAAAGACGAAAGGAAGGACTTCAGGTTAAAACAGAAGATCAACGGCGTTGAGAAAGATTCATTGATTCTGAAGTCAGGAGAGAATCATCACGTCAGAATTACTTTAGATTAACCCGATTTTCAATTCAGTTTTCTTTGTCGGGCATCGAACGATTATATTGTTCCAGTCGCAGTCATGCTGCACCAGTCCGGCTTTCCGGGGATATTGCACGGACGCCTTTTTGAAACCCGCCTACCCGGTCATCTGGGAATCGCTCCAACTTTTTGTCCACCGCTCTTTAATAGTCATCGATTGCTGGTTTCGATGGAGCTGAATGGAGGTGGTTTGTAATGGTTTGTCGTTGACAAACGCTGATGCCTACTATAAATTGCTTGACAACCTTTTATTCCCGGCTTCTTTCACAGCAGCCACCCGTTACTAAACTCTAACTGAGAAAATAGGAGAAGCCCCATGTCTCTGGAAATGTCTCGCTTCGCTCGAAAGCGTCAACGGCTTTTTGCCGGTGGAGGTATATTCACAGTTGGGTTGCTGATCACTCTCGGAGTTTTTGCAGCCAACGACTGGTTCCCGAAAACGGATGCGTTGACGGGCAAGAAGACAGGCGGGTTCGGCAACGAACTGCCCAAACACGCCACGTCCGCATGGAACCCGTTCACGCCTCCACCGCCGACTCCGCAGCTAAGTAAAGAATATTTATACGCCGGCCAGCGCTTGCTCGCCGTTGAAGATGCGAACGCGACAGTGGCGCCTCCGGCAGATATTGCTGTTTGGCGGGGATCGAACGGCAACTGGATGGTGATGGGACAGACCGGATCGGCCGCGACGACGTTTTCATTTGGACTCGGCAGCCTCGGCGATGTGCCGTTGGTTGGCGACTATGATGGGGACGGCAAGACGGATTTTAGCGTTTTTCGGCCTGGTACCACTTCCACATTTTATGTTTGGCCGAGCGGCGGGGGAAGCTACTGGGGATACAACTGGGGCGGCGGAGTCGATAAGCTGGCCGTTGGAGATTTCGACGGTGACGGCAAGACTGACTACGCGATCGCGCGACCGGATACCGTTGCGGGAACGCTTACATGGTGGGTAACGACGAGCTCCAACTCAAGTCACTTCGCCGTGAGCTGGGGAACTCCGACGGACGAACTCGCGGTCGCTGACTACGATGGCGACGGTAAGGCTGACGTGGCGGTTTTCCGATCGTCCGATGAGAACTTTTACATTATCCGTTCAAGCGATCTTCAGGCGGCGGTTTTCAATATCGGCGAAACGGGAACGGTCGTCAGCTCCGATTTCGACGGCGACGGAAAAGCAGACCCCGCGATCTACGTTTCTTCGACGGCAACTTGGTACATTCGTCAGTCCACGACAAACTCCGTCGTTTCTCACCAATGGGGATCACCGGGGAACATTCCCGTTCACAACGACTACGACCTAGACGGCAAAACCGACCTCGCGGTATGGAACAATGCCGCTAACGCGCAATGGACGATCAAGCGATCTTCAAACGGCACAACTCGGACGGAGACATTTGGAACAACGGGTGATATTCCCGTACCCGCTTTCTACAGGAGATAGAGGATCTAAAACTTTGGATCTGCAGACGAAACCTTAGACGCAGAATGGGAATCGTACGATGAGAACTCAAAAAAGAACTAACAGTACATACCTTTTTCTTTCGATCGTTGCCTTGGTAAGCCTTTTCCTTTCTGGCCAGGCTCAAGATATTCCAAAGAATCCAGACCGGGGATTTCATCCTGGGGGAGGCTTGGCGATTTCGGAGATTGAAACCATCAACACCACAAATGGGAATCTGATGTTGAATATCCCTATTGTTGGTCTTCCAAAAGGTAGGAGTGAAATTTCGAAAGGAATCAGCCTGGTTTACAACAGCAAGCTTTATGAAAGCGCAGTGGAAGAACTCCCTGATCACAGCAACCAGATCACACCGCAACGCTGGTTGGTGCCCAGTTATTCCGCGGGTTGGAAATACTCTAATCAGACGTATTCCCTTGATGTGAAGAGTAGATTCCAGACGGAAGTGACCGTTCAGTGCGGAACCTGGGAAGCAAATGCGATGCATGCCTATCCCTGGAATGTTGGCATGTATATGGCAGATGGAAGCAGGAAGGAGTTTCGGCCGGCCGGGTACACAAATGTACTTGGCGACGGTTATTTCAGCGTAACACCGGCTGGGTACCAGAGCGGTGGCTGCAGCGGAGGCGGTGGATATATCACAACTGCGCCGATGACTTACTACAGCGTTGATGGGACGTATATAAAGTTGGTAGTGGATCACGTCGCAAACGGTGACCAGAGGGGCGTTTCGAATCCATGGACTCTCTACTTTCCGGATGGGAGCCGTATAACTGGAGGTGTGGGCCTTCCGCAGCAGCACTTCGATCGAAACAATAACGAAGTAAAGGTTAGCTCGGATGACTTTGGACGGACGATAACAGCACAGGCGATCAATCCCGATGAGACACATTTCATTGCTCGTGGGCCACAGAATGCAGAGTTGAAGTGGAAGGTTAAATGGAAAGAGATTGACGTCAACAAGAGTTACGAGACCGTTGGGGCTGGTACGGGTCCAACTCGAGGCACGACTTCAACCCAGACCATGCAAGCGACCTTCCGAGTCGTCGAGAAGATCACATTGCCCATACAAATGGGCGAACTTACCTATGAGTTCGGATATAACGCGGCCTCTGAAGGTGGAACCGGATGGGGGGAGATCTCCTACATCAAATTGCCTAGCGGCGCGGAGGTCACATATAGCTATTCGACGCTTGGATTTGTAAATACCGAGAACGTCTTGAGGAGATACCCTTCGACAAAGACGCTCAGCTATCTTTCAGAAAATGACGGACAAAGTACTCCGGTCTCCGACGTTACAAACTACTGGATATCAAAGACGGGCTCGACTGTTACGTTCGCCGACGGCTCCGCTATTGGGCAAGATCACGGCGACCAGTCCTACGATAATCCGTACGCGGGACTTGTGTTCAAAATCGAAAAATCAGATGGTAGCATCACAGAGCAGAAATGGGAGTTTAACCAGCCGCCATGGGGCGGTGGTAATACTCCGACTAACCCTTACGTAAAAACACAATTCACAACAATTCCTGACGCCTCGGGTACTCCCGCACTAACGGCTATCAAGGATTTCACTCTTGACCCGAATGGGAATACGGTCGAGGTGAAGGAATATGATTGGGTTAGTTACGGTTCTGTCCCGCGTTCAGGTGGTAAGCCAACAGGGATACCGGTCGGGGCTGTACTCAAAAGAGTTACGCAAACGGAGTACTATAATTCGGCGATCGGAAATTCCAGCAATGCCTATTACAACTTTTCGTCGCCGCCTAACCGAGGTGTGGTCAAAAGCGTTGTGTCAAGGGACGGAGCGTCAAATCCGGTTGCTCGAACGGAATTTGACTACGATGACGAAGATGACACAGCCAATTTGACAACGAAGAGGGTATGGGATTCCTTCAAGGGCGGACAGACGAGGGCATATAGTGCTCCGCTCATAGTCTCGAATTCGATTACTACATCAGGAACCTATAATTCATATGGAATGCCTGAGACAAGTACCGACGCCAACGGGAACGTCACGACGATCACCTATGGGAATATTTCTTGTCCAAGCGGGGTGGCGACGGGATTGTATCCGACGCAGAGTGTAGCGGCTAACGGGACGGCCATCGAAAGGACTTCTTCTGCGATATACGATTGCTACAGTGGGCTCGTAACAACGGCGACGGATGTAGACAATAACCTGTCGTTAGTAACGGAATACGACGATCTCGGGCGTCCGGTAAAAGTTCGCAACGCCGCCGGAACAGCTCTCGAAAGTTGGGTGCAAACCGAATATCACGATGCAGATCGATATGTCGTCACAAAGGCCGACCTTGAAGCTATTGGGGACGAAAAAAAGGTGGCAATCCAACATTTCGATCAACTAGGGCGAGTGCGCCTTTCGAGAACGCTTGAGGACGCAGCGACAGAATCGCCATCGAACGAACAGCACGGCATCAAGGTACAATCAAGATACGCGACGACTTACTCTAGCCCGAACGGCTACACTTATCAGCTAACCTCAAACCCATACCGCGCCGCGACGTCTTCAGCTGCTTCGTCCGAGCCGACCATGGGTTGGACGCGCTCGAAGGCTCATCATCTCAGCCGACATTCCGAAATCGAAACTTTCTCTGGAGCCTCTCTACCGGCTCCCTGGGGAGCTAATACAAGCTCTACCGGCATGATCCAAACCGACATCGACGCGAATGCCACAACGGTTACCGATCAAGCCGGAAAACTGCGCCGCTCGATCACAAACGGCTTAGGTCAGTTGATTCGCGTCGACGAGCCGAACAGCTCCAACCAACTCGGAACGATATCGTCGCCGACTCAGGCTACGAACTACACGTACGATACGTTGAATAACCTGACGATAGTCACACAGGGGTCGCAGACAAGGACCTTCACATATAGCTCTCTCTCAAGGCTCTTGAATGCCTCACATCCCGAATCGGGAACGATCAGTTACGGCTATGATTTGAATGGAAATTTAACGCAAAAAACAGACGCGAGAAATATTGTAACCACCTACACTTACGACGCTTTGAACCGGGTGACTGCTCGTGATTACAACGACACCTCACCGGATGTCGATTACATCTATGGTACAAATGCTCCAAAGATCGGCAAACTGGTAAAAGTAGAATCGGACGTATCTACAACCGAGTATACTGCTTTCGACATCTTAGGGAGGGTGATTGCACACAAGCAGACAACAGTCGGGGGTGACCCGAACGGTTATACGACGGGATACACGTATTCATTAAGCGGCGCTTTGCTGGAACAGACCTATCCTAGTGGTAGAGTCGTTAAAAACAGCTATGACACCGCCGATGGTTCCCTTTCTCAAGTGCAGTCGAAACGACCAAACGAGACATATCGTAACCTTGCCAACGGGTTCATCTATAACGCTGCTGGGTTGGTGACGCTTGTACGGCTTGGGAACGGCAAGTGGGAGAGCACGGTATTCAATTCCCGTCTGCAGCCAACACAGGTTGGGCTCGGCAACGGTGCGAACTCGCCGAACATGTTAAAGCTCGAATACGGTTATGGGACAACGACAAATAACGGCAATGTTCTTTCGCAGACGATTTCCGTCCCGGGCATCGCGCATCCTTTTCTGCAAACCTATGCTTATGATGAACTCAATCGCTTGATAAATGCCGAGGAAACTAAGAACTCTGTCCAAACATGGGAACAGACGTTCTCGTTTGATCGGTACGGCAACCGGAACTTCGACGAGGCGAACACTACTACGCTCGAGAAGAATTGCGGATCGGCGCCGAACTTCAGTGTTTGTTCGGTGGATGTACCGGTCGTGAATCCGTCAGTGAATACGGCCAACAACAAACTGAATGGGACGACCTATGATGCGGCCGGTAATGTCGCCATTGACGCGGAGGGACGGCAGTTCACGTACGATGCAGAAAATAAGCAGATCGAGGCCGAGAACGGTAGCAGCCAGTTGATTGGACAGTACTACTTCGACGGAGACGGCAAGCGTGTGAAGAAGATCGTGCCTAATGGCGAAACAACGATCTTTGTTTATGATGCAAGCGGAAGATTGATCGGGGAATACTCGACGGCGGTTCAGCCTACGCAGGATGCAAAGACCCAATACCTGACAAACGATCATCTCGGATCTCCACGTATAAACACGGATGGTATCGGCTCATTGGTATCCCGCTCCGACTATATGCCCTACGGCGAAGAGATCATCGGCCTTGGTGGACGTTCAAGCGGACAAGGATATGTTGCTGATGATGTCCGCCAAGGGTTCACCGGCTATGAGAGTGATTCCGAAACTGGATTGGAATTTGCTGAATCGAGAATGTATAGATCCCAATACGGGAGATTTACTTCCACCGACGCTCTCCTTTCTTCGGGACGTTTGAGCTCCCCTCAGTCTTGGAACCGGTACAGCTATGTCCAAAACAGTCCGCTAACGAGTGTTGATCCTTTTGGTTTCTACGAATGCAACGGAAAGAAGGATGAATGCGATAAATTCGAAGATGGTTTGACGAAGGCCAGAAACAAAGTGGCCGAAATTGTGAAACTTTATGGAGCGGGGTCCGACGAACATAACGAAGCTCTCAGGGCAGTTAACGCATATGGAAAACTGGGCGATAAAAACGGTGTCACGGTGCAGTTCGGTGCACTTGATAAGGGCATTCTCGGTCAGGCAACCGGTTCTTTAGATCGCGCGGGGAACAAATCTGTTACCGTGACAATAGATTTAGCTCAGAATAAATCTGATGGTAATCTCATCACTACCATTGCCCATGAGGGATCTCACGCGCAGGATCACGCCGACTATCAGGATGGTCTCATCGCCGCAGGTAAGGTCGGTACAGAAGCTGCCGTAAACGCCGCCCTGGCTGCGAACCCAACACACCGGCAGTCGGAAACTCGTGCATATGGAGTATCGTCGGTCTTTGCCCAATTCACGCTCGGGGGAGCGACAAAAGAATCCGGTATGTCAAGCCCCAGTCTTGGCACAACGGTTTGGACTTTCTCGTCAGAGCCGGTCAAGGCTACCACTCTAGGAGGCCAGGAGGTGTGGAAGTCCACCTGGAAAAACCTCGACGTATCGGAAATTCGTCAGAAGAGACGGGAAGCGATTAACAAGGGGCTTCCAAAGGACGCTCGTTATGCACCAAAACTGGACAAGACAATTGAGTAAGGTACAAATGAGGATAATTACGCTCAGAGGACTTCTCGGAATCTTTATTTTGTTCGTCATCCTAACAAACTCGTTGACGGCTCAGAGAACCGGTGATGTCTCTAAGAAAAACAAAATCTCAGCAATCTCACTTCGCTATATTTGCGATGAGGCCGGCGCGATACGGCTAGGACTTGAGAACGAAACGAATTGGGCCCTCGGGGTTTTGACGGACAGTCAATACTACAATGAGAAAATCGAGGTTACGTTAGAAAACGGTCGAAAGTTTAGCGCTCTTCCGTCCCATAAGAACGTTTCGTTGCAGTATCGGATTGACAAGTTCGCTCGACCCGAGGAACAAGTCAAGATTCCAAAGATTTCTTATCCCGATTCTGGCAGCCTGAGCTGGATTGCTCCAACCAGTTCCATTCAATTCGTCGTACCCAAGAAATATTTGACCGAATATCTTCTCGTATTCGTTAGGTTCAACTATGAGTGGGAATTGCCGGATCAAGGTTCCTTTTCCACGAGTCCAGAGCATCGGCTCTCACTACGCGGAATTGATCTTCCAGATAAGCGGATTCCTTGCGACAAGTAGTTTCGATATGTAGGGCTCGTACCACTCCCCTATCGGGCGCTCGTTCGCTATAACAAAAGGTATGAGGAGATTGGTTGTTTTGCTGCTCGTCCTAGGTTACGTCTCGCAGGGTAACGGAATGGCACAGAGACCCCGCCAGCTCAACACGAAGGTTGAACTTTTAGACTTTGACGGAAAAGAGTCGGTAGTCGCGACCGCTACCACCACGCTGCCAAAGAACTGCGGAACGGCTCCTAATCTAACGGTTTGCGTCTGCTAGGCTCAAACTCCCCACTATATCTTGTTTATATGAAGCTCATAACAAAAGTAGTTCTAATCGGAATGCAATTGTTATTTTTGATTTTTCCATCGATTACAATTGTCGCGCAAACTTCCGGATCATCCGACGTCACGGATGTTGCTCTGTGTGAACTGTTAAAACATCCGGAAAAATATGATCAAAAGATTGTTCGCGTTAAGGGTATTTTTCGAAGTGTCTTTGAGGTGTCCGAACTTTATTGTTCCGATTGTTATGACGAGAATAAGCGGGTTTGGATAGAATCGACGGCAATAGCCGACGAATGTTTAAAGTCGAAGCAAACCAAGAGATTGAGAAAGGGAGAGACCTTTTTGGTTGTTTTCGTCGGCAAGTTTCACGCCTCTCAGAGAAGCTATGGACACTTGAACGCCTACAAATTCCAAATCGACACCAAATGCGTCGAAGAATCTAAAGTCCTATCAAAAAAAGAGCCTGTGCTTCCGAAGGATTTGGCGAATTCTGAAGTCAAAGCCAGGTTGTCAATAATCGGCCCTTAACGAAACCGGAAATGGGCCTCGGCGCGAGGCTAGCGCTCGAGGCTCTCTTTCAGGAAGGATGGGACCATAGCTAATATTTCGGCTTCATCTCCTCCAAACGCCGATCCATGTCCCTGAAAAATCCGGTCACAATGGTCGAAACCATCCGAAGTCTTGCCGCCTCCGTCGCGGCTTCCTGGTTTATCGACGCTGCTTCCGTTCTCCCGTCGAAGTTCAACTGGTTGGCGACCTTTTCCATATCGGCAGAGCGGCGAATACCCGATAGCTGAATTCCGGCACCTTGACGAGTACTCGACTCCGCGATCCCGCTTCCGCGGTTTACTGCGGCGACGTTTTGCGACGCCTGTGCTTCGTACGCTTTGTTGATGTCACCCTGGTAGGTGGTTGAGGCCTCCACCTTCTTATCAGCAATGATATCCGTGTTGTTGTTCTGAAGGGACACGTTTGCTTTCGTAGTCGAGTCCATCAGTTTGTTAACTTCCTGGATCGGATGTTTATCCCTCGCCCAGTCGAAGAGTTCGTGCCCGGCGCGAATCGGCACGGACGTTCCGGCGACGGACGAACCGCCCGGCGTGAATTCGTATGTCTTCATTCCGAACCGCTCAAGATTGCCTTGGCCGCGCAACTCGACTTCCTTCTTTCCGTCAAAACTGCGAGCCTCGCGCGTGCCTTCCGCCTCGGCCCTCATGCCTGTGATCTCCCGCTGCGTCGCGGCGGAACTGCTCGCGATTCCGAAAGTCTTATTCGCCTCTGCCATTAGGGTTTGAGTTACCTGATTTGCCCGAATCTGGCCGAGACTTGAAACAAGCCCGCCTTCCACTCCCGCAACGGATGAAACCAATCTCGCCTCGGTCGATTGATTCGCGGATTCAAGAGCTTTCTTCGCTGCGACTTGCTCGGCGTTGTAAATTCCTTGGATCTGAGTGTTCTCGGCCTGACGGTGAAGCGCGGCTCCGGCAACTAGGCCGTATGTTTCAAGGGCCGTACCGATTGACGAAAGCATCCAGCCCATTGAGACCTGCGATACGCCTTCATATACCTGTCCCCGAAGGACGCGGTAGCTCAGCCATGGAACCAGGATGAAACAAAGGCTGGAAACAAAAAACAGCGCGGTAACGATCAACGCGCTCGAAGCCGGATCGTAGTTGCTATTCGTAATGATGGTCGCAGTCGTTGGATCGAGCGAAAAGACCGCCTCACCGTTGTAAATGGATAACGCGAGAAGACCGATGCTGTAGCAGACATACAGGGTTACCGCTTTGACTATCGGGAACGCCAGCGCGAACGTCGCGACTCCCCAACAAAATGGATAGAAAATTTGATTGGCGAATTTCTCATCGAATCCGAATGCCGAAAGGACTGGAGCGGCGAGTTTCAGCCCGATTAGAATGAACAACCCGGCGACTGCCAGAAAAATCCCGCCGAACTTTATGATGTTCTGCCCGATCACCATGAAAGTGAACATTCGCGGCATATCCCAGCCGAGTATGTTCATCTCGCTGGTAATGTCCTTAACGCTTGAGTTCTTATCGGTGATGATCCCGACAAGTCCCGGCTGGCCGTTTGGGAGTCGCTCGGCCAAAAGCTCGTTCGGATCCTCGACAGCAAAGTTGTTCTTTACATACTGCTTCATCTTCTCGTCGAACTCGGCGATTAGCGAACTGTTGTAGCCCCGGATGGGGCGCGCAAAGAACTTTCCCGTCACCGTCAACGCGTCGATGATGAACGGGCTCGCACCGATAATCCCCATAAAGACGATAGTTCTTACTCCCCAGGCAACAAGCTGCTCAGGCCCGAGACCACGATTGTCGTGAAATCTCCTGATGAACGCGACGATCAACACGAAGCTTGCGATGATCCAGGCGAGAAATGTCAGGATCGGCATAAGCGGTTTGATGATGGTGTCGAGCACAGACCGGAACAGCCAATCCTGTCCTGTCCGCATGAGGTTAGTGATCTGCTCACTAAAACTCGGCGCGGCAGGCTTCGGTGGGATCACCGGAACGGTCGGAGGCGTTGCCGCAGGGCTGGCCGGATACTGGTTCTCGAACTGCTGCAATACCGGAGCCGGACTTCCATCGAGTGGCGGCATGAACGGAGAATCCGTATTGACGCCTATGATCAGATCGTTTGCTGTGACAGGCTGCCCGTTCATTGTTCCGATTGGCGTCTGCCCTTCGACCCTTGGCGGGCGAGGACGAGGCGGCTGTTGGCCGGCCGCCGTCGTCGTAAGGAGGCAGGCGAAGAGGCAGGACGCGAGCAGGACGGTGAGTGCGACAGTCTTGCCGCTCAATGTGTACTTTTTCATTGCTTTATTCGACCCCGAATATGATTGGAAATGTCGGTTAGTTAAGGCAGCGGGCTATCGTAGACGTCGTCGTCCCAGACCTCGTATTTTTCGAGCTCGCGCAGGAAATCGTCTGAAGCTCGGGTGATGCCGGTCATCATCTCCGTAGTACGTCGGATCTCTTTTCCGAACTCGGTCATTTGCTCGATCTTGAGACCATAGGCGATGAACTTGGCTTGTATCTTTGCTTCGAGGTCGCGGAGCTGGCCTTCGACGGTCGTGATGCGGAGATTCACGGCAAGCATTTGATCGATCAGCGATTGAACGCCGTCCTGATTCGCTTCCGGGTTTGCCGAGATCGCTCTGGTCGCATCCGCGATCTTCTCGCGTTCTTCATATAACTTGGCAAGATCGAGGAGTATGTTTTCGCGGTCGAAGAGCATCCTTTCAAGCTCGGAATCGAGCTTTGCGAGCCTTTCGAGATTGGCGAGATGGGCATCAGCACTTCGGCCGATCGAATGACGAAGAAAGTCGTCCAGGTCTCGCTTGTTCGCGTCCATGTCGAAGATGCCGTTCTTTAGCCTTCGGGCGATGTTGACCACTGAATGGATCTGGCTCGTTATAGTCGTCTCGATTCGTTTCTTTAGTTCGAATGTGTCGCGGATCAGTCGCCCGAGTTTGGAATAGGTCGTGATCAACTGCTTGTGCCGCATGATCTGCTCGTCTACCCTGTCGAGAATGCCGCGCAGATTGGTGACGCTCTCCACCATCTTTTCGTACTGCTTAACCGCATTCTCATACGTCTTGATGTAGTGATTGATAGTCTCGACCCATCGGGCAGCTTCTTCGATCTTCTTTTCGACCTGAAGCACGTACTGAGATGGATCGAATACGGTCCACTGCGCGGACACCGGTCGCACGTCGAGGCCGATCAGGACTGAAGAAAGAACAAGTCCCAGGAGTAGTTCACGTACAATTCGTTTTCGATTTGTGTTCATTATTTCTCACCTCCTGTGAGTTCTTTGATATCGGAATCAGAGAGTGACGTTAGGCCGATAGCGGTAAGCCCGCCCGGGTATTTTGCGGCAAGCCAGGTGACAATGACGTCGAGCGGCAAGTCGGGACGCAGATTTTCGATAAGCCTTCGGGCATTGGCTTCGTTCGTATCATTTGTGTTTGCCCAGAGCATTACGGGCGAGAGATGTATCTCCGCCATTTGGACGATCTTGTCCACGCCACTTCCTATGACGAACACCCACTGCGTGTACCTGCCGTACTGATTTCTGATCCCTCGAATGGCAGCGATGGTTTCGGGAGCGAGTTCGCAATCGTCGGCGAGGCGCTCGAATCCGCCGATCTGTTTACCGATCATCTTGACGCCGGAGTTCTTCACGAGATCAATGCCGGTGATATTTGGCTGCTCCGGCGTTCCGGTGAAATGCTCGTAGGCTTGCGAGAAGAGGATCGTGACCAGTCCCTCTTTACGCCCCGTGACGGTGGCTTCTGCAATAAGCTCCTGTATAGCCGGAAAGTGACGGTTTATTTCACGTATCTCGTCACACAAAAAAAGGATCGGTGTCTTCTGGTTTTGAGCGTTCTCCTCGCCGATCTCCTGCATTATCTGAGCCGAGATGCGGAAGCCGACGCTTTCTCGGATCTTCTCGTCCAGGCTGCTTATTCCTGAAAGCTCAAACACGTCGAACATCGACAACTCGTCGTACTCGGGATGAGTCGGCGCGTTGAGCCACGGATCCTTCCTGTGGATACTGAGTTTTAGATAAAGTTCGTTTGCCTGGCGCTCCTCGCCCGCATTCCAGTGATAGCTTTTGAGGATGTCGAGGAAGTGTCCGAGCGTCGGCTGGAACTTTGGACGGCCGTAGCCGTTCCGCGCTAGAGCCATCTTGTAAACTTCGTCGATCACGGTCGATGCGATCGCACCAGTTATCGCGTCGGTCTTCGGCGTTTTGCTTAGGATAAGGATGTCGGTAAGAACCATCGCATGCTGCCGCTTAGTCGGAGTCACGCCGTTCTCGATTCCCGGATAGTTCCAGATGTTGATCGGCTTCGGATCTTTCTCGGTGAACTCGATTTGACGCCCGCCGAATAGCTGGCAAATGGGTTTGAACGAATGACGGTAATCCATGACCCTTACCTTTACACTCCCGCGATGAGCGCGAATGTCGGTGATCAGCATTGAGGCGAGAAACGACTTTCCTTCACCGGATGCCGCCGTGACGATAACGGTTGGTGATTTGATCAGGGCTCGATCGTAGAGATCGAGACCGAACATTTGGCCGTTCGGCGTGGTAAAGATACTGTGCGGACGCTTGTTTCCTCTCCAGCTTGTCTCGGTCGGCACGAAAGCGATCACGGAGTCGGCGGTCTCGGTAAGTTCCTGGCCGGTCCGCTTCGAGGAAAGTTCACCAGCAAGCATTCGAGGATAGAGCGCACGCTGTCTTACGGCGTCTTCTCGCACCGCATCGGCTCCGATCTTCTTCCGGATCGCCGAGATAACTGCATCGCATCGGTCGTCGAGAACTTCCAGTTGGCGGCGTGTTTCTTTCGCACCCTTCGACCTTTCCGCAAAAACGATCACATTCATCCGAAGACGGCATATCTCCTCGTTGTCGGCTTCGACCTGTTCGAGAAGGTTTTCCAGGTCACCTTTGATGACGACCGCATCCTTCTTGAGATTTCGGAAGCCGAGCCACGTATTGCGGCTGCCTTCGATCCGGTCGATGCGCTTTTGAAGGTCCTTCTTCGCGGCCTGTTTCTCGTTGGTCATCAGATCGACGACGATCTCGTGCGGGAAGCACAGGTTTCTGGTTGCGGTGAGATAACGCATAACGTCGGCGGTAACGAAACCGTTCGGCAAACTCTTGAGGCTGACCAGACTTGCCGGTGCTCCGTTGTGCCGAACGAATCGATTTCGACCGGCTTCGATCGAACTGCTTGCGAGGTATCGACGGATATCGACACCGCCAGTCTTTGGAAGGATCGGAACATCCGCGTGTTCGCGCCGATGACTGGCGAAGAGATGAGAGAACACCTCACTGGCATCCATCTCACGGAGATTCAGGGATTTCGGGAAATTTGCCTCGAAGGCGTGGAATACTCTTGATGCTTTTGCTCGGCAATCCGACTCGGCCTTAAGCTCACGAGTTATTATTGACTCGCCAATTGCATTCCTGCTTTTTAGAACAGGTTGCCTAAGGAATCGGAGAATACCGTTCTCGCGAACCGTACGAATGAGCGATGGAAATGCAGACCCGAAGAGACTGCTGTCAGCGTTGCCCCTAACGGGCACGCGAATCCAGACGCTTGCCGATTGGCGCATAACCTCGCCCGAACGGATAGCTTCCTCGTGTAAGGTGAGATTCGTCGCCTGAAGGACCGATGCGATCGGGTCGCTGTTCGTCTCGTCTCGCGAGCGAATGTGATCCTTGAGCACTTCGCCGTCGTCCATCGCATTAACGAAACGAAACTGGATGATAGTGTTCGGCGGCTTGTCGAACTTGAGGATCGTCTTGAGATCTTCGACCCGCTGCTCTGTCAGCCGTCCGTCGTCGTAGAGAGTATTGGCCGGTTCGAAGCTGTAAGCCTTCCCAAAGCTACCGTCGCGGTAGCGAATGACATTACCTTCGAGCCCCAGGATCTCGGTCGGAAGAAGACGGCCGCTTTCGCCCGGAATCTCTAGCGACGAGGATTCCCGGATAACAGATTCGGTACTTCTTATCCCCTCGCGATGAACGCGAAAGTGAGGGATGATTCGTCGTCCGATTACAAGTCCGATACCGGCAAAGGCGAAGCTGCCGAAGAGTGTGATCGCGATATGCGCGAAAGAAAGATTAGCTGTATCCATTTTATTTTTCCCTGAGCGCGATCTGTTCTTCGTAATCGCGAATCCAGTCTGTTGTCTCCAGTTCTGAATCAAGCGGGGCGCGGAACGAAAGCCATCGGTCAGCCGCTGCGTCGAATCTCTGCGAGAGCCAGTATTCGGGTTTGCTCAGACGGAGGAAGTTGAATGTACCTAGCAGTACAAGGAACGTAAATAAGCCAAGCGGAAAACCAAGCGGCACATATCCGAACCAAAGTCCGAAGATGAACGGCACAAGATACGCCACGCCGGTCGGCACAAGGATGTATTTCCAATCGGTCGAGTAGACCCCGAACCGTTTCAGTCCGCGAAATACGTTTGGTCGTGTAGCTCGTCGTCGCATCTGTCTCTTTCCTAGAAGTTGGTATCAACGCCCACTGCACGGCCTTGTGCAAGCTGCCAGAAGACGGCAACGATGGTCCCGAAGGCGAATGCCAGTATCGAGCCGAACGCCTGATTGCCCCACTCCTTTCCGGTGAGCTTGTTGTAGATCGACCAGGCTATTCCCACTGCCCCGAGACAGAACAGGACGATGGCCATGAGCTTGAGAGATTCGCGGATGATGTTCGATAGATTGCTTGCGTCGCCGGTAAAGATCGGTCCTTGAGCAAGCAGGATGTTGGTGAAAAGCAGTACCGCCATTACCGGCGCTAGTGATCTGACGGTGCGTCGTATCGATTGTAAAACTTTCTTCATTCTTGTCCTCGCGTGATAGATCTCTTGACGGTTTCAACCGCCAACGGTTTTGCTCGCTTTGCAAGGTGTGTGCCGCGCCTGCGTATCAACCGACTGGCACATTGGTTGCGAACGGCTCGCCTCATGCGAAAACACATTTTCATTGCCGTCGCTTTATTGCTTGTTAGCCTTGCTTCTGCTCGGTCCGGGTCTTCTCAGGATCGCCAGTTGATCTCAAGGACTGCTCTTTCTCAAATGAACGTCTTATCGCGAGCCGCGTTATTCGAAGACGCAATCGCAGACGCGGCGCGAAAAGAGGGGGTCGATCCTAAAATCCTATGGACAATCGCCTACAACGAGACGCGGTTCAGGCCGTGGCTGACAAGCCCGAAAAATGCTCGCGGCCTCATGCAGTTCATACCGGGCACTGCCGCAAGATTCGGCCTTGCCGACCCGTATGAGCCGACAGCGTCGATCCATGCGGCTGCCCGGTATGTGAGGTATCTGGATGGGTTATTTGGCCGGAGGATCGAGTCCGTTCTTGCCGCCTATAACTCCGGCGAGGGAACGGTGCTGGCCTTCCTTAACGGCCGCACACTCGTCGCAAACCATAAGCGGATAAACCCTACTGGACGGCGAACACCCGGTGGCGTTCCGCCTTACAGGGAGACTCTCGACTACGTAGCAAATGGCAAGAGGATCTATCGATGGCTTGAGGGGCACGGAAGGTTTCCGGGAATCAGGAAGGGGCCGACGCTCACCGCTTCGATACATGCTTTTGCTCCAGGTCGAGCACCAAAGGAGGAGAATAGCCCTGCCGCGACATCCGCGATATCCGTGCTCTATGATCCTCGCACCGGCGACCGGCATCTTGTTGATGCTCACGGCAAACTATCGACGATAGATAAGAACGGACCTGTCGTCATTTCACCTGCGGTTAGAGGGCTTCCGACACAGAAGGCGAGATCAACCTTTGCCGGTCCTTCGCCATGAAAGCCTGCTTTGGTTCATTTCTGCTATCTCTTCACGCACCACCGGTTCGATTTTAGACCAACTACAAGAAGCTCCTTTCAGGAATCACCGAAAAAACGAGCTCTCGACTTTGGCATCCATTTTGCGAATGAGGCAAAACACGAGCGGACGGGTCCGCGAACGAAATGATGAAAAAGACAACGCCAATTTCAACTTCACTGGAGACTGCCGCAGTTGCCGCTCCGCTTTACCTTACCCGCGATCCCGAGGATGTTGTGACGATCTCATCGCTTTTCAAAGCGGTGTGGGTTCTCCTGATCGTCCTCGCTTTAAGTATCGGGATCAATATCTTCCTGTCGCTGAGAAAAGCCGACCGCATCGTCGTTGACAAGTCGTCGGGCCGTGTCGTCGAACTGAACAATCGCGACTATGGATCGACCGAAACGGTGAGCATCTCACCCGATACTCCTACCGGCACCGACAAGAAGTATCTCGTGAAGGAATTCCTGACCGCTCTATATGAAGTCGAGCAGTCAACGCGGGAAAGTCAGGTGAACAAACTCTTGCGAATGCTTGATCCCGATCTTTCGCTCGCGATGGCGACTCGCCTTAAACACAACGGCGTGCTTGCGGCCGAGAAAACGGAGAGCGTCAACTCGTCTTGGGAACTTCAGGATCTCACGGTGGATGAGAACGATCCTTATGTTTTGCGAGCTCTCGGGGTGAGAAAGATCCGACGCAAAGCGGCGGGTCAGGATGTCGAGGAATCGGTGCAGCTCAAGGCGAAGTTCCTTCTCAAGGACAGCCCTTCATCGCCGGTAAGAAACGATAACAATCTGCGGACCGGATTTACGATCCTGAGATTTCGGGTAGAGCCCGTCAATGGGAAGTCCGTGTCGCCGGTCTCACTTATTGCGGATACCGAAGAGGAAACCGTTTCTGATTCCGAGAACGCAAACCCGTAGGCTCGTCCGACCATGAAATAAGCAACAAAATTTATGAAAATACAGCTATCAAAACTCACACTCGGCTTTCTGCTTCCAGCGATCATTTCCCTCGGTTTGGCTGAGATCAACGCCCAAACTCTGCCAAAAACGATTGGATCAAAAGCCGTCAAGAAAAGACCGCCGAAGAAGGTTTCCTCCAGACCGGCAGCTGAGTCTCTCGCGAAGCCTCTCCTGTCTCCGCAGAGTATGCCGCCGGTCAAGATCGTCAACCTGGCCGAACCCGATTACTTGTCGGGCGAGGCCAGCGTGACGGTCAATCCGAAACAGCCGACCGTTATACGCCTCGGTCTTGCTCAGAACGCGGTGTCGATCATCGAGTTCCCGGCGTCGGACGGTATCTATTACATCCACGAAGGCAATCCGAAGTTTGCGTCGGTCTTTCAGTCGCCGACAAAAGAGACGGACAGGTCGATCACGGTCTACCCAGGAGAATCGTTTCTGCCTGGCAGAGATGGGAATACAGCGTCCGCGATAAGCCTGCAAATGCGATCTGGGCTGGTTCTCATACTGGAGTTCGTACCGGTCGCGGACTTACGGAAGCACGCTCACCGATGCGTAATCACATACGATCGCGAGATGGTCGTCTCGGCAAGGCGAACTGCTGGACTGGCCTTTGACCTGGGCGGTGAGGCAACGCCGCCCGTTCCGATGAACTCAAGGGCCGTGTCGAAGCTCGTTGCTGCGGCGCCTTCACCTACGCCAGTTGTGAATGAAGAGCCTCCCGTCCAGAATCCCGCAATAAACTCCGCGTATGCGAATCTCGGGAATGAGAGGAATGGTCGTGGCAAGGGATCTGACAAGAAAAGAACAGACGCGGAGATATCCGTACTCGCCAACAAGAGACTCGCCGAATCCATCAGGGACCCGAAGAAACATCTCGGCCAGTGGTCGAAGATGCAGCATGGTCTCGAACTTGCTGTTTCGCGTATCACCGAACTCGATCCGGAATCGCGCCTGGTGATCGTCGTCGTACGAAACGTCACTGCTTCAAATCTGAGACTTGTGCCGGGATCACCCGAACTTCAGATACAAACTACCGACGCTAGCGGAAACGGCATTCAGACAACACGCCTTGAAGCCAATTACATTGAATCCACCACGCTCGAAGGACTTGTCCAGCCGGGTTCGACCGTTTACTACGCCCTCGTTTATAAGGCTCCGATCCTCGGCACAAACCAGAGTGTTCGCGTTCTCATCGCACATCGGGACGCAGCGGACGCTCCCTTAACTTCAAACCTCGGCGATCCAAAATCAAAGGAGTAGAACACGGATGGAAAAGGCAACACTTAGTTCAACGGAAATACCTACTGCGCTGCCCGGGTTCGAGGACGATGACGCCCGCGAAAAACTGCTGCTCGAAAACTCCCCGGACGATCTCGAAGATCCAGCCGATGAAGAAAGCGCAGTCGTTGAAGAATCCGCTTCCAAACCGCGTAAGCGGCTCAGGCAGGTAGCAAAGACTTTCGCGGCCTTCGCTGTCTTCATCTGCCTTCTCGTGGTCGGGATCGGATGGTTTTTCGGGATGGGGTGGTTTTCAAGACCTAAAGCCCAGGCGGTGAACAGAACAGGCAAGCAGGAGAGTCCAGCAAACCCAGCGGCGGGGGATGAAAAGCTGAAAATGGCTCTTAGCCTGGTCGCGCCGTCAGCGTCCGTGACGGCGGCTCAAACAAGCGTGCCCCCTCCAAGCGAAGACCTCGCTGAGACACCGGATGTTCCCGATCTGAAGGCGGAAACGGGTAACGGTTTGCCAAAGACACGCGCCGATCAGGTCTCGTTTTTGTTGCCGCCAGCGGCCGAAACTCCGACAAGCAAGGCTGCGCCATTCGAACCTTCAAAAGCTGCTGAACCGGAAAGCGAGAAGCGAAGTTTGTCGAGTAGGGTCAATTCCGATGACGCTCGCGGCCGTTCATTGTTCTTTGGCATATCCAAAAAGCAAGCGAAAGAAGACGAGGTCCCCAAACCGGCAAAGTCCGCCAACTCGACGAACCAAACGGACGCCGCAAAACCCGAACTGCATCGATCGTCTCAGATACCTTTCGGAACCCTGCTGCCGGTTCGCCTCGTCGGCTCGATCTACACGCTTCGCAATTCGGGCGGACATGTGCGAATGGAGTTGACGCGACCGGTCGAAGGTGACGGGTATTCTTATCCGGCGGGAACGCTCATCGTGGGAGAGGTTCGCGGCGGCGAATCGGTGAGAGCTTTCGTCAATGTGGTGGGTCTTATCGATCCGGTTTCCGACGAGTTTGTGAAATTCAACGGAGAACTTCTCGGCAGGGACGGCGCTTCAGGAATAGAAGGCCGGAGAAGAAATCTCACGTCACAGTGGTCGAGATTCTTTCGCGGCGTGAAGGATACCGCAGCGTCTGTCTTAGGGTCGGTTGGAGCGCTCCGGTCGGGCGGCACTGTAATTCTCTCGGAATCAATTCGACGAGGCACAGAGTCGATGTCTGAGGATCTGTCCGGTGCAGTTCTAAAGAACGATCGGCAAGACACTTTTCTCGAAGTTGCAGCAGGCTCCAGCGGTTATGTTCTTGTAACCGGTTTGCCTGAAAACTCGACATCGACGGCAAGCAAACCGATACCGGAGGCGGCAAAGGAATGATCCCTCACGATCAAGCCAAGCCGCAGATCGACTCACGCCTTCTCCTAAAGACAGGTGGCGAACGAGACCTTTACGGCTTGCTCTGCAACACCGGTTATGTGCCTGACGAAGAAATATTCGGGGATTTTTGCGAGAGTCTAAAGTCGGGCCGCGCATGGCTGATCTCGGGCACACGCGGAAGCGGCAAGACCGCATTTCCGGAAGCACTCGCCGCGGCGTGCAATCTGACAATGTGTGTTGTCGCAGGCCGAGACGGTCTCACGCAGGAGGAGATCCTATACGACTGGGATCGCGAAGAGCAGGAAGTCTGGATGCGGGAGAATCTTTCGATCGCGAAAGGGCTGCCATCGGCAGAGGCGGCGGAACTCCTTGAAAGGGCGCGTGCGTTGAGATGGCAGCGACAGTTTCTCATACTCGGCGAAGTGGGCCTCGCTTACGATCTTGCCGCAAACGCGGCCCTATCGAAGACCCCGCCGCCTGTTCTCCTGCTTGATGAGAGCGACAAGTTCGGTGCCAGTATCGAAGACTCTCTCCTGATGCCGCTCGAACGCGGGCTGATCTACATTCCGCGATACGAAGGCGGCTGCATCGGCGTTGCGGATTGGGAATCGCGACCGATCGTCATCACAACCTCGAACGATCTACGCCACAAGCTAAGCGGCCCATTCATCTCTCGGCACATCTACAGCAGGTTCGCCAATCCTACACTTGAAAAGGAACTGGAAATATTGGCTGCTCGCAACCCGAAGGCCACGTCCGCTCAACTCGCCCTGGCGATCAAACTGCTCGACGCGGTTCGAGGGATCGCCGGGATGGAAGATCATCCGAGCATTCGCGAGTCGATAGATGTCGCCGGCGCGTTTGTTAGGGATTCGGTCGAGTGTCTGGACGAGCGCTCACTAACACGGTTCTTCTGTTACTTCGTGAAGACCGGCGACGCCCGGGAACTCCTCCGTCTGCAACTCGATTACCTGCTAACGATGGCGAATGCTTTTAACCCGATCATAGATAGGTGGCTCGCCGCAAAGGACCCCGAGTGGGCGGCGAAATGGGACCTCGCTGTTTAGAAACTGATATGAATTCACGTAAAGAAGAATCCGAAAAAACCGGGTCGGGATCCAAAGACAAACCAAAAGGCGGACGGGTAGATCGCTTTTTCCACTACTGGAAGAAGTTTATTTTCTACCGTCATCTTTGCACGCTTCTCATCGTTTTCCTTGTTTATTTGTGGGCGAAGGCGCACGCCGATCAAAGGGAGGCCGCGCAGCTGAAATTCGTCGAAACGGTTTCGCAGCAAACCAATGCCCCTGCCTCTTCCGAAGCTGAACCGGTAAAGGACGTGTTTTCGGGCGACGCTTACGCAACTGCCGCGAGGCTTCGAGAATCCGGGGCTTTGCTGATGGCGGTTTCGCTGTCCTCATTCGAGGAGGTCCGGGTCAACGGCAAGTTTCCCGCTACCGGCGGCGAAGTCCTCTCCGGTCTTCAAACACGTTTCCTGCTTCCTCCGGGGATCGAGATCAAGGATGGGGCGCTTCGATCCGCGATGAGCGAACTGAAGCTGAACTACCGGGCTGAGCCTTTTTCGTTCGAAATCTTCTCGATGCCTGCCCCCGGCTCGGGAGGCCCTGCCCTGCTGTTTCGTTTCCCCTTGCCGCCTGCTGCAGCTAACTCGGTGATGTATTTTGAGGCTCCGGATATCGTACCGCTTTCCGCTCCGTTCAGCGCGACGGAGCGGATAACCGCCTCGGGCTGGAAGATCAGGCATTGGCGAGGAGAAGCTCTGCCTTTGAATGAACCCCCGATGCGCGAACTTCGCGAACATGACGAATGGGTTAAGACTCAAACTCAGGGTCGGTAAAATATATGTTCTCTCGTGAATGGATAGAAAGATTCGATGCCTCGTATGGCATTCCGCGAAAAGCGAACGAGCAGTATTTGCCGTCGTACAATGCTTTTTGGCATTGGGCCGCCGACATCGGAAAGGGCGGATTCTATATATGTCTCGGGCTGATCGCGGCGGGACTGTTCCTATTTTGCGGACGGCTGTTCGACCAGCCCGGACCGGTCAATCTAGTATTCCTGGGGTTGGCTCTTTGCGGCTTTTGCGCGGGACTCGCGGATGCCTATGATGAGTTTTCGCCATATCGCGTTCGGAAAATGAGCACGGCACACGGTTCGGCCCGATGGGCGCGAGGCGCGGATCTTGTTCGCTGCGGCTTGATGAACAAGGTTCGCGGACTACCAATAGCTGCGAACTCACTTCCGATCGCGAAAGCTTTCGGAGGCAAAGATATATTTCTTCCTCCAAGTCAATGGCTCCGGCATTTCGTAATGTTCGGACCTACGGGCTCGGGAAAGTCCAAGACGTTCTTTATCTCGATGATACGGGCGATTCTCGGAAGATCGTCCTGTCTCGTTTACGACCCGAAAGGCGAGCTTTTTGCTCAGACGGCCCACGCCGCAAAAAAGATCTTCCGCCTGGATCTCAACGATCCGACAAGAAGCGACCGCTGGAATTTCATTCCCAAGTGCCGAAACGATCCCGCATTCGCCTGCCAGGTAGCCGGAATGATGATCGGGATAGAAAGCCGCCGCAAGACGAACGCCGATCCATTCTGGGGCGACGCGGAACAGATCGCGTTGACGGCGATCCTGCTGCACATCGCCGGGGTCTATCGCGAGAAGGCGATCCCCGCATTTGCCGCCGACTTTCTTATCTCACTCGGCGAGGACGGAAACGATGCTTTCGCTCAAGCGATGGAGAATTCGCCAAGCATCTACGCAAAGCAGGCGTATCTCGCGTTCCGACAGGCCCCGATCCAGACGCGGGGGTCGATTCTTATCGGCCTCTACAACAAGCTCAGGCCCTTCACGCTTGCACCCGCTCGAATGGTCACCATGCCGCCCACACGAGAGGAGCTGGACGCCGGATGTAAAACCGTCGACTTCGCAACCCTTAGAAAGCCGGGAACGGCCATCTATCTCGTGGTTTCCGAAGGCGCGGCTGACATCTACAAAGAATTGATCGCAACATTTCTTGGGCAGGCCGTTATGGAAATGCGCCTTGACGGATTTAACGAGCCTGAGCATCCGTGCTTCGTCCTCATTGATGAGGCGTACCAGCTGAATGTCGGCGAGGTGAAACGGATCTCGGGAATCGGCCGCGGTCGCGGTGTCGGCCTTGGACTCGGATACCAGGACCTTCCGCAGATGTACGACCAATACGGCCGCGAGCGGGCAAACGCGATCCTGGGCACCGTCATGACAAAGATCTTCCTTCCGGGCCTCGACGACGTTACTGCGGAGTACGCTTCGAAGCAGCTCGGCGATACAACGATCTTTTCGAAAACGTTTCAGGATCTCCCCGGGAAAAGGTCGGACAACACCCGCTATGCGGAACAGAAGCGCGCTCTCATGCATCCTTCGGAAATACGACAGATCGCCCGGCACTCGGAAGTGCTGATCGTCAGCGATACAGCGCCGCCGATCCGGGCAGCCTATCCGCCTTACGCCGTTCTCAAGAAGGTTCAAGCCGCTAAACGAAAAGGCTCGCCGCGAGAGGTTCATCTTGGAGATATCGACCCGGCATTTTTATTGACGGCGGTGGCGGCGAAGGCATCTGCAGGAACTAATACCGAGCCGGAACAAGTTGTGGTGGACGGTGTTTCAGGTGAAGTAGATCGGATCTTTTCCAATGAAAAGCTGTCATCTGCGGTCAAACACTCGGCCACGAGAGATGTACCGGGATCCGACGCAGAAGCCGGCCAGCCTTACATGCCAAACCTCAACGATCTTGTCGGTCACACACGACTGTTCCTGGCAAGGCAATACGAACAAAAAACATCGATGGTGCGGGGAGCCGCCTAGAAGGTGCAATGCAAAAACAATTTAAGATCACACTTATCCTGACGCCTCTCGCTTTCGTGTCGGTGGTCGGCTTCTATGTCTACTCGTTGTGGGCGTCGGAAAGACAGCGGATGGCAGAGGCCCCTGTGGAAGCGTTCGACGTAATGATCCGTGACCTTCGCAGCTTTCACAAGAAACGAGGCGGATTCCCGAGGGATCTTAAAGAACTGGAAGGCGTCGTCTGGGAGAGAAAGGAGGCCCGCGAGTTCTCAAAGGACGGATCGGGCCTAACGCACAGGAACTACCACTACATCTACGCGCCGATCGGTCACCACGAGTTCACTCTCTGGGCCGTGCCCGTAGGGCGGCAGCGCGAGACGGCCGCTACCTGGTTCCTAGCAGCCGCGCCCGAATCGCAGCGACGCTGGAAAGGACCCGCCCTTACGCCCGAGGACATTACCGGCTTGAGTCTCCGTCCGACAGCAAATCAATTAAGCGTACTCGGACTGATCGAACAGCCGACGAGCCTTCCAAAAAAATGAGTCCTCCCGCGGAGAATCGCGCGAGTGCGGCGCTGGGTCCGGTTGCCTGCAAGCCGGCTGTACCCCGCGACCGTCTCGCGGCGTCACACAGAAATTCTCGACATCTAAACTCGCCGTCCGTGTGACCTGCCGGAAGCGTTCATTGATTCGGTTCACGGACTCTTTGGCTTGCCCAATGTTTCTGTTGTGCTTGATAGCTCGGCCATAGATACATGGCCGGTGAGCATTATCGCGGAGTTGAAGTTTGGAGTTTCAAACACGGGGCGGGATAAATTCAGATCTCGAAACGGCTAGATATTTTACTGACATCTCCTGAGACTCTCGTTGATAGGCAGACGAATTCATTCGTTCTCACGCTCGTTGAAGGCCGTGAAGAAACAGTTACCCCCCTAGCGGATGTACATCTCCTGGGATCGATTCTCGCGGTCACGGGTCCCTCCGGCCGACCGGTCAGTTGCCGGACGGCTGTCTCGCGAATTGTATGCCGGGCGCCGAACCGCAACTTTGCCGATCCCTTCGGAAAGCTCCCGGCTCAGGGCACTCAGTGCTTCATGATCCGCGCCGGCTGCCAAGCCGTTCCTTGCAAAACTCGCATCCAGGATCGCTGCGGCCCGGTTCGTAAGTTCGTGATGGTCGAGGTCTGCACCGGCTCTTATTCGCGTCAGTACTTCGGATTTGAACTCGTCACGAAATTCGCCGAAGATCTTTTCGTCCGGCTTCGGACCCGATTCCCGGATCGGTTTCTGACGATCGGACTCGTTGATGATCTGTTTAGATTCCAGTTCGTCTTTCTGAAGCACTGCACGCTGGTAAACGAAGTCTCTTTCGGCCGCGGGCAGCTTCCGATAAACGTCGCTGTGATCGAAGTTGTTCTTGTAGCGTAAGTCCTCGTTCGGAGTCTTCAGGCTTTGGAGGAAATGTTTTGTAGCAGATATCGCGTCCTTTAGCTGTCGCCTGGTGAGCCTCGATTCAAGGCTGTCGATAAGCTGAGCGGCTTCCTGACTTGGGCCTATCTCACCACGCATCAAGGCATCGGTCTTTACTTTGGCGTCACCCCCGACACTCACGTACGACAGTTTGGCGGCGGTCATCTCGGATGTGTAGTGGCTTGGAGACGTTTCGGTTAAAAGGAACAGCATCTCTTTTGAGGTCAGCGGAGGCGCGGTCTCTTTCTTTTCCTTCTCCGGTAAACTCTCCCACTGAAAGCCGAGCCGTGCGTTTTCGAGCCGGATCCTCGATGCCGCATCGATCACCTCGTCTCGCGACGATGCCCGTTCAAGCATTACCACAAACTCCCGATACCGCGCGTTTGAGTGTCTTAACCGCGATTCGGGCTGTTTCAGCTGATGCGCGAGATAGGCGGACGCAAACTTGAGATCGTCGATCGCGGCCTGCTTTTGATCCGCGCCCTCTTTCGCCGAGTAATACACATCGTTTCGGAATATTCTCAGGATCGAATCGACCGGCGTTCCGTTCTCAAGAGCTTCATCGAGGACCGGCAGACGAACATGGGTCCATCTTTCGAGTTCTGCTTTAGACATCTCGGACGCCATTCGGGCAAGTGTCGTGTCTTCCAATTCGGTACGATCGAATTCGAGCGGTCCGTTTCCATTATCATCCCGATCGAGAGAGGGCGTCTCGGCTTCTTGAGCAATGGCATCCTCGTATACCCTTTCAAGAGATATGTCGTCATGGTCTCTGTCCTGATCCTCAAGGTCCGTCCGTTCGCTGTGAGCGTCGATCAAGTCGAGCCTGTCGGATGGCTCCAGTCTGCTCATCTCCTCGGCCAGGTCCGCAATCTCCTTGATCACCCGGTCAACCCTTTCTTCCTTCGGTTCGTTTTCGGCAAGTCTCTCGTCGGACAATAGAAGAGCATTTCGGCCTTCGAGAGCTCCATAGATCCAGTTGAACACCTTCATCTGAGCATCGCGGTCGGCCGACGAGCCGGCTATCTTCATTCCATGTTCGACTATCTGCGGGGCCAGTTCTTTCACCCTTGATTCGCCGAGCAACGCTGAAAGTTTCTTAACCGCGTACTCATTGGTCGCGATCGCAAGCGGCGGCGCCGACGAGGGCGTTTCCTTCGGCGATATCAGCACGCCGTCTTGAACTGTCGCTCCTCGCTCGTACATATCCCTGACGAATTGAGAGTGTCGATTGAGATGGGACGCGTGTTCGCTCCTGTTCCTGCCTCGTGTGTCTTCAAGTTTCGCAAGCAGCATTTCCGATCGGCTGGGGGAAAGTATCTCGTTTATGGCTCTTTGCGTTCGCGGATTTTCTCGGCTGGCAGGAGTATGTTGGGGAAGCGTTTGCGAAGATCTCTCGGCAGCGGACCCGCGGCCGTTTAACCCGTGTCCGAGCTTTTCGATCGCGATCTTCACGATATCCGCGTGGCACCCTTCGCCCGCCCGGCAGAAACAGGTGATGTTTATCGTCTGACCATCGCGGAAGGCTTCGCTTAGCTTGAGCATCCCGTCACGAAGACCGCCCTCATTCTTGATGTAGCCGTTTCGAAGCCGTGCCGCGTAGGCGACAAGCGCCGCGTCCCGGCCCGGGCCTTTTGGTGCAATTTCGCCCCGGCGGGGCGAAAGCAAACCAAGTTCCGGAGTACGAATATCCCCAAGATCTAGAGTCCGGCGTGGGACATTTCGTATTTCGTTGTCGATGCGGGCTATTACCTCGTTCTTAGGGCTTGGTCTCATATTCTCGATGCTCGGGACCTCCGTAGAGTCCAACGGCAATAGAGTCTATGAGCAAACGGCGTGCCTTCGTGTTATGGGCGCCGCTTAGCGAGTATGCCCCTCAAACGACCGATCCGGGCGACGAAGAACAGGGCTCCGTTCGAGGTTCGGCTCATGGCGGCCATCACGTGCCTTTTCGCGCGAAGGAACCGGGATCTCCTTCGCTTCGGAATGAGCTTGTTTCGGACCTTCAAGATCTCGCAACAGATCGGAAACCGAACGGATCTGTCGATCGGCTCCTGAATCAAGAACCGTACGCAGATGTTTGGCTTCTTTCGAATCGGCGGTGTTCGAGATACGCGACTCCAGCATCGCGATCTCGGCTGAAGTGAAGACCGGCTGATAGTCTGGTTTACCCTTTAAGCCGAAATATGAAAACTCCTTGAACTCCGACGCATTTCGAGAGGCGGACACCAAGATCTCTTTTGCACCGGTCACATCCTCCTTCAGTCTTTGTTCCTTGTCCGCCACGAGTGCCGAAACAGTTCGCCGAAGTGCCTTGTGTTCGGGTTTCTCGAACAGTTCTTCCACGGCACGATCAAGCAGTGAGCCTCGTCTTAAAAGATCGACATCGTGCAGGCTCAGGTACACGACGCCTTCCGAGTTCTTATCCGCAACCGCGAACTTCTGAAATCTATTCGATTCCTGAAAGATCTTCAGTTCTTCCTTTGCCTTCTCGAACTCAACCTTTGCAACGATCTCCCTAGCGAGTGCGCGGCCGGCGATGATCCGGTTCTTATGAGCGGAGAGATCGGCAGTCGGTTCGGCTTTCCGGAGCCTCTCAAATGCGGCGGAGTCGCTTCCTGCCGATTCGATCATTGAACGTTGTTCTTCCCAGTTGTTTTCGTATTCGTCCTTAAGCTTTAGCCGAAGAGAAAGTTTTTCGATCTCGGCTATTTGTTCGGGTGAATATGACGGCTGATCTAGCTGCGTTTCCGAAGATGTTTTCAGAACACTTTCAAGGATCTTCGCCTTGTTTCGTTCAAGCATACCCTCCTGTCGGATGCCTGCAAGGTGTTCGTCCAGCTTCTTGCCGATCGTCTGTCGGAGATTGTCGGTCTCATCGACTCGGGCTAAGGCGTTCGCTTTCCTCGAGAACCGTACCGCCGCCGCTCTCACTTTTTCAATCAGGGTAAACACCGAACCGCTGTGCTCCTTTTGCTCTCGATCCAGATCCGCCAATGACAATGATCTTTCACCTATATCGAACCGTAGATAGTAGCCTCTCTCGCCTTGTTCCTTGTGCATTCTTTCGTAACCGCGCGAGCGTAGTACCGAGAGGTTCTTCTGAGCCATGATCGACCGAAGATCGGCTTTGCTTCTGGGCTCAATCTCACCCGATCTCTGACGCTCCGCTCTAACCCTTTCAAAGTACGAAAACCTACGAATGTCCGACGCTTCAAAACATTGCTCCTGAAGCCTGTCAAGATCTTCTTTCGTGAGAGCCGGAACAGGCAGGTGGCGGCCGCTTTTCCGGTATTCGCCGCGGATTTGTTTTGCCTCGCGGATCACGTCCGCAACCTCGTTCTGAAGCTGACTCTTTGCGGCCTCTTCCTTTACAAGCATTTTGTGAAGGATGGTCCTGATCTGGTGTTCCGCCGCAGTCCGTTGATCAGGTTCGTTTGGAGCTTTTTGTTTCTGGATCTCGCGAAGCGAGATTCGATTCCTTTTCCCGCTTACGGGATCGTTGACCGTAAAGCGCATTTCTGCCCCGTGATCGAGCAGCGAATCGATTCTCGTCTCGATCTTGCGAAGCTCGAATTCGGCAAGAATTCCTTTCGCCAGCGTGTACCGCTCTGTTTCGATCTGGCGCGGCGATGTTTTGGTCGTTTCCGACTCCGTTTTTCGCTCGGAATGATTCTGGGAAACGATTCCCCTATCGCATCGTTTTTGATCTCTATTTCGGGACTTCTTGCGGTCAATTATTGCTTCCATCTTGTCCGTTGCCGCCTCGATCAAAGTTCCCGAAACAAGTATCTTTTCGCCGTTCTCGATCTCGTAATGTGGAAGTATCTCTCGCGGGATCTTTGTGAGCGTACGGCGCTCGATTTCCTTTGTTAGATATTGCTTCTGGATCGCGATGTGAACGTGGGGATTCTCAGTGTTGCGATGCACAGCCGCCGTCCATAAAAGTCGCTCGGCATTTATGGAAGTTTCAAGGCCTTTTACCGCGCCCCTGGTGATCTCTTTAAGTGCTTTCTTTCGACGGGCTTCGTCGATCCCCAATTTTCGGTAATCGTCGGCACGAAACGAAAGAACGAGATGGTGAAGCTCGTCGTTCGAGGGCCGTCCCTTCGCGATACCGACCCTCATCGAGTTGTTGGCACTTTTTACGGAGAGTTCATCGGTAAAAGCATTGAAGATCTCGCGCCAGCTATGCGCCTCTCTTTCGGGGTCCAGTTTGCTGTGAGCAAGGTAATGAACCAGGCCGCGCGAGCTTCCTCGTTTCGCCTGGACGCTTGCGACGACTCTCATAGCGATCTCGGTCCGGGAGTTACTCCATCGGGTTTCACCGAAACGAGCCCGCGAAGCCGCGTTGCGAAGTACAGTTCATCCATGAGCTGCGGTCCCGCGTCGATACCGTGAAAGGAACAACATTTGCCGAGATCGAGGATCGTCTGAGAGATAACCGCCTGCATCGCTCCATCGGTAATGAGTCTGATATTTTCCTTGCCTGTCTCCTTCGGTGAAGTGAGCTCGATCAGTCGGCTCAGGATGATGTTCAGAACCAGGACCGAGAGGCCCGACAGCGAATAGATCTCGCGTGAGAATATGGATGTATTCTCCGAGGTGATCCGCTGGTTTTCTTCGACGGTTTTTAGCCGATCGAGTATTTCCGTCAGGCGTTCGGTTTCGGTCTCGTATTTGCGGCCTTGTTCGACAAGCAGATCGAGCCTGTCCCGGCACGGATTCGCGCTGAAGTGCTCGAATTTATCTGATAAGGCAAAGCGGATCATCCTCCTAACTATCGCCGCCTTCTGTTCGCCCGTCTTGCGGGCTATCTCATCGAGCATCTTTTCGTCCGATGCGTACGGCCTCACATGTACTGACCGGCCATGCGGCTCTTCCGCGTCTCCTTCGAGTTTGCTGACGATTTTGTTTCTTTGAATCTCCCTCATATTTGACCGTTCCCGGATAACGAAAGCCTCGCTTTGTCACCGAGCCTTTTGTCGCAGACATCAGCAAAACACGTACCGAAACCGTCGGTGACGCGGGCGACACACGCTTGTCACCGCGGTGACAAACGGCAAGCCGAGTAGTTGTAGGGGTTTAGGCTCGGTGACAAAGCAAAAAAGCGTTCTATCCTGTCGTACGGTGACAGCAGCCTATTTGCATTTTTGAACCAGCCCTCGATCCAATGGCTTATTTACACGTCAACCCCCCCCCCGGTTTATCACCTCCCTACATCATCGAAATCGCGTTGGCACAAGAGTTGATTGACCTCTCACGGATACGAAACAACCGCAAGGAGTCGATCAAGAACAATGACAACGATGCCCGAAGCAACCCCGTCGCCCAAAGCAAAGCGACAGCAACCGATGCTTCAGATAAACCGCCTCAACTACGTCCGCGTTAACGCGAAAATACTCGATGCTACCGATCAAAAACTGAAGAAATATCTTCAATTCTCCGGCGAGAAAATGGACACCGAAATCACCAACGACGATGTGATCGAGTACGCCCTCAAGCTACTGTTCGACAAGGACTCCGCCTTCAAATCCTGGCTCAAAAACAATACGTAGCCGCTTACTCTACTCAGTTCGAGAATGCTGAAGGATAGATCGCGATGCCATCAAGTCTCGTCACCCGACCGAATGTCTGAATGCGGCTTACGATCTTGTCGAGCTCGATCTCGAACGAACGAATATTGAGCTGGTTACTGTCGTCCGAAAGATGTTCCGCCAGCAGTTCAAGATCGTCGGACAGCATATCGCTTCGGGCGGTCGATGCTACTCTCGCGAGACGGTCCGCCGCTTCCTGAAACACGAGTCCGTCATGGCCTTTGACCCACCGCCAGGTGATGTGATGGCCGAAGCTTTTCTCGACCAACTGCCCCCAGAAAAGGCGGTTAGTCTTCATTCGATTTCGGCCGTTCATCGTGTCGATCACATACCGCGAATCAGAAAAGATCTCGACGCTGCATGGGCGCCGAAGTTCTTCCAGAGCCTTCCCACAGGCAATTATTTCGGCTTGCTGGTTCGTGAGCGGGCCGAGATATTTGGCGAGAAGTTTTAGCTCCATCCGGTTGCGGTCAACTATCACCGCGCCGCATCCGGCCGATTGGTCCGGCGCACCGTTTCGAAGACATGAAGCATCCGCGTATATGGACACGAGAGGCGTATAGCTCTCGCCCGGAACGCTGCGGCCGTTCTCCTTTACAAGCTTTAATGCGGTCATGATCCACCTTCCAAAAAAGCGAAAGTTTAAGGGCACCAACAGATTCCTCGATGCCCTTAGATGCACCTCGAGTACTTGCGACCCGATATGGTTTAGAACTGATTCACGAAGGGTTCGGAACCCTGTGTTTCGGCATTAAGGGGACCGGTATATTCAGGCGTGGCAGGCTCCGTTTTCTCGGGAGCGGCTGTAATCGCCTCTGTTCCTTCGGGGCGTTTCTCACTGGCAAACTCGAACGAGACAAGAGCAACGTCGGCACCCGATCTCGCCTCTCCTTCGTTCGTGGTCCAGGGATTAAAAGAAAGCCTTCCGTGGACCAGAAGACAACTGCCTTTCTTTACGTATTCGGCAATGGTCTCGGCAGTCTTTCCGAAGGCGATGACATTGAACCAGTGAGTGACCTCGACGCGGCCTTCAGAAGTCTTCTTGAATGAGTTTGAGGCAATTGGAAAACTCGCGATCGCGGTGCCGTTTTCTGCGTAGCGCAGGCTCACATCGCGTCCTGCATTTCCTAAGATAGAGATATTGGCTGACATGGTGGTTCGTACTCCTTTGATTAAACTTTCTCTCCGCCCGGGAAGCGACGGCCTGACAGATTTGCGGACATGAATTACGTTCCCCGCTGCCTGCCTGACCGCCGCTCCTTCTTCGGTTTTGCCATTCAACCTTCAGGTCTAAGCCACGACCTGAACTCGCTGAACCTGCTGCGATCGAGCGCTTTGCTGCCGGCGAACTCGGGCGGTTGCACTCTGGGCCGTCAGCTCCGATTCTCGCATTCGAACCGCGTCCCACAACCTCTGTTTTTCCTGACGCGTAAGAGCCTTAGCCTCCGGGTCGTTATACAGGGAAAACTTGAGATATCGAAGCCCGCCAGTCGTAGCCATTTCGATCTTCCGAAGCCACTGTCTTGCTGCTTGTGAGAACCGGTCACGAAGCCTCGCTTCCTGAGATTTCGCGACGGTGTTGAGAGCCGTGAACTCTTTCAAAGAGAGCTTTTTCGCATCCTTGAAATCCGCATACGCCTGCTTCTTCAAGTTAGCGACATCCGCGGTGTCGGACGTGTTTCGAATAGCTAGATACAACTCCTGGTATGCCTCGTGCCGCAAGCTCCTCAAATGAAAGTCCGCGTACTGCCGACGCCACAAAAGCCTTAGGACGGAAGCTGCGTACTGCATCTCCTCGAAGTCCGGATTCACCTCCTGCTCGGTGAGAAGCTCGACTGCCGGTCCTTTCCCGAAAGTGAACAACCTGCGGACGGATCGCACCGCTTTCTCGCCGTAGATCCGGTCAAGCGAGAGTGAAAGCCATTCCTCGAATTCATGGTCTGTGAACGGTGCTTTCGACGGACGATTCCAGCTTGCGACTGGCAGTCCCGCACCGGTCCGTTCCGCCCACGCTTCCGCTAGCATTCTCCGTCCGTTTTGGACAACGTCGCCGCCGAGCGTATGGCCGACGAAGAGTCTGCCGAACTCGGATGCCGTCTGTCTTGCAGCACCCGGGAGACACGAATCGTCCACCTCACATTCGACATCGAAGACAACCACGGAACGCTGAGCGCTGTTCATCGTCAGACCGACGATACCGTTCTCGTCGTACTGCTCAAGATTATCGAAAGTGAGAAAGTCACGATCCAATTCCTCGATCGACTTGTCACCGTCTTCGAGATAAAAAGCTGCAAGATCGTCATAGATCATTCTGCCCACCTTCTGGCACCCGACGCGCCTTAGAACCGCTTTCATCTCATCCTCGAAATTCGGGCAGCGTGCCGGGAGTGGCTTGCGAGTTTTCGCAATCTCTTTGACCCGGCGCTGATCGGCAACCGAAAGCTTCTGCTCGCCCCGATCGAACTCTTCGAACGAGATCTCACGATCAGCCACTGTCGCTGTTACTGATTCAAGGTGCATACCGAGCAGGCCCATTTCCATCAGCACTTCGCTGACGCCTCGCTTCCTGATCTCTCCGTAGTAATAAGCAGCTATCTGCTCGTATTCGAACTGCCCGGCGTCGGGACTCACGATCGCCTTCACGCAGCGAACGAACTCACGTCCGTCTTCCTCGTTGCCGAGCGTCTTTACCGCATATTCGAGCGACATGATACGGACTCGATCGATTTGCTCGGGCTCCAGTTCGTCAGCGATCCTCACGACGACATCGCCCAGGATCGCGAACTCCTCAAGCTCCAGACGACGCATCGGATTGTTTGCAAGATGCGAGCACCAGTCCTGCATCGGTGAGCCTGTATTGATCGGCGAGAACGCGAGAATGGGATTCTGCGGAGCGTGCCTTCTAAGCTGTTCAATGTTTATTCTTTCTGCCATAACTTACCTCTTGTCCGGAAAGATAACCAGCCGGAAAAAGCGCGTGATATTTGAGGGCAGCGCTTTCAAAGCCCTGAATAAAAATCACTTTCATTCAGGCTCGAAAATCCCTTTCAAGTTTGTGGAGAGGAGGTGTGAGAGAACCGAAGAAATGGAAACCTCGTGGATCGTCAGGCGTTATTTAGTAGCCTTGCCAGCACATCACCGTGACACGATTGAGGTTTACACCAACACGCGAGAATCTTGCCCCGTAGTTCTTCGATATCATTGATCAACCCGCTCGAATAAAGATATTCTTCAAACCGCCGAATAGCCTCTTCTCTCGACGAAACGATAAATGCGGCCTTGGTCTTGCGGTCCGATACGTGCGTGAAAGGATTGCCCCACTTCGACGGCCGTCCGATATAAACGTCGTATCTGCCCTTCCTGCAATGAACCACCGAGGTCAATTGAACTGTCATACCTATCTCCTGAACCGAACCCGTCTCGATCCGATGAGAAGCATGTTTATAAGGAAGCTGCTTCTCAAGCACCTGAATAAAATCACTTCACTCAGGCTTGAAAAATCCCTCTCAAGGCGGTTGCGGGAACAAGGCGAAGGCTCAGTGAGCTATTCTTCAGTTGAAGCTAGTTCAGCAAGCTTTTGCTGAAGATAGGCGAAGGTTCGGGGCGCCCGTTTGCGAAGCTGTGCACGGCCGATTCCGACGCCACCAGAGGGAATTATTATCACGCGAATAGAATCCGAGACGGACGCTATGATCTTGGCGAACGCAGCATCTATAGCGGCCTTGTTCTGTTCGAATTCGGCATCTGTGAAGAATGCGTCGTTATTATAGCTCGGGCTTTTCTTTGTGGGAATGCCGATCGCGTTCGGTTCGCCCCGCATCTCGGCCGCCTGCCCGCCGAGACCCCGGCGTTCCAGATTGTCGCCAAAGACAAACAGCTTTTCGCGGTTCGCCCTGACGTACTCACGCGTTATGAACCGCATTCTTTCTATCCGGTACTTCATGATCACCTCGATGGCTATTCCGGCAATGCAAGAGGCGAACCGTCGCCCAGATTCTCATATGAGACATGCGGCGGCGGTCCGAGGTGAACGAGCTACATAGGCACGTTGGCGTCGTACTGCGGCTGCTGGGCTGGAGGAGGCATATACGTTTGCTGCGAGGCATCCGCTGCATATTCTCCATTATCGCCATCCTGTTTGGGGGTCAGGAACTCGAACTCCTGCAGCACGATCTCGGCACCCGACTGCGGGGAGTCGTTCCTGTCGAGCCACGGATTGAAGGTAAGCCGTCCCTGTACGTAGAGCCTATGGCCTTTACGCACGTACTGAGCGATCGTCTCCGCCTTTTTGCCAAAGGCGGTCACGCGAAACCAGTCGGTCTTGTCGACGCGACCATTCGACGTGTTCTTGAAAGAATTCGAGGCGATCGAGAACTTCGTAACGAACGTTCCGTTGTTGGTGACGTCGGTCTCCGGCTCTTTGCCAAGGTGCCCGATAAGTGAAATGTTTGCTGACATGTTGTTCAATTCTCCTGTTAATTATTAGTCTTTACTCGCGCCGAAAAAGGCGTCACGACTCTGGACGACCGGTTTTCGAGAGTTCCCGTCACCGCGTGTCCGAGCCGTGGATCTGTCCGCCGCTTCTGTTTTGTCTTCACAACCGAGGTTCGTCGGTTAAGTTAAGCTGATGCAGCGAGTTCTGCTTTCTTGCCGTTGGGTGTATAAACAAATACTGGCTTCCCGCTAGAGCGGGCCAATTCGATCGCATGCTTTGTGTCGGAACTTGTCCCGCCCAAACCGCAATCACTGCATCCGCCGCGCCGACCATTGCATAGTTACGAACGAAGTCTGCACGCTTCCCGTACTTGTCCCAGTCGGCCAGGTATTCAATGAACTCGATACCTTTGGCCGCCGCATATTCGCTTGCCAGCCGGTCTACACCTCGTGCCCCTCCGGAAATGATCTGGGTCGGACGAATCCCGCTCTGTTCGACCGCCCTTGAAACAGCCGCCGGATCGTTAATCGTTCTGCTGCCGCATACCAGTACTTTCATTCGTTTTTCCCCCAATGAATTTTGATATTGATTCGGAACGATAGCCTCGAAGCCGTCGATCCCGTGGATCTGCCGACACCTTTTGCTTTCCTGTTGTTTCCGACCAAGTGGCTTTGAAAAGGCGACTGAGATGACGAAGCCAGTCGTTCGCATCGCCGGACAAGGCGTGCGGAACGATCGATGGAGAAACAACGCAGAGCAATGGAGGGTCTATTTATAGAGAGAAAAGGTATCGCCCACGCAATCGGGCGATTCACGGGAGACGAGAGCCGTAGTTGTTTGAGGAGGGTTACCGAAAAGTAATGTGATCTACTCTACTATCCAGATGAGAACCTTAGTGTTCTTATTTGTACAGGCGGAGTATTGCGACTATATGGTGTCGCAATACTCTGCTTGCATGTCGCAATCCTGCCAGGATCGCCGAAACGGAATGCACTTTTTAGAAATGGTTCGTTTCTGCACCAATTGATGGTGTATTCTTGCACCACCTACGCAAAAATGAACCAATCTTTCCGCTGATTTCGAGAGGATTCGACGCTTTGTTAATGACGCTTGCGGGACCAATCCCAAGCTCTGGTGAATCCGTCACCCAATATATTTCAGGTCCATCGGCCATCGCTTCTCGATCCTTGCAACTATTCTTCCAACCCTCAATCCTGTGGTACGCGTCTTGCACTATTCGTTTCACGTCGTAGGCCGAATTAGAAGACCGAATCCGCGCGAGCCTGTTCGAGATCCCTAATGTCGTTTGTGGAAACGATCTTCAATTTGACGTTTCGAGCTTACGATAGGAAAATTAAGGGAATATTTTCGGTGATTTCCGTTGGCTCCTTCATCTTCCAGAAGCCTGATTTCCGTACCGAAACCTAACCTTCATTACTAGAACCCGCTGTTGCTGCGGACTTTACCCTTTGAGGTGGAAGTTTTTCAGCTTTAAAGACCATTCGTGTCTTCGGCAGACGGGCCCTCCACCAGAGAGGCGACAAAAGCTTTGCAGATCCGGGCGATCCTTTTGAAAGGGATCGTCGGTTTTTCGCAAATGAAAGACTCGTCTCGACAGTTTCACGAACCCGAGCAAACCGATGGTGTGCAGGAACCTGAGAGCCCATCGCAAATCGAGGACGGGCCGCTTGTTTCGGCTTTCGACCTGATATGGCGCATCTTGAGCGGCCGCCGCTACGCGATCCCCGAAGCCGATATGCCGGATATCGTGCAGGAAGCGGTGCTGCGCTTGTGGAAGTGGCGTAGGAAGTATCACGAAAAGGCAAGCGGCTTGACGATCTCGGAGTGGAATTCATTCACGGCAACGACAGCACACAACGAGATCAATCGCCACTTTTCAAATCAGATGCGATCGAGGGAGGTGCCATTGGAAGACGATGCTTTGCCGGGCTCCGGATCACCGGCAGGAGATGCGAATTCGGAGATGTTCTCGCTGGCGGGAAATGTGTGGCCGGAGATTTGCAGTCTCACTCTGTATCAGCGACGAGCGCTTCTTCTGGGCTCACCCGAGCTGCTCATCTACCTCATAGAGTTTGGGGTAAGCGAACAAGTGGTTGTCGCGTCACTCGAAATAAGCGTGGAAGACTGGCCTGGAATTTTCGAAAGGCTTCCGCTGCCCGACCGTGAGATCGCTGCTATCGCACGATCTTCTAGAACGACCAGCGTCCCAGCCGCGGCAGCCTTGGCGATCGGAAAAGCCAGATACGATGCCCGAAAGAAACTTGAAAGGTTAAAAAAATGACAAGCGAAGAACATCTGCACATATCCGATATCCACGCGTTCCGCGAAAGACGACTCTCAGGAACAAAACGCTCATCTGCGACGGCCCATCTGCTTCGCTGCGAGGAGTGCCGGAACCGGCTTCCGAAGCCCACGGCCGATGAGTTCTGGAGAGCCGTAATGGGGGACGATGAGGAGCGTATTGAGGCAACCGGCATCGGCTCGGCATGGATGTCTGCGAAAGATTGGCTTTCTGAAGCAATATTCGATCGACTTGCAGTCAGAAATACGGTCTTTGGAAGCATTCTTTTGCTTGCTGTACTGGGTTTCTCGCTGTTTCTTGTTATGCGGCCGGGAGGCTCTCCGATAAATAATAACTTGGTCGCAGTCGCAGGGAACAATGTACATGAGGAAATAGTTTATCCGACGAAAGCTGAGGGATCGGGTTTCGACAAATCAGCGGATACCTCAGGCTCGTCATCTGCTTCGCGTAGAGATGTTTTCGAAACGCCCCAGAAGAATTCCGACTTGCCAGACCAAACACGGAACGGAGGAAACCTGGTAGAGCTCAATAACGGGCAACTATCTCGATCGGTTCCGAAACGACAAGCAAAAGCCCGCGGCATACCTTGCGGTGACCAACGATTTATTAATCTCGAGGCGAAGCACACCGGAGGTGGACTACAGCTGAAATGGGACAAAGTAAAAGGGGTACTTGCTTACAACCTTTATATTTCGGATCTCGATGAAAAGCTTATCGCCCACTTCGAGACTTCGGATCAAACTTCTTACTTAGTTAAAGCGAACCTTGATGAGAAAACGATCTACCGGTTCCGGTTGATCGCTACGCTTGAGTCGGGCGAAAGAATCGTGAGCGAGTCTCAGAATCTCAAGATCGAAAACTTGAAGGCTAGTCCTCAGACAGCGGGGAATCTGACTGTCAAGAAAAGGACCGCTGCAACCGTGCGCTGTCTGGAGGTGAAACAGTGAGAACACTTTTCTATGGTAGGCTGATTTCAAAATCCGGTCCATCCCAACAGATGCTGGCTCTTCCGCTTGGCCTCGCTTTCGTTCTCGCGTCACTCCTCTCAGCCAACGCCCAGACCAACACGGACGACTTCCCTGTTCCTTCGTCGATCAGGACTGAAGGTATTCCGCCGATCAAAAAGGCGGATGTCGATCATCTGTTCTTCGACCCCTCCTTAACGCGAAGCAATCTGATATGGGATGTCGATCGGGCGAACCGAAGGCTGCTCGTTACGGACGAGAAAACCAACATCTACCTAGTCGCGTTCCCGCTCGCGAAACCAGAGCGGTTGATCGACAAGAAGGTACCCACAACTGTTCGCGTCAGTCCGAAAGGCGACGTATTCGCCTTTATGGACGACGAGGAGGATCAGGACAACTTCCAGCTTTATCTCCGGTTGAAGGACGGCACTGTTAAGAAGCTCTCGAAATTCGATGGTAAGGACGAAGCCGTCGAATCGATCGTCTGGAACAGATCAGGAGATCTTCTCTATTACAGCCAGACCGACTATGACACCAAGACCGGCAAGGTCTGTGTGAGTGATCTTTCATCGATCAACTGTCCGCTCACCGGTCTCAAGGGGATCTGGAGTGTTTTGGACGCGGACGAGGATCGGCTACTGCTCAAGTATTGGAAAGCCTCGTCGGAACAGTATCTGCATCTTTACGACCTAAAGACAAGAAAACTCGTACAGGTCAACACCGAGACGACCGCACCTAAAGGGTCCCTCGCCCAAGGACGCGTCTTCTGGATCTCTGAAAGCTCAAAAGACTGTAAGACCGAACGGTGCGTGATGTCCATGGATTCGAAGACGGGCAAGATCGTTCAGATCTCGCTTCCCGGCAACCCGGCGGAACTTCAGGAAATAAAGCCTTCGCCTGACGGTAAGTCGTTCCTGATCCTCGAAACGAAGGATGGTATCGACAACCTTCGCATAGCCCGGCTCAAAGGAAATGCACTGGTCAGTAAGGTCGTTCCTTTCGTTCAGGGTTCGTACGTTATCTGGAACACCAGATGGCTGACGAACAGCGAAGTTGTTTACTCCGTCGAGAATATCGGAAAGCCAGCATCTCTGGAGTCGTTCGATATCTCGACCGGCAAGACGACTGTCTGGACGAGGTCGCAGATCCCGCCGCAGCTAGAGAACAAAGTTCGGGCGCCCGAAGTGATCAAATGGAAGTCTTTCGACGGCAGACAGATATCCGGCTATATGGTGCGGCCGCAGGAGCAAAAGGAGCGATCGCCGGTATTGATCTTCATCCACGGGGGTCCGCAGGTCGTAGATCGGCCGACCTTCAATTTTCAGGACCTGCGATTGATCGCGAACCTCGGGGTCACGATCATTCACACGAACATACGCGGGTCGGTCGGTTTCGGAAATGAGTTCATGGATGCCGACAACAGTGCGAAACGCGGAGATGCGGTGAAAGATATCCAGGCTCTTCTCGACTGGATCGGAAACCAAACGGATCTCGATTCAAGCCGGATCGTAGTTCGAGGCGAAAGCTACGGGGGTTTTATCGCACTCGCGACCGCTTTGCAGGAACCGAAGCGGGTCACGGCCGTGATCGCTGAATCGCCGCTTGTGTCGATCAGGGGGTATCTCGGCCAAAGCTGGATCGACGAGTTCGCGAAAGCCGAGTATGGCGATCCGAAGGACGAGAAGCTTATGGAGCAATTGGATTTGCTCTCACCGCTTAACAACGCGGACAAATGGAATGGGATCCCGCTTTTCCTCACTCGCGGAAAGCTCGATTCGCGTGTGCCGGAAAAAGACGTTCTCGATCTAAAGTCGCAGCTTGGATCTAAGGATACAGATGTTTGGTTCATCTTCGACAATGAAGGGGGACATGGCGTGGGAGGGCGGTACGTGACCGCGGCAATGTATGATTTTTTGAAACAACAACTAAGGAGAAAATAGATGAAGAAAATAAAGACGATTTCGTTAATGGTCATGCTGTCGGTCGCCTTCGCGACTAACGTGTTTGCGTCGGGGACCGCCGTCGCAGGTGCTTTCGGTGTCTTCTCGGGGCTCGTCGAATATACGATGAGTTTCTTCAGGGACGACATTTGTCCGCTTCGGCAGTGCACTAACTGCCGGCCCCTTAACGCCGTCGATGAAAACGGCAACTGTCGGCCGCGTGATTAGCCGCGACGGACGCTCGTCTCTTTGCGAGGCCATTTGTCCGACAAGCCGGCTGATCGCCGCCGGCTTGTCGTTTATCGCTTTTAGCTCGCTCGGCCTTTATAGTCAGACGAGTGCAAAAGCACTTCAGCGCGATTTCGACAACGGGGATTTCGGGCGTGTGGCCGAGAAAAACGCTTCGGGTCCATCGTCACCTACCTCCCGCCTGTTGGCGATTAGGTCTCTGATCCACCTGGAGAGATACGATGAGGCCGATCGGATATTGACCGCCGAAATAACTAAGGCTGAGGGAAATAAGAATGCGCCGGAATATGTAGCTGATCTGTACTTGTCGCGCTCGGCTGTTGCCCGCACAAGACGAGACTTCCCGGCAGCACTCAAATACACAAACGCGGCTCGGTCGGCTGCACCGGCGGGCGGGCGGATCGAGATCGAGTATCTATATTCGATCGGGAGGATACTCTATTCGAGCGGGTACGATATCGCCGCGATCGTCTGGCTGGAGAAGGCAGAGAAACTTTCCAGTGGGCCTCCGCATCTTGCGATTCGCCTGGACATCTACCGGCACCTGAGCCTCGCCTGGTCGTCAAAGTTCAACTACGCGAAGGCGGTCGAATATGCGGAACGACTCATCTCCAGTTCGGAAAAGACCCGATACACATACAAATATCGAACCGGACTCTACGATCTTGCGAACATCCTCAACGCTTGTGGACAGAAACGAAGAGCTAAGAGTCTACTTGAGAAAGCGTTAGCACTTGCAACGACCGGCCGCGACAAGAATCAGATCCGAATCTTCTTATCTACGCTTCTGACAAATGCTCTATATGAAGGCGAGGTCGAATCCGCTTCCCGATACCTTAGCTACCTTGAAAAGATCGACACTGAGAAACGATTTGCGATCGAAACGACTCTAGGCCGCGCCGTGATCGCGGCGTTCAAAGGTAACAAGACCGAGTCTGGCCGATACTTTACCGAGCTCGAAAAACTTCCGGTATATTCGGAGCATTTTATCCCGTACTGGAAGACGACCGTCGCCGAAAGGAGTAGCGACTGGGCCGCGATGCTCGAACAGAGCAAATTGCTGCAATCCCTCTCCGAGGGACAGAACTTCCGAGAAGACCTACCAGGGATCTATTTGAATCTCGCGAAGGCCTATCTCGGCCTAGGTCATCGCGAAAAGGCCAGCGACGCTGCGAAGCGGTCGGTAGCGATGGTGAACGAATCGCTTCGGACCGGAGACGCACCGCTCTCGCTTGCGTTGAGCGAAACTTATCATTCGGCATATCGGCTACTCGCAGAACTAAGCTTGAGCGATCCTACACAGTCGTTCGAGATCACGGACCATCTGAAGGCGCTCGTGCTTCGCGATCGTATCGAGAATTCTGCACTTCGACGCAGGCCCGACTTAGGTGTTGAGGTCCGGCAGCGAGCCGACCAACTCTCAACGAAATGGATTAGTAGCTTCGACATGCGAGAGCAACTGGCCGAATTTGAACGATCGGTGACGCTATCTTCCAATCAACAGGGATTAGCTCGTAAACCTGGGTCCGATTCAAGCCAAACTCTAAATGTTCCTGCGGGTACGGTAATAGTTTCATACTTCTTCTCATTCGATGGCGGACTTCGCGCGTACGTATTGGAAAGCGGCAAGCCGGTCCGCCTTGTTAACCTCGCTTTCTCTGAAAGCGACGCGGACAATCTCGCCAAGACGGTTAAGATCAAGCTTCTCGATGGGGTCTTCTTTAAGAGCGACGCTAAGGAGATATACGACAAGTTGCTACAGCCGCTGTCCATCGAAGCAGAGCACATCGTGATCGTACCGGATAAGTCGTTGTGGAAGATCCCGTTCCACGCACTGAGCGCTGACGGAGAATCTTATTTGATCGAGCAAAAGACAGTAAGCTATTCGCCATCCGTTTCGCTGCTTCTCAACGAACTTGAGAAGCCGATCCCTATAAGGAGATCGATTCGTGTCTTCGCCAATGACTCGTATCGGGATCTGTATCTAGCCTATGTTAATCGGGAAGCGGCAAACGTCGCTCGGATCTTTTCATCGAGCCCAGTGATTCGAGCGACACGAGTGCAACTCCAAGAGTCCGTCGGCGAATCCGACATAGTGCACTTCTCTATGCACGCAGAGGCAGATCCGGAAGCTCCTCTTAAGTCGTTTCTGGCGTTCAGGGCCCAAGGTCTGGACTCAGGCAGGGTCACCGTGGAGGACCTTCTATCCATCCGAATGAAAAACCGTAGTCTCGCCTTTCTCGCTTCATGCGAAACGAACAATGTGCTGAATGGCGAGGGAGTCGTAAGTATAGCTTGGGCGTTGCTCGGGTCTGGGAGTTCATCGGTTATGTCGGCACAATGGGAAGCGAACGACCGGTCGACGGTCCTGTTTACTAATGAGTTTTACAGGCACTACCGTGACGGAAAAACCGCCGCGAAGGCACTTCAGGCGGCTGCGATCGCAATGATCCGGAATAAGTCGATAGGATCGCACGAACCTTATCTTTGGGCGGCATTTTCTCTTCTCGGTGACTACCGATAAAATTCGCAATCAATGAGTGACAAATGATCTTGCTTCGGCTACCCCTTCACGTCCGTAGAGAAATCGATGCCGAGTGCGTCTGCGGGTGCATCGCAACGAACTTGCGGTTAAAACTGCCTTTGATTTTCTTTGAAAGATTTCTGACAAAACACCCTGAGACGCCTATTAGTTGAGTCGATCCCAAATCGTTGGGTATTGCCATACTCATACCGATAGCGTTTCAGCAATCAACAATCCAAAATTAGGATGGAGATATGAAGATATTTAAGTATATTGTTGGTTTCGTGTTCTTGCTCGTTGGTACGTTTGGCGTTCAAAGTGTTTCGACTTCCTTCGAAGCGAAAGCCGAGGCAGCCGAAGTATATTCGCTGCGAGTATGTACTTATTCCCGGCGTAACAATTTTGCGTCAAGTAGGTTCAAACGACAATTGCGGACCTTAACTTAGAAATAATTGTTCGGCATCGGCATTCGTCGACCTGGTGTTCGGTCGGACGGGGCAAAACAGTAATAGTATTTTTTTGAGTAATACCCAATACGCTTCGACCACCCCGCCCGGCCCATCCCGAACGAACTTTGAACACAACACTGTCCAGGGTCTGTACGCCGACCAAGCTTTCACATCGGAGCGTCAGGGGGAGCCATCACATCCGAGTCCCTTTGTGGGCCTGTACTTGTCGAATCGCATGCTGTAATCCGAGAATGTTCCGATTCCTATGCACGTATTGAGAGAGTTGCGACGTGGGCGAAACACGTAATGTATTGGAACAGGTGCACGCATTCGAACTCCGTATGATATGGTCTGTTAAAAAGGAGATCAGGAGCTTTGCGGGAACCCGACCTCCTTCCCAGCCGCGGTGCCGATTTCCGTTGACACACACGGACAGCTCGTTACGTACTGGTTTCGATCGACGCAGGAGAATCAGGCGACCTATGCCTAACCTGATTCCCCTGATCCGCCGCGTCCTCCCACTGACGTAGCGGAAAAATAAACCCGAACGATAAAGCCAGGATAAAGGGAAGCCAGGTCAGAAGTTGTATACGAGCATCGCAGAGCAATCGGCTATGTAAGTGCGGCCTAATCCTGTTGCTCCTTCTTGTCCGCGTCTTTGACCCGCGTGTCCGTGGCGATCCAGTTTACTTCCCAAGTCTTTCCGCCGTCGTCAGAGAAAGCCTGCTCAAAGCGGCACACATCGGGTGTGCTGCAATAAATAATGAAGCGAACGAAGATCGATCGGCCGTTGAGTGTCTCTTGGTTGTAGAACTCACCCCGACCGTTTTTGAACTCGCCGATTGTGGGAGGGGCCATCGTGCCTCCGGCGCTGTTTGAGAAGTTCAGGCTCCACTGACGCGACTCGGGGTTGTACAAACGCAGAGCCAACGCTTCAATACGACCCGACGGGCCTCTTACATCGAGCTCCACCAAATTGGCGCGCCCATTCCAAACCTTTCGGACCACCGACGTTCCTTCGTATTCGACCCACGTTTCGGAGCCGGTCAACGGCTTAAGACGGCGCTTGAGATGGGTCTTCCAAGTGCCGATTTCCCAATCAAAATCGTGCTGACCATCTCGCCTATCGATTTTCGGTGGAGTGGAAGTTGTCGTAACCGAACCAGTTTGCGCAGCGGTTTCCGTTCGTACTCCGATGCAAATTATCGCGGCCATACAAATGCCGATAAGCTTAGTAAACATAATTATCCTTCGGTTTCGACGCGCTCCGCCGATGGAACCGGCCAGTCAAACACATAACCTGGAGCAGTCTCGCAGAGGATCACGTCGTAGCTGTCGAGCATCGGCATCGCGATGTGTTCCAGTTCGTTCTTCCACAATTCACCCCCATAAAATGCGTCCTTGATCTCGTCGCGTGCCTTCAAAGATTCGAAGCTTCGCAACCAGACAAATTTGTTTGGGTTCTCGACGTCTATAAGCGGCCCCATAACCTGAATCCCGAAAGCGCGTTGGGCCGGAACTGCTCGCTCCTCGAAAAACTTGAGAAACTCCTCGCGGCGCCCCGGTTTGATTCTGTAGCTGCGCACTTCAACTATCATTCAAAGTCCTCAATAGAAATTGAATACGCGATTTCGCGCCGTCGGATTGTAAGAATATAATTGAGGCCGATGTCTCGCATCAAGAAGGAACCTTCAGGTAACTCTAGTACCCGGCCGGCCCGAGCGAACCCGGTCACCGGTTGTCCGCTGACCGCCGCGTTTGCCGCTATCGGTGGCAAATGGAAACTGATCCTTATCTACTGGCTCGCTGAGTCGCCCAAGCATTTCGCCGCCCTGCGACGACTTGTTCCCGATATTTCGCAGAAAGTCCTTACCCAACAGCTTCGCGAACTCGAGTCCGATGGCATCGTAAGCCGAAAGCCCACCGGTCAAGTGCCAAGCCCTGTCGAATACTCGCTAACGGACTACGGACGCGAGCTCATACCGCTCCTTGAAGGTATCCGAAGTTTCGGCAGAGGGCACTTAAGTCGGCAGTCAAACCCATCCGGCTAAGTTACATTTTCTGTGCAGTTTGCTAATGAATGCCCGCCGCTTCGTTGCCATCTTATGATTAGCTCGTCGAGTCGGACGACTGTCGCTTTTTCTTCTCGGAGGAAAGTTGCGCACCTCTTCAAGAGGCCATCGCCTTCGTAGCGGAAGATTGGTAGATCCCGTATTTGACTGGCCGACCCCGCACGGTGAAACGTTCCGGAAAATAGACATTTGTGGGCGCTGCTCGGAATGCCGTATCGATCATGCGAGATGGTTGATTCTTGCTTCACTTGCTTAGAGCGAAGCGAACTATGACCGGCAGCTGAACCTAGGACCTTCTTCGCGGGAACCAGTAAAATAGGCACTTCTAGGTTACTATCGGCGTCCTTTGCCAACCTCGATTCATCTTGCTGAACCGAGAAGTTCTTAGACGCTGATTCCGTCACAATTTCTTCTGCCTCCGTCAAACAAACCTACGATCTGGTCACTTTCTTGGTGAAATCTTGTTCAAAAAGTCGAATGCTACTCGGGTACTTGGAGGTTTGTAAGTATGGATTCCGGAGTTTCACTTATCAAGGCATTAGCCGCAACGCTACTCACCGAAATTGACTCGCTTGAGAACGACGATATCAGCATGGGCGATGATGCATTCGACCTTGCGGAGCAGGTGCGAGCGTTCGAGGTAAAGCTGATCAAGACCGCCTTGGTCAAAACGCAGGGTAATCAACGGCGTGCGGCGTCGCTACTCGGCGTTAAGAACACTACCCTACACAACAAGATCAAGACCTACGGGATCAGCTGCATAAAGGTTACGGATGGTCACTCGAGTCCCGTTGGGTGGCGAGAAGGCGTCAGGGTCGAGGCAATCTGAGGCCGTCGATTGGGCAATATCTTGTGAGAATTTTGATGACTGCAAAACGAAGTAGCAGATTTCGCTTAAGTCGGCCCGTCTTGGCGGCCGCGGTCGTCCTGAGCGCATTCCATGTCAACCACCGCGGGTTTCCTATACCCGACTTGAGTCTTAATACTCAAGAGATCGGCGCAAATTACATGTGCTGTCTGGCTCCGGCCAAGGTCTCCGTTATTAAGGCGGGTCGGTTGATCGATACGAAGAATGGGCGCGTGCTAGTGAACCATACGATCTTAGTCGTGGACGGTACGATCACGGCGGTCGGGGCCAATCTCACTGTACCAGCCGGCGCCGAAGTAATTGACCTTTCGGGGATGACGGTGATGCCCGGCTTCACAGACTCGCACGTTCATATCACTGGGCAATCCGGATCCGCCGAATACTACGAGGCCATCTTTAGGCGAACCATGATGGACGAGGCCGTAACGGCCCACATCTTCGCTAGACGAACCCTCGATGCGGGATTCACTACCGTTCGGAGTTTGGGTGCTGGCCCGCCATTCGTCGATATTAGCCTGCGTAACGCGATCAACCGCGGCGATTTTCCTGGGCCACGCATCATCGCGGCGAATATGTACATCGGCTCGACTGGGAGCCATGGCGATCTAAACGGGTTCTCGCCGTGGCTGGGCGATCACACTCCGCCAGAAATGACTGGCATAGCCGATGGTGTCGATGCGGTGCGAAAGAAGGTGCGCTACCTGATCAAGTACGGGGCGGATGTCATCAAGTTCGGCGCTACCGCAGGCGTATTGTCGGAAGAGGCGAGTGTCGGTGCACCGCAGTACTCTCAGGAAGAAATGAATGCAATTGTGTCTGAGGCTCATCTACACGGTATCAAGGTGACTGCTCACGCGCACGGAGCGGAAGGATTAAAGATGGCCGTGAAGGCCGGCGTCAACTCCGTCGAACACGGGAGCTTTCTCGATGAGGAAGGAATCCGTCTGATGAAGGAGCGCGGCACTTACCTTTCGGCTGATATTTACAATGATGACTACATCCTTGCCGAGTTTGCCAAATTTGGTACCCCGCAGAAGATCATTGACAAAGAGAAACTGGTCGGTCGAACACAACGGGAGAATTTCAAAAAGGCGGTTCAGGCGGGTGTGAAGATCGCTTATGGCACCGACGCTGGTGTCTACCCGCACGGCTGGAACGCGAAACAGTTCGCCAAAATGGTTGAATGGGGAATGACGCCCATGGCTGCGATTCAGGCGTCGACCGTCGGCAATGCTGATCTTTTCGGATGGAGCGACAGAATTGGCTCGATCACGGAAGGCAAGTATGCCGACATCATTGCGGTAGAGGGCGATCCGCTGGAGAACATTGGCATCCTCGAAAACATCACCTTCGTGATGAAAGGCGGGGTAGTTTACAAAGGCGGGGCAACTAAGTGACTGCTAGAAAAGGGCCCCGCAAACCCTGGTAAATATTGAATGCTGCTTAGAGACGATAGCACGAATATTTCGGTTCCGGCTGTTAACGCCGGTAAACGGCACGGTCCGCAAGAACCTCCTCAAGGGTTTTGGTGGTAATCCAAATTCGGACCGAGCCTTTCCTTCTTAGCTTCAACACAGGAAGCAGGGAAAACGCGGGGGCCTGTACGGGCGCGGAAGGTATGCCAATGATCGCTAGATGCATAGTCAAGTTTCTGCTCCGCGGAGTAACCCTGATTGCCGCCGTTATGTTCGGAGTTTTCCATGCCGACCACGGATTTGCGAGGAGTGCAGAGATCTTCGAAAAGTCCGAGGTGTTCGTGCTTGGAACTCTTTACAACCGGCATAGGACGGTCGACGCATATGGTGTCGAATCTCTAAGGAAAACGATTGAGAAGATAAACCCACAGGTACTCGTCCTAGATGTCAATCAAACCGAGTTGAAGGAGCAGAAGGTGTCACTTGGAAAGGTGGAGTATCCGGGGGCGATCTTTCCGTTTCTGAATGAGCGAAAACTGCCGGCCTATCCAGGAGAACCGCCCGACCCGATGTTTTCTGAAATCGTCAACATCGTGGCGGACTTGAGGAAGGATTTCGAAAGAACCGATCCCGAACGTTTCGCCGCAATGAAGCGTTTCCGAGCAGCGACGTATGAGGCACTATCTCAATTCTGGAAGTCGCCGGCGGATGTGAACGGCTCCGCTACCGAGAAAGTCATCCTTGGCCTTAAGGCTTACGAGGCGGTGCTGCTCGGGCCGAAAGAAAAGGAGAGTCATGAGAGGTGGGATGCTTACGCCGTCGAGATGACGCTCCAGGCAGCTAGGGAGAATTCCGGGAAGCGAATCCTGCAGATTACTGGGATCGAAAATTGCCCGAGAATCAGGGCTGGACTGAATGATAGTGGCAAGGTGAGGCTGGTCGAAATGGAGAGCTGGATACGAAGAAACTAAATATAGCCAGTATGAAGCGAGGAAGTGCATCATTCTTCGTACCGGTCACCGTCGTGCTTATATTCATCTTCCACGCTACCGGAAGCCCTCAGAACCGAAGCACGATTGGGGGTCATGTGTTCGATTCTAAGCGTACCCCGATCGCCGACGTATTCGTCGAACTACAGAACGAGGTCAATAGTGTCCTAGCTCGGACCAAGACAGATGGTTCAGGTAGATACATTTTCCGTAACCTGTCAGGGGGGAGGTTCTATGTTCGGGTTCTTCCTTTCAAAAGCAACCTAGCTGAACAGATACAGGAAGTAGAAGTCGTAGAAATTTCGTTTTCCGGGCGTCCGCAACCCGAAAATGTACAGAGGGATTTTTACCTGCGGCCGCGCGGTAGTGAAAGGAATGAGGCTCAAATCACGGGTGTTGTGTTTGCCCAGGAAGTCCCTGCAGAAGCCCAAAAGCACTTCAAGAACGCACTTGAATCTTTCGATAAGGAGAAAGTGGATGAGGGGATTAAAGAGTTGTACAAAGCAATTGCAGCGTTTCCTGAATACTTCGCCGCACTGGATAGGTTGGGTAGCGAACTTATCAAGCGTCAACAATTCTCCGACGCATCTTCGATTCTTCAGCGAGCAGTGACTGTGAATTCTAAGGGCTTTAGCAGCTGGTACGGTCTTAGCTATTCGCTATACGCTCAACAAAGTTCGAACGAAGCTATCGCGGCCGCGACGAAAGCGACCTCACTCAATCCCAAATCGTCGCAAGCGTGGTTAATTCTCGGAGTTTCCTATCGACTGGGAAAGGACTACGAGAAAGCCGAGAAAGCACTTAAGACGGCCGCGAAACTAGGCGCAGGCAAATTCGCCGATGCCCATTGGAACCTCGCCCTTCTTTACGCTCATAATCTAAAACGCTTTGAGGAAGCCGCAATCGAGCTGGAGCGTTACCTTCGGGCGGCTCCCGATGCGGCTAACGCTGATTCAGTTGAAAAGCTAATCAAGAAGTTTCGCGACACCGCATCTCGCAATTGAAAGATCCAACTAACCCTCTCAAGGCCACCTCCTGCCAAATCTATTCGCCCTTTATCCTTGTCCGTACCCGATAGAAGGTCGATTCGCCCGGCCGCATACGGGGATAGGTAACTCGCAATCGCTTTAGAGCTAACTCAAATTCGTTCGGGTCTTCCAAGATCCCGGGAAATGTTCCAAAATGTTGCGGGATTGCACGTTTCGTACGTACCGTGTTTGACCCCTTGGTCGCAATACGCCGTGTCCCTTCCGAAGTGTTCTCCGAGGTTGAGTAGAACAACGTCGACTGAGTATTCGTATCGCCTCCATATCCTCAAAATACACCCAACCCCCTGAGTGATTAATTGCCGGGCCGTCCTTCACTATTCTGACAAACGCGGCCGGGCTGCCCCCTTACACCCTTTCCGGTCCGGTGGCTTCCGCTTTCGGATTGATTTACGCTACTGGAATGCACGGCCGTCATCTCGATGACCACTTCGCCTCTCTCGATCTGAGGTGAACAACCAACCAACGAATAGCCCAAAGATAAAATTCGAAGATGCCGTCTCGACCATATGTGCCATTCTCACGGGTTCCGGCATATACGGGTTTGGCAAAAGCAACAAAGCGTTCATCAAGATCGCGAACGCCAGGCCTATCGCGAGAGAAGCCTCCCAGCGCCGTCCGCTGAACATCCGAATCGTCGGGAGAGCTATTGCAACCCAGATCAATCCGCGCAAAAGCTGAAAAGGAATCAGCCATGGCATATCGGAAAGGACTGTACGCATGTGCGCGAGGAAACTGCCAACGTCCGTACCAGAGTAGTACTCCAAAACCGCCGGGTTTCGCCACGCAATGTAATAGCCAAATGTGAAATACAGGACAACGTAAACAGTGGCGGCCAAACTCAATCGCCAGATCCATCCGCCAAGCGCAAACGTCGAGTTGAAAGGTCCTTCTTCGTTCGCCTCGACTTTGGTTAACTTTCCAAGAATAAGCACAGCGAGAATCGAATACGGGATCGAGATCAATGCTCCCCACAAGAACAACCTCGGCAAGGTGCCTTCAGGTAAACGTGTGATGAAGACAGCGGATTCGATCTGCGCCATAAAGGTCATGACCCCGTAATGTATTAAGAGGATGGCAGCTATCAGTTTCGTACCATGCCAACGTGAACGGAGGACCAAGTAGGCAGTCACAAGTGTTTGAAGTAGGCAGACGAATAGCAGTATGGCGGATGTGTTTCCTGCATCCCCCGCTGCTTCGGGATCGCTCGTGAGCCCGGCGATGGTGCTCCCGACCGCAAAACAGACGAAAAGCATCGCTGTTAGAATCGCGATTCTTACCGTGATCGAGATTGTTCTTCGCATTAAATAATTGGCTGGAGGATGGTCGAACGAACGCAGTCTAATCTCTACCGTCGTGGCTCGTTCCTTACAAGCTAGATGGTCCGCTTCTTTAGAAAAGCCTCCAGGCGGTCACGGTAACCTCGCGTTAAATTGAAAGTCTTGTCGCAAAGCATTACGACGCGGTACTCCCCGGGCTTCCATACTTGCAATTCTTTTATCCGATTCACATTCACTATGGTCGAGCGATGAACGCGCACGAAAATGTGTGGATCGAGTCGAGCCTCCATGTTGTTGATTGTCATGCGCGTCATGTGACCGGCATCCGGTGTTTTAAGATAAACGTAGTTTCCCTTTGCTTCGACCCAGCACACATCCTCAACCTTAAGCAGAAAAATTCGCTCATCTTTTCTTATAGTTATCCAATCTAAATACTGGGATGTGTCCGAGACCTTCTCCAACAAACGACGTATATCTGACTGATCAACATCTGCGTCTTTTAGCAGTTTTTCTTTCGCCCGTTGTAGCGACTCGCTAAAGCGCCTTCGGTCGAAAGGCTTCATAAGGTAGTCGAGGGCCTGAAACTCGAATGCCTTAACCGCATACTGGTCGTACGCCGTCACAAAAATGATCACTGGCAAGATGCCAATTTTTCTCTTGGCGAGTGAGCTCAAAACGTCGAATCCGCCCATGTCCGGCATCTGAATGTCAAGGAACATTATGTCTGGCCCTTCTGATACGACCTTCTGAATCGCTTCGCGACCGTTAGCGGCCTCAATTATTTCGTCAACGTCGCTGTCGCGCTTGAGTAGGTCGCGAATACGCTCACGAGCTAAGGGCTCGTCATCGACAATTAGTACTCGTATTTTGTCATCCATATAGCTCACCTGATGCTTATCAGATCGCGAACACTTTCAATCGCCTAGCCGATCGTCGATTAGTTTGTGCAAGGCACGACGAGTCGAACCATCGTGCCCTTGGAACCCGGTAGGTTTCCGATCTCGAACTGAAAATCGCCATCGAAGAATTCCTTTAATCGAGCTCGAGTATTGGATAGTCCCACACCTTCTTTACGTTCGCTCGAACCACCGTTTTGGAGAGCAATCCCGGGTCCGTTATCCGCGATCTCGATCACCAGTCTATCCGAGTATCCTTTCGCGTCGATCGTGAGCTTGCCCCTGTCACATTGCTTCGAGAGGCCGTGTCGAAACGCGTTCTCCACTATCGGCTGCAAGATCAAATTGGGCACACGTGCTTCGAGTACAGCGGGATCGACGCGGATGTCGATCAATAGACGATCCCGAAAACGGATCTTCTCAATTTCGAGGTAATTTTTCAGGAAGCGTATTTCCTCCTCAAGCGTGACTGCCGAGGCGTTGGAGCCTTTCAACGTCATGCGTAGGAACTCGCTCAACCTAGCGATCATTTGTTCCGCGGCGTCAGGGTCCTTGTGTAGCAAAGCTGTGATCGAGTTCAGCGTATTGAATAAAAAGTGAGGATGGATCTGCATTTTCAGCGCGGCGAGTTGCGCTTGCGCGAGCTGCGACGCGAGTTCGGCCGTTTGGGTTTTCTCTCGTTGAACGCGACGGGAGTATTCGAAGGCATGCGCTACGCCAAGCGTCGCCCAATAAGAAATCAATACCTGATGAATGAAGTGGGGGAGAAGAAAGCTATCACGCAACCAATCCCACAACGTCGGGGTCTGAGATAGGTCGGGATAGCCGATGTACCATATTGCGACTAGGCACATGGGATAGACGACAGTTGTGAACAGAATCGAAAAAACGAGGTGAGCAAAAAATCTTGCGATCATCCGACCGCGCTCGATCGGGTACCGCCTACAAAGCCAAAAGATCACCGGCGACGCGAGTCCAATTACATAAAAGTCGATCAGATACTGAGAAAAGAGTACGTGCCACCCGATACTCGAGCCCGTCTGGTAAGCCGTGATAGCAGACCGGCTCGCAAACGATAGTCCGACCAGAGTCCAAACTACAAAGCCAAGCGTCCAATTACCAAGGCGACCGCCAAGGACTGACCCGCTGAGCGTCTCAACTGATTCACCAGCTTTCATATTCACAACTCTTACGTCAATTGGATGAGTCCGCGTACCGATAAGAAGCCTCAACGGATCGGAAGCAGATAGTCAAGCTACCACTCGGAAGCTTTAATTACAAAGATTTTGTGATGAAGTCTCGACATTCCGTGACGGGTTCGTGTGCCCAGCTCGTGCCAGCCTTTCCTGGCGTTCCAAAACCTGTACGCGATTTTCCATAATCTGAATATCCCCTTTGTTATCAATTATTTAGAAACCTCAAGATTCATCCGAATTCTCGTAGAACTGGCGATCGTAAGCAGATGAACGGTAAGGATCTCAATCGCAAATATTCGAGAGTAGCGGAGCCCAATACGTCCGAAGTTTCGGCTGGCACAAATGCACGGAAGTTGCACACCTATAGTTCAGGAGAGTTGGGGAGGCGGAGGCTGTAACAACTGCAACGCCCAGAAATTCCAAAAGTGGGACGCTCTCTCTGGCCTGATTCATGGTTTGCAAATTGGAGTCGCTCGAAGTGTGACGAAACATTGGTGAAAAAGGCAGGTCAGCAAGCATACGAGAAACAACTTATGACAGGAGCGAAGAAATGAAAATGAAACTCAGCAAAGTGCTCTTTCTATTGTCGTTCGCTTTCTGCCTAACGTCGGTGGCGTTCGGGCAGGAGACAACAGGCAATATTGAAGGCACTGTTAAGGATGCCAACGGGGCAGTTGTCCCGAATGTAACAATAACTATAACCAGTGCGACAACAGCTGCGGCAGGCACGACAACTACGGGCGTGGCGGCGGGATTCAAACGGACCGTCTCCACGGATAACGAGGGATTCTTCCGGGCTCTAAAAATACCGCCTGGTACCTACAATGTTGTGACAACGGCCTCGAGCGGCTTTGGGGAAGCTCGATACGAGAATATTACGGTAGCGATTGGCAAAACCACCCAAGTGGACGTTGCGGTCTCAGCAGGAACAGCCAATGTGACAGTGGACGTTGCCGCTTCGGATGCACCAGCGATCGACACAAACAACAACGCCATTCAGACAAGCATCGGCGCTCAAAAGATCGAGCTGATCCCAAAGGGGGTAGACTTTACCAGCGTACTTAAAACTGTGCCTGGCGTTCGGCCTGAGGGTCGGGCCGGCGGCATCTCCGTTGACGGGGCTTCAGGTTCAGAAAACGTCTTTGTCATTGACGGACAGGAGGTTAACAATTTCCGAACCGGAACCTTAAATGGAAATAATGCGATTCCGACGCAGTTTGTCCAGGAGGTGCAGGTAAAGTCGAGTGGTTTTGATGCCGAGTTTGGCGGTGCGACCGGCGGTGTCATTAGCGTAGTTACTAAGGGTGGCGGGAATAATCTTCGTGGGGAATTTGGTATGCAGTTTGATACCCCAAAATTCAGCGGCGATCCTCGGCCGACACTGGTTAGTTTTCCATCAGGAACGGGAGCGAACTTCGTCCAGCCGACTGAGTACATAATTCCATCCAAAAGCGGTGGGTTAAACACGTTCCCGACGGCCAATCTGGGCGGTCCCATCTTCAAGAATCGCCTTTACTTTTTCGGAAGCTACACCCCGCAGGTGTTTGAGACGATCACGACAACGAACTTTTTTACGAATGCTCCGGCGGCTACGAGAACTCTTACGACGACAGAGACCTTTCGGCTGAAGCGCACGTTTCAATACGCTTTCGGTCGATTAGATGCTTCTCCTTTTGATAACCTTCGCTTGACTGGTACCTATACTTGGAACCCTATTGTTGACGAAGGGGCCCTTCCTTTTGGAACAGTTAGCTTGGGAGGCACCCCTCCATCGGTAGATTTTGGGCCGCCGATCGGTCGCCTGACCGGCCGAGAGCTCACGGACAAACAGGGAGGAAGACAAAATTCGAACAACGTTACCTTCCAAGGTGTTTACACGCCGACGGCAAACATGGTTGTGAGTGGAAGGTTTTCCCGCGGCTTCCTTAACGAGAAGTTGGGGAACTATTTTATACCCTCGGGGATACGAATTAACTGTGTTCTCGGCTCGACACCGGCCAATCCGATACCCGGAGCATGCGAGCAAGGGTTTGTGTCTGCAGCTAATTCCGAGACTATAAGAGACGTGTCGATCCGGACGAATTATGAGGGAGACATTACGTACATCGTCAGTAATTTCGGAGGCCGTCACGAATTTAAAGGTGGATATCAGCGCTTTAAGATTTTCAACGATGCCGCGCGCGGCTATTCCACCAAAGGTCGGATAGATTTCGAGTATGGCGTTCCGATCGACGAGTCCGGCGCGGGTCCTGTTACGCCGTCTGGTCCCATATGCGCACCTGGGCAAACAAGTGGCTGCGTTTTGGGAACGGGAATTCTTCTTAGGGTTGGAACACTTGGGATGGCTTCGAATCTAAATCAAGGGTTTTATGTCCAGGACAAATATCAACCATTCTCAAGGTTAACACTGAATTTCGGTGTTCGCTTCGAAAAGGAAGACCTCCCCTCTTTCAATGGCTTCGCTCCTCCGATCAACTTTGGTTGGACGGATAAAATCGCGCCAAGGTTAGGGTTTGCTTACGATATTTTTGGAGACGGAAAAACGAAGGTCTTTGCGAGTTTCGGTCGGTTCTACGATCGCTTGAAGTTCGAATTGCCTCGCGGTTCGTTCGGTGGTGAGAAGTTTTACCAGGACTTCTTCGAGATCCTTCCCGGTGAAGTCTACACGCAGTTCACCCTACAGAATATTGTTGGAGGATTTACAGGGCGAAGCGTCTGTCCGTCAACGGGCTTTATAACTTCGGGTGCGAGGAGTCGATGTCAGATCGATAATCGGGTCGCCACAAATGATCCAGATACAACCATCTTCGAAGGAGGCGCTGTTGATCCTGATCTAAAACCCTTCCGTCAAACTGAATTTACGGTTGGAGTCGAAAGACAATTCGCGAGGGACTACGTCTTCCGTACCCGCTACACGTATAAGAATGTGGATAGTGCTGTCGAAGATGCCGGTGCGAGAAATGCCAACAACAGTGAAGCCTACATTATTGCGAACCCTGGCGAGGGCCTTCATAGACAATTCCTCGAGGATTCGGGTTATGACAAATTCATCAAGCCTCAACGACGCTATGACGGGGTGGAGTTTGTATTGGAGAAGCGGTTGGCGAACAACTACTATTTCAACCTGAACTACACCTACAGTCGGCTGTATGGGAATTACTCTGGTTTGGCCAGCTCAGACGAAAACGGCCGAACATCGCCGGGCGTGAACCGCTTCTTCGACCTGCCTTACATCGGCTTCACCGCAACCGGCGAGCCTGATAACGGAAGACTCGGTACGGATCGACCCCACGTTTTCAATGCCTACGGCGCCTACATTTTCGATTGGATTGGGAGCAAGACCAATTCAACCGAGTTATCGGCCTTCCAGACGATCTCGTCTGGCACTCCTCAGACTTCTCAGATTTACATGGTGACGAACATCACACCAACGATCTTTACTAAGCGAGGTGATCTGGGAAGAACTCCAACATTTAGTCAGACAGATTTCAACGTCACTCATAGGTATCGCTTTGGACGGGACAATCGTTTCACTTTGGTCGGTGATTTGAACTTCCTTAATCTGTTTGACCAGGCCACGGTAACAGGGCTGTTTACCGCTTTAGGGCGACCGCAAGCAACAATGATCGGGCCAACCTTTGGGTTCCCCGACAACGGCCCTGCTTACATCAATGCTTTCAACTCAGGTTCGCTGCTTCCTCAGATCAACAGCTTCCTGGATGGCACATTGGGTTGCGCGACGCCTGGAACGTGTATCAACCGTAAGGACTCGCGCTATGGTCAGCCGAACGCTTTTCAAGCGCCACGGTCTGTTCGCTTTGGTTTCCGGTTCCTTTTCTAGGCAAAGGATTCAACTTGAAACATTTCGACCGTCCAGCTCACGCTGGGCGGTCTTTTTTTACTGGGTAAAGTGCAGCGACAGGAGGACGTTGCAAAGTCATCTGTCGAGGCGTCGACTTCATGGTCGAACCACCGACCGCTCTTACCGCGGCTCATCTTACTCGGCTCTTGGCGAGCGCCAAAATGTATTTAGAATTTTCTGCTTTCCAGATCCTCAATCTTCTCTCTCAGCAACTGAGGGAATAAAGCCTTAGTGTTCGAGTTAAAATCGAACATCACCATAACGTCCTGAGCCTCAGCCGCTGTCCGGCCATTTTCATCAATCATTCTATGGCAAAATCCGAAACTGGTATTCTTTATGAACTCAGTGCGTGTCAAGACGGTAATGTTTCCCGGATAAAATAGAGGCTGCTTAAAATCGCATGTGCATGAAACAAGCATCGGACCGACGCTATTGTCCTTGTGAAATTTGGTTAACCCTATTGTGTCCCAGTAATGCACTCTCGATGCTTGAATATATTTGAAGAACGACACGTTATTAACGTGTCCGAAGTAGTCGAGCTCGCTCCAGTCGATTCTCAGGTGAAGCTTTACTAGATAGTCTGTTTCCGCCATAGCATGAAAGATTGATCCCGTTGTTCTTGACCGCATCCCGCGCACCTCATTTCTTCGGCAACTTCAATTCCCAGGTTTCTCCCGTTAGATCGTGACCGAAACTATGGTGCTTCTCCGATTTGACCAATCGATAGCCCTCATTCTCATAAAGGTGCCGGGCGGCGAGCAGGACGCTGTTTGTCCAAAGCGTGATTTTCTTGTAGCCCTTTTTCCGAGCGAACCGTGTACACTCCTCGACGAGGCGTTTTCCGATCCCCAACCCGCGAGCTTTCGGATCGACAAGTAAAAGTCTTAACTGGGCGACGGTCGCGGATTTCTTGACCAGAAAAACCGAGCCCACGCTCTCACCGTCTTTCTCGGCGATCCAGCAGTTTTCCTTCTTAGGATCGAAATTCTTCACGAAATCGGCCACGATCTGTGCGACCAATCCTTCGTAGTGCTCATCCCATCCGTACTCGCGCGCGTAAAGACTGCCGTTACTCTGGACGACCCAGCCAAAGTCTCCCGCGTGTGGCATGCGCAGCACATAGGAGAAGTTGCCGTCTTCACGCTCCTCACCGAGCAATCCCTTTATCGTTTGCATTGCGTTTAGTAAGCGATCCTGCTCGATTGGATTCAGATCTCTCAGGATCCCTTCCACTTGCTTCCTTGAAAGATTATTTAAAACAGCAAATTCTTTCCGACCTTGTTCCGTCAATTGCAAGATTGACTGTCGGGCGTCTTTGGGCGAACTGTTCTTCTCAATCAACTTCCGCTTTTCAAAACCCCGCAACATCCGGCTTAAGTAACCCGCGTCGAGAGCCAGCTCGCTGGCCAGTTCGCTCGCCGTTGCATACTTGCGGTTCGCCAGCTCGTAGATTACGCGCGCCTCGGCTAGTGAGAAGGAGCTTTGCAAAAGACCTTCTTGTAGCGCACCGATATACTTGGTGTAAAACCGGTTGTAGCTGCGGACCTTGTCGATCCTTTCAGATAGCCCAATCTTCATAATAGGTTTCAAATTGCTTGCGGTTATCAACGATATAGTTGACAATAGCAACTATCTGGCATATGGTCAAGTAGTTTGGTGTATCGCGATTGGTTAGAGTTGATGATTTTCCGTAACGGGATGCCATACTTTGTGCAGGAGTTTTTGATCGAATGCGTTGGATGGACGGCGACAGTGCTTATATTGGGAGCATTCTTCTTAAATACGAGAAAATTGTTGCCTACAGACTCTGCTACCTTTTTACTGATGAATTTCTTCTCAGGATTGTTTATGACGATCAACACGGGATACCATCGATCTTATCCATCAATGGCTACCAATTTGGCTTGGCTGGTAATCGCCTTAATCGGCTTGCTCAAGCTGCGAAGGGCAAGAAACGAGTAGAGCTATCGAGGCGATTTCGTAGAAGTTATGGTGGATTGTACGTTCTTTGTATCGTTTCCGGTGCGTTTAAGAAGGTGGCGTGCAACCAGTAAACGTGGGTTCCGGATTCTCACAAGAAATTCAAACCGAGCAGTTGATTGAGGGACCGACGACCCGCTGTTGTAATTGCAAGCTCCCTTGAAAATTGAATCGTCTCGAACCACTTTTTCTCAAGCATCCTACTCAGTAGCGCAGCTCCAAGCTTGCCCGCAATGTGAGGTTGACGCTCGCTCCAATCCAGGCATTGACGTGCGAGCGGCCGCCGACCGGATACCAGATCAGGTTGGCGGATGCCTAGCCCCGAGAGAAGCTCCCAACCATCCTCCATTACGGCGTATCCACCATCAGCGCTTTTTTCGACGAAACCTCTTTCCTCTAAGCCGAGGGCGAGCCGTACCCCGACGAAGCCCGCCAAGTGGTCGTAGCAGGTGCGACAGTACTTGATCCCGCCAGATCTCTGCTCGTTTTTCCGTGGGTCAGTCAATTTCCCGCCAGCCAGGTTCGCGAGCGACTCGATGACGTAGGCGATCTCGCCATTCGCTAAAGAGTAGTATCGATGTCTGCCCTGCTTTTCAACCTTAAGGATACGCGCGTCCAACAGTTTAGACAGGTGATTGCTCGCGGATGTTGTCGATGTCTCCCCGACGACGGACAGTTCCGTCGCCGTGTAAGCTCTTCCGTCGAGCAGATTCCATAGCATTCGGGCCCTGGCCGGCTCGCACAGCAAACCGGAGATCCGAACGAATTCGTCCTCAACAACCATATTTCATCCTCAACTGAAGTGTCTATGCATCGGTAATGCTAACTTGGCATCAGTCAGGAAGTCAAAACTATGATTGCAGTGATATTTGAGGCTAAGCCGGTGAAAGGCAAACGGGATGAGTATCTGGATATCGCGGCGGGGTTGCGACCCGAACTGAACAACATCGAGGGATTCATCTCCATTGAAAGATATCAAAGCATGGTCAATCCCGAGAAGGTTCTTTCCTTATCGTTCTGGCGAGACGAGCAAAGCGTTGCGGCATGGCGCAACTTAGAGGCTCACAGAGCCGCACAAGTGGCGGGCCGAAATTCGATTTCGAGGATTACCGGTTGCGGATCGCGCACGTTCAACGAGATTACGGAAGGTCGGATCGTGACCAGGCCCCGGACGACAGCAAGAAAATGCATCAAGAGTGAGGATTACAACTTATGAAAGATCTAGAGATTCTTCTAGAGAACAAGGTTGGAGAGCTCGCCCGCTTTGGCGAAACTCTGGGCGAACACAAAATCAGCCTTGAAGGTGGCGGGGTGTTTGCTATTGGCGAGCAGGCCATTGCCCATTTTTTGGTTGAGGACGCGGATCGAGCAAAAAAGGCTTTGCAGGATGCAGGCTTCAGAGACGTGACGATCAACGACGTAGTAATCCAGAAACTGCGACAGGACGTCCCTGGTCAGTTAGGTATGTTCTGCAGAAGGCTGGCTGACAGGGGTGTGAACATAAACACACAATATAGCGATCACGCGAATCAGCTGATCGTTGTAGTCGACGATCGCGAAAAGGCTGCGAAGGTCGGTGACGATTGGATGAAAGAATGGTGGTGATACGCACCAGTCGTCGGGACGGACCGAGACAGGTTTGGATCGACTGCGGATCTATCCGCTGCCATTTTGTTCGCGTTACCGATGGTGTTTGTTGAAGCTAACACTTCTACGAAACTTTTAGGGAAAGATCTACATAGATCTTGATAACCGATAACACAAACCAACAAAAGGAGGAGGTGAAGCGCTTCCATGGAACTCGAGAAAGGATCTCCGTTCGAAAAATGAGTGTATATTGCTCCAACCATCAAAATACACAGTCCGATAGCTGCCGGAACTACGGTCTTTTCGACAAAAAGTCCGATTGATCCTAGGGTTTCAGCCAAAATAACAAAATACAAGAGCCAAATCGGATAACCTGAGCTAAGGAAGAATAGCCGCATTTCCGCATCATGTGCGAGTTTCCCGATTTCGGTCGCGAGAAAAGAACAAGCGACAGAAAGACACAATCCCTTCAATAAGTAAGGAGACCTTGTGAATGCTACGGAAGCTTCATTACTCATTCTCGACTGCAAAGTAATCGAAGCGAAGGCTGCCAAGGCAAATCCGATTACGATCCAACCCCGGAAGATCAGGACTTTCCGAAAGAAACTTACTGCCTCGCCGCCGGGAAGTAGTCCCGAAATTGATGCGAATAGGAAAATAAAATGACTCAGGACGGAGAAAAGGCAAAAATAATAAAAACCTTTCGCTCCGTTTCAGACACTCTACTCGTGACCAGCAGAAGAAAGATCAACGAGCTTGTCAAAAGTGTCAGAAAGAGGAAATTTTCTACTTCCATGAGGCTTCTAATCCGACATCACAAACATGCCCGATGCGAAAGATCGATTGAACGCCGCGAATGGACGCGATAATCTCGTCCTTCAATCGCGATTCCAATTCGGACAATCTATTTTTGGCGTTTATGGCCAAGCACCAGCCTAAACGCTTTCAGAGCAGCAGGGTGGTAGATCGTTGCGTGTGTTTCATCCTGCATGACCTCGTGGTGTCTCCGGGCTCCCAAAATGCTGGCAGCAATCGCGGTCTCAAACTTTTGGGTGAGATCTGCTACGCCTTTTTCGCCGCTACTTGCCAGATACAAAGTTTTACCTTCAAGCTTTTTGGCTAATGATGATCTTGCGATCTGAATGAGCTTCTCATCATTCCACCAAAGACTCGGGTCGAACGCTATATAAGTGTCAAAGAGGTCCGGCTGCAACACCAAAGTTTCGAGGACGAACAGCCCCGTGAGCGATTCTCCAACGATCGCAGTCTCACCAGTGGTCCGGTAGCGCTTATTTACCTCTGGCATCAACTCGTCGCGAATGAACTTTCGAAATGCCGCCGAGCCACCGACCTGTGGGGCAATCTTCTTGTCGTTCTCGTTCAGCGTTGGACCAGTCATGTCGCGCCGCCGCTGGGTATTCTCGATACCCACTAGCAGAAACGGGCGCATCGTCCCATTTCCAACTGACACTTGCACTAGGCCGGCGATGTGAAGGAAATCCTCCGCGATCCCGCCATCAGGCATGTATAGAACCGGTAACCGAAGTGACTTCGAATCGGAATAACCGGAGGGCACGTAGACATTCATCCTTCGTGACTCATTCAACACTTTAGAGTTGATGCTGAAGGTCTCACCAATTACAAGCGACTCCGCTTTCCGATTAATCCGCGCCTCATTCTGGGCGAAGAATGAGCCGGTGATGAATAGGGTGACGCAAAACATGAATGCGAATCGTCTCAATAGCATTTCTAGTCTCTAGAAGCAGATCTCCAAGCTGTTCGGTTGAAGTCTGGAAGTTGTGGATTCAGGATTCGCATAGAAATGGCTATACAGGATCCGCATTGTGCGGTTCGTTCGGGTTGCATCCCGTTTGCTAAGCACCCTTTCCCCACCCAATCCAAATAAAGAAAATAGGATCATTTTCGTCGGTCCAAAAGGGGCGATCAAAACGCTATCCCAGCGCCAACCAAATCGTCCCAGAAGGTATCCGAACACTGCGCAGTAAAGAAAACCTTGAAAAATTAAGATCCATAACCAAAAAAGATCCATACCCCTCCCTCTCCTACTCAACGAGCTTGAGGCGAAAAGCAAGTCTTAAGCAGATGGCTTGCACCTCGCCTCCCAAACGGCGGACCCTTTTCTAAAATCAACCAATAGGCCACTTGTCCGCCCGCCAGTTGCTAACTTGGAAATTGCCTGCTGTCGAAATAAATATCCAGTGATGTGATTGACCCATCGCTGACGCTGAAAATCTCGGCTACATGACAATTAAAACTCCCACCCGGGCCGGAGAGCTCGTAACAGGTTAAGGCACAGGCCTTCGCACCATCGACAATGCGAGCCGTTATTTCTACGGTGCGAATTGAAGAGTAAAAGCGCTCGGTCGCAACAAGGAAATCCTCCTTTCCTACAATTTTCTTTACCGGTGACACAAAACTCGTGAAAACGAAGTTCTCCGCAATTAGATCCTGCCAAGCTTCTCTTCGCGAGAGGCGCTCGAAGTAGGCTTTGACAGTATCGTTTGTATTCATCATTAATCATGTTCTCCTGATCACCATTAAGTTCATTTTTCAGGGAAAAAGGTTGTGCTTGGCGATAACAGTCGAAATGTCACGCCCGCGTTGCGCGATCGCTCTATAAACCCATGTGTAGTGGTCGACCGACCAAAAGTCGACAACTTGTTTGGCTTTCAGTTCGCCGACGAGCTGCTGCATCGCTCGATTCTCGAGGAAATTAATAATCAGATGCACGTACGTCGATTCCTCGTCATTGCCTCCTTCAGGAAAGCCAACGGGAACTTTCGGGAACAATAACTTCAGATCCTTGATCGCGCTTTCGGTTTCTTTCCTTCGGCCCGAAAGAAACCAGTGGAGTTGTTCGTGAATGTAAGTAGCGAGCAAAAGGTCGTCATCCTTTAGATGCCGCGTGTGCAAGGTAAGGACCGGGTGACTGTGCGGAATGGCCTTTTCATCGATCATTACGGTTTTCGTGAAAGCCCATTTGGACAGGTCGTAACGCTCAAGCAACCGCGTCAATTGTAATCTCGTGTTTATCTCCGCATTCGAGTTGTTCTTGAGAGTTATTTCGAGGCTGGTTTCCGCGTTAGCTCGTATAGCGCCGTCGCCGTTCAATCCTAGGTTTTGCCGAACAAACTTCTCAGCTTCCGGCTTGATCAGCTCGCCATTCACGACGGTCGTATTTGTCTTTGTAAGAAACTCACCGCTCCGTTCCAAGGTTGAGGGGTTCAATAACACGTACCAAGGGGAACCCCATTTTCTTGTGTCGCCCGCTTCACGTCGCTGTGCGAAATGAACCGTCGTCTCCCTGGCCGATCTATCCTCAGTACCGTAAACTATCGGAAACGTGAGCTTATACTGTTCAACGTGTGTACGCATCGACGCGACCGGATCGTACATGCCGACGCCGATTACTCCCAAGCCGTTCGTTGCATACTTCTCGTGCAACTCCTGCACAAATGCGGCATCGTGTTTCCAGTTTGGGCACCACGGTGCCCAATAGACGACCATCACCAGTTTCTTACCCTTGCTAAAATCCCGTAAGTTAGTGCTTCCGTCGCCCTGTAGATTCTTGTAAGTCCAATCCCTGTACCCGAATTCTTTCTCGACGATCGGCGACTGCTCGCTCTGTCCGATAGCCGTAAATACGAAGAGTAATATTGAAAGGGCGGCAAGTATGATCTTCATAATTCCGATACATCGAACTTTTCGATCGTGTCTACTCACTCGTGCGATTTTGCTCAACCCAGGTATTTTGAAACCCACCACGTATTGCCTCCAGGATCTACGAAGCCTGCCTGTCGCTCGAGATAAGGCTTATCTTCAGGCGCGGCGATGCCACGCGCCCCAGCCTCAATCGCTCTCTCATACACAGAGTCAACGTCTTCAACGTAAGCGTAAACCGACCCAACCCAAGGATCTATATTCTCCGGCAAGTCACCAGCCTCGATCCATACTAACGAGTCGTCAATCTGTAGAAGCGTCGGACCGTCGTCATTCCGCTCAATCTCGGTCGCGTTGAAGACATTCTGCAAAAATGCCGGCAGTTCGATGGGGCCATGTAGATACGGCCGCACGGCGGAAAAACCTCGCTGTATATAATTTTTAGGGTCGATCATATTTCTTTTCAGTCCGAGCCGAAATGTCCTACAAAATTTGAGTTATTTAAGTTACCGAAACACCAGGCATTAATCCGGTCGTTTGAGAACAGGTGGTACTTCTTGAAGCATCCAGCTGTTGCCATCAGGGTCCGCAAAGCGCGCGAAAAGTACGCCGCCCATATTCATGACCTCGCCGACCTCGACGCCGCGTCCGGCCAAGGATTTACGGATTTGGTTAATATCCTTCACAACCAGATGCAGTCCCTTCACAGATCCGGGCGGCGTATCGGTAATCTCCCCAAGTCCAGACCCAAGCAAGATCGAGCACGAGGATCCCGTGGGCGTCAATTGGCACACCCGCATCCCGTTTGACGGTTGAACATCGTGATCAGCTTGAAAACCGACCTTCTCGACGTAAAACCGTTTCGCTTCGTCTATATCGCTTACGGGAACTGGTACAAGCTCAAGTTTCATTTCCATATTCAATCTCCCTTTGTTCGTAGCCATCCTCCTAGCCAGGTACACGGGAATCCGAGAAGTGCGAGGGCGATCGGGTACCACGCCGGACTGAGGTCCATCGGGATCACGGTGACTGCCGCGACGATTGCCATGATCGTGCCGATAACGGCCAGGATCAATACGTACCTCATCTTTGGATCGGGCGCGAGTGCTGCGGTTAAATAACCACCCGCCACCATGAACAAAGCACGATACGCAGTCGCAGTCAGAACCATCCAGGTAGCGTCGAAACGCACCGTGGGCGGTGTGAAAATCCCTAACGACTCCAAAACGAGATCCGTCACCGTGTGCGTGGCTGCCACGAATACAAAGCCGGCCAAAATCGCAGCGATGCCCCTGATTATCTTCATACCTTGTTCCGCAATTCGAACCGGTCTGCGGACGACTAGTTACCGGCGCCTATTCTTATCGCAATGACCTACAGGTCACCGCGGAATCTCCCGTGGGTTAATTTGAATTTGGCGAATCAAATTTCCCATTTACAAATCGATTGACGGACATCACGAATTCTTCGTTGTTGTCCGCGTAAAGCAAATGCCCACCCTTGATCGTTTCGATCTTCGAATTTGGAAAGCGAAAGCGCAAGTGATGATAGACCCCCACCGCGTAATCCCGAGTTCCCGCGATAATTAAAGTCGGGACATTGACCGATTTACTCGCGTTCGTATAGTCGGCGTAATACTCAGCGGCCTCTTTGCTCTCCCCCATCACGAACCTTCCAAACTCGCGATTCCGACCCGGGTAGCCATCGACCTCACCCATCTTCCTTAACGTCTCGAGGCTGTCGGTCAGAAGTTTGTAGCCTATCCCGGAGTTGTTTCTAACCATCTGCACCGTTTTTCTGAGATCCTCCGTCGCGATCGGTTCGCCAAGTCCATAATCCTTGTTAAGCTCCTTCTCAAAAAATCGCAGCTGGCCTTTCAAAGCCTCATCATTATAGAAGTGTAGGGTCGTGTTCGCCATGACAATGCGGGCGACGCGTTTCGGGTATTTTGCGGCGTATCGAACCGCAATGATGCCGCCGAACGAGTGGGCAAGCAGATTCAGTTTCCTATATCCGAGGCGCTTCCTGACCTGCTCGATGTCGTCTGCCATACGGTCAAGGCTATAATCCTTTGCACTCGCGGACTTGCCAGAGCCGCGCTGATCAACGTAGATCATCGTCAGGTGCTTTTCGAGACTATCGCCCCCTATCTTTTCGAACGAGAGTGATCCCTGTCCGGGACCGCCATGAATGAACAGGCATGGCGGTCCGCTTCCAGCAACCTTGACATAGAGACTCACGCCGTCGGGCGTTTTAACGGAATATTCCTTGGAGAAGCATGTCGGGGGCATCGCCAGCAGGACGCCCGCGATCAAAATTGCTCGTCTCAACATCTTCGACATTACTAACCTCTCACCCTGTAAGGATCTAACTCTTCCGCCACTGGACGCGACCGGTCGAGTCGTTCAGCTGCAGCTCGTGCAGGTAGGTGCCGAGACGACTTAGGCTTTCTTCCCAACTCTTCCTGACCCATATGTGATCATCAAGTAACTGTAAAGCATGCGGTCCGTAGGGAGCACTGTCGGAAACGGCTGTACTACTTTGCCCGACACGGCAGTCTTTTACTGTGCCGCTTGACCGCTCCGAAACCAGTGATAGGTTTGCAAGATGCTTTTTCACTTCTTAGTACCTTTACCCCAGGATTTACTTGTCCTCACTTGAGGAACCGGACCACTTCCGAGAAAACCCGTGATCGACTCAACAAACGCTTCGCGATCATCTGCGTATGGGAGATGACCGCCAGGTATAACTTTCAAAAAGTGATTAGGGAAGCGAAACCGCAAATGGTGATTGACGCCAACCGCGTAGTCTCTTGTGCCCGCAATTAGTAACGTGGGAATCTTGATCAGTCGAGTATCCTCCGAGTAATCCGCATAATATTCAGAAAGGGTCGAAGGTTCGGCTGTTAACAATTTCGTGAAATCTTGGTTCCCAGCCGACCGTTCGTACAAACGGTTCATCTTTTTAATCGTTCGCAGATTGTCGGTCAGGATCCTGTATCCGATTGCCGAATCGCTCCTCACGTGACGGGCAAGTTTTCTCAACTCATCCCCTTTGATCGCTTGAAGACTGCCCAAATAATCGCTATGCTCCGGCGATAAGAATTTGATTTGCTCTCTCAACATGGCATCGTTAAGAAGGTGCAGCGTCACATTCGCCATAATCAAATGACTTATATGATCTGGATAGTTACGAGCATATCGAAGAGCTATCACCCCACCGAGCGAGTGCGCCAAAACCGTTATCTTCGGGTAGCCGAGATGCTCGCGAATCTCATCCAGGTCGCTCGCCATCCTATCAAGTGAATAATCACTTGCACTTGCGGATCGTCCCGAGCCCCTTCGATCCATATAGATCATGGTGAAATGCTTTTCGAGGGCCTTAATGCCCATCTCCCTGAACGACATCGATCCCTGGCCTGCCTGTACGAAGATACACGCCCCTCCCTTACCAGCGACCTCTACATGCAACTTGACACCGTCCGATGCTGTGATTGAATAGGATTTTCCTTCGATCCTCGCGCCGGCGGTCAGGCCGATCCAGAGGAGAAGTGTCAGCTTCAAAGCTGTATTTAGTTTTACTGATACACCCATACTCTTCGCTCCGTCAGTTACACACCTTAGCCAACTCCTGCAGTCGTAGATTAGGGCGCTTTTCCTCCGACGCTTATCCGTTCAATCGTCGAGTATCAGGATTGCGACTCATTTAACGAAAATGCACTTCCTTTGTGACAAGGTAATGATGTTGCGTGTTGACTTTGGGATGATGTGTGACGAAAATCTGACACGAAAAATCAAGCATTTGTGCGATGACCCACAATCTCTACCAGGCTTACGCGATGGAGCCGACAAGGGGCGGTTTGACCAGATTAGTCCGCAAGCGCTTGTTGAGTGATAGCTGACAATTCTCGCCAGACACAGTTGCGCAATGCAGCCTATCCTACAACACAACCTCATAGTGATTTACGCATCTGTCGTACTCGATCATCATGCCCTTCACTTTGTCCGCTACAACAGCAGCAGTGAAATCTTCCCCCGCAAATGAGATGATGGCACTCAAAGACTGCCAACGAGTAAGTACCAAGATTTCGGAACCGTTGGTCAGGTCGCGCCGAAGAAGGGACAGTTCGGCAAAGCCGGGGATAGATCTGAGAATAGGCAAGGTATCTTCGCGCAGATGCTCGATGTAGTCGTCCGCCCGAGTTGGCTTCGCGACAGCTCGCCATGTTCTTAGAATCATGACCGTTCCTTATCCAGCTTATTTATAACCGCTGTAGGCGTTCAAAGTTTCATGGAAATGATCCAAGGGTCACAGGAGACTAAGGCGACGATAACCGATGTTGCCAATGCGATTGACAATATAGCCTATTCCAAATCTTCTCGAGTCGCGTAGTGCCGGTCCGCCAACACTGCGATTGGGGTCCCTATGCAGACAGTCAAGATCAACACGTTCGTCAATACGCTCGTCCAGGTGAGAGGGCCCCGTGGAACCTTTGACAAGGGCAGAACCACCAAATTCATGGCCATCCAGACCAACACCCCATAAACAACGCCGCTGATCCACTTATTCCAACGAACAAAACCCAGCTTCGGATAGAGCAAGAAGTAAAGGGCGGTCCAGCTCATTGCAATCGCAAAATGGAAGATCAATCCGTATGCGACCATTTGAGATTCGCCTTTCAGCGCTGCCGGACCGAAGACTCCGCTTGCAACGTACTTTAAGATTCCCGCTGCATCGCCGCCCGCTAAAATAAAGATTGCCGCAACGATATCCAAACTGCCGGCTATCAGCCCCGTTACAAGAATGTTTTGTATTAGCTTCATATCGTCTTGGTCACCGTCCGCCAATTTCGGGGAGCAGAGCTCACCTGCCGGCGCGATTTCATCAGGACGCAAAAATCCTCAGCCTGTAGCATTAGCCATTAAGCAGGCGTTCGCATCAACTTTTTGACGGGCAACGAGATTCTATGATGAAGGCTTGATAATGTGGGATTAGATCGTCGAATCTTGAGCGGTTAGGTGCTTGGCGTTGGTTAAAACTCTTGATAGAGCAACCCACAGGCAGATCTATTTCGTGCGTAGATCGATTTCGCAATCTTCTCATCCTCTTCGGCCAGACTTTCCTTATGCAGCAACCGATAGGCCTTGGCGCGGAGACTGCGCGGCTCAGGGCATGCGGAGCCGTACCGCAAAACATGCGAGAGATCAGCGACCGCTTTCTCGACGTCGCCCAAAGCCAGGTAGACTCTGCCGCGTTTTAGAAAAAGACGATCCTGGGGGTAGCTGTTGGGCTTGGAGATCTCCTGGGTATAATCCCTGATTGCAAATTCCAATTTTCCTGTCGCTGCGTAGACGTCACCGCGCTTTTCGTAAACGTTGACGCTGTTCGCATAATTCCTTTCGATAGGATAGTTGTAATCGCGCAGGGCAGACGAAAAGTCACCGGCCCTGAAATGGAGCTCGCCGCGGAGAACGTACAGGCGGTAGACCAACTCTTCTTCCCACTCCACACCTTTCAAGGCGTTTATCCCCGCAGTCAAGGTCCGCAGGCCTTCAGCACGATCTTCAAATAGCGCCGCCGCACGGGCCTTATCTTGGTAAGTATCACGAATATCAGATGCCCCTCCGTACTTCGACCCGATCGCGTCGATATGCATCTTCATGAACGCGAGCGACTTGTCAAAATCTTCGAATACGAGATTAGTCTTTCTTTCTGCCCGAACAAGTTTCGCTAAGTAGTTTGCCGGGCTGTAATCGGAGAAAGCGAGTGCACGGGATCTGTAGAGCCAGCCAAGTCGGTATAAGGCGTCGGCTTTTTCTTTCGGCGAGCGAGCACTCTGTAGACCCTTGTGATAGTCTGCCACGGCGGACTTGAATGAATCGTTTTGCCAGTAATACTGTGCCACCTCGTTCCAGTCGACCATTTTACTATCTAGATTCGCCGGTTTCTGATGTCTAAAGTTCGCTTCGTAGTAGCGACCGCGAAGGGTGAAGGCTTCGCTATGCGGGTCAAGTTCGATGGCTCGTTCTATGTCAGCCAAAGCCTTGCCGCCAGGATCGGTTGCATAGACTACTCCCTTATACTCGACTTGCGCACCATAGTGTTCATACCAGGAAAGATAAAGTCGGGCGCGTTTGAGATAGAGTTCTGAATTGAGGGACGACCTCGAGATCAGATTGTCGAGGGCCGCAATTTCTTGTGCGGTGCGTTGAAGACCGTGCTCCAGAGGACCTGGTTGCGCGTAAACCGCATTAATGGAGAAGAGCGCAGTGAAAAACAGAAGTGTCCCTCGCACCATTTTCAACCAAACCCCGATCGATGTGTTGTTACAACGCGTCATTGGATCTCTCCTTCCAATATCCAATCCGAGACTGAGCGCCTACCAAGCTGCAATCTACTTGGATGCAGGAACGGGGTGCGTAATGCGTTGTGCTTCATTCGTGAATCCAAGTAGCTTTGGAAACGATCTTCCAGTTGGTCTTTGACTTGTACATAGTTAGATAATCCACGAAAACTGTAGTGCCAAAATTCAACTTAAAGGTAACTTTCGCCATTGAACCCTCTAGTTCTAGCGAAAGAATCTTTCCACTAGAATTGGGCTCAGGGATCTTCACCCATTCGCTCAATTCCTCGGCGAATTTTTTACATTGAACATCATTCTGATTGGACAACCTGCAAAACTGGCCTTCTGAAAAAAACGCCTGTTGTAATAGACTTACGTTCCCTTTCCGCAAGCCATCAACATAGAGTTCAAGGACCTTATCAATTTTTTCATACTCAGTCTTAACTCCGGTGCGACGCTCTTCCTTAATTGCTTGTGCACTTACAGAAAGGCAGGCAGACATCGTCATTATGTTCAGAAACAAGATGGTTTTCTTCATAAATCAAGTATCGTTATTCAAGTATCGTTCCACGATCGTGAGCCAGCGAGTTCATAAAGAACGAGTAAAGAATTCGTGGCGACCGACTATTCAAGAAAGTTTTTGCGGTCCAGACCGAACGCCTCCAGCTTGCTAAGGAAGGTCGTGTAGCTGAGGCCTAGCAGTCTACTCGCGGTGCTCCGGTTCCCGCGCGCTTTGATCATCGCGACCTTGATTAGGTTGACTTCAAAATCCCGAACTCGTTGCGGCAGCGAAATGGGGTCATCTTCAGTATTCATCTCTATTCCGTTTAAGAGATCCTCATATTGCACGGCGGAGTCGATTTCCGACATCAACGCAGAGGCCAGCTCTTTCAGCACTAATTAATTTGGCACCATAATGTCTGTCCCCAAACGCGAAACGACCCGACACACTGGAGCGGAGAAAAGCCGTTTTCATCCACGCGTGTAATCCAGGACATGATCGGGAATCGGGATACAGTCTTTGAGCCTGGTATCGGGCTGCGGCTTGCCAGCGGAAATGCGAGTCGGGATCACTCCCGCCCAAAAGTCGAGGTCATAATCCTCCTCGTCATCCGCCGGATCGCCGGACCGAACTTTTGCCGACGCTTCTTCCAGTGAAATCGATAGGACTAAGGTCGCCTTAAGCTCCTTCGCATTCGGTTGTCGGGCCCCATTCCACCTACCTGGAACTATGTGCTCGGAAAACGCTCGGAGCGCATCCAACTTTTCCGCTTCGTCGCTAACCACTTCCGCACGGCCGAATACGACGACCGATCGGTAGTTCATTGAGTGGTTGAACACCGACCGAGCTAGAACGAGCCCGTCTATGAGTGTTACGTTGACGCATACGTCGGTCTCTGCCCACAAAGCCCGCATCATCCGGCTCGCCGCCGAGCCATGGATAAGCATTCGGTCACCCACCCTCGCGTAGCTGGTTGGGATCACAACGGGATTCCCATCCGCGACAAACCCGACGTGGCAGACGAACGCCTCGTCGAGTATCGCGTAGACGACCTTTCGGTCATAAACTGCGTTCTTCGAGATTCTCTTGATCCTCGTTCTTTTCGTCGGTTTTATGTCTTTATCCATCGTACTCGCGGAGCTGACCTTTTTATATGCGATAGGTTACGTAAGGTCTCTGTTCAGGTATTCGAAGGACTTGTAGGTCAAGTATTTGGCGTAGGTGACGAGCGCTTCAGAGATTTTACAGCGCCGGTCGTCAGTCCAACCCCGACAAAGACGACCGCTGTACCGACGACCATCGTGTAAGTAATCTCCTCTTGTAGAAATATGACTCCCCATGTCATGCCAAATATCGGGACCAGATAAGTGACGGTGAGGGCTCCCGTAGCTCCCAGATTTCGAATCAGTCGAAAATAAAGCAAATAGGCTATGGCTGTGCAAGCGATTCCCAATGCGAGAAGAGCTATCCATGCGGCGAGTGAGGGATAAGTCGACGGGAAAAGTATGAGAGCGATCGGCACAAGAACGATCACTGAAGCAAGTTGAGTACCTGCGGCAAGGGTCAATGAATCGACTTCTGCAAGAAACCGTTTTGTGTAAGTTGCACTGATGCCATAGCAGCAGCTCGCGAGGAGGCATGCCCCAACTCCCAAGGTTGCTCCTACTGCCGCGAAAGATTCTCTTGATGCAACCAAGATCACGACGCCAAAGAACCCAATGCAGAGTCCGGTCACGGCTTGTGCGTTCGGATTATTCTTCATCCACAGCCACGCGATCAAGGCTCCCCACAATGGTGACGTCGCGTTAAGGATTGAGGAAAAACCAGCCGTTAGGGAAAGAGCCGCATACGCGAAAAGCAGAAATGGTAGAGCTGAATTCATCACGCCCAGGACAAAAAGCTCATGCTTACGCTTGCGAAGCGCGTGAATGCCAGAGCCTCCCCCCTTAACGAGTAAAAGTGGTAATAGGAGAACTGATGCGATAAGAACACGCCCCGCCATAAGGGCGGCTGGCCCGAATTCCGGAGCGGCTACCCGCATAAACAAGAACGAACCGCCCCACAGGGCGGCGAGCGAAATGAGAGCGAGATAATCACCTACCTTTTCTTTCTGACGCCGTTGCGTTTGTACGCAAGCTTGGGTAGGGGTCTGGTCGTGCATTACTTGTTGAGTATTCGAAGCATTAGAATCCGGAGTACTCGATCTCACTGAACTGAAAAAGATCTGGGGTCTTAGCTACTGCCAATGCCTCGCTAAATCCGTGCAGGCGTACAGTATCAGCAAGAGGAATTTGCGGTTGCCCATACACCAATAATAGAAACCTTCGATCAGAAGCCGCTTAAGGAAAATTTCGGATGCAATCCTGTTCATTCTGGTGGATTCTCCCCGACTCTTTCGTAAGGTGCGACCGTCGGTTCGAATTCCAGCAGATATTGTGAGTCCTCAGGTTAATATCTGGCATTTCCGAAACCCTCGCCGACGAACGTCCCTTATCGAATCTACTTTCTTCCCAACGGGATAGCATTAGGAAACTGCCATCGCAGAATCATCAATATTCGGCGTCCTTTGAGCCAAAATTTGCCAGGGGGCGACATTGCATTTGCAGAGTATAGCGTCGGCAATGAGGAAAATTTCTCAAATTCGAGATCAAAATTATCAAAACACAATATGGTTCGCTCCAAGTTTGGGATTCTCGCTCCACGGCATCGCGAATGTCTGGCCCAAACTCATGTCGAGAACTGAGAAATGGGTGCGCTTCGAAAGACATTGCGATCGCCGATCCCTTCGGGTCGTTGGCCTGCCTTCCGTTTCCGCCCCGAGTCGCGGTCTGCGTGGGATTCGAACCGCAGACGATCTTACCTACAATGCGTTGCCCTCCACTCAAAGTCCGGTCGTCATTAACTGTATATTCGTCCGGACCGATCAATTTGCGACGGAACGAGTATCAACACCGGCTTCCGAGGGACCCTTTTGCACAAGGTCAGCGGCCCCCAAGTTGGACGAGGGCCGCTTAGCTCGGAAGCATGGATCAGAACGAGTAACGCAACCCGAATTGCATTCTGCGAGGAGCTCCTTTAATGCTGCTGAATTCGCCGGTTCCAGGCGATAGACTCGAGGAGCTTCCGTAAAGCGGCGTGCCTTGCGAGAAGGCAAACGCGGAGATCGTCTGCTCATCAAGGGTCTGGCTGTTGAATACGTTGAAAACCTCCCAACGGACTTGGAGCTTGTGGTTTTCTCTCCAAGGCATCTTGAAGGATTTCGACAGACCCATATCCAAGGCGGAATAGCTGCTCCCACGGAACACGTTGCGGTCACCAGTTTCACCCGGACGAGGTGCACGAATCGAGGCCAGCAGTTGGTCTAGATCCGAAAACGCATTGGCCGGTCTTCCATTTCCCCCACGTGTCGGTGAAGCTTGGATTGGTCGAGTCCTTACTCCGGTCGATCGGACGTTCCAGTTCGTCGCCCAGCCGTTCAGGTCGATCAGGTTGTTGCCTGGAAGTCCAGTGTTCCATCGGAAAACGCCTGTCAGTTGCCATCCACCGATGAGTGCATCGAGAGCCGAGTTAACGTCACCGAAGAACCTGCGGCTCCGGCCAAACGGCAATTGCCAGATGCCATTGGCGTTAATTGAATGGCGTACGTCAAAATCGGAAACAGTGTAACTGTCCTGCTGCCTTATCGGATTTAACACGAATGCATTGCCGTAGGCCCCGCTGTTCTGATTACCCGACGCGTCATCCATAGATTTCGCGAAGGTGTAGTTAAAATCCAAAGACAGATCGTTTCCGAAGCGTTGCCGCACCGAGAGATTCCCGCCGTGATAGTCCGATCTCCCAACCGTGCTATAAGCAGAAAATGCTCCATACTGCGGATGGAAAAAGAGGTTCGCCCACCGATTGTTCACGAAGTCGTCGTCCAGGAGCACTTGAAGGAACGTCCAGTCACCGCCGGCAAGGTTCTCATTTATACTATATGCCGCTCTGGTCGAATTAGGTTGAGGTCCAAGGCCGAACGCCGGGAGGAGCTGGTTGAGGCCTGGGAACACATTTTCGAAGTACGGAATTGTTGGGACGTTGTCCACGGTCACGCCAGCATAGAACATGTCGTGTAACTGCCCTGCGGCCGTATACCAGTCCGCACCGGTTTGCCTGTCCACGATATTGTTAAGGGCCATCACATCCCGTTCGAGGAAAAGGTTGCGGGCTTTGCGTCCGATATAGGACGCTTCAACATAAAGCCCTTTCGGCAACTTCCGGCCGAAGGTAAAGCTCCAGTTGTAGTGGATCGGCGAAACAAGGTTCGAGTCCAGCGAAGATTCTATTCTCGTGTCCTCATCCGCAGGCACCTGGAATCGATTTGGGGCAGACATGAAAGGGAAGTTCTGAGTGCTCTGCCCGAATTGTGTGAACTGAGGAGCTAGACGGGTCGTCACGTTGAAGGTGTTTGCTGCAATATTGTCAGAGGTTGTGAACCCGAGTGTGCTAAGAGCATTAAACGTGACGGCAAGTTGTTGCCCGAAGTAGTCATTTGTAATCGAGAAGCCGCCTCGGAAAACCGATTCGCTATTTGCGCCAAACAGCTTGCTCAGGAATCCGCCCTTGAAGTCCGGTGACCACGCCGCGGAGATTCTCGGCTGAAAGTTGTTTTTGTCGAGGCTGTAAAAACCGGGCTTGTAATAGGTCGGGCCAGCAAGCTCGAACTGAATTAGTTCGTTATAGGCTGTGCCATTCGCCGCTGCAGCTAATCGCCGTTCGAACACCTCGCCCAGCGGGATCGTTGGCCGCACTTGAAAACCGTTCTGCTCATAGACGGGGCGACTTAGCGCGTAACGCAAGCCGAGATTGACGGTGAGATTTGGGAGCACCCTCCATGAATCCTGAGCGTAGACATCATATTCCTCGGAGGCGAAGTCACGTTCGATCTTCGTGCCGACCGGCAAGACGCCTCCTTCAACGTCGTAGTTGTAGCGGGCGCTATACTGACTAAATCGTCCAATCAATGCGGAGATCGCCGCTTGGGAAGAGGAACTGCTTGTATTGGTTGTGTAGCCCGCTGCGGTCAGCGGAGTAAACACCGAACGACCGGAGCTGGCGTAGAACGAGGGATTGACGATCGCAGAATCGAACGAAGCTCCGAGTTCGCCGCGTCGATTTCGGATTATGCGCACGTTCCCTCCGAACTGCAGTGTGTGATTGCCTTTCGTCCAAGTGAAATCGTCACTGAAGTTCTGGACCGGCGTCACACGTTCGAGTGAGTATTGGAATAGAAGGGGGGTATAAACGAAGCGGAAGCTGACCCGACTCTGATCGGCATCGCCGCCGGACGTAAACGCTTGTCGGGTAAGCCCGTAACGAAATGTATTGGTCTTATCATTACCGACCGTCCAGTTATGTCCGATAGCGACTCCGGTATTGTGGCCCCAAACAGTCGGCGCTGGTGTGTCGGGGAAGTTCGACTGCAGCGTCGTTAAATCGTGCTGCACGTTAACCCGCCCGAAGATCTGCTGGCTTGAGTTAAGGTTGTAGTCAAAACGCAGAATATGTGTATTCAAATCCTCAGGTGTCGGGGCGTTGAACCGGAAGCCGCCTGTGTTGATGTTGTCTCCCTGACCGCTTGAAAAATCGTTCGCGGGGTAGCGAGCCGCCGCAGCTGAGAGCACGGATACTGCGGCTGGGTTGATGCCCGCTTGAGTGTAGATGCTATTTAGTTGTGCAAGGTCAAGCGTGATTAGCTCGGTTGTCGTGCTTCCCGGACGGGTTCCGCTGAACCTGAACTCTCCTCTTCCCAAACTCGCGAGAGGAACAACTCTGACGACTGACCGTTCGGTCCTTTCCCGCTGACCCTCATATGAATAGAAGAAGAACAGTTTGTCGCGGACTAATGGGCCGCCAAGAGCGCCGCCGAAAACATCTCGGTCAATACCTTCACGCTCGACGCCGGCCCGATTGTTGAAGAAGTTGTTTGCGGATCCGAACGTAGGCCTTTTAAAGTAGAACAAAGCCCCACGAAAATCATTCGAGCCCCCTTTTGAGAGCAACGAAATTTGTGCTCCTGAAGATCGGCCTTGTGCGGCGCTCGGATTAGACGTAGTGACGCGAAACTCTTCGACCGACTCGGCAGTTATACGCAGCACCGAGTTGAGACCCGTAGCGAGATTCGCTGTACCGCCCGTCTGCTGATCATTAATGTCCACCCCGTCCAGAGTTATATTCGCTTGGTCACTGCGTCCGCCATTTACATAGCCTTCCCGAGTGACTCCGGGTTGAAGGGTAAGAAGGCTGTTGATGTTTCTGACATCGGTAGGAAGTTGCTGGATCTGAACCGCTTGGAAATTATTCCCGACGCTCGCGTCTTGCGTATTGACGATCGAATCTATCGTATTGGCGGTCACGGTGACGACCTCTCCAACGCTTCCGATCTCGAGCTGGACACTTATCTCGGCGGGAGTGTCAACGGCTACCGTGACACCATTCTTGACGTGCTTCTTAAACCCTTGCTTTTCAACCTCAATGTTATAGGTGCCCGGAGCGATGCTTGCAAAGTTATAGGTTCCATCGCCACTTGTTACGGCCGCTCGCGAGAATCCTTTCTCTGGATTGCTAAGCGTCACGGTAGCTCCGGCCACGACCGCACCTTGCTGATCGCTAACGCCCCCCCTGATTCCGGTGGTACCGGTTTGAGCGACAATCGGGGTAATGCAGAACGAGCAGAGCAGCCCGCCAATCAATGTGATTAAACTCTTCTTTCCAACTGACAAAAAATTCATGCTTTCCTCCAGATTTTCTTGCTGACCAATATCCCGAAACCCAACAGTGGGATGGATCCGCAACCTAGCTCCAATGAGTTAACGCATGCTCCTCAAATGAATTCGAAGAATGACAAGTTGACGTCCAGAATTCGGAATCTTTATGGGCTCTCATTCGTTCTCGCATTGCTCGCGCTAGTCGCTTCGACATAGGTATAGGCAATCTTCGTGCACATCGTCCGCAGGGCTTTCTGGGCAGGTGGGTAAGACTCGAATCGCGGGCGGAGATCAGGTGGTCCTGATTCGAATAACAGCCCGCAGAGCGAAAATATATGAAAATTCGGAGAGTTCTATAGATTTCTAAATATATGTAAACAAACGAGATATTCCATATTTGGGATAAGTGTTTCCAGATATGGAACGGGGCCGAGAAGGACGGGGGTTACTGTCTTTTAGGGTCGATTTGTTTCGCCGTGCTCGCAAAGGTAGCGCACAGTGCCGATAACTTTTCAGTGTGTAGCCAGGCTCTACACGGGAGAATAGGGTTTGCCGTTTTGATCAGAATCTTTCAAGCGATGAGCAGTTTTAGGAGGAAAACTAGTCCATGCACTTGATTGGTGACGAAACCGCTGGTTCACAGCGGAATGCGGCGTTCACGTCGGTGACCCGCCTTCTGAGCTCCTGTGACGAGATCCTCACAAGCGACGACCTCTATGGCGGTAGTGTCAGGCTCCTTGAGCAGATACTTCCCCGACAAGGTATCTCTGTGAAGTATGTCGATACGACCGATCTCCCGAGCGTGATCATCGGTTTTTCCTAAAAGACCAAGCTCGTGCTGGTGGAAACGCCCACGAATCCTTTGCTACGCATTTGCGATATCAGAGAACTTGCGGGCACCGTCCAATCACGCGGGGCGTTGCTCGCGGTGGACAACACCATGCTGTCGCCCTGCCTTCAGAATCCTTTGCTTCACGGCGCCGATATTGTACTTCACTCCCCTACAAAGTTCCTCTGCGGGCACGACGATGTAATGGCCGGAGCGGCCGTCGTCAACAATCCCGAGCTATCTCAGCAGATCTCGTTCGTGCAGAATGGGAGGGTGCGGGTCTGACCGGTTCGATTCGTGGTTGCTTCATCGCGGATTGAAGAAGCTCGCCCTGCGGGTCGAGCGGCAAACCGAAACCGCTCGGAAGATAGCCGAGTACCTTGCCACGAAGAAGGATATGACGAAAGTTTATTATCCTGGAATCGGCTTAGACAAACGCGACTCGATCCATGCGAAGCAGGCGACTGGCGGCGGCGCGGTGATCAGCTTTACGACGGGAAGCGCCGAGCTGTCGAAACGCATTGTCGAAAGCACCCAGCTTTGCTCGATCGCGGTCAGTTTTGGCTCGGTTAACTCGACGGTCAGTATGCCGTGTTATATGTCTCACGCCAGCATACCGGACGATCTTCGAGACAGGCTTGCTCCACCTCCAGATCTGATAAGACTCTCCGTAGGAATCGAGGAAGTAGAAGATATTATCGAAGACCTTGAACAGGCGTTTGCTAAATCGTAGCAGCGTTCTCCAGTAAGGACCCGATTATCGAAGCCGAATACTCGATATGAGGGCCGCATCCTTAACCGCAACGAACTCACATTGTGTTACGTTCGACTCAAGCTTGCAACAGGTGCAATTCATCTCCTACTGGCATCAAGGTCTGCCGTCCAAGGCCAAAGTTCCGGAGTGGCGTTTAGAAGATTTAGAATTCGTTGTCGGTCACCGAGGAGAAGAACCCCTGCCTGACCACGTCCGAAGCCGACACCACCCTCACGGATTCGCTTAAGATTCTGCAACACAGAAGACCCTAGATTATCCGCTCCTCGAACTTCGATCACTGCTTGTTTCCCTTCGGCTTTGATGCGATCGAAGATCTCAAAAAGTTGCTGAATACGACGTGACTTGGAGCGATCAGGTCTTTCACCAAAACCTTCTATAATACGACTCCCTAGGCTTGAAGCAGTGTCTTGAGAAATTCCCGTAACCTTGCTTACGCAGAATTGGGATAGATCTCCAAGACGAGCCGGACCGACATAGCCAGTGGCCAATCCGCCCTGAGCAGCCGCGTATACAGATTCCTGAGAACGAATCTTCTTCCCCATGCAGTGAATTTATATCAGATAATCCCTTTGACGCAAATAACGTGCACAGGCAGCCTTTCTGTTTCAAAAAAGGTGTACGGATTTGATATATTACCTGCTGATGGGGCTCAGGCTCAGATTTAAGAAGTCCTTGCCGTATTCACTAACATGTCCAAGCAACTCCTTATTCTGGGGTGCTCGCAACGAAAGCGGGACGCCACAGGCTTTCTACCTGCGATCGACAGGTATGACGGTTCGCCCTATCGCGTACTAAGGAACTTTCTCCGCTCGCATCACTGGCCGAAAGCTCTTTCGGTAGCCGTTTTGTCTGCTCGTTACGGACTAATGGGCGGTTTCACCGGTATAGAGGAATACGACCAAAGGATGACGAGCGAAAGAGCGTCGGCTCTAGCTCCAGAATGCAAAGAATTACTCGAAAAGTGGTCCGAGGGCCACGACCGTGTTTTCTTCTCGCTCGGCAAAACCTATTTGCCCGCTGTCCAAACTGCTCTTGAAGGCAAGCCTCGGGTGAAGACAGAAGTGTTTGAAGGACCGATAGGAATGAAGCTCCAGCAGATCAAGAAGATGTTGGAGGCAACTGAGTCCAAGGAGAGATCCAACTCACAACTCTCTGCGACTGGTTCCGGAACGCTTAGCTACTTTCTGCCGGACTGGGATGATCTTCTGGACGAGAATTTCGACTTCCAGTCTGATACCTTTTCCGGACCGTCGCCCGCCGCAAGGGGTGATAAGCACTGTTCTGTACTGATGAAACCGACTCGCATGCATGACGGAATTTTAGTCAGTTTAGCCCAGCACGTAAGCCCCAAAGGGGCACTCCGACGAATAACCGGAACAGAGGACCGTTCTTTGGCGCCCACGAACCTGCGTGAAAGGTTCGGGTTGATAGATAACCAGTCTCTTTTCGGCGATTGTGGGGCATTTAGCTACGTCAATGAGGAAGTTCCGTCCATAACCGTAGAGCAGGCCGTCGCTCTCTACGATTTGCACGGATTCGATTTCGGGGCTTCGGTCGATCACATCCCGGTCGCTCGTGTGGTCCGAAATGGGGTATCCATGGAACTCTCTAGGTCCGCACAACTTGCGAGAGTTAGAACCACCAAGAAGAATGCCGAACTGTTTTTTACCGAGGCAAAAAACAGGCATGCCTCCTTCAGGCCTGTGGGCACAGTGCAGGCGCTAGATTCAAAATCTTATGCTCACACGGTTCGCTACTATCACGAACTAGGATACAGATATATCGCACTCGGCGGTCTGGTTCCCCAATCGGATGCGGCGATCAAGAAAATTGTCGCGACCGTGATGAAGGTCGTAAAAGAGCTGAGGCCTCGACCCTGGATTCATCTGTTTGGCGTTTTCCGACCAAACCTTCAGTCGCACTTTCGTCAGTTGGGTGTAAATAGTTTCGACAGTGCAACGTATTTCCGAAAGGCGTGGTTGCGTTCCGATCAAAACTACCTCGCCACGGATGGTCGATGGTATGCAGCTATTAGAGTTCCCATGACTAAGGATCCGCGTACCCGAATGCGGCTCGAAGAATCGAGTGGCGACCTCGCCAAATTAGAGATTCAAGAGGCAGCCGTGATGAAGTTGTTGACGCTCTTTGAGGCGGGGGGCGTTGCAGTCAGCGAGGTTCTCGATGCGGTCCTAGATTACGACGCGCAACTGACCCGATCGAGCGATGGCCGCTCGCTTCGCGAAAAATATCGCACCGCGCTTACTGAGCGGCCTTGGACCAAATGCTCGTGTCCTCTTTGCTCAAGTGTCGGAATCCATATGCTTATCTTCCGTGGCGCGAATCGAAACAAGCGACGCGGTACGCATAATACTTTGATGCTATACAAAATGCTTCGGGCTCACGAAGAAGAATGAAAGTTAAATGATAACGATCTCTCAGTTCTTTACTGCGGTTTCAACCGCAATCCCACGTTTTGGCGTCCATCCGCCTAACCCTGAGCAAACCGCTTGCATCGAGCAGAGCCCTGACGAACCGCTGATGATCGTTGCGGGACCCGGTAGCGGAAAAACAACTGTCTTGGCTCTTCGTGCGCTCGCTTTTGTATTCGTGCACGACATGATGCCCGAACAAGTTCTTGCGACAACTTTCACTAGAAAAGCTGCCACAGAACTTCGCTCCAGACTCATCGAATGGGGCTTACTGCTTGTTGAGCATTTGCGATCAACACCGCCTGTGGGAGTGCCGGCAAATTTTCTCGACTGGCTTGAAACCGTAGATGTAAACCGCTTCCTAACGGGAACGCTCGACAGTATTTGCGAAGAAGTCCTACAAACCTTTAGACATCCTGGTGATCCTGTACCTGTGATGGTTGAGAATTTTGTTGGAAACGCACTTTTGGCACTACACGGCGTTAATAGAACTGGCGCGGCGGGAAGTGCGGAGTTTGATGCGTATATTTCGGAGTTTACTCACGATGGCTCGGTTCCTACATCCGTCGGGGCTAAGGTCGACGTCTTACGCAACATCATAGATAGATTTATTAACGACGAGGTTGACCTTGCCTCATACGAGGCGGATGCGACCCATACCGAGGCCCGACGATTAGTGCTACAAGCATATGAGCAGTACCGCCAAGTTATGAGCGACAGCAGTATGCTTGACTTCGCGCGGCTGGAACAACTGTTCCTAGAACGGCTGTTAAGTGGAAGGTTACAGAGATTTACACAAACCGTTAGAGCAGTCCTCGTTGATGAGTATCAGGACACTAATCCGCTGCAAGAAAATATCTATCTCAGCTTCATAGAGAAATCAGGCGCATCATTTACTATTGTGGGCGATGATGACCAAGCGTTATACCGGTTTCGTGGCTCAACAGTTGAGCTGTTCGCCGATTTCCTAAATCGATTCGCTCAACGATTACCCATCGTTACTCAGCCGCAGATACGTTACCTGGTCGATAACTACCGATCCACGCCTCCGATTGTCGATCTTTTCAACGACTTCATCCGCATCGACCCGGCATTCGCTCCGTCTCGCGTTCAGCCGCCAAAGCCGGTAATAAGGGCTATGCTTCCGCCGAATGGCGTGCCAGTCCTTGGAATGTTTCGTGCAAATGCGGCTGATCTAGCAACGGACCTTTCGGGGTTCCTTTGGGATGTTTTTCGTGGCGGAGGCGTAACCGTAAACATCAACGGAACAGATACTACCATCGTGCGCGACGGGCATCACGGCGATTTTGGTGACGCTGTTTTTCTGTCACGTACCGTCAATGAATTCGCACGTCAGTTCGGCAACCAACCCCGGCGAGAGCGGCTGCCGCGCCTTCTGCGACTTGCACTCGAGGCTAGAGGTGTTTCTGTATTCAATCCACGAGGTCAGGCATTGCGGGATATTCCCGATGTCAAGCGACTCTTGGGGTTAGTTCTCGAATGTGTCGATCCTCCCGATGCTGCGAACCCTGATGGGCGCATCCAAACTCCGCGTGCCAGCAGAATGAGAGCGGAGGCTGTGCGGTATTTTCGCGACTGGCGGTTCGAGGCTCGAACCTTCATCGCGACGAACCCGACGCCGAACGCGCCTCATACTTTACAGGAGTTTGTGAATGCGTGGCAGACCAGGACACCGCAGACGCGCGCGGGGTGGCCAGAAGAGCACCCGTTATTAGACCTATGTTTCAAACTAGTCTCTTGGTTTGAATACCTACGCGACAACCCTGAAGGACAAGTACACCTCGAAGCAATTAGTAGATGCATTGCCCAAGCCGCAACATATTCTGGATTCCGATCCACTATCCATCATGGCGACCCGGCCCTTGATGAGGCGAGTATCCGTCAGGTCCTATATAACATCATGACGCCGATAGCGGTCCAACAGATCGACCTTGACGAGGACATCATGCCGAGCGTTCCGAGGACATTCTTTCAGGTAATGACGGTCCACCAGGCGAAGGGTCTTGAGTTTCCGCTCGTCATCGTCGATGTCAGTTCGGATTACGGTAGAGATCAACCTCAACAGCGGTTCGGGCGTTTTCCAGTTGAGGCGTCCAATGTTTGCCGACTCGAAGATGACTTGGCTTATCATTGTGAAATAGGTCCTCTGCGTCAACGTCGAGATGGCCTTCAACGCTCTTTCGATGATCTTACGAGACTTTACTACGTTGCGTTTAGTAGACCCCAATCGGCACTGCTCTTCGTTGGCAGAACGCCGTGCCTGAGATACGGGACAACGATTAAGAGCGTGGCAACCGGGTGGAGGACAGACGAATCGTGGGCATGGCGAAACAACGTTGACAAACCGTTCCCGCCACTCGTTAATAACCATCCACTTCATCTGATTTAGCTATGGCCTTGACGCATAAAACCGAGCCGGAAATCATTCCGCAGTATAGTCTTACGGGAGATCTAATCTCGTATCTTAGATGCGGACTTCAGTACAGATACTATAGTGGCAGTTCATTGCCTCCCTCCCGTCCAGTTCAGCAATGGTTCGGGGAATTCATTCACGGAATGTTGGAAAACGCCTATCGCATCTGGAGTGCGGCGGCTCCAGTATTCCCTTGGCCGTGCAATCCGACGATGCCAAGAGCGTCACCTCCGGCCGGCCGACAAGAGTACGATCTTGGCACTATTGGCGACATCGTGGAGGCGTCGCTTAGGGCGCAAGGTAAGAACCCGAGAAGTCGAGCAACTCGGGAAAACGCCTACCAACGCGTTGAGCGGGCCGTCAATGAATTAGGGCCTCATCTCTTCCCGTTAATTGCGCTTGCGGAGGAGAAGGTTATAGGCACCCGGACGATTCCGGGCGCAGCCGGCCTGCGATCGACTCGATACGAACTGCACGGCGTTATAGATGTTGTTACGGAAATAGAACTTACCGAGGCGACGCACACCAACGTCATAGCGGAAGCGATAAGGAATGCATGCCCCGGCCTTGCGGGCAATTTTGAAGTGATTGTGGACTACAAAGGCGCTCGTCGCCCGACCCTCGGTCATCCATATTGGCATCAGGGTAATTGGCAAGTTCAAACTTATGCATGGCTGCGAATGCGGCAACCGGAAAGCCGTCCTGTCGCGGCTGGCGTTCTGTTATATGTCAACGAACTCTTACCATCTCAGGATGATATCGCAGACCTCCAAGGTGAGGTTGCCCGCGGGGAAACTGACGTAATTCCCCCGAGGGGAAGTCGGGATGAATACCTCCTGAACACTTGGGTACGAGGCGCGGCGGTGCCGGAGTTTTCCTTTGAGTTTCGTTTCCGCAGAGCAATACACATCATTCCGGTGGACGATGCGAGCCGGGTGGTCGCGACCAACGAGTTTGATAACGTCGTGCGGCAGATAGAGGAATGTGTAGGCCACGAGGAAGTAGCAGGAAGGATCATTGATAACTGGGGACCGACCGGCGATGACGCTACTTGTATAGCTTGCGATTTCAGACACTTTTGCCCCAATCCATCACCAAGGGGTGATCGCCCACATGTCGTAACAGCACCTCCGGCGCCCTAATCTTTATCCTGTCCTGCGAACACGCACCCCGAAGTGCAAGTTTCCCGGACTATGACTTTACTTAAACCCGGTAACTCGCCTGCAATTCGTTTCCATATCCACCTAGCTAGATTCTCGCTTGTCGGATTTTCCAGACCTTCGATTTCATTCAGATAATTGTGATCCAAAACCTCGAAGAGAGGTTGAAACGCGGCCGAAATCTCGGCAAAGTCAACTACCCAGCCAGATTCCGGACCGACAGGCCCATCTAGATGGATAGCAATGCGATATGAATGACCATGTAGTCGAAAGCACTTGTGATCCGCAGGAACATTTGGCAGTCGATGAGCGGCCTCAAACGTAAACTCTTTAAAAATTTCCATTCGTGCAATGATAACAGTAGCGAAAAGCCAAACAATCTCGACCGTTTCGAAATGATGTTCGGAAAATAGAATTTCTCGCTACAGTCCTGTCGAAAACCGGTCGGACGACTTCAGGTCTTTCTTATCGCCGCATAAGCTTTTTGCTCCATCGCTCGGAGAGCGCTCGTTTCTGGGTGCAGTGTGTCTCGTTCTCGGGAGCTCCAGAAAACTTCGCTGATCTGATCAACGTAGTAGCGGCCGAGATTCGTCAGCTTCAACGTCGTCGCATTTACTCCGATCATTCCGCCTTCTTCCAACGATCTGAACTCATCCTCAAAATCGATCTGCGCTGAACTTTCGAACGCCTGTTCATACTGACGGAGGTCCACTTCGAGGACCTTGACACCGAGGACCATGAATCTACGCTTGAGTTCCTTAGTGTCAGGCTTCGATGTAAGGAAGATCGTCGATCTTCCTTTCTCCACCGCTTCGATGTACCGCGACGTGTCGTGGTAGTTGACCGTGGTCCTTCCGGAGAGAAAACCAATCGCACCGGAACCAAACGCAGCATATGATGCCTGAGGTGCACCCCAGTGTCTCTTCTCATAGGCGCATTCGTGACCAGGCTTCGCGTAGTCAAACCCGCCTGTCGCGCACGACGCATAATGAGCGAATCCCGCGTCCTCGAGAATGGTTTGCGCGATGATGGCTTGGTCGACATCTTCTACTGCGGTCGGCTGTGCCGAATCATCCGGCAAGAACAGCGAGTAGCAACTGATGTGGGCGGGCGAGGCGTAGTTCGACAGCGTCTTGAATTCCTCTTCCCATGCCCCGGTTGACTGCCCAGGACACCGGTACAAGAGATCGAGTCCCCAGTTGTCAAAATTTTTAGACATGGCGGCGACCGCACCATGCGATAGTTCGGCAGTGTGTGTAGCGTGGATGGTCGACAATATCCGGTCAGAAAAAGACTGAACGCCGGAGCTGATCCGGTTGACGCCTGCGGACTTCAACTGCGACAAATACTCGTCAGTGCAGTCGCGCGGATGCGCTTCCAAAGTGATCTCGACCGTATTACCGATCGAGCAGCGACGGGCGATCGCGTCGAGAATTTTCTCTACCTGCCGGGCCGTGAGTACGGACGGAGTTCCACCGCCGAAATAGACAAAAGATATCCCGCCTGCCGCAGCACTACCTCCTAATTGTTCGATCTGCCGCACCAGCGCCGTCACATACCGGTCGAGAACTTCTTCGGAGGTCGTCTGTTTGTTGAACGGGCAGAACCGGCATATCTCGTCGCAGAAGGGTATGTGAAGATAAATGCCCTCGATCTCCGAAGCACGTACCTCCACGCTCGCGAGAGGGTCGACCTGGTGAAGCGTCTTCGGGTACCAACGATAATATTCGGCCGCCCGTCGCGGGAACCAATCGTGGGTGATGATCTGATCGCGTAATAGTTGTGCGTTCATTTTGGTCCGGTCAGTTCACGAAGATCGGGATCTTGCCCCGTTCGGTTCTCGAGAAAAGACGTATCTCGATGTCCCGCACATCGACTCGACAGAGATTCCAGGAATCCTCGTCGGCGGTTTCGAGATCAAGGCCCGGGACACGTCGAAAGAGTTCCTTCTTTACGCGTTCGACGTCTAGGCCGCGGTGCTCGGCGTTGCAGTTTACGACGAGCTCATCTCCTGCTGGCGTGACGGTCCGAACGATCTGGATCTCGGCAATACCAAATTCTTTCTTTAGGGCCTCAACGACATCAGCCGAGATTGCCGAGCCATCTGACAGAATCATCGACGGAGAGATACGCCGGTGAAACAGAATTTCCGGTGCCCCCGACCAGATGCCTCCGGTATTCTCACCTTTCCGCAAAGAAACGTGGTCGCCGGTGTCGAAGACCTCTCCGTCGGGCGCCCGTTCGACAGACAGCCGTCCGATCCCGGCCGATGTATTGCTCTCATCAATGCGGAAATTGAACCTGGGGTTAGTCCGCATCCAAAGCTCTTCGTCTGCCCCTTGAAATGCCAGAGTTCCGAATTCGGAACATCCATAGATCCGCCGTATGGATCGCGGCTGCCAGTGGTCCTCGATCCGTCGCTGGTTCTCCATCGAAAGAGCTTCTCCGACGATCCACACGTTGACGTTTTGTGGTACCGGGCACCCGCGCTCGATCCAGTTGAGCAAGAGTCCCGGCGGAAGCGTGACGTGCGTAAGGTCAAAATGCGGAACCTGCCTCGCGATAGCTTCGTGCTTTACGTGAAGACCAAAACAGTAGGTCGACGCTCCAAGCCCGTCGCATGCATCGGCAAATACCTGGCCGATCCCCCACGGAAAACTCGGCTGTCCGATGAGTACGCGCGAAGCCTCCGTGACACCCAACTCTTCAAGTACAAGCGCGGTATCGAGGATCATCTCCCGCCATTCGGAAAGCGAATGAGAAACGATCTTTGAAGGACCCGTGGTGCCGCCTGTCAGGAAATGCTTCATTTCACCTCCTCGGCAGACGGCTTTACACCACTCATCAGTTCGATGTCGATCGTACCGACCAGACAGGCTTCTATTTGCTGGTAGAACCCGACGTTCAGAAGCTCGGTCTCAAGTCGTCCGGATCTCTCCTCGTAGTCCTGATACGAGTTGTAGGAATAAACGTTGATGAAGCGCCCGAACCGACCGACGTCGCTCATCATCGTTAGCTCCAGGTTGATACCGAGCGAGGCACAGATCGGCAGAAGAATATCCCGATGCAGTTGCTTGAACCGATCGCGTTTGGAAATCTTCACCTCGCCGTGTACGACTTCGAATATCATCCGTGCTGCTTCCTCCGAAATTCCTCTCGAACGTCGGACCCGTCTTTTCCGGAGGTTCCGCTAAAGCCGCCGCACATAAAACGCTCAAGCCGCGCGTTGTTGTCGGCGATCGCCTGAGAGACCGTGAGGAGGCGCTGAATCTCCACGGTCGTGTCGATGTAGACCTGGCAACCTTGCACGTGCTCGAGGACCTCGGCTTCGGAACCGGCCTTCATGATCAGAATGCCAATCGGTTTCGCGACCGGGTTGTAGTCAGCGATCTCACGATCGTCCGTGTGGGCGGTCTGCGAGATCAACGTGTTGAAGTGGATCGTATCCTGGACCGCCTGGCTTAGAAGCGGGCTGAATGGCGCGACGATCTTGATCGCCAAGAAATAGGTTTCGTCAGCCGAGATCTCCTTCTTCGGAAACTCGAGCTGGTGGCGATCTTCGGGAGAAAGAACTCTGTCGTCAAGGTAGTCTTCGAGAGCCTCCGCCATTTCCAGAGTCGTCAACAGCGGTTCGAATTCGATGCGACAGTGCATCGAGAGCGGATCCCGATCTAGCAGATCGTGCAGCTGAGCGTGTGAATGGGCCTGCAGGAAATAATGTGTCGAACGGTTGTCCTGCCCGCGGAAGACATATTGAATGCGCGGATCGGCCTGGACCTCGCTCAACCAGTTCAGCGAAGCCTCTCGAATTACGGCCATCGCACGCTCTTCTTGCGGATCGTTAGCAGTCCTTTCGATGTATTTGGCGTAATACAGCATTCGTCCTTATATCAGGGCACTACTCCCACAGCTTGTCCCAGCTGTGTCCGCGCTGTGCAAATTCCCACAGGTTCCCGTCGGGGTCTTTGACGAAGACGGTCTTCAGACCAAAGTCCAGCGCGGAGTCAGGGCTATCGATAATCTCTTCCTCGCCTTCGACATCCATCTGGAACGGTACGTATTTGTTAGTCAGGGCCCGCCTGCAGATCTCTTTGAGATCGTCCACCTCGAACGCTGCGTGCCGGTAGTAATGAAACAGATCATCTTCGTTTGGGGCATCGGCATCCTCGATGTCGATCACGTGGATCGTCGTCTCCTGGTCCGGGATCCGGAACCAGCTATCCATGGCCGGATGCTGAGTGCACCCGATCATGGTCTCGAGGAATCGACGCGTCTTATCTAAATTTGTCGCGACGACGCAGATGTGATTAACGGCCTTTATTTCCATGGCATCTCCTTTATTTGATCGTGCACCCGATCGGGTGCTCCTCTTCGATTTCGGTATGACCCTTTTCAACCAACTGATCCAACACTTCTTCCAACTTGGTGATCGAGAGCTGCGGCGGCGGGTTATCGTCCCACGGCCAAAAACCCTCCGACTCTTCGGTCCAATCGTCGGGCTTTTTGAATCGGTGATCGATGGGACCCGACCAAAGCTTCTCGCCGGATCGATCCAGCAAAAAGACGTGGGGCGTGTGCGTCGCACCAAGCAACCTGGCCAGTTCCGCAGTCTCGTCACGGAGAAACGGCATGGATGGTTGCGGCTCGTGTACACGCATTGCATCAATATCTTCCGGATCTTCGTCCGTGCTGACATTGGAGTTGACCAACAAGAATTGGAGAGGTGCGGCGGAATATTTAGCCGCGATCCTCTCGATCGTCCCGTAAGCCGCAAGGGCGTACGGACATTGCACGCTTGTGAATACAAGAACGGAATGGTCGGCGCGTGCCAGCAGCGACGACCAGGTTTCCGTGCCGCCACTTGTCGTCATGAGAGCAAGAGAATCGTCTTTCACTTACATACCTCCAAAACATCGTCGATCGCTTTCGCGGCATGAAGGGCCGCGACCGATTTGCTTTTCAACGCCGCCGCGATCCGCGACCGATTGGCGGCGTGCCGTTTTGCAACCGTCTTCACGGCCTTCAGCGCGGTATTGCGGACCTTCGTATCCGGATCACGCAGCAGGCGGAGAACATCTACGTGCATCGATTCAAAGAAATCTGTGCCGACGGCGGCTGTGAACACCGCCGCAACATTCCATCGGGCGATGCCGGAGTCCGATCGCGACATCTGCTTCAACATCGCGATGACAGGTTTGGGGTAGTACTCGATCAATCCGTCGCCTATGGCAAAGGGGCCGAGGTTCTTTTGGACATACGCCGAGTCGTCATCCATGAACCTCGAGATCAGCTTCACGATCGCATCGCCCCGTTCCGGGCTGCTTGCCTTTCCCAGGTATTTGAGACCGACCACGATCGCCCGTCTCGCGTTCTCGCCGCCCGAGTTCCTCAGGCCGCTGAGGTACGCTTCCGTTTCTTCGAAGTGTTCTTCCAATATCGATGCGAGTGCGTCGGCCGCGTACTCGCGAACTTCCCAACTGTCGTGATCGCTAAGCGTCATTACCACGGACAGTTCCTTTTTGTAGCCGGCTTTGTTTGTGGGTATGAGAGAAAGTGCGAGCTTTAGCGAGCTCTCCGATTTGTCGGCCAGCAAAGCATCGACAACCTGTCTTTTGTCCAGGCCCGCCTTCTTTACCTTCTTAACCAAAGCGCCGATCTGCGCCGTGGACGCCGACCGGCCGCGGTTTCCCATTGCTAGTCGCACTTCGTGTATTAGCTCATCAATTTCCATAAATCGTGTCGAATTTCGATGTTCACAATACATGAACTCTGTCTAGTATAGCGAACCGCGGAAAACTGTCAATAATCTTTTTGTTGAATAATTGAAGAAATTGAGTAAGATGTAATTCCGGGGGAAAAATGGCAACAACTGGAGACCGAATCAAAGAGATTCGTGAGGCAAGAAAATTCACACAGGATTATCTTGCCGACGAGGCGGGAATCAGCAAAGGATTCCTTAGCGATGTTGAAAACAACAACAAGAACATTAGTTCTCAGGCGTTACTCAGATTGGCTAATGTATTGGGCGCTTCGGTTGATTATCTGTTACGGGGGGAAATTAAAGAGTTTGTCGAGACAAAACCCGTTGTTATTCCGCCGGCTTTGTCGACGGCCGCTGAAGAGCTGAAGCTTACCTACAGCGAGACATTGGAGCTGTTGTCCGCACATGAGTCTGTCCTCGCGAGACGCAGCACGAAGACTCAAAAGGAGTTCACCGTGGACGATTGGAAAGATTTGTATAGGGCCATAAAAAAGGTGTTCGGCTAAGATGGCACAAAAGAAAGAAATTCCATTTCAGTATTTTAAGCTAGCGAAGGATCTACACTTACGCGCAAGCGATGATCCGGTCTCCGCGATTCTGCACTATTGCGATCGGCGGATGAAAGAATTTCTTTCGGATATGGGCGAATGCAATTCACTGTCAGACATGCTGGAATGGGTCGCAAACAAAGCTGGAACTGTATTCAAGATCGTCCGCAGTGATGTGGATCTTTTTAGGATCAAGCAAGAGTTTCTCGACAAGGGGGAGAAGCGTTTTGCCCGCCTTGAATCAGATCTTTCACCTGAAGTGTTTGGCATCACGTACAAGCGACTAAACGCGATGGCATGGGAGCCTGCGTTTGTTTCCGTCATAGATTGTCGCGGTATTAAGGCGGCTCGTGCCTATTTCACGAAATGGCATGAGATCGCACACCTTCTCACGCTTACCCAGCAGCTCAGATTGGAGTTCCGTCGAACGCACAATTCAGTTAGCGGTGAAGACCCTGAAGAGCGGTTGATGGATATGATCGCCGGACGCTTCGGGTTCTACGCCCCGGTCTTTCACAAGCTGATCAAAACGGGTATTTCGTTTGATGAGATCGAAAGACTCCGTACTGAACTATGTCCCGAGGCGAGTATGCAGGCAACGATCATCAATTTCGTAAGGCACTGGCCGACACCCTGTATCCTTATTAAGGCAGAGATCGGTTTCAACTCGCGCGAAGAATCTCAATTAAGACAAGGTGCTTTTGATTTTGTTGAGCTTCCTCAGGCAGTACTTCGAGCCGTCCGCGCAACCGCGAACGACGAGGCTCGAGCAACCGGTTTCCACCTCTTTGACAATATGCGAGTGCCCGATGAATCGGTAATATCCAAAGTGTTTCAAAGCGGAGAATTCGCCGAGGCGATCGAGGATTTGTCATGGTGGAGCGGCCAGCCGACTCGAAAGATAAAGGTGGAAGCACGGCTGAACAATGGCCACGTCGATGCACTGATCGTTCCGCTCGATTAGATGGCCAAAATAATCTGCGCCGAACTTGTGAGGTATCATTAGTTTCTAATTCTCTCCCATGGAGCAAACTACTCTCAAATACCTCCGAATTCTCATCCCGGGGATAATTTGTCTCCTTGGGATCTTTCCTGCCTATCGGCACTACCTTGGATCTGTCTTCAACATAGGGGCGTTGGATACAACATATCTGACGCTGATCTGCATTATTCTCGGGGCAATTTACTACCAGCTTAATCTGAGGTGGTTCCTGGTCTATCCCTCGCTCAAGATAATTGACAATAAAATACTGGATAGTCTTAAAGAGACATATCCCGAACCGCTCAGCACAAAGCAGGTCGAGTTTCTTAAGGAAGACGACCGATTCAAGACAATACTTTATCGGCTTATCGACAATGACGAGTCCCTCAAGAAGAAAGCGAGCGGCGTGTATTTCAATGGTATTTTCTGGACATCCACTGCCGATCTCTTTTTCTTCTCGACACTATTCTTTGGCCTTTACCGGTGGGCCTTCATCACGGTTCCGAATGCTACGGTTTTCTCATGGATGTTCTTTTTAGTAGCCATCATGTCCTTACTCCTTCACATATTGTCGGTCGTTACGCACGTGCGTCTTGGGAAGGGTCAATTCAAGTACGTGCGTAATCAGATGGCGAAGGAAGCAAAGGAGTACACAGATGTCGTTCTGCAGCAACTGCGTGAGCCCGCAAAAGTCGAAGGACCACGTAGCAATAGCAAAGATAAAGGAAGAGTATCTAAGAAATGATGCCCCCTGGTACGTCGGATTCAGCGGCGGCAAGGACTCGTCGGCAGTCTTGAAATTGCTTTTCACTGCGTTATTGGAGATCGACGTTCCTCACAAGCCCGTCGAAGTAATCTATTGCGATACCGGTGTAGAGATCCCAACCATTGCGCGCTATGTAGAGAAAACGCTGAAGTCGCTCAAGGCCGAGACGCGGTCTCTTCAACTGCCAATCAAATTTACCGTCGCGAAGCCACGACTGGAAGACCGCTACTTTGTAAAGGTGATCGGACGCGGATATCCACCGCCAACCAATGTGTTCCGTTGGTGCACAGATCGGCTCCGGATAAATCCGGTCAAAGGAGTTATTAATTCGAATACTAACTCCGTTGTCCTGCTTGGAGTCAGGCTTGGCGAAAGCAACGAACGAGACCGTACGATCCAGAAACACAAGACCGAAGATCCGTACTTTCTGAATCAAGCGTCGTCCGGTAAGACCGCAATATTCAGCCCAATAATCAACTACTCTGTAAAAGACGTGTGGTCGACGATCAAACACATTTCTCGACCGCACGGCATCGATCACATGGTCATCGGACAACTATATAAAGACGCTGGATCGGAATGCCCTGTCTTCAGAGAGGCAAGAGGAACTCCCTGCGGAAAGGGGAGATTCGGATGCTGGACATGCACTGTAGTTCGGAGGGACAAGTCAGTAGAGTCAATGATCTCGAACGGGCATCCTGAACTTCAACCCCTGTTTGCCTTCCGAAACTGGCTGGCGATATTTCGAGAGAATGGTAGCTATAGATGCAGGGTCAGGCGAAACGGCAACCTAGGCCTCGGTCCCATAACTTTAGAAGGACGAAAGATGATACTCAGGCGGCTCTTGAAAGCCGAACGGCAATCAGGCATCGATCTGATAGAAAATGAAGAGGTAACGAGGATAAAGGAGCTTTGGGCAATCGACCGGAGCAATCCGGACTATCATGAGTGAGAAATTCGTTTGACTCAACCGTTCATGAGCCCTTCCCACAGTAGTTAAACGCGCCAGCGCCTGATTAACTACCATCTATTCTGCTTCTGATAATCTCAGCCGTGCCGTTCTTTAAATCTACCGACGAATTGTGTCATGGATTGTGACATACCCTCCATGCTCGGTCGAACAGTAGGTGTGCGGTTAGCGGTTGAGGATCGTTCGCGGTCGTAAAATCCTTCTAGCATTATTTTCGCATGTACTCGCTTTATTTTACCATGATCCTACTGTGGGGCATGTCTAGCGTGGGAAGACTTATATGCGGGGATTAAGCTTTAGTTATCACGGTGACTACCGAGTGCAAAGCAAGAAAAGCTATCGCTTTTCGACGCTCGAAGGGGTTTTCTTGTCTGGACCTAACCTGCTAAATAACGACAGCGTTAACAAGGCTCTTCGAGCCAGCAATCTTTACGACGGCGAGTCGTCGATAAACTTGCGAGGGGCCGAGATTACCGTAAGAACGGGAATGTTTGATAGTGAATTCGATATACTTTATAAGCGCGACTTTTTCATTCCCGGGTATTCCTCAGCTTCGTTTGCTGCTGACCTAGTTGATGTTGCCAAATCGCTCAGACTTTGGAATGACAGGTTGCCCTTCCTCAACTGTATTTTTGATGAAGAGACAATTCACAACGCTAAATCAATTCTTGATGATTTAACGAACGTCATCACTAACGAGTATTTTTGTCACGAGGCGGGCCACTTTCTAGGTTGCAATATTTTGACAAAATATCGGAGCGGGTATTTCAAGGTTCAACAAAGGACAATCTGGCCACTGATTTATGTAGAAGAGTTTCGCGCTGATATTCAAGGAACTGAGGTTGTAAAGAATCTACTCCCGATCGCCGAGTTTTCACAACTCATTTTATACAATCTTTTTTTGCGTTTTGGCGTCGCGGCCTACGGCGTCAGAGTTCGGCGAGAAGCATACGGTAATATTCCGTTCCTTCTTTTTCGGCTTTTGCATAAAATTGATTTTCTGACGATTACATCCGGTCCGAGTGGAGACCGTCTTCGAATTCCCAAGCTTGGTTCTGCAGACATCGAAAATGCCGCAGCCGAATGTCTTGAGCATGTGACAAAACGGCTTACTAAATATGAGGTTGAAAACAAATCAGACATAGAAAAGATTGGAATTAATTCCTTACAATATTACAGAGAACAAGTGGCGGACGAACGAGCGGTGACGAGTTACAAACGAATATTTTGCCTTAAAGACTAGCTTCTAAACGTACGAGATGCCTTCTCCTAATCCCTATAGATTTCCGACCAACCTTCCCGAGCCCGAGGACGATGGACTTGCAAACCACTTAGAAGGAATCAATTTTCCCGACCTCAGTTTCTTACTCACCGACGAGGGTGCGACTTTTCACCCACGATCAGATAGTTTGCAGGTCGTTTACTTTTACCCCGAAACGGGCATCGTAGGAAAGGATCCAGCGCCTGCATGGGACTCTATACCAGGAGCTCCTGGCTGCACGGTACAGGCCTTGGGCTATCGAGACTTCTTCAACGAATTTTCGGATATTGGCGCCTCAATTATTGGGATAAGCGGTCAAGCACGTTCCGAACAACGGACTTTTGCTAGGACCCATTCGCTTCCATTTTTGCTCTTGAGCGACGCTGAATTTGCTTTGGCAGATATGATTAATTTGCCGACCTTTAGAGCGGGAAATAGACGCTTCTATAAGAGAATCGCCCTAGTGATTCGTAAGGGGATTATCGTCAAGGTTTTTTATCCAATTTTTCCGCCATCTCAAAATGCCAGTGACGTCTTAGAATGGTTACGAAGCTCGTCGAGTTTAGCTTAAGCGAGCATGAATTATTGATGAAATAGATCAGCTTCGAAGAAAGTTTTGTCAACCGACATCCAGATTTTCAACTGCTCAATCATTTGGATATATCTATTTACTAAATGATCTCCAATGGTTGAATCTAGACTAGCACCTTTCAAAAGATCCTTAGTTCGACTCAGTTCTGCGACGGAAAACGGGAACCAAGGGCCGACCTCATTTGTTTTGCTAGCCATTGCTTGGATGCGCGCCACAACTAAAGTAAAAAAACAAAATTCCAAAGGTTGATTTGCAACCTCTCTAAAAAAATTCCCGAACGCAACTGTTTCGGCCGCTCCAACATTTTCGGAACTCTTTTCCTGTTTCTGAATTCTGCTTCGATAGAACTTCAAGGCGATCTCAGTCATCTCGCCGAGAGAAATAATCTCGTCATGGGTACGAGCGTTAGCAAGAGCTTTAAACGATGCTTCGACAAGAATGTTGGCTAAGCACAGATGCTCGTCAGAAGAATTAGGCCAAAGCGTACCGATACAGAGAACATCAATTGGAGCTAATCTATCATCGAGTTCATCGATTAAGTCGAGAAGGTTACGTGAATTTAGCTTTCCACAAACAACCTTTTCGTAAGTCTTGAAGCACGACGTTTCGTTCGTAAGTCTAAGGTGTCTGCACGGCGGCGCTCGAAAAAACTTCTCGGACGTGAAATCCTCGGCTAGGATTTCATCCAAACTTTTCAGTAAGAAATGAAATGCGTACCAAGAATTACGAATAGAGGAAATAGCTTGATCTCGACTGAGCTTGTTGTCTGATTCTAAGAGCAAAGCGAACGATTCCGCGTGCTGGTGAGCGAAATCAAGACGAATATGTTCCGCCCAAGGCCGAAAGTAATCTTGGATTCCGTATTGAGCCTCTACTTGCTCGTAAAACTCGAAGCAATCTTTGTGAAATCTAATACTGGATTCTTGAAAGTATGAAAATAGAGAGTATCCGAGCCAATCCTTTTCCGCCATGAATAGCATTTGGTTCACAAACGCTAACGTTGACGGCAACTCGAGATACGACTTTACATCGTCCTTCGACAAAGAAAACGTCGGATGTTCCACGAAATAGAAGGCGTCGCAATGCCAGTATTCTTCCAGGGCACTCTCTCTAAACGCCTGATTCAAGGAATGACTTGATACGCTGGAAGCACACTTCGCATCGGAGACTCCTGCGAGACGAGATACATGGTAATTCTGTAGCACCCAAGCTATAAAACCATTTTTACCAAGCGAACCTTCACGTAGATAATTCCATAGCTCGTGCGAATAGTACGAGAAATACCAGCTATCCATCACCCCCTTAAAGAGAGTCTTAATTTCATTAAGAGAGAACGTGTCCTTATCTGGCACATCGTAAAAGCATGATTGAAGCTTAAGGAAATGAAGAACATCCGCTAGCTGTCGATCGGGGTTTTGTATCGACCCACCGGATTTCTCTCGTCTGAGGACTTCGCGAAAACTAGGATTCTCGTCTACCCACTTCCTAGGAAAATCGATTTCCACAAACGGCGCTGTGATGGTTACGAACTCCTTCTGCCATGATACCGAGGTGTTGTTCCTCAAAAAACCAATCATAAGAACTATCCGAAAAAAAATGATGCCCATTGTCTAGCAGGCATCAGCGAAATATCCGTCCGCATTTTCTTGTCTTCAGAGAATCTATCGAACCACTGAGGAAGAGGCCTTTAGATTAACACGCACGCTCGTGCCTTTAGGCATTTCCAGTGCGTCGAGAATTTTGTGAATGGTTTCAGGATTCTGATAAACATCTCCTGGCACACCCTCAATTACCAAAGTCGCAGTCTTGTCTCCAGCCTCTCGGGATTCAATATGAAGTTCTTGAACATTTTCATTTTCAGCCATATTTCGTCTCCTATCTTTTTATTTTGATTCGAAATCGCGTTCTATTTCCCAAGCTAGCTCTTACCAATCGCAGCTACGGGAGCAGCCATTATTTCGTGGACGCAATGTTACTACCATTTGTTTGACGGGACAAGTGCCCTAGTCTGTTGGTTTTGCTAAGAAATCGACGAGAAAGGTCGATTCCTCACTGACGATGTTCTCGCGTGGAACTTTGCACCAACTCTAGGCCAATAAAACGGCCGTTAGGGAATATGAAAGGCGTGGTTTGCGGCTGATGGCCCGTATCAATTCCGACCTTGCGCGCATGTATTCAGGATGAAAGCGAGTTCCGCCTTTTGTTAAAAGCCTTGAGTCGAAACTATTCAAGCCTGTCAAGATTCGCCACATAATCGGGGTTAGCGGTTAACCGGTTCGATGATGTGTCCGGACCTTCGCTCGTAGGTCCCCCTCCCGGAATGGACGAACTCCACGGTTCCATGACGGCCTTATCGAATCCACACTCCAACATCTTCTTCACCGACCAATCTTCTGTGACTTTCAACTGCGGCGAACCGCTAAGCCTTGGCTCGTGAAGATCCGTATAAACCTCTAGGATCCTCATGATCTCCGATCGCTCCATACCTTCTTTGCGAATAGCCGCGAAGGACGCTCGCGTCTTGGCATCGATCTGGCCAAAACAAATGGTTTGCGACGGTAGCGTTTATGAAAAGGAGGAAGGTTATAAACGAAATCGATCTCTCCCTCCTGTCAGGCGGGGCTGCTAAGCTGATTGTTCCTTACATGTTCGAATCACGGAAGCACATTCTAGTTTTCCGTTCGGAAATTGACACACTCCTCTCAAATTAGCCCACAAACGAAGGAACGCACTATCCAGGAGTGTCGCCCGGATCGCAACCAGTTTGAAACCGTTGGAATGCGTACTGGGATTGCCGGATACCCGAAGGGTCTTCTACGTCCTTACGATCACGGTTTTCACACTGTATCGAGTTGGCTATGTAGCATGTGCCGTGAAGGATTCCGACAACCAGATGCTCATCACACGAAAAGGACGTCGGCAAGTTCGTCATGCTTGTGTCTGGCGTTCGCCGATCCAGTAGCAAAGCTCGTCCGGGGCTACGATGTAAAAAGCATTCCACTCAACACCGTTCTGGTTTTCGGCATTGATCTCGGCTGAGATGGTGCCGTTTGGATCTCTAGGACCGTCACCTGCCACCGCGAGTCCATTGCCTTTGAACTCAGCATGAGCAGCCTCCACATTGTCCACTTCGAATGCGACACCGGCTTGTGAGGAGTCCTCGCCATTTTCTTCCAGACCGATCTTGATATCGTCGCGTTCGAGGACCGCCCGTTTGTTCGGCGAGTCGGATCGCTCAACAACAGTAAAGCCCATGATCGATTCATAGAACGGTACTGCCTTATCCACGCTAGCAACGGGCAGCGTCATGACGTCATCCTGGTATGGCCAGGCGTTCTTGAATACAGCTTTTATACTTATCCTCCACTCATAGTTTATTTAAAGCATTTCCATTGATTAGAGCGCAACAGGAACATTGTGAAACTCCAGTCCCGAATCCTACTGCGGAAGCGATTTCGGTCTTTCGGCAGGACCGTCCCTGATCCGTCTCTGTCCGCGTGGTTTGGCATTCTTCACGTGCTTGTCGAACCAATGGACCATTTCGTAGGGTGTTTGCTCGACCGACTCCTTTGCTGTATAGCTGTGTGACTCAAGCGGAAGCATAACCAGGCGCGCAGTGCCGCCATTACCGCTTACTGCGGCGAATAGGCGCTCTGACTGCATTGGGAATGTTCCCTGATTGTCGTCGGCCTCGCCGTGAATGAGCAGGATCGGTTCGTTGATCTTGTTCGCGTAAAAGAATGGCGAGATATCGGTGTAAAGCTTGGTCGCCTCCCAGCAGGATCGACGCTCACCCTGAAAACCGAACGGTGTAAGGGTCCGATTGTATGCACCGCTGCGGGCGATGCCGGCCTTCAGATGGCAAGCTGCCCGGACGTTGGCCGTTCGGAACTGGGCGTCACCGTGAAACGATAGTTGATCGCTCTCTCGTTTGAATGCCTCAACACGGATGTCCAGTTTATTTGTGAACAAAACTGGACATGTTTTCAGAGATCGAAGGGGTTACCAACAAGCTATGAATGATCCGCAAGACAGCGCATGCATATAGAAAAGAAATGCTTGGAATTAGTAAAGTGGACCATTGAAATCGTTATGAATTAAGATTTATATTGATATGAACTTTCGATGGCAAAGAGAGCAGGATTATCGAGCCGTTCGGAAGCCTATCTATTACCAAATGTCACAGAAACGCACCGCGGAAATTGTGTCATGGATTGTGTCATAACCCCTCGAAATTGGGCGATTTTTTACCGATTATGACCTGATATCACCGGTCGAACAAAATTCGCATAACTACAGTAAGCACAGATACTTAGTAACATTAAACAACCCTGCAACGTAACGAATTTTGTCTTCTGTTAACCGAAGGGTTGTAAGTTCGAGTCTTACCTGCGGAGCCAATCAATACGGGCATTTCGTGAAATTACGAGATGCCCTTTCTGTTTGTCTCACCTAAAATCTCACTCAGGAAGATCCAATCGCCCCAATTTTGGAGCTAGCGCAAAGAAGTCCGGCAAGTGGCAGATTGGGTCATCACAAAAAAACAACCGCCCGAAATGGCTGAATCGGAAACTCTACGCCGCCGACTCGTCCCTCTAGTCTGATGGATTCCGGACGTGCTTGCCTTCGAGCTGGAAACCGTCCAGCCACCAAACTTCCCAGTTATACAGCTCTATTGGCTCGAAGACTAATCTATCTCCCCTTATCTACCTGCCTTCCGCTTTTTTTTCTTCCTTTCTTAAGGCTGTCGTTCGTGGTTAGGCGTCGATGTGGTCGTCCGTCGGATGGGATTGCATGAATCGTTGTCGGCCTGCCTGCTGGTCGAATAGCGTGGCTACTATTGGGGAGAACTGAACGGCTGTGGAACATTTTTTCGCCATGTTGGTGCATTTATCATCCATCTTCAGGTTTCATCTTCGTGGCGATGTAAAGTTCGTTCGCTGCCTCTTCATCGAAATCGATGTTGTGAAAAGTGCAGCAGCGAGCAAGATCTCTTATCGAACGCGCGAGCAGCTTGGCCATAACGGTATCGGCGACCAGCCCGCTGTTGGTGCGTTCGCGATCGTTCGGCGAGGTATACTCAAGCAGCTTCGAAAAGGTTAGATCAAGCGAAGAAACCGCGACGTTCAGCATGCAGTAAAGTTCACGCAAGATCGCGGTTGAGTTTTGCGTATCTTCCTGGCTAGTTTCGAGCTTCTCTTCGACGCTTCCGACACGGTCGTCCAGCCCATAAAGCCGGTCCAGAATTGTCTCTAAAGCGAACCGCGATTCGCTCTCGCTTTTAATCAGCCCATCGACCTTACTTTCGAGCTTTCCCGGGCCCAGATTGATCTTATCGTTCGATAGCGCCGCATGGATCAACCTCTGCGCTATAACGGATCGCTTCTCGCCGGACAGCTTGGCAAGATCTTCGATCTTTTTCTCGTCTGATTCGAGCAATCTCAGATACAAGGACCCGCCGCATTTTTCGTACTCGATCTCGTCCAATTTACCGATAAAAGAATCCGCTTCGCGCCTCCTCATATTTTGCTCTCCTCGCGGTGACAAGATCCCGAAATGGTCAGAAACCAAGTATCGCGAAACCCAGCAAATTGCGTACCGAAAGCGGAAGTGACAACAGTGACACCGGCTTGTAATCAAAGTTACACGCCGGAACTCGTTTAATTACACTACTTAACCTTCTGACGGGGGTCAGATTTTGGTCTATCCTGTCGTACAGCTTGATCGTAATTTTCGACATTTTAAAAGCCGATGAAAAAACACGGATATCAACCTCCTGATAGCCGCTAATTTTTCTGGCTTTTCACACCACCTTTTTGGCAGACAAGGGTCGTCGAACCGCCGTCAAGATACTCTGTTCGGCGTGCGTATCGGGAGCCGAAAGGGGCCGGCGATGCAATTAAAATATGTTCGTTCTTTGAGGATGTGAGCGGCACAAAAAGGGCAGCAGGATTTGTCGCTGACATGATAACGATCGTCTACTTCACCACAAGAATTGTCACCTCTGCATGGGCCTTCATTTTTAGTCGGTTCTTGATTCAACGCAGCCAACGGAAGCGTCTAGATTTCTTGGGATAGCCGTCGCGAACGAGCGGAGTCGGCGTGCGAGGAACGAGCCGCCGCACAGCGAGAGAGCAGGAGCGGACGGCGTACGATAATGATCTTTTTATGTCCGCAGGCGGCTTTGTGCCGAAGGACATAAAAAGAGTTATCGGACGACGGTAGCGACGTTCGCGAAGGCCTCCGAAGCGAACAGACGGCGGCACCACGAATCAAAAATGTTCCATTGGTGCAGCAATTCACCAAAGCCAGATTCCCGGCCGCGAAACGTCGTCGGGAAACCGGTGAATCCTGGGAAAAACAAAACAACTTGCTTTGACAGACTGACAAATTCTCGCGGCACGGTCTTTGCGCGGGTTTGCAAGCGACAGCAAGAGATGTTCTCTCTGTCGGAGTCGTTTATGCCAAACGAATTCATGACAAACAAAGAGGCCGCGGATTACCTGAGAACTTCGACGCTTACCCTCTGGCGCTTACGACGCGGCGGTCAGCTGCCGTTTTATCGGATCGCAAGCACAGTCCTCTACCGTCGAATCGATCTGGATACTTTCAGTGAAGAATGTCGAAGGAATAATAAAAGCGGACGCCCCCACGAAAACGGCAAGCGAGCGCTAACCTAATTGTGGACGGACGTGAGTTTGTACCAGCCCCAGCTTTTTGCGAAGGAGCGCGAATGAGACATAGGCGCGCCTCGCCTCAGCCTGGAAAATGAGGTAACATATGCGGTTATTTATTTCATCCACAATAAATGGCATCGAATGGCACCTCATACACAGTCGGAAGTTTGTTTGCTGGCGTCGGCGGCATATGTCAGGCGTTCAAGAATGCGTCGTGCAATATAGCCTGGGCAAATGAACTAGATGACAATTCGCGTCGCACTTATCTCATCAATCATCCAGACGTAGCGTTCACGTCGAACCACGACGTACAAGAAATTACGCGGGACAATACTGACCCGGTCGACATTCTGACTGCAGGCTTTCCGTGCCAGCCTTTTTCTCAGGCCGGACGCGCAAAAGGATTTGACGATCCTAGGGGGCACCTGTTTCACGATGTAGTGCGGCTATTGGACGAACTCTCGCCGCGCGCCTACTTTCTTGAGAATGTAAAAACGTTGGCGACTCACCATAATGGCGAGTCGTTCAGCGTAGTCGCCGCCGAAATTGAAAAAGCCGGATACTCGTTCATCCCCTTTATACTGAGGGCGAGCGAGTATACCGATATTCCACAGGGACGAGAGCGGATCTTTATCGTTGGATTTCGTGGTGAGAAGACTTTTCGCTATCAAGCACCAGTTAAGATCAACGACCTGAGAGATTTGGATCGGGCACCCCTGTCATCGAATTTCACAATACCGCCGCCGCTTGGCAAAGCCCCCCGTCCTGTCGTCGATTTTCTTGAGCCGGAAACGGCAGAGCCGTCTGACTTTTATGGTGACACGAATAGCAAAATTCATCAGCGGGTAAGAGACGCGGTAACGAAGCCGGGCATTGTTTACCAATACAGGCGATGGTTTGTTCGCGAGAACAAGTCAAATGTTTGTCCGACGCTCACCGCGAACATGGGTTTGGGCGGACATAATATTCCAATAGTTCTCGATAAACCGTTCCCCCGCAGGCTATCTCCGAAGGAGTACTTCAATTTGCAGGCCATTCGTCCTGATCTCGGGCGTGGGTACCTTCCGCGGCTTGGACCGATAGCAAGCCTGCGAAATCGAACTGCGAACTAAACAGAGTGAAAATATGGCCATATCGGGCAATCGCCACTTCAACTACGAAATTCTAAATTTGATCGGCTATGGACTCTCAAAGTTTAACGACGATTTCATCAAGCAGTTTGGTTTCAGTACTAAAACGGCATTCTATAATTTTTGCGTCGAGATCGGTGTCGCCGAAACAGTTGGCACCGTGAAAAATCGAATGGATCTATTCGATCCATTTTTTCCTGACAACGGTCGCAGAGGCTGGTGGCAGAAAGGAGACGCGTACATTCATCGAAAGATTCTTATCGACTCGTTGTTTGGCACCGAAGACGTGGAAGACTTTGCGAATGTCGTAAAGGCGGAATTGAGAACACTTTTCCCAAGATCGTTGCCACGGGTTCAGGCGCCGAAATTAAAACCAATAGCGAAATCACGTTTCAAACAATTGCAGAAAACAGGCCTTCAGGCCGAAATGTTCTTTCTGGCAAATTTCAGTTCAATCGAAATGTTCGAAGGTGGAAGGGTCGAGGATGCTCGGCTATTCGGGGATGGCTATGACTTCCAAGTAGATAAGAATAGCGATACATTCCTAGCGGAGGTTAAGGGAATTCGTGAGAAACGCGGCAAGCTAAGGCTTACCGAAAAGGAGTATAAAAAAGCCGAAGAATATAAGGACGACTACGTTCTGACTGTCGTTTCGAACTTGGATGACATTCCGATGTTCAAGATTTTTAGGAATCCCGCGAAGATTTTGGCATTCGAGAAGAAAGACGTTTTGGCTCGAATGCAGGTCGAGTATCATCTTGTCAATGCAATATAGATTATCCAACAAATTCTGACATCACTATGAAAGACTGTATGAATCCATGGGAATCGATGGACGTTTCGACTCAAAGACGAATTGAGTTTGAGACGAAGCGTGATTTCTATTGGATGAGAGACCTGGACGGCAATTATGGCCTTTTTTTGAAATCCGATAAAACTTTTGAAGAGGATGACGTGTTAGTTCGTTTCAAAGGAATGTCGATTCTGTGGCGGAATTCAAAGCAGCGGGCAGGTGAACTTTTCCTAGTGCTTCACGATAAGCGGGATTGGCAGATGTTCCGCGTACTTTGCGAGGACTTAATTTCGCACACTCATCGATCTGAGAACGAGATCAATCCAACGGATGTCTTTGAACGACGGCTGTGGGATTGGCAAAATTTGCTCAGCTTGCAGTAACCAAAACTGTCGATCAGTTGTACCGGCGCAAGTATCGGCATCTATTTACGAAAACTACGGTCAGAAGATTTTTGAGCAAAATGTCAGAACGTTTCTTGGAGCTCGCGGCAACACAAACATCGGTCTGAGAAATACGATCGAGTTCAAGCCGGAAATGTTCTTTGCATACAACAACGGCATTACCGCTACCGCTTCGGACTTGGAGTTTGATGCGAAAGGAAACATCAAAACGATCAAGAACTTTCAAATTGTGAATGGCGGGCAAACCACGTCATCGATTTACGCTGCAAGTAAGAAGCTCGATATTTCTAAGGTAGCCGTACAATGAAGTTATCCGTCGTCAAAGAGAAAGAGCAGGAACATACCTTTGTCTCGGATGTATCGAGATATGCCAATACGCAAAACAAAGTTAATGCGTCTGACTTCTTCTCGGACAGTCCTTTTCATAAGGAAATGAAAGACTACTCAACCCGAGTTTGGGCTCCCGCCGCTTCAGGAGCTCAGAGGCGGGCCCACTGGTTTTATGAGCGAGCGCGCGGCGAATACCTGAACGAACAACGCTTCATGACGCCGGCAAAGAAGAAGGCCTTTCTGCTTGAAAATCCTAAGGCGCAATATCTCGACAAGACCTTCCTTGCGAAGAGCGAGGTTTCCTGGCTTCAAAAACCCAATATCGTCTCAAAGGGAGCGCAGGAGAGCTTCAGGTATTTCGCTGAAAATATCACGAAGCAGTTAGAAGATGACAATTTGTCGATCAACGAACTCTATTTCAAGGATGCTGTTTCTCGCGTTATTCTTTTCCGCGGCGTAGAGAAGCTCGTTTCCCGATCCAGCTGGTATGACGGCGGATTTCGCGCTCAAACCGTCACCTATACCATCGCCTACCTTTCCTATTGTGTGAAACAGATGAAGCAGTTCCTGAACTTTGGCTTGATCTGGGAATTGCAAGCCTTGCCTTCGGATCTTATTAAAGTTCTTGAAACAATCTCAGAACGTGTTTATGAAGCCATAACAGGCCCTCCCGAGGGTACAGCCAACATTTCGCAGTGGTGTAAACGGGAAGCTTGCTGGGACAGCGTAAAAGAACTTCGCCTAACTACTGTGATTCCTAAAGGCTTGCTGATCAGTCGTGAAGAGCAAAAGTACGAGGTAAAGACGAAGAAGGCCGAGAAGGCGCTGGAAGCAAGTGTCCAGATTGAAACGTTCGTCTATTCAACACCGAGTTCAACTTGGAAGCAAATCTACGACTATTTTATGAGAAGCGGCGCGGGATCGGCTGTATCCGCTACGCAGATGGATATTCTAAGGAAAAAATCACTGGGCTCGATTCCGTTTCCAACTGAAAAACAGTCCAAGATTCTATACGAACTTGCACAGAAAGCGAGCATCGAAGGATTGGTTATCAGCGAGTAATCATGGCCGATGGCAGACAGTATTACATCCGAACAACGCAGCTGGAACATGTCGCAGATTCGCAGCCGTGACACAACCCCGGAGATGGTCGTGCGATCTATTCTTCACAGATCAGGCTTTCGTTTCCGCCTCCATAGAAAAGAGCTGCCAGGAAAACCCGATATCGTTCTAAGGAAGCATCGCGCTGTGATCTTTGTGCACGGCTGCTTTTGGCACCGCCATTCGGGATGCAAGCGATGCTCGACGCCGAAAACTAATCCGGCATATTGGATACCAAAACTGCAGCGGAATGCTGATCGCGATAGAGAACACATTGCAAACTTGAAGAAGCTTGGGTGGCGAGTTCGAGTCGTATGGGAATGCGAGTTGAAGAACCAACCAAAGCTGACAAGGAACCTTGAAAACTACTTGCAAAAAGGGGCGCGGGTTAGAGCGTGAAGCAGCTATGTGCCGACAAGCGAGGAACTCGACGCCGGGGACAAAAGACTTTCGCACTTGAAAATGCCTGAAGACCAGAACATCGAATACAAGGAAAGCTGGCACGACGATTACCTAAAGTGGATTTGCGGTTTTGCAAATTCAAGTGGCGGCACAATCTTCATAGGAATAGACGACGATGGCAACACGGTCGGCGTCGCCGATTCGTACCATTTGATGGAAGCGATACCGAATAAGGTTAGAAACCAGCTTGGAATTCTTGTGGACGTGAATCGCCTTGAAAAAGATGGGTTGGAAGTTATCGAGATTGTTACATCACCCTACGATGTCCCGATCTCTCTTAGAGGCCGATACTATTTCCGTAGCGGCGCGACCAAGCTAGAACTGACGGGCAATGCCCTTAATGAATTTCTGCTGAGAAAGGCCGGGCGAACCTGGGACGATGCGGTCGAGCCGCGTGGTTCGTTGGACGACATCAATGAGGAAACCGTTGATCGCTACAAGCGCGACGCCGCCAAATCGGGCCGCCTTCCCGATGACGGTGAAGTTTCGCTGCGCGAATTCCTTGAAAAGCTTCGATTGATCGACAATGCGCAGATAAAACGCGCCGCGCTTGTACTGTTCGGCAAAGAGCCCGCGCGCTTCTTCCCAAACCAGCAGGTACGGATCGGACGTTTCGGCGAAGCGGATGATGATCTCAAATTTCAGGACGTACTCGATGGAAATCTGCTGCATTTACTCTATGAAACAGCGGATATTCTGAACCGAAAGTATTTTGCAAACCCCATCGATTTTGAAGGGCTTCAACGTATTGAAAAGGGTGAGTACCCCGTTGCCGCCGTTCGCGAAATGCTTCTAAACTCGCTGGTCCATCGGAGCTATATGGGCGCAGCGGTTCAGATCAGAATGTATGACAACAAGTTCTCGATTTGGAACGAAGGAGCGTTGCCTGCAGGTTTGAACCTCGAAGCACTGAGACGATCGCATCCCTCGCGCCCCCGTAATCCACTGATTGCCGATGTCTGTTTTAAGGGCGGCTACATAGATGCTTGGGGGCGGGGCACGCTGAAGATCATAAACGCGTGCCTCGAAGCTGAATTGCCGGAACCGGAAATCGTCGAGCTCGATGGTGGCGTGCAAGTGACGTTGTTTAAGAATCGATATACGAAAGGAAACCTGAAAAAACTGGGGTTGAGTGAGAGGCAGATCAAAGCGGTTTTATTTGCTTTGGAAAACGGCTCCATTACCAATTCCAAATATCAGGAAGTTGCGGACGTTTCAAAAGCAACAGCTAGCCGAGATATTGCCGACCTTGAAATCAAGGGCATCTTGATTAACAAGGGGTCGAAAGGCCAGAGCGCGGTATACGAAGTAGTCTAATCTTTAATGGGCTCATGATTGGCTCAATAGGCTCACGATTGACTCAGAATCGGCTCACCGGAATTCCTTCCGCTAATCTGTGTGGTTATCAACCTGCCTGCATTAATTGACCAAGGCCGGTTCCGCACTCTCCATCGACGCCTCAGCGTGTCTCCGGTTCATCGTTTCTGCTAGGGCCTGAACTATCTCAATATCGGCGGAGGTGTAGTATTTCGCAGTTGTCCGGGTGTCCGAGTGTCCGGCTATCTTGGAGGCGATCAGCAGTGGAACACCGTCCCTCTGCCAGCGTGTTATGGCGGAAGCCCGCAGGTCGTGGAAATGAAGGTCTTCGATCCCAGCGATGCGTTTTGCGGTCCGCCAGCTATTCTTAAAGTCAACAAACGGAAACGGGCGTTCTTCGCCCTCCGGCGCGAAAGTTCGGACGCGTCCAAGTTCGGCCTTAGCTCTGTCCGTTAGGGGCACAAGTCGCATCTTTTCAGTTTTCGTATTGCTTGCCCTAACAGTTACGATTCCGGCGTCTAGGTCGATGTCATCCCAGGTAAGCTTGAGAATTTCACCGCGCCTCATTCCCGCATCTACGGCAAGAAGGATGATCGCCTTCAAGTGCGGGTTATCGGCTTTCAATCTTGCTGTGATGGTCTCTGTCCTGCCGAAATGATGCCGCTCATAAGTAACGTCTCGTTCGCCTTCGCACGCTGCCAGAAGCCTCTTCTGTTCACTTTCAGATAGGATACGAGTCCTAACGGTTTCGGCGGAATTGACGATCACTTTAGCTCCGAAGAAGATGTCTCGCACGATCCAGCCTTTCGAAAACGCATAGCGCATCATTCGACGCATCGCCTCAAGCTCGCGATTAACGGTTGCGATCTTCACCCCCTGTTTACTTCGTCGCTGTTTGTAGTCAAAAAGAGATTCGGTCGTGATCTCACCTATGCGCCTTTTGCCAAAATACAGATTAAGATTCTTTAGGGCGCTTTTGATACTGGCGAATGAGCGAACGCCTTCGGTCTTGACTCCGTTCTCTATTACGGCCGGTTTATAAAACTGCTTACAAGAAATCTCGGTAAGAAGGGCAAACGTCATTCGCTCGCCTTCGCGGATTCCGCCGTGAGACTTTTTGATCTCATTTACCAGGCGGTCGCGTTCATCTATCGCATCTGCGCGTTTGTCTTTGGCCTTTTCAATAGTCCGCATCACTCCTGTGAGGTGATCGAAGTATGAGACGCGAGCCGTCCATTTACCTTTTGACTTTCCGCTTTTCCGTTTGAAAACCTTTGCTGTGATTTCCATAAGCACCTCACTTGTCTCACCCAATTTCTCACCTACAACCAGGTGAGACTTAGGTGAGATGGGTAATTCTATGAAATACTCTGAAAAGATGTCAAATCGTAACTATCAATACAATGTATTATTTAGAGAGAAGTGGAAAGTCGTGGAAACTTATATCCCTCTGACTGTTAACCGAAGGGTTGTAAGTTCGAGTCTTACCTGCGGAGCCAATTAAATCAATAAGTTAGCCTGTCGTAATTCGGCAGGCTTTTGATCTTTTCCTAGAAAGTTTCCTAGCGCGGCCCACTTTATTTCTCGCATTTATTTAGAAAAGGTATCAGGTGCTTTTCCTTTGAATATAGAATGCGAAAGCCGACGCGGTAAAAGCCGATCTCTCCGGCGTTTCGCCGTCTTAGTAGCGTCATCTTGGAGATACCGAGGAAGTGGGCGGCCTCGGCCTCGCTCATCAACGGCTCACTTGGCGAAGGCTGTTTCGATTCGGGGTGGATCAAATCGGCACTTTTGTTGGTTGAAGCGTTTTGTTGCAAAGTTGTCGGCGTTTTAAAGGAATGAGCCTGAAAGGCGAATTCCATATCGATATCGGTGCGGCCGACCATGATTTTGCTGATGACGTTTTCAATCAGGACTCGCTTTTCTTTGGGCGATAAGGTTTGCCAGATTTCTTCCAGTGGATGATCTGTTTTTAGGATTTCGAGTTTTATGAGTTGGGTCAGGAAGATTTCTTCTAGATCGCCCGCCCTGATCTTCATGCGGCAATTTGAGCAGACGTAATTTTGAAGATGGTTGATGTTCATTGGCCCGCCGCACTCGCAAAGGATGAGACCAACGAAAAGATGAACCGGGGGCCTTGTTTGTTTCTCTCCCAAGAAGTTGTTGGCCCTTTCCCACAGCTCATCCGAGACAATAGGCTCGACATAGACAGTCTGACCGTTTTCGATTCGGACTCCTTTGGCGGTTGTGTCGCGGATGAGCCGGTCGATGGTTGTGTCCGAAAACTGCGAGCCGCTTCTGGTACGGTAGCCGAGATCATTTAAGAGACTGGCGACGACTCGTTTGCGTTTGTGTTTGAGAAATAGTTCGTAGATAAGTTTTCTAACTTGAGCTTCGGACTCGTCAACTATTAATTGGCCGCCTTGCCAACGATACCCGAAGGGAGCAATGCCGCCTGAAGATTTGGTATTATTGTTTCCGGTCTGGCCGCTCATTGCTTATTTCGAACTTCTGCATTCTTCAAGATTTCAGTAATCGCCTGTTCCCTGATTTCTTGATCTGCTTCAGAGGCATCCTTAAAGCT